>NZ_DASQVQ010000066.1:0-30335 GCF_035640695.1 Mycobacterium sp.
GCAACGCCCGAGGACCCCGCCAGCGCGCGGATGGGGGAGAGCCTGTGGGCATTTTTGCCGCGCAGCGTCTGGGGCAGCCTGCGGTCGTCGTGGCAGCTGGAGGCCAAGCGGATGCGCCGCCTGAACCTCAGCGTGTTCGACATCCGCAACGACGTGGTCAACGCGTGGCTGATGTCTGTGGTGCTGTGGGTGACCTTGATCGCGGTTTTCGGTCCGGCCCTGGTCCCGTTCATGATCATTCAGGCGGTTTTTGGATTAACGCTGCTGGAGACGGTCAACTACCTCGAGCACTATGGGCTGCTGCGCCAGCAGACCGCCAACGGTCGCTACGAGCGGTGCACGCCCGAACACAGCTGGAACTCCGACCACTTGGTCACCAATCTGTTCCTGTACCACCTGCAGCGCCACAGCGACCATCACGCCAATCCGACCCGCCGCTATCAGACGTTGCGCAGCATCGACGGTGCCCCGAACCTGCCGAGCGGCTACGCCACGATGATCGCGTTGACGTACATCCCCGCCGTGTGGCGCAGGGTGATGGATCACCGCGTGCTCGCGCACTACGGCGGCGACATCACCCGGGCGAACCTGCACCCGCCGAGACGCGAGAAGCTGCTCGACAAGTACGGAGCGGCCGCATGACCGCGTACCGCTGCCCGGTGTGCGACTACGTCTACGACGAAGCGAAAGGCGCTGCGCGGGAAGGTTATCCGCCCGGCACCCGGTGGGCCGACGTACCCGATGACTGGAGCTGCCCCGACTGCGGCGTACGCGAAAAGGTGGACTTCGAACTGATAGGAGCAAAGCAATGAGCGATGAGCGGGATTACCGGCTCTTCCGCTGCCTGCAGTGTGGCTTCGAATATGACGAGGCACTGGGCTGGCCCGAGGACGGCATCGCGCCCGGCACCCGGTGGGACGACATCCCCGACGACTGGAGCTGCCCCGATTGCGGCGCGGCAAAGGCGGATTTCGAGATGATCGAGATCGTCCGCACCTAGACGATTGTGTTGACGGCTGAGCCTATTGGTGCCAGTGTCACGCCTGTGGCACGGCGGGCCCGCAGACGCAGTTCGCCACGGATCCAATACTCCGAGGCGTCGCGCGTCCTGCTGCGCAACCTGATTCTCGACGGCATGCGCGAGCTGCTGCTGACCCGCGACTGGTCGGCGATCACGCTGTCCGACGTGGCTCGTGCCGCCGGCATCAGCCGCCAGACCATCTACAACGAGTTCGGATCGCGCCAAGGCCTGGCCCAGGGCTACGCGCTGCGGCTGGCCGACCGGCTCGTCGATCATGTCGACGACGCGATCGAAACCAACGTCGGCGACATAAACCAGGCGTTCGTGCAAGGGTTTCGTGACTTCTTCGCCGAATCCGCGGCCGACCCGCTGGTGATCTCGCTGCTCACCGGCGGCACCAAACCCGATCTGCTGCAGCTGATCACGACCGACAGCGGGCCGATCATCAACCGTTCGTCGGATCGGTTGACCCAAACGTTCATGCACAGCTGGGTGCGATGCACCGAGGACGACGCGGGCATCCTGGCCCGCGCAATCGTGCGGCTGGCGATCAGCTACATCTCGATGCCACCGGAGGCCGACCACGACGTCGCCGCCGATCTGGCCCGCCTGCTCACGCCCGCGGCCGAACGCTACGGTGTGATCGAATCGGATTAGCCCCGGTGTCGCCGCGCGGGCTAATGTGTAAGCAGGCTAAGTAGTTGCGCGCGAGAAGAAGGACAACATGACGACGACCGAGCACCGGCTGACCGCCGACGTCCGCAACGGCATCGAATACAAGGTGGCCGATCTGTCCCTGGCCGAGTTCGGCCGCAAGGAGATCCGGCTGGCCGAGCACGAGATGCCGGGACTGATGACGCTGCGCCGCGAGTACGCCGAGGTGCGGCCGCTGAAGGGCGCCCGCATCTCGGGTTCGTTGCACATGACGGTGCAGACCGCGGTGTTGATTGAAACGCTCATCGAGCTCGGCGCCGAGGTCCGATGGGCGTCGTGCAACATCTTCTCCACCCAGGACCACGCCGCCGCCGCGGTCGTCGTCGGCCCGCACGGCACCCCCGAGCAGCCGCAGGGCGTGTCGGTGTTCGCCTGGAAGGGCGAGACGCTCGAGGAGTACTGGTGGGCCGCCGAGCAGATGCTGACCTGGCCGAATGAGCCGGCCAACATGATCCTCGACGACGGCGGCGACGCGACCATGCTGGTGCTGCGCGGCGCGCAGTACGAGAAGGCCGGCGTGGTTCCGCCCGCCGAGGACGACGATCCCACCGAATGGAAGGTGTTCCTTGCGCTGTTGCGCGAGCGCTTCGAGACCGACAAGACCAAGTGGACGAAGATCGCCGAGTCGGTGCGGGGCGTCACCGAGGAGACCACCACCGGTGTGCTGCGGCTGTACCAGTTCGCCGCCGCGGGTGAGCTGGCGTTTCCGGCCATCAACGTCAACGATTCGGTGACCAAGAGCAAGTTCGACAACAAGTACGGCACCCGGCACTCGCTGATCGACGGCATCAACCGCGGCACCGACGTGCTGATCGGCGGCAAGAACGTGCTGATCTGCGGCTACGGCGACGTCGGCAAGGGCTGCGCCGAGTCGATGAAGGGCCAGGGCGCGCGGGTCACCGTCACCGAGATCGACCCGATCAACGCACTGCAGGCGCTGATGGAGGGCTTCGACGTCAAGACCGTCGAGGATGCCATCGGCGATGCCGACATCGTGATCACCGCGACCGGCAACAGGGACATCATCACGCTCGAGCACATGCGCGCGATGAAGGACAAGGCGATCCTGGGCAACATCGGCCACTTCGACGACGAGATCCAAATCGCCGCGCTGGAACGCGACCCGCAGATCCGCCGGATCAACATCAAGCCGCAGGTCGACGAGTTCGTCTTCCCCGACGGGCATTCGATCATCGTGTTGTCCGAGGGCCGGCTGCTGAATCTCGGCAACGCCACCGGGCACCCGTCATTTGTGATGAGCAACAGCTTCTCCAACCAGGTGATCGCCCAGGTCGAGCTGTGGACGAAGAACGACCAATACGACAACGAGGTGTACCGGCTGCCCAAGAAGCTCGACGAGAAGGTGGCCCGCATCCATGTGCAGGCGCTCGGTGGTCACCTGACCAAGTTGACCAAGGAGCAGGCCGAGTACATCAACGTCGACGTCGACGGGCCGTTCAAGTCCGAGCACTATCGCTACTGAGGTTCTGCGCCGAGCGTGACGCCACTGTCACCGCAGACGCCGCGTGTGACTCCAGCGTCACGTTCGCCGTTTAAGCTTCCCGCGTGCAAGGCCTGCTGATCGCGATCGAAGGGGTCGACGGCGCCGGCAAGCGCACCCTGTGTCACGGCCTGCGCACCAGCTTCGAGACCAATCACCGCTCGGTGGCCTATATGTCGTTTCCGCGCTACGGGCATTCGGCGGCCGCCGACCTCGCGGCCGAGGCGCTGCGCGGCCAACACGGCGACCTGGCATCGTCGGTGTACGCGATGGCGACGCTGTTCGCACTCGACCGCGCGGGCGCGCGCGACGAAATCGCCCACCTGCGTGCGGCCTACGACGTGCTGATCCTGGACCGCTACGTCGCGTCAAACGCCGCCTACAGCGCGGGCCGCCTGCACCAGGACGCGTCCGGCGCCGTCGTGGAGTGGGTCCGGGCGCTGGAATTCGACCGGCTGCGCCTACCCACGCCCGATTGGCAGGTGCTGCTTGACGTCTCGCCGGAGCTGGCCGCCGAACGCGCGCGGCAGCGCGAACACCGCGAGGCCGACCGGCCGCGCGACACCTACGAACGCGACGACGAGTTGCAACGGCGCACCGGAGCCGTCTACGCCGGCCTCGCCGCGGCCGGCTGGGGCGGACGCTGGCGGGTCGTCGGCGCCGACGTCGACGCCGCCGAACTCGTATCGTCGCTCGTTAGATAGCAGACTCGCGGGTGTGATAGCGGAGTTTTGTCGCGATTTGGTGACACCATGGACACCATGAGGCAAAGAATTCTGGTCGTCGATGACGATCCGTCGCTGGCCGAGATGTTGACCATCGTGCTGCGCGGCGAGGGTTTTGACACCGCGGTTGTCGGCGACGGCAGCCAAGCGCTGACCGCCGTCCGCGAGCTGCGCCCCGACTTGGTGTTGCTGGATTTGATGCTGCCCGGCATGAACGGCATCGACGTGTGCCGGGTGCTGCGCGCCGACTCCGGAGTGCCGATCGTGATGCTGACCGCCAAGACCGACACAGTCGACGTGGTGCTCGGGTTGGAGTCGGGCGCCGACGACTACGTGATGAAACCGTTCAAGCCCAAGGAGCTGGTGGCCCGGGTGCGGGCGCGGCTGCGGCGCAACGAGGACGAGCCCGCCGAGATGCTGTCGATCGCCGACGTCGACATCGACGTGCCCGCGCACAAGGTCACCCGCCAGGGTGAGCAGATCTCGCTGACGCCGCTGGAGTTCGACCTTTTGGTGGCGCTGGCACGCAAACCGCGCCAGGTGTTTACTCGTGATGTGCTGCTCGAACAGGTGTGGGGGTACCGACACCCCGCCGACACCCGTTTGGTGAACGTGCATGTCCAACGGTTGCGGGCAAAGGTTGAGAAGGACCCGGAGAACCCGCAGGTGGTGCTTACCGTTCGAGGAGTGGGATACAAGGCCGGACCTCCGTGATCTGGGGCTCGAGGCGGCGCATTCAACGGCGTTCTGCTCCTCTGCTACGCGGGTTGAGTGCGTTGAGTCGAGCCATGGGGCTTGCTTGGCGCCGGTCCCTGCAGTTGCGGGTGGTGGTCCTGACCATGGGACTGTCGCTGGCCGTGATCCTGGTGCTCGGCTTCGTGATGACGAGCCAGATCACCGATCGGGTGCTGGACGTCAAGGTGCGCGCCGCGAACGAGGAAATCGACCGTGCCCGCAACACCGTGAACGGGATGGTCGGCGGCGAGGAGACCAGATCGCTCGACAGCAGCCTGCAGTTGGCCCGCAACACGTTGACCGACCGCAAGACCGATCCGACCGCCGGCGGCGGGGTGGCCGGGACGTTCGACGCGGCGCTGGTGGTGCCCGGCGACGGGCCCCGCGCGGCGACATCGGCCGGGCCGGTGCAGCAAATCCCTGCAACGCTGCGGGGTTTCATCAAGGCGGGCCAGGTCAGCTACCAATACTCGACCGTGCACATCGAGGGGTTCTCGGGCCCGGCGCTGATCATCGGCACCCCGACGACGTCCGCGGTGCCCGGGCTGGAGCTGTATCTGATCTTCCCACTCGGCAACGAGGAACGCACCATCGCGCTGGTCCGCGGCACCATGGCCACCGGCGGCCTGGTGCTGCTGGTGCTGCTCGCCGCGGTCGCCCTGTTGGTCGCGCGCCAGGTGGTGTTGCCAGTGCGGTCGGCCGCGCGCATCTCCGAGCGGTTCGCCGACGGCCATCTGACCGAGCGGATGCCGGTGCGCGGCGAGGACGACATGGCCCGGCTTGCGGTGTCGTTCAACGACATGGCCGAAAGCCTGTCGAGGCAGATCCAACAGCTGGAGGAGTTCGGCAATCTGCAGCGCCGCTTCACTTCTGACGTCAGCCACGAGCTGCGCACGCCGCTGACGACCGTGCGGATGGCCGCCGATTTGATCTACGACCACAGCGAGGACCTCGACCCGGCGTTGCGTCGTTCGACGGAGCTGATGGTCAGCGAGCTGGACCGCTTCGAGACACTCCTCAACGACCTGTTGGAGATCTCTCGTCACGACGCCGGCGTGGCCGAGCTGTCCGTCGAGTCGGTGGACCTGCGCGCGACCGTGCGCAGCGCGCTGGACGACGTCGGACACCTCGCCGACGACGCCGGGATCAAACTGCAGGTCGACCTTCCCGACCACGACGTGATCGCCGAGGTCGACCCGCGCCGCGTCGAGCGGATCCTGCGCAACCTGATCGCCAACGCGATCGACCATGCCGAACGCCAGCCGGTGCAGATTCGGATGGCAGCCGACGACGACACCGTCGCGGTGACCGTGCGTGACTTCGGGGTCGGCCTGCGACCGGGCGAGGAGAAGCTGGTGTTCAGCCGCTTCTGGCGCTCGGACCCGTCGCGGGTGCGGCGCTCCGGCGGGACGGGCCTCGGCCTGGCGATCAGCAGCGAAGACGCCCGGCTGCACCAGGGCCGGCTGGAGGCCTGGGGCGAGCCGGGCAAGGGAGCCAGCTTCCGGTTGACGCTGCCGTTGGTGCGCGGCCACAAGGTGACGACGAGCCCGCTGCCGCTGAAACCCCCTGGACCCGAACGCAAGCAGCGCCGTCGCACCCGGACCCGGGAACCGGCGCAGGAAACGGTATGAGCCGCTTCGCTTCTCTGCTGTGCGCATTGTTCGGGCTGATCTTGGTGGCCGGTTGCGCCGGGGTGCCGTCATCGTCGGCGCCACAGGCCATCGGGACCGTGGAGCGGCCCGCGCCGCCCAGCCTGCCCAAGCCGACGCCCGGCATGGATCCCGATGTGCTGCTGCGCGAGTTCCTCAAAGCCACCGCGGACCCGGCCAACCGCCATCTGGCCGCCCGCCAATTCTTGACCGAGTCCGCATCGCGGTCATGGGACGACGCCGGCAACTCGTTGTTGGTCGACCGGGTGGTGTTCGTCGAAACCCGAAGCGCCGAAAGAGTTTCGGTGAGCATGCGCGCCGACATCATCGGATCGCTGTCCGACACCGGTGTGTTCGAGACCGCCGATGGCGCGTTGCCCGACCCCGGCCCCATCGACCTGGTGAAGACGCCCGGCGGATGGCGCATCGATCGGTTACCCAACGGCATTTTCCTGGACTGGCAGCAATTCCAGCAGACCTACAAGCGGATCAACCTGTACTTCCCCGACCCGACCGGCAAGACCGTGGTGCCCGACCCGCGTTACGTCGCGGTCGCCGACCCCGACCAGCTGGCCACCGAGTTGGTCAGCAAAATGATGGCCGGGCCACGACCCGAGATGGGCAATTCGGTGCGAAACCTGCTCGGCCCGCCGCTGAAGTTGCGCGGCCCGGTGACGCGGGCCGACGGCGGGAAGACGGGTATCGGCCGCGGCTACGGCGGCGCCCGGGTCGAGCTGGAGAACCTGTCAACCACCGACCCGCACAGCCGGCAACTGCTTGCCGCCCAGCTGATTTGGACGCTCGCCCGAGCGGGAATCAACGGGCCCTACGTGATCAACGCCGACGGGACGGCACTGGACGACCGGTTCGCCGACGGCTGGAAGGCCACCGACGTCGCATCGACCGATCCCGGTGCGGCCGACGGCGCCGCAACGGGTGTGCACGCGCTGGTCGGTGGCTCGCTGGTAACGGTTGACGGGCAGCACGCACCGCGGGTGGCGGGCTCGTTTGGTCAGATGCCCGACCAGAGGGCCGCGACGCTCTCGCGCAGCGGCCGCGACATCGCCTCGGTCGTGGTGCTGCGCGGCGGACAACCGGACGCGTCGGCGTCGCTGTGGGTGGGGCCGAACGGCGGCGACGCGGTCGAGGCCACCGACGGTCGCTCGATCACCCGGCCGAGCTGGTCGCTCGACGAAGCGGTGTGGGTCGTGGTGGACGGCGTCAACGTGGTTCGGGTGATCCAGGAAGCCGCGTCCGGTCAGCCGGCCCGCATACCGGTGGACGCCGTCGCGCTCACGACGAAGTTCCCCGGCCCGATCGCCGAGCTGCAACTGTCCCGCGACGGCACCCGCGCCGCGATGGTGATCAACGGCCAGGTGATCCTCGCGACGGTCCAGCAGACGCCCGGTGGGGAATACGCACTGACCTATCCGCGCCGGCTGGGCTTCGGCTTGGGCAATTCGGCGGTGTCGCTGGCCTGGCGCACCGGCGACGACATCGTGGTGAGCCGCAACGACCCGCAGAATCCGGTGTCCTACGTGAACCTCGACGGCGTGGACTCGGGGGGGCCCAGCCGCAACCTGCTCGCCCCGGTGTCGACGGTCGCGGCGAACCCGTCCACCGTGTATGTCGCCGACCAGCGCGGCGTGCTGCAGCTGTCCGGCGCCGCCGAGAACGAGCAGCGGTGGCTGGAGGTGCGGCCGTTGATGGTGCCGGGCGCGGTGCCGGTCCTGCCGGGCTGACGCCGCCTGGAGGTTCGGGCCGGCCGGTGCAACCCGCTCGGGCCCGTGTGGCCGGTGTGCTGGCGGTTGCTCGCACTCGATGCGCCGAGGCAATTACCCTGGAATCAAAGGCGCGTGAAGAACAGGCAACAGGTCTTGGAAATTAGTGGCACGCCACGGTGAATTCGGACTACCGTCATGGCCAAGACTCCGTGAACACGTCACGGCGGCCGTCGGGAAGCTGGGCGCGCCACTTCACCAATAGCGGTAGGAGGTGAGTGTTCGACATCTAGCGCCGGGCCGGGCGGGCGATTCTTCGCGAGCACATGAGACCCGGTCCAGCGCGTGTACCGAGAAGCCGGGCTCGCACCGCGCGTGCGACGCGAAAGAGAAGCGAGTTGTTGAGCATGTCAAGACACTCCGAGGATGCCAGCCAGGTCTTGGCCGACATCGATGAGCAGCCCGAACCGACGCCGAAAGCGGACGTCGTGGTCAAGGGCCGCAACGTCGAAATCCCCGATCACTTCCGTATCTACGTTTCGCAGAAACTCACCCGCCTCGAGCGGTTCGACCGCTCCATCTACCTCTTTGATGTCGAGCTTTACCACGAGCGCAACCGCCGCCAGCGCAAGAGCTGTCAGCATGTGGAGATCACCGCCCGTGGTCGCGGCCCGGTGGTCCGCGCCGAATGCTGCGGCAACAGCTTCTACGCGGCGCTAGAGGGCGCACTGGACAAGCTGGAGAGCAGGCTGCGCCGCCACAAGGACCGGCGCAAGGTGCACTACGGCGACAAGACCCCGGTTTCGCTGGCGGAGGCCACCGCGGCGACCCCGCCGGTGGAGCCCTTCAACACCGACGAGACCAGCCCGGAACAACTCGACGGTGCTGTTCCGGTCGAAGACCACGAACCGGGGCGGATCGTTCGCACCAAGGAGCACCCGTCGACACCGATGACCGTCGACGACGCGCTGTCGCAAATGGAGCTGGTGGGCCACGACTTCTTTCTGTTTCACGACAAGGCCACCGATAAGCCCTGCGTGGTCTACCGCAGGCACGCCTACGACTATGGTTTGATCCGGCTCGCCTGAACGGCCGACTGATTCGGCTGGCCTGGCGCCGGTCCGGCCTTGCCGGGGGCCGTGTCACCTACCATGGGTGAAGCCAAAGACTCCAACCCATAGGGGATATAGCCGTGCTGTCGAAGTTGTTGCGCCTCGGCGAAGGTCGCATGGTAAAGCGCCTCGAGCGGGTCGCTGACTATGTCGGCACCTTGTCCGACGACGTCGAGAAGCTCACCGACGCCGAGCTGCGCGCCAAGACCGAGGAGTTCAAGAAGCGCCACGCCGACGGCGAAAGCCTCGACGACCTGCTACCCGAGGCCTTCGCGGTCGCCCGGGAAGCCGCGTGGCGGGTGCTCGACCAGCGCCCATTCGACGTCCAGGTGATGGGCGCGGCCGCGCTGCACTTCGGAAATGTCGCCGAGATGAAGACCGGTGAGGGCAAGACCCTGACCTCGGTGCTGCCGTCATACCTGAACGCGATCGGCGGCAAGGGCGTGCACGTCGTGACCGTAAACGACTACCTGGCCAAGCGCGACAGCGAGTGGATGGGCCGGGTTCACCGCTTCCTCGGCCTGGACGTCGGGGTCATCCTGGCCCAGATGACGCCCGACGAGCGCCGCGTCGCCTACGCCGCCGACATCACTTACGGCACCAACAACGAGTTCGGCTTCGACTACCTGCGCGACAACATGGCGCATTCGCTGGAGGACACCGTTCAGCGCGGCCACAGCTACGCGATCGTCGACGAGGTCGACTCCATCCTGATCGACGAGGCCCGCACCCCGCTGATCATCTCCGGGCCCGCCGACGGCGCCTCGAACTGGTACACCGAGTTCGCCCGCCTGGCGCCGCTGATGGAAAAGGACACCCACTACGAGGTCGACCTGCGCAAGCGCACCGTCGGCGTGCACGAGCTCGGCGTCGAGTTCGTCGAGGACCAGCTCGGCATCGACAACCTCTACGAGGCCGCCAACTCGCCGCTGGTCAGCTATCTGAACAACGCGCTGAAGGCCAAGGAGCTGTTCCAGCGCGACAAGGACTACATCGTCCGCGACGGCGAGGTCCTGATCGTCGACGAGTTCACCGGTCGCGTGCTGATCGGCCGCCGCTACAACGAGGGCATGCACCAGGCCATCGAGGCCAAGGAGGGCGTCGAGATCAAGGCCGAGAACCAGACGCTGGCAACGATCACGCTGCAGAACTACTTCCGGCTCTACGACAAGCTGGCCGGCATGACCGGCACCGCCCAGACCGAGGCAGCCGAGCTGCACGAGATCTACGGCCTCGGCGTGGTGTCGATCCCCACCAACAAGCCGATGATCCGCACCGACCAGTCCGATCTGATCTACAAGACCGAGGAAGCCAAGTACATCGCGGTCGTCGACGACGTCACCGAGCGCTATAAAAAGGGTCAGCCGGTGCTGATCGGCACCACCAGCGTCGAACGCTCCGAATACCTGTCGCGCCAGTTCACCAAGCGGCGCATTCCACACAACGTGCTCAACGCGAAGTACCACGAGCAGGAGGCCGGAATCATCGCCGAGGCCGGCCGCGCAGCCGCGATCACCGTCGCCACCAACATGGCTGGCCGCGGCACCGACATCGTGCTCGGCGGCAACGTCGACTTTCTGACCGACAAACGGCTGCGCGCCCGCGGCCTCGACCCGGTCGAAACGGCCGACGACTACGAGCTGGCCTGGCACGAGGAGCTGCCGAAGGTCAAGGCCGAGGCGGCCGACGAAGCCGAAGAGGTGATCGCCGCCGGGGGCCTGTACGTGCTGGGCACCGAGCGTCATGAGTCGCGCCGCATCGACAACCAGCTCCGCGGCCGCTCCGGGCGCCAGGGTGACCCCGGCGAATCGCGGTTCTACCTGTCGCTCGGCGACGAGCTGATGCGGCGGTTCAACGGCGCCACGCTGGAGGCGCTGCTGACGCGGTTGAACCTGCCCGACGACGTGCCGATCGAGGCGAAGATGGTGACCCGGGCGATCAAGAGCGCCCAGACCCAGGTCGAGCAGCAGAACTTCGAGATCCGCAAGAACGTCCTGAAGTACGACGAGGTGATGAACCAGCAGCGCAAGGTCATCTACGCCGAGCGCGGCCGCATCCTCGAGGGCGAGAACCTCAAGCCGCAGGTCATGGACATGATCCGCGACGTCATCACCGCCTACGTCAACGGCGCCACCGCCGAGGGCTACGCCGAGGACTGGGACCTCGACGCGTTGTGGACGGCGCTGAAGACGCTGTACCCGATCGGCATCGACCACGCGTCGCTGACCCACCGCGACGACGACACCGAGATCGACGACCTCACCCGCGAGGAGCTGCTCGACGCGCTGACCGAGGACGCCGAGCGCGCCTACGCCGAGCGGGAGGCCGAGATCGACGGGCTCGCCGGTGATGGTGCGATGCGCCAGCTGGAGCGCAACGTGCTGCTGAACGTCATCGACCGTAAGTGGCGCGAGCATCTCTACGAGATGGACTACCTGAAGGAAGGCATCGGCCTGCGCGCGATGGCTCAGCGCGACCCGCTGGTCGAATACCAACGCGAGGGTTACGACATGTTCGTCGGCATGCTCGAGGGGCTGAAGGAGGAATCCGTCGGGTTCCTGTTCAACGTCACCGTCGAACCGGCCCCGATGCCGTCGGTGGCACCGCAGCCGGCGCCGGAGGGGCTTGCCGAGTTCGCCACCGCGGCGGCCGCCATGGGCCGGGATGCAGCCGTGGCCACCAAGCCGCGGCATGCGGCGGCGGCGGGCGCCCTGCGCGCCAAGGGAATTGAGAACGAGCCGCCGCCGCTGACGTACTCGGGGCCGTCCGAGGACGGTTCCGCGCGGGTGCAGCGCGGAGGCAACGGCGAGTCACCGCAGGGTGCGCCGGCCGGCGCGACCCGGCGCGAACGACGTGAGGCCGCGCGCCGCCAGGCCCGCGAGTCCAAGCAACCAAAACACGCGAAGCGAAACTAGCTTTCGACCGCCGGCGGCGATGCGGCCGCGCATCGCCGCCGGCGTCGACGCACAGGGGGAGTGCCACCGAAATGGTGACGCGATTGTCTGCGTCGGACGCCTCGTTCTACTACCTGGAGAACACCGCCACCCCGATGTACGTCGGCTCGCTGTCGATCCTGCACAGACCCCGCGGCGGGCTGAGCTACGAAACCCTGCTGCACACCGTCGAACAGCGCTTCCCGCAGATACCGCGCTACCGCCAGAAGATTCAGGAGGTGACGCTGGGCCTGGCGCGGCCGGTGTGGATCGACGACCGCGACTTCGACATCACCTACCACGTCCGCCGATCGGCGCTGCCCTCGCCGGGCGACGACGAGCAGCTGCACGAGCTGATCGCGCGACTGAGCGCGCGCCCGTTGGACAGATCGCGCCCGCTGTGGGAGATGTATTTGGTGGAGGGGCTGTCCAAGAACCGCCTCGCGATCTTCACCAAGTCGCACCAGGCGCTGGTCAACGGGATGAATGCGCTGGAGATCGGCCACGTCATCGCCGACCGCACCCAGCGCCAACCGGACTTCGGCGAGGACATCTGGATTCCGGCCCGCGAGCCGACGACGCCTCAGCTGCTGATGGGTGCGCTCGGCGACTGGGTGGCCCGGCCCGGCGCGCAACTCGACCAGGTGCGCTCCGCGGTCACCGACGTGGCGGCCAACGCCGGTTATTTGGCCGACATCGGCCGGCGCATCGCCCACACGGCGCGCACCATCGTGCGCGGCACCGCGCCGAGTAGTCCGCTCAACACGACGGTGTCGCGCAACCGTCGATTCACGGTGGCCAGCGGCCGACTCGAGGACTACCGCGATCTGCGGGCCCGCTACGACTGCGACGTCAACGACGTCGTGTTGGCCGTCGTGACCGGTGCGCTGCGCAACTGGCTACTCTCCCGCGGCGAGCCGGTGGCGCTGACGTCGACCGTGCGGGCGATGGCGCCGATGTCGGTGTATCCCGACGGCGATCTTGATTCGGCCACTCCGGGCCAGGCGATCAGCGAGGTGTCGCCGTTTCTCGTCGACCTGCCGGTCGGCGAGATCAACCCCGTGGTGCGGTTGTCGCAGATTTCGCATGCCACCGAGTCTCATCCGACGGCGGCCGGCCTCGTCGACGCCAGGACCATCGTCACGCTGTCGGGGTTCGCGCCGCCGACCCTGCATGCGATGGGCACCAGGGTGGCGACGACATACTCGGCGCGGGTGTTCAACCTGCTGATCACGAATGTGCCCGGGCCACAGTCGCAGATGTACATCGCCGGGGCCAAGCTGCTGGATACGTACGCGGTGCCGCCGCTGCTGCGCAACCAGGTGCTGGCAATCGGCGTGACGTCCTATCTCGGCACCGTGTACTACGGGATCAACGCCGACCGCGATGCGATGAGCGACGTGGACGTGTTGCCGGGCCTGCTGACCGAATCGCTGGACGAGTTGCTGGAAGCAGCCCAATAGTGTTGGTCTACATTCCGGCGACGCTGGCGATGCTGCACCGGCTGGTCGCCGACGGCCGGCTGCAGCCGGCCAACGGCACCGCGTTCGCGGTGACCCCGACACTTCGCGAGGCCTATGCCCACGGCGACGAGGATGAGCTGGCCGACGTCGCGCTGCGGGAGGCGGCGCTGGCCTCACTGCGGCTGCTGGCCGCCGACGACGACGAAAAGCCCCGGCGGGCCGTGGTGGTGGCCGACGTCGACGACGCCCGGCCCAGGCCCGACCTCGACGATGCGGTGGTGCGCGTGGCCGGGCCGGTCGACATCGACCAGGTCGTCTGCGCCCACGTCGACAACGCCGACGCCGAGCCGGCGGTGACCGCGGCGATCGACGCGATCGACGCCGCCGACCTCGGCGACGAGGACGCCGAACTCACCGTCGGCGACGCCCAGGACCACGATCTGGCCTGGTACGCCCGCCAGGAGCTGCCGTTCCTGATCGACTTACTGTGACGATTCCCGCTCGGATGCACTGGATACGCGACCGTAGGTTACGGTACCGTAGGTTAACGGACGGACATTACGGGGAGTGTCATGGGCGCAAAGATCAAAAAGCCCACGGCCGTCGTCGCTGAAACGCGACGGCCGCGCATTCGGGGCGACAACCCGGCGAGGCAGGCGTTGCGCGTCGTGGTCGGCCGGATCACCACGCCGCTACTGCCCGACGACTATCTGCAGCTGGCCAACCCGCTGTGGTCGGCGCGCGAATTGCGCGGCCGGGTGGTCGAGGTACGCCGCGAGACGACGGACTCCGCGACGCTGGTCATAAAGCCGGGCTGGGGCTTCACGTTCAACTACCAACCGGGCCAGTACATCGGCATCGGGCTGCTTGTCGACGGCCGCTGGCGGTGGCGGTCGTACTCGCTGACGTCCAGCCCGGCGACGTCCAAGACGGCCCGCACCATCACGATTACGGTCAAGGCGATGCCCGAGGGCTTCCTGTCCACCCATCTGGTCGGCGGCGTGGCACCGGGCACCGTCGTGCGGCTGGCCCCTCCGCAGGGCAATTTCGTGCTGCCCGACCCGGCACCGCCGTCGGTGCTGTTCATCACCGGCGGGTCCGGCATCACGCCGGTGATGTCGATGCTGCGCACGCTGGCCCGCCGTGACCAGATCACCGACGTTGTGCATTTGCATTCGGCGCCAACGGAATCCGATGTGATGTTCGCAGCCGAGCTGGCCGAGCTGACCCGGTCGCGGCCGGGCTACCGACTGCGCGTGCGCGCCACGCGCCGGGAGGGCCGGCTGGATCTGAGCCGAATCGCCGAGGCGGTACCCGACTGGCGGCAGCGGCACACCTGGGCCTGCGGACCCGAGGGGATGCTGAACGACGCCGAAAAGGTGTGGGCCGGCGAGGGTCTGGCCGAGCGGCTACACCTTGAGCGATTCGCGGTGTCGCGGGCGGCAGCGCATGGACAGGGCGGCACGGTGACGTTCGCCCGCAGCGGCAAGACCATCGCCGCCGACGCGGCCACCTCGTTGCTGGATGCGGGCGAAAGTGTCGGTGCGCGAATGCCTTTCGGCTGCCGCATGGGCATCTGCCAGTCCTGTGTCGTCGGGCTCGCGCAAGGCCATGTGCGCGATTTGCGAACCGGGACCGAGCATGAGCCGGGCACCCGGGTGCAGACCTGCATCTCGGCGGCATCGGGCGACTGTGTGCTCGATGTCTAGCCTTTACTGGTTGGTAACCTACGGTTTCGTAAGTTACGCTAGCGTAGGTTAGACAACGACCGAACGAAAGGAGGCACGATGGCCATCTCAGACGTACCGGCGTTCGCTCATCTGACCGACGCCGACATCGAGAGCCTGGGCGTGGAGCTCGACGCGATCCGCCGGGACATCGAGGACTCCCTCGGTGACCGCGACGCCCGCTACATCCGCCGCACGATCGCCGCACAGCGCGGCCTGGAGGTCGCCGCCCGCGTCATTCTGGCGGCGAGCTCCAAGCGCTCCGCATGGTGGGCAGGCGCCGCGACCCTCGGCCTGGCCAAGATCATCGAGAACATGGAAATCGGCCACAACGTCATGCACGGCCAATGGGATTGGATGAACGATCCCGAGATCCACTCCTCGTCGTGGGAGTGGGACATGGGCGGTGCGGCCAAGCACTGGCGGTTCACCCATAACTTCCAGCACCACAAGTACACCAACATTCTCGGCATGGACGACGACGTCGGCTACGGCATGCTGCGCGTCACCCGTGACCAGCGCTGGAAGCAGTACAACATTCTCAACCTGCTCTTGAACACCACGCTCGCGCTCGGTTTCGAGTGGGGAGTTGCGCTGCAGTACTTGGAACTCGGCAAGCTGTTCAAGGGCCGTGCCGATCGCGACGCGACGAAGGTGCGGCTTCGCGAGATGTCAGCCAAGGCCAGCAAGCAGCTGTTCAAGGATTACGTGGCGTTCCCGGCGCTGACCTCGCTGTCGCCCGGGGCGACCTACAAGTCCACCGCGACGGCCAACGTGCTGGCCAACGTGATCCGCAACGTATGGGCCAACGCGGTGATCTTCTGTGGCCATTTCCCTGACGGCGCAGAGAAATTCACCAAGTCCGACATGGCGGGCGAAACCAGGGGCCAGTGGTACCTGCGCCAGATGCTGGGCAGCGCGAACATCGACGCCGGCCCGGCGATGGCGTTCATGACCGGCAACTTGTCGTACCAGATCGAGCATCACCTGTATCCGGACCTGCCAAGCAACCGCCTTGCCGAGATCTCGGTGCGGGTACGCCAGGTCTGCGACAAGTACGACCTGCCCTACACCACCGGATCGTTGTTGGTGCAGTACGGCAAGGCGTGGCGGACGATCGCCAAGCTGTCGCTGCCGAACAAGTACCTGTCCGACTCCGTCGACGACGCGCCCGAGACCCGCAGCGAGAAGATGTTCGCCCAGCTGGAACCGGGATTCGCCGGCACCGACCCGGCGACCGGGCGGCGCCGCGGGTTGAAGACGGCCATCGCCGCGGTTCGCGGCTGGCGCCGTGACCGACGCGAGGCCCGCAGGGCCGCCTAGCCTGCGGCGGTCGGTGCTTTCACGCCCACAACCCGTTGCAGGTCGGGTTTCATCTGCTGCAGCTGCTGACCCCAGTAGCCCCGGCTGTGGATGCCGTCGGGGAAGTTGAACACGGCGTTGTGGCCCCCTGCGGCGAGGTATTTGTCCCTGAACCCCTGGTTGGATTCGATCGCGAAGCCCTCCAGGAACCCGAGCCCGGCAATCGGGGCGTTGGGGCTTGCCAGCGTTGGGTCGGTCGGGGTTGCGGACGATACAGCTAATATGCTCAGCTCCGACCTGCTTTCGACATTCCGGTCAGAGCAGACGCCCGGCGGCTAGGCCTCCGTCAGCACCCTGAGCAACCGCCGTGCCGCGGCCACGCGGCGTGCGGCGGGGCCCTCGAGTGTGTCCAGCGCGCACTCGGGATCGGCGGGCGGGCCGAGATGCCCACAGCCACGCGGACATTCCTTGATGGCCTCGGCCAGATCGGAAAACGCCAGCAGCACGTCGTCGGGCTGGATGTGGGCAAGCCCGAACGAACGGATGCCCGGCGTGTCGATGACCCAGCCCGATTCACGCAGCGGTAACGCGATGGATTGGCTCGACGTGTGCCGGCCCCTGCCGATGTCCGACACCGCACCGATGGCCCGATCGGCGTCCGGCACAAGACGATTGACCAACGTTGACTTGCCCACACCGGAATGTCCGAGCAGCACGGTGACCCTGCCGGCCAGCAGCGGCGCGACCGCGTCCAACGGGTCGTCGCGGCCCGCCGTGGTGATCGTGAGGTCCAGGTCGGCGAACTGTTCGGCGAACGGCTCCGGCGCCGCCAGGTCCGTCTTTGTCAGGCACAGGATCGGTTGCAGCCCACCGGCATAGGCGGCGATCAGCGAGCGGTCGACGAAGCCCGTGCGTGGCGGCGGATCGGCCAGCGCAACCACGATCAGCAGCTGGTCGGCATTGGCCACCACCACCCGCTCGGTCGGATCGGTGTCATCGGCGGTGCGGCGCAATACCGTTCGCCGCTCGCCGACCCGGACGATCCGCGCCAGCGTATCGGGGCGGCCGGACAAGTCGCCGACCACGTCGACATCATCACCCACCACGATCGCGGTGCGGCCCAATTCCCTTGCCCGCATTGCCGTCACGGGCTTGGCGGCATCGCGGTCTAGCACGCACCCCCAGCGCCCACGGTCGACCGTCACGACCATCGCCGACCGGGCGTCGGCATGTTCGGGCCGCGTCTTGGTCCGCGGCCGCGTCCCCCGGCCCGACCTGACCCGCACGTCGGATTCGTCGTAGTCGCCAGGCCTCAACGGCCGGGCACCCGCCGATTCCCGGGTCGCTGCGCCTCCGCCCGCCGCGCCTCCGCCTGCCGCGGGCCGGCCAGCATGTCAGCCCACATCCGCGGGAATTCCGGCAGCGTCTTGGCGGTGCTGGCGATGTCGTCGACGGTCACGCCGGGCACCCGCAGCCCGACGATGGCGCCGGCCGTCGCCATCCGGTGATCGGCGTACGCGTGCCAGGTGCCCGAATGCAGTGGCTGCGCGGTGACCACCAGCCCGTCGGCGGTCTGCTCACAGCGGCCGCCCAGGCCGTCGATCTCCGCGCTCAGTGCCGCCAACCGGTCCGTCTCGTGACCGCGCAGATGCGCGATGCCGCGCAGCCGCGACACCGACCCGGGCTCGGCCAGCGCGGCCAGCGCCGCCACCGACGGCGTCAGCTCACCGACGTCGTGCAGGTCGACCTCGATGCCGCCGTACGCCATCGAGCCCTGCACCTCGAGATACGAATCATCCCGCCGCACAACCGAACCGAAGGATTTCAGGATCTCGACGACGATGTCGGCGGGCTGGATGCTGACCGCGGGCCAGCCCTCGACGCCGAGCGTGCCGCCCGTCACCACCGCCGCGGCCAAAAACGGCACCGCGTTGGAAAGGTCCGGTTCGATCGTCCAGTCGCGGCCCGCGATCGGGCCGGCCGCCACCCGCCACCGGTTCGCGCCCGAGTCGTCGACGTCCACGCCGGCCTCGCGCAGCATCGCCACCGTCATTGCGATGTGTGGCGCCGACGGCAGCGCCGCGCCGGTATGCGCGACCTGCAGGCCGTCGGTGAACGCGGCACCCGAAAGCAGCAACCCGGACACAAACTGCGACGACGCCGACGCGTCGATCCGCACGGTGCCGCCGCTGACCGAGCCGGTGCCGCGCACTCGAAACGGCAGGCCGTCGCCGTCGACGCCCACGCCGAGGTTGCGCAACGCAGCCAGCAGCGGGCTGATCGGCCGGGCCCGGGCCTGCTCGTCGCCGTCGAACGTGACCACCGCGGTGCCAAGGGCGGCCAGCGGCGGCACGAATCGCAGCACCGTTCCGGCCAGCCCGCAATCCACCCGGGCATCGGGTCCGGGCGTGATGCGACCGCCGATCGTCAGCTCGGTGGCAGTGCCCTCGACCTTGAGACCCAAGGTCTGCAATGCGCCGATCATCAGGTCGGTGTCGCGGCTGCGCAGCGCGCCACTGATCGTCGACGTGCCGTTGCGCTGCGCGGCGGCCAGCGCGGCCAGCACCAGCGCCCGGTTAGTCTGCGACTTCGAGCCCGGGACGTTGACCGTCGCATGGACGGGAGCCGGCGCCGTCGGCGCGGCCCAAGACTCGGTGCTCACCGCTCCATCATCGCTTGTCTGCCACGATGGAACCATGTGCGGTCGATTCGCGGTGACCACCGACCCGGCGTTGCTGGCCGAGAAGATCCAGGCGATCGACGAAGCGTCGAAGGACGCCGCGGCGCCCAACTACAACGTCGCGCCGACGACGAACATCGCGGCCGTGGTGCGCCGGCACTCCGAACCCGACGACGACCCGACGCGGCGCCTGCGGCTGATGCGCTGGGGTCTGGTTCCGCCGTGGGTGAAGGCAGGACCCGACGGCGGGCCCGACAACAAGGGCCCGCAGCTGATCAACGCCCGTGCCGACAAGGTGACCACGTCGCCGGCGTTCCGGTCGTCGGCCAAGGGCAAGCGCTGCCTGATCCCGATGAGCGGCTGGTATGAGTGGCGCAAGAACCCCGACACGCCGTCGGGCAAGAAGGCCCACAAGACGCCGTTCTACATGACGCCCGGCGATGACAACCTGATCTGCATGGCAGGCCTGTGGTCGGTGTGGCGGCCCAAGGACGCGTCGAAGGCCGACCCGCCGCTGCTGAGCTGCACCATCATCACCACCGACGCGGTCGGCCCGCTCGCCGAGATCCACAACCGGATGCCGCTGATGATCGACGAGCGGGACTGGGATCGCTGGCTGGACCCCGACGCCCCGCTCGAGCCCGAACTGCTCACGGTGCGCGCCGACCTGTCCGACCTCGAGATCCGGGAGATATCGACGTTGGTGAACAGCGTGCGCAACAACGGCCCGGAGCTGATCGAGCCGGCGCAGCCGCAAGGTAGTCAGGAAACATTGCTCTAGGGCTTAGGGCTCTGAGGCCCTAAGCCTTAGAGGCCCTAAGCCTGAATTGCGGCGACCGCCGCGGACGTGAGCCGGATCAGATCGCGCGGGTCCACCGCGACGTCCCATCCGCGCCTGCCCGCGCTGCAGTAGACGCGCTCCCAAGTCAGCGCATCGGCATCGACGACGGTCGGCAGCCGCTTGCGCTGCCCGAACGGCGAGATCGCGCCGACCAGGTAGCCGGTCGCGCGCTGGGCGGTGGCGGGGTCCGCGATCGTCGCCTTGGCGGCGCCAAGCGCCGCCGCCGCGGCCTTCAGCGACAGCCGCGCCGGCACCGGCACCACCGCGACGGCCAGGCCCTTCGGCACCGCGATGACGAGCGTCTTGTAGATCTGCCCGGGCGCGATGTCAGCGGATTCGGTGAGCGCCTCGACGGCCTCGCCGCCGAAGCCGCGCTGCTGCGGGTCGTGTTCGAATTTCACCACCTCGTGCGGCACGCCGGCGGCGATCAGCGCGGCGATGGCCGGCGTCGCGGCCCGCGACACTATGCCTTGCGGTATCCGGGCGGGTTGGCGGCATCCACCCACAGGTCGACGCCGAGCTCGGCGCCGGGCACACAGTCATAAACCGACAGGTCGCTGACGCCGTTTTCGACGAGCACGTCCTCGCACAACGCGCTGTTGCCGGTGTACGTGGTCGCCGGCTTGTTGAGGATCACGTACGCGGCGTCGGCGTATACGTCCGGCTTGCGCGCGCGGCCCATCGCCTCGTCGCCACCGAGCAGATTCTGCACGGCCGCCGTCGCGACCAGTGTGCGCGGCCACAACGTATTCGACGCGATGCCGTCGCCGCGCAGCTCCTCGGCCATCGCCAGCCCGCACAGCGTCATTCCGTACTTGGCCATCATGTAGGCAGTCGGCTTGAGCCATTTGGGCTCCAGCCGTATCGGCGGCGACAGCGTCAGGATGTGCGGGTTTTCGCGCCCCTTCATGTGCGGGATGCAGGCCCGGGAGACCGCATAGGTGCCGCGAACCTGGATGCCGTTCATCAGGTCGAAGCGCTTGAGCGGCACGTCGAGGATCGACCCGACGTTGATCGCCGACGCGTTGTTGACACAGATGTCGATGCCGCCGAACTGCTCGACGGTCGCTGCCACCGCGGCCTCGACCGCATCACCGTCACGGATGTCGCCGACGATCGGCAGCGCCCGCCCGCCGGCCTGTTCGAGTTCCTTAGCGGCGGTGTACACCGTGCCCGGCAACTTCGGGTGCGGTTCGGCGGTCTTGGCGATCAGCGCGATGTTGGCGCCGTCCGCCGCGGCACGCTTGGCGATCGCCAGCCCGATTCCGCGGCTGGCGCCGGAGATGAACATGGTCTTCCCGGAGAGCGACATGGCATCAGACATTAGCGGGGATCAGGGCCAACGGGGCAGGCGCGTGGCGACCCGGGGAACAAGAAGCCGGGCGGGCGCTGTTGTTGCCTGCAGCGACGCGGGATGGCCGACATCAGGGCGGCCTGGCCGCATCCGTAGAATCAGGCGAAGGGGAGTCAGGTGTCGACGGCGTGCCTCGAACGTCCGGTGTTGTCACCGGTGTTTTTCGGGATCGCCAAGGAAGGGACCCTCATGACGGAGGTCGATGGTGCGGGTACTGCACCGTCAGACCGCGAGCCGCCGGATTCTGCCGCGCCCGAACCACCCGCTACAAGCACCGAGGCCGACGCCGAGCTGTTGGCCCGGTTCGAGCGCGACGCGATCCCCCTGCTCGACCAGCTCTACGGCGGCGCGCTGCGGATGACCCGCAATCCCGCCGATGCCGAGGATCTGCTGCAGGAAACCATGGTGAAGGCCTACGCGGGTTTCCGGTCGTTCCGCGAGGGCACGAACCTGAAGGCGTGGCTGTACCGGATCCTGACCAACACCTACATCAACAGTTATCGCAGGAGGCAGCGGCAGCCGTCGGAGTATCCGACCGAGGAGATCACCGATTGGCAGCTGGCCGCCAACGCCGAGCACTCCTCGAGCGGCCTGCGCTCGGCCGAGGTCGAGGCGCTGGAGGCGCTGCCCGACGACGAGATCAAGGCCGCGCTGCAGGCGCTGCCCGAGGAATTCCGCATGGCGGTGTACTACGCCGACGTCGAAGGCTTCCCATACAAGGAGATCGCGGAGATCATGGACACGCCGATCGGCACGGTGATGTCGCGACTGCACCGCGGCCGACGTCAGCTGCGCGGTCTGCTCGCCGACGTCGCGAAGGAGCGCGGCTTCAACCGCGCAGCGCTCCGGGCCACAGAGGAGGTGTCGTCGTGAGTCACCCGCATGACCACGCGCATGACCACGCTAGCGAAGACGCTGAAGTACACTGCGGCCCAGGCCATCCCGAATACGACGAGGTCGAGTGCGCGGCGGTGGTCGCCGAGGTGTGGACGCTGCTGGACGGCGAATGCACCGCGGAGACCCGCGACAAGCTGCGCCGCCATCTCGAGGCGTGCCCCGGCTGCCTGCGCCACTACGGGCTCGAGGAGCGGATCAAGCAGTTGATCGCCAGCAAGTGCGGCGGCGAGCGGGCGCCGGACCGACTGCGACAGCGGCTGCTGATGGAGATCAGCCGCACCACGATCTACAAGACCTAGCCTCAACCGGGCGGCTAGCTGTTCGGGCGCTTGCCGTGGTTGGCCTTGCTGTGCTTGCGGTCTCGCTTCTTGCGGCCACGCTTGGCCATGTTGCTTCCTCCCGGTTGTTGACTGACACCCAGTGTCTCATGGCTTGGCCGGTCGGCTGACCGCCCGCCGTTGTGGTTCGATATGTAGCGACAACAGGCGTAATGAACGGGGTGAGGATGGCCGAGGACGTTCGCGCGGAAATCGTGGCCAGTGTGCTCGAGGTCGTGGTCAACGAGGGCGATCAGATCGGCGAGGGCGACACCCTGGTGCTGCTTGAGTCGATGAAGATGGAGATCCCCGTGCTGGCGGAGGTGGCGGGCACCGTGAGCAAGGTCAGCGTGTCGGTCGGCGACGTGATTCAGGCGGGCGACCTCATCGCCGTGATTTCTTAGCCGGATGTCCACCCTCGGTGACCTGCTCGCCGAGCACACCGTCCTCCCCGGCGACGCGGTCGATCACCTGCACGCGGTCGTCGGCGAGTGGCAGATGCTGGCCGACTTGTCCTTCGCCGACTTCCTGATGTGGGTGCGGCGCGACGACGGCGTGCTGGTGTGTGTGGCGCAGTGCCGGCCGAACACCGCACCGACGGTGTTGTTGACCGACGCCGTCGGCACGATCGCGACCGCCGCGGGGTGGCCGATGGTTGCCGAGGCATTCGAATCGGGCGCGATCGAGCGCGGCGGGCATGTCGGGATGGACGTCGAGGCGGTGCCGGTGCGACACCACAACCGGGTGGTGGCGGTGTTGACGCACCAGACCGCGGTGGCGGCGCGACGCAAATCCAGCCCGCTGGAGCTGGCCTACATCGATTGCGCGAATGATCTGCTGCAGATGCTGTCCGAGGGCACCTTCCCGAACGTCGGCGACGTGGCGATGTCGCGGTCGAGCCCACGGGTGGGTGACGGGTTCATCCGGCTCGATGTCGAGGGTCGCGTGGTCTTCGCGAGCCCCAACGCGCTGTCGGCCTACCACCGGATGGGCCTTACGTCGGAGTTGGCGGGCCACAATCTGGTCAGCGTCACGCGGCCGCTGATATCCGATTCGTTCGAGGCGCTGGAGCTCGCCAAACACGTGCGCGACTCGCTGGCGGGCGGGTCGAGCATGCGGATGGAGGTCGACGCCGGCGGCGCCGCGGTACTGCTGCGCACCCTGCCGCTGGTGGCGCACGGCAAGGCCGTCGGCGCCGTGGTGCTGATTCGTGACGTCACCGAGGTCAAGCGCCGCGACCGGGCGCTGCTGTCCAAGGACGCCACCATCCGTGAGATCCACCACCGCGTAAAGAACAACCTGCAGACGGTCGCGGCCTTGCTGCGGCTGCAGGCGCGTCGCACCAACAACGCCGAGGGACGCGAGGCGCTGATCGAGTCGGTGCGGCGGGTGTCCTCGATCGCCCAGGTGCACGAGGCGTTGTCGATGTCGGTCGACGAGCAGGTCAACCTCGACGCGGTGGTCGACAAGATCCTGCCGATCATGGGCGATGTCGCCACCGTCGACTCGCACGTCACGGTCAACCGGGAGGGTGCGCTGGGTGTGCTCGACGCCGATCGCGCCACGGCGCTGATCATGGTGATCACCGAGCTCGTGCAGAACGCGATCGAGCACGCGTTCGATCCCGGAACTCAGCACGGTCGGGTGATCATCCGCGCCGAACGCTCGGCCCGCTGGCTAGACGTGGTGATTCACGACGATGGTCGCGGCCTGCCCGACGGGTTCAGCCTGGAGAAATCCGACCGGTTGGGATTGCAGATCGTGCGCACGCTGGTGTCGGCCGAACTGGACGGCTCGCTGGGCATGCACGACGCGCCCGACGGCGGCACCGACGTGGTGCTGAGAGTGCCGATCGGCCGGCGCATGCGGCTCGCCCAGTAGTCGGCTCGCCCCGTAGTCGGCTCGCCCCGTAGTCATCTCGCCCCGTAGTCATCAGGAAACGCGGCGCAATTCCGTGACGGAATTCTGCGCGGTAGATATTCGGGGCTGTTAGACGCCGGTGCGAGCCCGTGTCCGGGCGTTGCGCCGCTTCAGCGCGCGGCGTTCGTCCTCACTCATGCCGCCCCACACGCCGGCGTCCTGGCCGGTGTCCAATGCCCAGGTGAGGCACTCGGTGGTGACGGGACAACGATTACAGACCAACTTCGCGTCAGCGATCTGGGCAAGGGCGGGCCCGCTGTTTCCGACCGGGAAGAACAGCTCCGGATCCTCGTCACGACAGACCGCCTTATGCCGCCAATCCATGCTCTAGTACTCCCTTACTGCGAGCGCGCCGATGTGCACACGTTTTGTCTTCCGCTGTTAACGCGTGCACCGGAATTGTTTCTGCACTGTTGCTTGCGATCGTTGCATAAGCTCAACAGATGTCAATAGCGCGGGTTAACACGTGGTCTATCTCACTTTGGCGATCCGTTTCCGAATCCCTTAACCGTTTGTACTACAATCAACCGATCTGCGCCCGAAATCATCTAGGCCGGCGCCGTTATCGCAGGTCAGATCCGGTGTTTGCAGGTGGTGCGAGCACGCCCAGTGCGTCGGGCACCGCAGTGAACGTCATCGCATCGCGCAGTCCAAGGTATTCGCCGTCGATCTGGGCGGCCACCGGCGTGCCGGCGCAGACCCGCACCCACGGCAGGTCGTCGTTGCGGATCAGCTGTTTGGCGTTCGGGTCCGGCCGCTTCGACAACATCTGGCGCACCAGCCGCAACGTCGGCCACACCTTCATGCTGGTGGTCGCGAACACCCCCAAACCGGTTTCGAAAGTGGTGGTCGGGTTGGTCCACACCGGCCGGTCGTTGGCGTAGGTCCATGGGCTCGAGTTCGACACTAACACCAGATAAACGCAGCTGGCCGGCTTGCCGTCGGGCAGCTGCAGCGTGAGGACGGGCTCGCTGCGGCGACTGCGCAACACCTCCCGCACCGCGACGCGGATGTACCGCGACGCCCTGACCCTGCGGCCCTTGTTGCGTTGCGCGTCGACGGCGGCCACGACCTCGCCGTCGACGCCCATCCCGGCGGTGAAGATCGCCCAACGCTCGCCGCAGTCCATCAGCCCGATCCGGCGCCAGTTTCCGGTGCGCCGGTGCTCGCCGAGCAGGTCGACAAGCTGATTGGTGGCCTCGATTGGATCGGCCGAGATGCCCAGTGCGCGGGCGAACACGTTGGCCGAGCCCCCGGGGACCACGCCGACGGCGGGTGCACGCACGGCATGCTGCTGGCCTGGCTTGCCCAGCACGCCGTTGACCACCTCGTTCACGGTGCCGTCTCCGCCGTGCACGATCACCACGTCCACCCCGTCGTGCGCGGCGGCGCGGGCGATCTCGGTGGCGTGGTCACGGTGATTGGTGTGCGCGACCGTCAGCTCGACGCGGCTTTCCAATGCGTGCGCGAGCAGGTCGCGTCCGGCCGGCGTGGTGGACGTGGCGTTGGGATTGACGATCAGCACGGCACGCACGGGGCAACAGCCTAACGGCGTGAGGTATCTACGCTTGGCTGGTGACCACTCGTGCACCGGCCGCGGTGCGACGCGCCGGCGCCATCGTCGCCGTCGAGGGTGTCGTCGCCCTTGCCGTCGCGGTCGTCCTGGTGATTCGCGGATTCACCGGCGCCGATCAGCGCGTCGTCAACGGATTCGGCACCGCGGTGTGGTTTGTCATCATCGGCGGCGGTGTGCTCGCCGCGGGGTGGGCGCTGTACACCGGAAGGCGCTGGGGCCGGGGGCTCGCGGTGGTCGCCCAGCTGCTGCTGCTTCCGGTGGCGTGGTACGTCGCGGTGGGATCGCACCGACCGGAGTTCGGGATTCCGGTGGCGGTCGTCGCGTTCGCCACGCTGGTGCTGTTGTTCAGCCCGTCGGCGCTGCGCTGGGCCGCCGGAGCGCAGGAAACCACCGGTTACGAGCCGGCGAGCTCCGACAGCGCCGAACCGGACACCCGATAGGTGATCCAGTCACTTTGCGGCAGCGCGCCGACGGACTCGTAGAACGCGATCGCGTCGACGTTCCAGTCCAGCACCGCCCACGTCACGCGGCTGTACCCGTTATCGACGCACTCGCGCGCCAGCTCGGACAACAGCGCGCGGGCCAAGCCGCGGCGGCGAAACTTGGGCCGCACGTAGAGGTCTTCCAGGTAGATGCCGGCCACACCGTCCCATGTCGAGAAGTTCAAGAACCACAGCGCACCGGCCGCGATCTCGCCGTCGACCTCCGCAACGTGCGCGTGCACCGTCGGCATGTCACCGAAAAGCGCGGTGCGCATCTGGCTTTCGGTCACGGTGCATTGGTCGCCCGCTCGCTCGAACCCTGCCAGCTCGTGACATATCGCGGTCAGGTCGGCCTCGTCGCCGGGCTTGGCCGGCCTGATCGTGGTCATGGCTGCACGCCGAGGGCCGACAAGATGGTCTTGAATTTGGTTGTGGTTTCGGCTAATTCGTCGTCCGGATCGGAGCCGGCCACGATGCCGCCGCCGGAATGGGCCCTGGCCGTGCGCCGGTCGGCCGACAGCTGCGCGCAGCGGATCGACACCACCCAGCGGCCGTCGCCGCTCTGGTCGCACCAGCCCGCCGTCCCGGCGTAGAACCCGCGGTCGCCCTCCACCCCCGCGATCAAGGCAAGGGCCGCGTCCGTCGGAACCCCGCCGACCGCCGGCGTCGGATGCAAGGCAAGCGCGAGATCCAGCGCGGTCGTTGACGTTTCGCGAACCCGGCCGGTAATGGGTGTGCTCAGATGCCACAGCGCCGCGGTCGCACTGAGCTGCGGTGCCGCCGCGACCTGCAGATCGACGCACAACGGGTCGAGGGCCTTGCGCATCGCGTCGACCACCATCGTGTGCTCAAGGCGGTTCTTCGCGGACTCGATCAGCGCGGTGCCGTTCGCCCGGTCGGTGTCCGGATCGGCCGAGCGCGGCGCCGACCCGGCGAACGGCCGGCACGCGACCTGCTCGCCGCGGCGGCTCACCAGCAGCTCGGGGCTGGCGCCGATGAGCACCCGGCCCGCATAGCGGCCGCCGGCCGGTGTCAGGTCCACCAGGTATGTGTTGGCCGCGGGATCGTCGGCCGCGAGCCGGCCCAGCACGGTGCGGACATCCAGCGGATTGTCGGCTGCCAGATTGAGCGCGCGGGCAAGCACCACCTTGCGCAGCACAGTCCCCGGGGCGGTCAGTGCCCGCACCGCCCTACGCACCCGTTCGACGTGCTCTTCGGGCGACGGCACCTGTCCGGCGATCCGCACCTCAGGCAGCCGTTGGGCCGGCCAGGACGGCGGCGCGTCGGTGAACCGGTGCGTCCGCGGTCGCATCAGCGCCACCGGCGCTGTCGGGTCAAACGGCAACGCGCCCAAGACAATCGGCGTGCGCCCGGCTCGCAACGCCGCGCGCGCCGCGATGGCGGTCGGATACCTGGTGTGGATGCCGTCGGCGATCAGCGCGCCGGTCGGACCGGCCAGCACAAACGACGGCTCGCTCATGTGTATGAGACCGGATGCGGATAGCCGGTCAATCCCAGCGCCGCGAGTTGCCGCACGCCGTGTTCGAAGCCGCACACCGCGACCGAGGCGGCGGGCATCGCGACCCTGGCGCCCTCCGGCAGCGGCAGCTCGACCCATCGGGTGATGATTGCCCGGGAGAAATGGCCGTGTCCGACGAACACGACGTCGCGCGATTCCATGTTGTCCAGGGCCAGGGCCACCGCCTTGTCGGCGCGCTCGCAGACCTGCTCGACACTCTCGCCGCCCGGAGAGCCGTGCGTCCACACCAGCCAGTCCGGGACGGACTTGCGGATTTCGGGTGTGGTCAGGCCTTCGAAGTCGCCGTAGTCCCACTCGGCCAGCAGCGGCGACACCTCGTCGACGGTCAACCCGGCTAACTCGGCGGTGACGACCGCCCGCCGCCGGGGGCTGCTGACCACCCAGGGATCCGTCAAATTCAGCTGACGCAGTGCCTCACCGAGAATTTTGGCCCGTTTGCAGCCGGTCTCGGTGAGTTCCAGATCGGTGCGGCTGGTGTGCTTGCCGTCGCGGGACCACTCGGTTTCGCCGTGGCGAACGAGTAGCAGCCGATGCTGCTGAATGGTCACGGTGTGATTCTGCCGCACCGGCCACGCGACCGTCCGGCTGCGTGTCAGGATGAACCCCGTGACGCGGGTTCTTGCGGTGGCAAATCAAAAGGGCGGAGTTGCCAAGACGACGACGGTCGCTTCGTTGGGGGCGGCGATGGTCGAAAAGCGCAAACGGGTGCTGCTCGTCGACCTCGACCCACAGGGCTGCCTGACGTTCTCGCTGGGCCACGATCCGGACAAGCTGCCGGTGTCGGTGCACGAGGTGCTGCTTGGCGAGGTGGAACCGGAAGCGACGCTGGTCGACACCAGCGAGGGGATGACGCTGCTGCCGGCCAACATCGATTTGGCCGGCGTGGAGGCGATGCTGCTGATGCGGGCCGGCCGCGAGTACGCGCTCAAGCGAGCGTTGGCCAAGATCAGCGGCGAGTTCGACGTGGTGATCATCGACTGCCCGCCGTCGCTGGGCGTGCTCACTCTCAATGGGCTGACCGCGGCCGACGACGTGATGGTGCCGCTGCAGTGCGAGACGCTGGCGCATCGCGGCGTCGGGCAGCTGCTGCGCACCGTCGCCGACGTGCAGCAGATCACCAACCCGGATCTGAGCCTGCTCGGCGCGCTCCCGACGCTGTACGACTCGCGCACCACCCACACCCGCGACGTGCTGCTCGACGTGGCCGACCGCTACGACCTGCAGGTGCTGGCGCCGCCGATTCCGCGCACGGTGCGCTTCGCGGAGGCCAGCGCGTCGGGCTGCTCGGTGCTGGCCAGCCGCAAGAACAAGGGCGCGATCGCATACCGGGAGCTCGCGACTTCGCTGCTCAAGCACTGGAACTCGGGCAAGCCGCTGGCGAACTTTGCGCTCGAGGTGGTTTAGCGGCGCCGGTCAGGCGCCCCGGGAACAAGTCACCGACGGCTAGCCGCGGTCACCGAGTGCGACGATCGTGTCGCCCCGCTGTTCGACGACGGTCGTGCCGGCCAGGCCGGGCAGCACCGGCGGTTGCACACCGCCGCGGTCGGCCGGAATCACCCGATCGGGGGCCCCGGTCATCGGGTCGTAGACGCCCATCCCGGTGCTGAGTGGTATCAGCAGCCGGTCGGCCATCATCGCGCCGGGGCCGATCGGCGTCGCGGCGCCGGCCGCGATCGCGTACCGGTAGGTCAGCGAACTGCCGTCGAGCACCACCACGCTGTCGCCGGTCCAGACCGTGACGAGGTCACCGGCCCGCGATGCGCTGATCGCCGGCGGCGCCGGCTTCGCCAGCGCCGTGCTCGATATCTCCACGCCGGTCTCGTCATACACCACGATCCGCGGTTGCGGCGCGGGCAGATACACCGCCGTGCGCTGACCGGACACCATCAGCACCTTCGCGCCGGACTTGGCGTCGGCGCCGGTCTGCTCGGCGTAGCGCTGCTCGGGCGACACATCTTCCTTGGCAACCTTCAGCATGGTCAGGCGCAGATCCGGCGCATTCGGGCAGGCCTCGAGAATCGACGCCGCGTCGGAGCTGGCCGCCACCGAGACGAAAGTGCACGGCGGCTGCGGCTGCACCGGCGGATTGATCGGCGCGTCGAGCGGGCCCCACGCCAGCGTGCGC
>NZ_DASQVQ010000067.1:0-19618 GCF_035640695.1 Mycobacterium sp.
ACGTCGCCGTTCTGGTTCCAGAGCATCGGCGGGGACTGTGCCGGAGGCATGTTCCGCAGCCCCAGACGGGGGACGCAGGAGCTGCCCGGACTGGTACCGCCGCTGGCCCCTCCGGTGACCAGAATCGGTGTCGGCGTGGGTGGGGCCGGTGGGAGACTGGGGGTAGATGACTGACCGTTATCGGCCAGTGCCACCGCTGCACTCCAGATGCTCAGCGCGGTCAGCACCATGGCGATCAGTGTCTTCATGACTGCTCCTCGCTGATCTTGAAGAACTGGACCACCGCGGCGGCTTGCTTGCCGGGGGCGTGCCCGCCGCGCGGTAACTCGCGCACGATCTGACCGGAGACGAGGTGCCAAAAGCATCCCTGCCGCAGAGACCAGTACAGCAAGTTTCTCATCATTCGATCTCCGATCGGGCTGCTTTTGACCTGGAGCGGGATCATGCCACCACCCGAAGCCGGCGCACCGCATCTACACGCCGAAGACACATAAATATATATAGATTTAACAAGCATTCTCCCCACTGCGCGGCCGCACCACCCACCCCCATCGATTCGATCGATCCCTCAGCCACAGCCACCACCTGCGCACGGATGAGGCCGGTTCAGCGAGGCGTTCGAATCGCCTTAGCTCAACGCGCCGACCAAGGCATCCCGATCTCAAAACTCAAGAATTGAGCCGTACGCACCGGGATGGGTAGGTGTCCAAGGTGGTGTAGGTCGGCATGCCACATTATCCCCAACCTTCGCCGCATTTGGTCACTGAATTGGGTTGCACCACTGTGCATTACACAACAATTTTGCATTGCACAAACGGTTGTGCGGTGCCCGATATCGTCGAGTTTTACGCGACGCGGGGGCATGATTGCCAAGCAGAGATCGAGATCCAGCTTGAAGCGCGCCTACTCGGACAAGCGGTGCGGTGTTCCCGGGCGGGATCCCTAGTTGATGCGACGGTCGTGGCCGGTCCAGTAGGGCTCGCGCAGCCGGCTCTTCTGGATCTTGCCGGTCGCGGTCATCCGCCGACGCGACGCCAGGAAGCGGCGAGGACGTTCTCGACCGCGGCCGGATAGACGTTCTCGCGGCCGCCCACTCGATCTCCCACCCAACCCGCGAGGCGGCTGATCAGCGGCGCGAGTCGTCGGAGCCTAGCAGCGGTGGTATGCGTCACTTCCCGGCGGCGACACCAGATCGGCTCTCATCTCAGTCATCTCGTCCTACTCGGTGTCGCTGGGGGTTTTGATGCGGTGAATGTTGCGGGCAAGTCGTCTGCGTTTTTAGGAGACGAGCAGCAGCGCGGTCGTGATGAGCATGACGACGGCGGTGCCGCCGTGGACTCCGTAGGCGATCGACTTGGATCCGCCGTTGCGCAGCACGATGGCCGCGTCGGCGAGCGGGATGATGGTGGCGGCCAGCATCACCCAGCCGACCAGGTGGGTGGCGCCCGCGATCATCAGGATGATGACGAACAGCCCCGTGGCGATGTCGCGGATGCCTTTGACGCTGAGGTAGGCGCTCGCACCGGGTTGGCCTAGATCGGGTAGTACGCCGTAACCGGCGGCGGCGACGCGCGGCGCGACGAGGAAGCGTGCACCGATGAAGATGATCGCTGCGGCGAGCAGTCCTGCCAGGACGTAGCCGATGGTGGTGGTGATGGTCATGTCGAACACTCCTGAGATGTCGCTAGTGAATTGCTGAAAACGATGTCGGGTCAAGCAGTATCGTCTGAACGTCGACGATGTTGTCGACGTCGAAGCCGGCCATGTCGGCGGCGAATTCTGTGCTGGTCATGATGTGCCGTGTGAGTTGGTCGGGGTCGGCGTCTGGTGGGTAGCCGATCAGCGCGACCAGTTGGTTCCCGCCGTCGCCGTGTTCGGTCCACACACCGTGAGTGGTGACCCCGAACGTCTCGAAGGTGGGCACGTGCCGCGCCCAGTGCACCGTCGCGTACTGGTCCAGAGCCTCCGGCGATCGCAGGGTGTAGATCCTCAGCTGAAACATTGAAATCGGGCTCCTTGAAGTGGAATTCGGCGTCAATCTGTGCGCAGGGGCCTGTCAGATCATCAGCGCCACGCACAGTGCGGCCACCGCCACGCCCTGCAGCACCGCGCGGGCATCGATGATCGACTCCCACTTCGCTTGCAGCGCACGCCCATCCGGCAGCGCCTTGCTAGCGTCGGTAGCCGCGGTCAGTTGACGATTGATCGGGGCGCTCACCTGGGTGTACAGGACCAGCCACACCAACAGCGCGACCAGGGCGACACCCGCTGCGATGGCCTGCGCCCAGTGCGCAGCCACCGCTGCCAGCACCGCACTTGCCGCGGCGGCGAGCACCCCGAGCACTCCGGGCACCGGCATGCGCTTGTCTCCGTATCGATGCACCCTTCCCATGACCGCAACCAGGGCACTGTCGTTGACCGACGCCAGCGCCGGTCGCAGCACGATGGCGCAGAACACGTCGGTGCCGTACACCACCGCGGTACCCAGCACGGCGATCAGCGCCGCAGCGCGGGTAATGAGGTCGAAGTTCATGTCGCACTCCCCACCAGTCGTAGGCGCTAGCAACGCTAGCGTTAGCAACGCTAACCCCTTGGATGTGGGCGTGTCAATAGCAGTGCTAGAACTTCTAGCGATGCTATAATTCGGTATGGCCATTGAGGATCGCCGGGCGCGTGAGCGCGCCGCCCGCCGGCAGCTGATCATCACAACGGCTCGCACGTTGGCCGAAGCCGAGGGCTGGGACGCGGTGACCACCCGTAGGTTGTCGACCGAAATCGAGTACAGCCAGCCTGTGTTGTACAAGCACTTTCAAGGCATGGAACAAATCGCCGATGCCATCGCCATCGAGGGGTTCGGCGAGCTCGCCGAGGTCATTCGGGCCGCCCGCTCGGGCACCGGCGCGGCCAAAGGGGCGCTGACCCGGATTGCCCACGCCTACATCGACTTCGCCCGCGACAACCCCGCGGTGTACGACGCGATGTTCACCCGCGCGACCACCTTGCGCTTCGCTGCCGAAGACACACCCCCTCAGCTGGAGGCGGCCTTCGCCGAACTGCACCAAGCAGTCGCCCTCGTCGCCGACAAACAGGATGCGGACACTCTCACCGAGGTGTTCTGGGCCGCACTGCACGGACTGGTCACCCTCAGCCGTGCCGGCCGACTACGCCCTGGCTACGACTCCGATCGTCTCCAAGTGCTCGTCAACCAATTCACCAGCAGCCGACAAACGATGCGCTTGACCAAGCGCTGACTGGCGCTGTGCAAATGCGTACGTACTTAGCCCTGACCGAGGCGGTCAGCTTGCTGCAGTACGCCGTGCGAGAGCAGTTGCAGGCCGAGGGCGGCCTTAGCTACGTGCAGTTCGAGGTCTTGGCCAAATTGGTCGACGCCGGACGGCCGCTCACGATGACTGAGCTGGCCGACGGTGTGGTCTACAGCCGCAGCGGCCTGACCCATCAGGCCGGACTGTTGGAAACGCAGGGCTGATCACCCGCGAAGTCAGCACCCATGACAAGCGCGCCACGGTCGTCGACATCACCGAGGCGGGCCGAGCCCATGTCGCCAAGGTCCTCCCCGGCCACATCCAGGTCGTACGCGAACTGCTGTACGGCACGCTTTCGGACCAGGACGTGCGCGCCCTCGGCGACATCATGAGTCCCGTCCGCGACCACATGCGTGACCGGCCACCGCGCTCGGCGGCCCCCCGTAAACGCCACTCAGGTGTCGACTGATCAGGAAAGCGCTCACCATGACAGAGTCAGACCGACCAGTATTGTGCCGAGGACTCTGCTTCGATGGCCGCTCTGGGGCGCCGCGGTTGCGGACCTTGAGGATCCGTTCACTGGTCGTTGCCCAGCCGAGATGGGTTAGGGCTCCGGACTTTTCAGCATGAGCCACACAGCCCGCTCGAGGAATGGCGTATGTTTCGACCTCACGAAGGACCACCAGCGAAATCTCTGCTAGATGCGGGGGCAAGGGTTATCTGGTCTTGATCTTGGAGCGTCACATGCTCGCCCGCCTGATCGACCCCTGCGATCAGCCGCGAGGCGAGGATCTGATCCTGTGCGACATGCCGATCATCGATCGCGTCGGTCGTTACTCCTCACCGACGGTCTCTAGGCATTAGGCGCCAACGCGCCGGTGGCGGCGGTCAGGTCGGTGGCATGCCAGCCCTGGTCGGCGTTCCACCACAGTTCGCGGATGTGACCGTCGCGGCTCCGATAGAACACATGCTGGGTGCCTTGGGCATCGAACATGTACGCTGCGGGATCGCCCGCGGCACGCACCGCGCCGGTGGCGGCGGTCAGGTCGTTGAGATGCCAGCCCTGGTCGGCGTTCCACCACAGTTCCCGGATGTGGCCGTCGCCGCCGCGATAGACGACGTGCTGGGTGCCTTGGGCATCGAACATGTATCCGGCGGGATCGCCCGCGGCACCCGCGGCGCCGGTGGCGGCGGTCAGGTCGTTGACATGCCAGCCCTGGTCGGCGTCCCACCACAGTTCCCGGATGTGACCGTCGCCGCCGCGATAGACCACGTGCTTGGTGCCTTGGGCGTCGAACATGTATCCGGCGGGATCGCCATAACGGAAATGGAAGAAGAACGGATCGATTGACGAAGCGACGGCAGTTGCGTTGTCGGCGGCAAGCAGCGTATGCGTTGTCCAGTTGGCGTTCCGCTGATAGAGGATGCCAGAGGGAAAGTTCGCCAAGTCGGGCGAGTTCGAGCCTGAGAACACGCCGTAGAAGTCCACATCGACGGCGAGCAGGCGGATGTAGTCGCCGATGTACGGGAAGAACGCTCGGGCGGGGGTATTGGACGGCGCCGTGTGGAGGACCATCGTGGTCGCGGCACTGGCCCAGCCGTCGGCGGTCACCTCGAGCTGCGTGACCCAGCGGGTGCCCGTGAATTGCTGATAAGCGAATCCCACCACGCGCTGCGAATTAATGGCGAGCGCCGGGTTCTTTGCATTGGTGATTGTGCGCAGGTCGCCCGACCAGTTCTGACCCCCGTCAGTCGAGCGGCGCAGATGGATCGTCCAGTCGGTGCCGGCCGAGCCGCCGACGCGATCGCACCATGCGATGTAGACGGTGTTCGCATCGGTGGGATCGACGGTGATCGCCAGGTCGGCGCCGAGGCGCTCCTGGCCCATCGTGTCGTTGAAGCGGATGAAGCGGCCGGTGGCGACGCGCTGGCCGATAACGCCGTCCCCGCTGTCTACGAGCGCCCTGAACGGCGATGCACTCGTGCCCCATGCGTCATCGCGTGTGACCACGACGTCGATCGTGATGTTCGAGCCGTTGTTGGTCACCCACCGGTGAAATGCGGCGTAGACCACGCCACTGGGATGCAGCGCTATACGAACCGGTGGGCCGTCCTGGCCGGACGTGGTGCGGTGTTCCAACTGGAACGGCGCGAAGCCTGCCGGAGCGGGCTGCGTCGCCGCATCGGCCGACCGGTCGACGGTCCCTGTTTGGCCGCTCGGCTGGTTGAAGTCGTTACTGCCGACGAAGACGCGGTCGACCGAGGCGCCACTGACGACCACGCTGCCGGCGACGACCCACGGCTGGTCCTCGTTCGCTCGGTCGACGAGCACCGTCATCGGCGTGGTGGAAGTGGGCCCCGACGTGCGCATGATTTGCAGATGGCCGGTCGTGCCGTTGAGCGTGCCGGCGTAGAGCATCCCGCCCCTCGTCGCGAAGCCGACCGTGATGTCGCCCGTGCCGACGAAGCCGTTGCCGGGCACGACGTTGCGCAGCGACCACGCGAGGCCGCCGTCCACCGAGACATAGATCGGCGCGAACGAGCCGCCCGCCGCGGGCGTGAAGGCGGTACCCACAATGTCTGTCGGGTTGGCGGGGTTGACCGCGATGTTCGGCTCGCTGTCTTGTCTGGACTCGCCGCTCAATGCCGCCGGCATCATATTAACGACTCTGATCATGGCCCCTCAGCTCCCGGTCTCATGCAGCAGCTCGAGGTTCTGCACCGGCTGGAGGTCCTCGGAATTGACGATCTCGAACGGGGCGAGCTCGGCGAGCTCCCCCTCGGTGGCGTGCAAGAACCAGAGCCCGTTCTGGGACGCCTTCGGCTTCGGCGCCTCGCGCCACCGCACGTCGAGGCTGTTGGCGTAGAGCACCTTGACCTCCGAGTCCTCCTGTACGTCACCCCGCTCGACGTGGATCACATGCAGGGTCGCCCGCCACCAGTCGGGGTCGTGCTCGCGCAGCGGCGACCCCGACGCCCGCTCGAGCCCGACCACCCTCGCGAGCACGATCGCGTCGGCGCTGTCGGCTTGCGCGCGCAACCGCGCGGCAGTCACCTGCCGCTGCAGCGTCTCGAGCGGGGCCGCGCCGCCGGCCGCGGCCGCCATCGCAATGTGCGGTTCCATTTCCTCCACGGGGAGACGGCCGATCTCGGTCAACGCGATGCCCGCCCCGAAGACGAGCCCGTTCGCGAAGAAGACGAATGTAGAGCCGACCTCTGGGGGCTCGGTGTCGGGCAACAGCTGCACCGTCACGCTCATACCGGCCAGCTGCGCGAACGCATCCGGAGCCTGCAGCACCTGGTCCACGCGCACGACGGCCGTCCGCTCATCGACGGGCAGGTCCTCCATCGTCGCCGCGCCGAGGCGCTCGACGGTCCCCACAAAGCTGAACGCGGCCTGGCCCACGAGGGTGACTGCGGCCTCGGACATCGACTTTCTCAGCTTCCCGGTGTGGAGCCGCCGGCGCGAGCACGCCGCCACTCGTTCTTGGCCAACAGCGGCAAGGTAACGGCGCAGACGGCGAGGACTACGACGATTGCCCACTCCAGCGAGCCGGTGCCGGCGTCGGGATCAGTCCCGATCACCTTCTCGATCCAGTCGGGCCACGTTGCCGTGATTATCAGTAGTACGGCACTAATGGTTCCGAGGCTCACCTCGCACCAAAAGCGCCTCCGTACATGCCTCATCGATACCACCTTTATCGCCGGCACTTACTTTAGCTCGTAATGTGAGTAATTTTAGGGTACGGGTCAATGATTCGGTGCCGAATCGCATGCAAATGTGGACGGCAAGAACGCGCAATCAAGATCGGAATTAGAGAATCTTAACGGAGGTTGAACCATGATCTGCAATGGAGTGAACGCCGATTCTCTATGGCTGAAATCAAGATTTTCGCGTCTCGTCCAATAAACTGGGGTATAGGGGTGTGGCGGGCACCGCGGCGCTTGAAGGGTGCAGGCGCGGGACGAAACGGCTCGAAGTTGGCAGCGATCAGGTCAGGCTCCATCTCGCAGTTAAAGCCCGAGACAGGAGCCTTCGAGTGTCTCGGACACTCCCGGGCTGAACCGCGGGGTCGCAAAGGTCATGCTAGAAGGATCTCATCGGTCGCGTTTTTCTAGATCGGAGAAGACGGATCCAACATTGACCGCTACGTGCACGCCCAGTTCGGAGAAGCCGCGGGCATTGCGTGTTTTCCAAACTGGGCGCAGTATGCAGCGACATCCACCGGTAGGTTGCCAACCATAGCCCCACCTGGGAGCGCGCCTCGCTTGCACCGCCAGGAGTAAGCGTCGCCGGGGTCCATAAGGTACGCGTGTCCGGCGTCGAAGTTGCCACTGGCCGGGTACTGGGCTTGGCACACCGCGTCTATGTCGATTTCTTGGGAGCCGTAAGCGGTAGCGGCCGGTGTAATAAGGATCGGCAGCGGAAGCGCTGTGGCTGCAGCAGCAGCCAGTAGGTTGCGTCGTATCCTGGCTAATGCAGACCAGGTTGGCTTTTGTCCGCTCTTCAAGATCCTCATATAAGTCATATCTTATGACGTGTTACGCGGTACAGCTACTTAGTTCCTGGTCGACGAGCAGGATCTGCCAAACCACTGGCCACCGGTATCGAGAGCAGAGAAATTGTCATCCCTGAACGGGTGGAGCGTCGTCAGGGGACGTTTTGGGCTTCGACCTCGCTGTGTACAGCGCTGAACCGACCCCGGGGTCAAAAGCCTACGTCAGCCGCTAACGGTGACCGGCCCGGCCGCCGTGCCCGAAACCACCGCCGTGCCCAAACCACCCCGGTCAAAGACGTCGCCCTCCCTGTAAGGATATTGAGACGTGTACTGCGGATAACGAGGCGAGTCGTTGATCTGAACGTTGCCCGGCGAGTGGCATTGGTTTCCGACACCCCCGAATGGGCGCAAGCATGCTGACCGGCCGCGGCATTGGCCATGGCCGTTGGCGCGGCCACGATCGCTGCCGCGGCGACTCCCGCCGCTAACAGGCCGGGGGTAACTGAGCTTGATTCGCATAATGGCGCTGCTATGAATGGTTTGCCCCGCCTGGGCCCGTCCCAGAGACTGCTCGACGCCAAACTCATTCCGTCGCTGCGGACACTCATTACCGCTTCCGGTCTGGTTTGGAGTGCACCGGTGGTGACCGTGTGCTGGCATTTCCGTACTGCCTAATGCGGTACCGCGGGGGTTCACGAGCCGGCGGCAACGGGACTGGCTACCAGGATCTGATGAGTCGGTATCGCGCGATGGCGAATCGCTTGGCCGCGCAGGACATATCGGGATGGCCGAGGCCATCCCGCTTGTCGATGATCGTGTTCGCCTGGAATGCCGTTCAAAACTGGCGCTACGGCGAGCCGGTCACGGCAATTCCCTGCTTGGCCGCCTTGATCAACTAAGGCCGTAACCTCGACGACAACCGACCGCCGCTTTCAGCCATCTGTGTCATGCGCGTCAACAAAACCATCAGCACGGCCGTCAAGGAGTTGCGCACCCACCCAATCAGATCTGCTCGCTAGCTTTGTCGGAACCGACGAAGTCGCGGAGGCTGCCGTGTTCCGCTCAATGAAGTTGATGTCGGCGCGTCCGATGGCTGCTGGTGGCATCGATGCGGCGATGTATCCAGCCGCTGCCCACCTTCCGTGCGGATGCGGTGGACACTGAAATAACAGCTGGCCGATTCGGCGTGCCAATCGGACAAAGTCGTTACCGTACTCACATGGCGGACAATGAACAGGACAAGCCACCGAAACATGAAGCACGAGCGCAGCCAGCGGACGATGAGCCAATGGTCGATACGCGCGAACCCGACCCAGAAACACCGAAATCGGGAATTCGTAATAAGAATGAGTGGCAGGTGCCGCTTATTACTGCCGCGATCAGCGCCTTCGCTGCTCTCACAGGCGCATTAGTTGGTGGTATCTCGTCATATATTGTGGCGCAATCTAACAATACCGCTCAAGCCAATGAGGCACTGATTGCGCGCAAAGCAACGACGTATGCAGACTACATAACTTACCAGAGCGATCTGCTCCGCGCTGATAACGAATTGGTCGAACACTTTAAATCTAACCCAAGCGACACGGCCGCGATGGACCCGTTAGTCAAAACGTGGACTGATAATTACGGCAAGTGGCTCCATACAGACTTCATCGTCAAAGTTGTGGCGTCGCCCCAGGTCTCCTCGACGGGCGAAACGATACATACCCACAACGATAGAATACGGGATCTCTTGAACCATCTGATACACGAAGTTAATAGCCACGAGCCGATAGATCAGTCCGCACTCGTTGACTTGCACGCAGAATTTGTTCACATGAGCGATTTCGTCAATGACTTTACCGACCATGCACGGGCTGATACAACACCGCCGAAGGGAGGGTTGTTTTCCTAAAGTGCGATGGCTGCGACACAAAGATGCGGACCGGGCCACCTAGCAGGAGTACCCGAAACGGGTCCCCGCAGGCGTGGTACAAGGTCAGGGATGGTAGAGCCCATCAGAGTCGCGGCCCGTTGAAGCTGATTCGATGATTACGTGGGCTAACTCGTTAACCGAACCTTGCGCCGAGTTCTAGGCGCATTGTCCTCGCTTGCGGCTGGCGCGCGACTGGCAAGCGCCTTAGGATTTCGTAACCGGTAGCGCTTGTCAGAAGCGGCGTCGTCAGTGGTCAGGCAGCGAGATGTCCGGCGGCCCTTGCAACTTGGGCGCATTGGGTGTCTGGATACCCCGTGGCGTTGCCGGGACGGAGGTCGTCGCCGACCGTGCCGTGGAACTCGATGAGCTGGACACGCCGGAGCTCCTGGTCGTGGTTGTTGTCGGCGGTGTGGTCGTCGTGCTGCTGGTTGACACCCGGACGCTGGAAGTTGTGGAGCTCAGCGGCTGGGTCACTTGTATTGGCACCAATGTTTCGCCTGGCGGTAGCAACAGTCTGGGTGCCGGCGCCGCTACGGTTTCGCCAACGGGCATTTCCGCGAGGGGGATCGACGGCGGGGCTGCGCCCGCCGTGGGTAGCGCAACCAGAGCGAGGTTTTCAATAGGAGTATCGGATTTTCGCACTTCTACGACCGAGTTGGTGTCAAGGCCTTGCCATCTGTTCCCGGTGTACTCCTGGCTTGGGTATGTTTGCGGCTCGGCGAGCGGACTTCCAGAATCGCAACGAACCCGCGGAATTCCTCGGTCGTCGATCATCACCGCTGTGCCGGTCTGTAGCACTGACTGGACGGCTGTCGGCCGGCCGTTCTCAAAACGGTAACCCGTCACCCTTGTGTCTTGAGTGAGACGGACCGGCGACAGCATTTTCGTGTAATTGCGAATATCTGAGATGCCAATCGCGTCCCGCCACGCCTGAGCCTTGGCTGGATTCCGTTCGAGGAAGTCCACCAACTTGTCGCGGTCGCACACCGCCTGGCTCGTCGATCCGGCGTACAACCCGACCTTGTCGCCCGACAACATCTGCGTGCCGGCTTGGCCATCTGGCGAGCCGGTCGACGTTTTTTCGACGCGGTTCACTGTGCTCGGCTGGTCACCCGAGGTGATGGAATCCATCCACGGCGACGGGCCAGGAGAGTTGGCCGCCTCCAATGACACCAGGTTGGTAGCCCGCTGTTCCTTCTTTGTTTCGCCGTTCATGCAGCCGCTGAAGCCGAGGGCCAACGCGGCGGCGCAAAATGCTGCAGCGACCGCATGCGGCAACGGCGGCGACCGACGCCCTCGCCTACCGTCCCGGCGACGTGGAGTGGATTGAAACTTGAGGTGCATGTTGCCGCCGCCCTAGCTCGTGTGACCGGGCAAATGTAAACCCCACTAGAGCGGCATGAACTGAGTATTCGACTACTCGAGTTCCAAATAGTCGTTCAGCATTGCCTCAAATTGGCCCACTTTCTGCTGGGCAGCGGATGTGTACGTAGGCGACTGATCGATCAGCGTCTAGTGCCGTTTGCCGCGGCGATTTTCCGGGGCGCCAAGCTTTCCGTCGGCGTATGCCCACCCGGGTTTGACTCTGGACCTGGCGCCGCTGCACCCTGCCACGCAGGTCAGACCAGGCTAATTAAGAGGTATTGACAGGCACGATCGGTTTCGACGCCAGAGGTGATGTGTTGGCCGTGGCCGCCTCCGTCGGAGCCGGCTCTCCCGTGGGCAGGACGATTGGCGGCGCGGCAGCGCGGCCGTTTTCGCCACCGCTGTTCATGGTGTCGTTCGGCGGCCAGGACAAACCTGCCGGTGGCCAGGTTGTGTCCCCGTTGGACTGGGGGGCCATATTGCTGGGGTCGCCGATATTTGTCACGTCGTTATTGTTCGTATTGGTGTTGCTGTTGTCCGCGCTCGCGACGCCCGGCGACGCTAGCGCGACCACGACAGCAACTATTCCCGCTACTGTCGCCACACGCCGACCGCTGTTCATACAGTCAGTTTGCGCCCAGGTACTTGACATTGTCATTGCAGCTAGCGCCACTGATTTGTTTGCTATGAATCGCATCGAGGCAGGCAGCCAACCGGTCTCTGACGGGCGACGCAGAGCCCAGATCGAACGTAGCGTGACGCGGTGAGTTCGGCGGCGCATCGGAGTCTGCTTATTAGGTAATCACTTCCACGAAGGGTGCCGACAATGACGATCGAACATGTCTTGGCCGTAGTCCCGGTGACTGATATCCGCGCAGCCAACACCTGGTACGAAACGTTTTTCGGACGTGCGGCCGACAACAACCCGATGCCCGTGCTGGTGGAATGGCAGGTCGTTGACGGCGGCTGGGTCCAGGTATGGGTCGATGAGGACCGGGCGGGGTCCGGGCTGCTGAACATCGCCGTCGACGATCTGGACAAGCACGTAGTCGAGGCCAGGGACCACGGCCTAGCGCCCGGCGAGATTGAAGAGGTCAACAAGGGTGTGCGGCTCTGCACCATCACCGATCCCGACGGCAACATGATCAGACTGATCGGCGGTTTCCGGGTCAAGTACTGACCGTTCCACCGCCGGTGCCGAGATGGTTGCGCCTGCTCAGAAACTCACCTCGCACGAGCTCGAGGTCCTCTCGGCCGTCATCGTCTACGCGTTCGACGCAGCACTCGTCGTCCCGCAGTAGTGCGGTTAACCGCTTGGACCGGGTATGGTCGCACGCACTGCCGCTCTGGTGGGGAGCAGATGTTGGGATTTCAGATGCCGATGTCCCCACATGTGGGCCCACATCTGCGCGCGGCGGTGCGTGCGTCGGCTCCGCGCCCCGCCGCGGCCGAACGGGCCGCCAAGGATTTCGAACGTGACCTTTGGCCGGCGGTACGCGCCGAGATCCGTTGGGCCTTCACCCCGCCGCGCACCTGGCTGATGGGCGTGGTGGCCAACCTGTTCCTCGCCGCGGGGTGGTTGGTGGTACAGCCGATGACACCCCATGGCCGCCACCATGACTGGGTGGTCGTGGTTGGCACCTACTTCTCCTCGTTTGTCCTCGCCGATGTCACCACCACCAACCTGCTTGGCGCCGATCACTACCGCGTCCTAAAGGGTTTGTCCGATGGGGTGCCATTTTGGCGGATGCTAGTGATCAAGAACCTGGCCCTGATCGTGCTGATCGGGCTGCCTACCGTAACGGCTGCGATGGTGCTGACGCTGTGGCTGGAAACGCCGGCGCGCCTGGCCGTCACGATCCCCAACGTTGTAGTGCCCATCGTGACCTGGCTCGGCGTGGGCAACGTGATCTCGGTGCTGCATCCGGTGGCCGCTGTGCCGCTGATTCGGCGGTGGCGGCAGCGTCGCGATCGTCGCCGGACCGCCGCCTGGCTCCTGGCCCTGGCGCTGCCGTATGCGCTGTACTACATAGCCGACCCGGTAGGCGGGGTGGGGCACCGCATGTTGTGGAGACAGCTACCCGCAGCAATCGGGCCGGTGCTGGGGCGCGACACCAAAAGCTTCGTCCATCTCGGCATCGCCGTAGCGGTCTGGCTGGCCGGAATGGTCGCCGCCGAGCTGTGGGTGCGCAAGCGTGGGTTGCAGTTCAGGTGACCATAAGAGCTGGCATCGACCGTTAGACCGACGATGTCCTGCGCAGATGCCGCCCACTACCGCCTCGGCCGCGGTGCTGAATACTTGTATCGATGGATCCGCAACCGCATGGCCCGCGCCATCGTGCGGTCACGACGGAGCCGCGCCGTCGGCGTGGCTTCGCGGTTCTGCGCGTCGCGATCGGGGTGGTGTCGGCGCTCGTTCTGGCCGGCGCCGGCGTGGGCTGGTGGGTCGTCCACGGGCTGGTTGGCGGCATCACCGTGTCACAGGCCCTCGGTGAGAATGATCCGAAGTCAACCGGCGGTGCGATGAACATCTTGCTCATCGGCCTGGACTCACGAAAAGACCAGCAGGGCAACGAATTACCGTCGGCGATGCTGGCCAAGCTGCACGCCGGCGACTCGGATTCCGGTGGTTACAACACCAATACGCTGATACTGGTTCACATCGCCGCCGACGACAAGGTCACGGCGTTTTCGATACCACGCGACGACTACATCGCCGTCAGCGGCATTCCGGGCTACAGCCACATCAAGATCAAGGAGGCCTACGGGCTGACCAAGGCCAACACCGAGCAGCGGCTCATGGACAAGGGCGTTTCCGATCAACAGTCGTTGGAGACCTCGGGCCGTGAGGCCGGGCGAGCGGCGACCATCAACGCGGTGCGCAAATTGACGGGCGCGCCCATCGACTACTTCGCCGAGGTCAACCTGGCGGGGTTTTTTGACTTGGCCCAAAGCTTGGGCGGGGTTCAGGTGTGTCTGAACCATGCCGTCTACGACGAATACTCGGGTGCCGATTTCCCGGCCGGCAGCCAAACGCTGAATGCCCAACAGGCGCTGGCGTTCGTGCGTCAACGCCACGGGCTCGAGAACGGTGACCTGGACCGCACGCACCGGCAGCAGGCGTTCCTGGTCGGCGTCATGCGGCAGCTGCAGCAGACCGGATCGTTCACCGACGTCACCAAACTCGAGGCGCTGATGGCGATCGCTCGAAAGAACATCGTGCTGTCCACCGGATGGAGCCAGCAGCAATTCCAGCGCGTAGGCGCTCTGGCGGGCGGGGACGTCCAATTCCGCACACTGCCGGTGGTGCGCTACGAGATGACCGCCGACGGCGAGGCGGTAAACATCATCGACCCGGCCGCCATCAAGGCCGAAGTGGCCGCCGCGTTCAACAACGGCTCGCCCACGACCACATCGACGACCCAGGCCCCGTCGAGCACCGTCGACGTGATCAACGCCGCCGGCACCGCCGGGCTGGCGGCGACGGTGTCGCGGTCATTGACCGGTCGCGGTTTCATCGCGGGACAGATCCGCAGCGCCTCGGCCGGTGAACACACCAGTACCACCATCGAATACGGGGACGGTGCGCAGGCCGACGCCGAGAACGTCGCTGCGTTGCTGGGAATCAGCGCTTCACCTCAGGCGGCCGACCTGCCCGCGGGACACCTGCGTGTGACTCTCGGCCGGGACTACCAGTTGCCCGACGGCCTGTGGCAAGACGAATATTCCGCGGTCAGTACATCGGAAACGGGAGCAACGCCCACCAAGGCCCCGGACACCGGGCGGGCGGTTGCCGGCGGCGGGATTCCATGCGTCAACTGAGTCCCCGCGAACCGCCGGTCCCAGGCAATACGCAGGGTCGGATCCGTTTATAGAATCCCTCAAAATGAAACCCGCAGCGGGCTTGCGCCGCGCTGCGGGTTCGAAATGCGACCGGCTAGCCGGACTCGACCGTGTGGGTCTCGATCGACTTCTGGCCACCGGCCGGCGTGACCTCGATGCGCCGCGGCTTGGCCTGCTCCGCCATTGGGATCGTGACCGATAGCACGCCGTTCTCGTAGGTTGCGGAAATGCCGGACGGGTCGATGCCCTCACCGAGGGCCAGCTGCCGCCGATACGTGCCGAAGAACCTCTCACTCGTCAGCCACTGAACGGCATCGTCGGACTGCGGAGTCCGGCGCGCGGTGATCGTCAGGGTGCCGTTGTCGACGTTGACGTCGACGGAACCCGGATCGATCCCGGGCAGATCGGCCGTCAGCACATAGTGATCTTGGACCTTATAGAGGTCCATCGGCATGAACCGTGGACTGCGATTTGATCCGGTCTGACTCCATAGACTCCGGGTCAACGCGTCAAAGTCGCTGAACGGATCAAAGCGAAGCACAGCAACACCTCCTGGTTTCCCTCAGAGCCCGCCACCCTGGCGGGCAGCCTACTACTGTGCACTGACAAGATTAGCACTCCTCTATCGAGAGTGCTAATCATTTGGCGAAGATTTCGGGCGATTTTGCGGCATTGCCGGGCGGCGAGCGGACGCCGTAACGTACCTTGCAACGCCCGCTGCAGGGAGAGTCGATGACCGAGGCCGCAGCCGTCAGCGCCAACGAACTGGCCGGGCTTGCGATGTTCGTCGGAGTTGACGCTGCCGACCTCGCCCCGCTTGCAGCCGAACTGGAGCCGGTGCGGGCCGCGCCCGGTGACGTGTTGATGCGACAGGGTGATCCCGCGCTGTCGTTTCTGCTCATCGCCGAGGGCATCGTCAAAATCCGGCACACCGGTCCGGACGGCGCGACTGCGGTGGCCGACGTGCCGCCCGGATTGATCGTGGGCGAGATCGCGCTGTTACGGAACACGTCCAGAACCGCAACAGTCATTGCAACCGAGCGGCTATATGCCTTCAAGGGGCGCCATCGGGCGTTCGAGGCGATGCTCGAAATCCCCGACATCGCACACAGGCTGGTGCGCACCGCGCGACAGCGGCTGGCCGCGTTCCTGACGCCCATACCGGTCCGTGCCCGCGACGGCACCGAGCTGTTTCTGCGGCCGGTCCTGCCCGGCGACGGTGTGCGGGTCATCAAGGGTCGCGTGTGGTTCTCGCCCGACACGTTGTACCGGCGATTCCTGTCGGTGCGCACCCCGAATGAGGCGCTGCTGACGTATCTATCCGAGGTCGACTACGTCGACCACTTCGTCTGGGTCGCCACCGACGGTGCCGACGGGTCCATCGTGGGCGATGCCCGGTACGTGCGGGGCACGGACGACCCGACTTGCGCGGAGGTCGCGTTCACGGTCGCGGACGCCTATCAGGGCCGCGGCATCGGGTCGCTGTTGTTCGGGGCGCTTGCGATCGCCGCCCATGTTGGCGGCATCCATCGGTTTCACGCCGAGGTGCTCTCCGACAACACGCCCGCGCGTACGCTGCTGGATCGGCTGGCGGCGGACTGGGAACACGACGAACCCGGCGTGGTCACCACGACCGTCGACGTCCCCGATCCGAACGACCTTCCGCTGAAGATGGACTGCATCAAGGAGATTCACGGCGTGGCGCGGCAGGTCATCCATGCCTTCGACTGATTGACCGCCCTCGCCGACCCATAGATCTCGGCCAGGAACTGCTCGACGGCCACCGCGGCGTGCGCGGCCCGCGCCGAGCCGAGGATGTCGAACCCATGCTGAGCAAGCGGCAGCTCGGCATACACCACGGGTACCCTGCTGACGTCGCGGAGCCGGGCGACGAAGGTGCGGGCCTGCTCGACCGGGACGAGCGAGTCGTTTGCGCCGTGCAGCACGAAGAACGGCGGAGCCTCGGCATCTACGTATGTGATCGGCGACGCCGCCCGATACGACTCGGGATAGTCGGCGAGCGGCTGCTTTATCACGTACGTCTCCAGGAGCTCGATGTTGTTCGGGTGCAGCAAGCGACCATCGTTGCGGGTGAAGTCGTAAATGCCATAGAACGGAATGGCGGCCTGCACGCGGGTGTCGGCGTCTTCGAACCCGGGCTGAAACTGTGGGTTGTTGGCCGTGAGCGCCGCCAGCGCGGACAGGTGGCCACCGGCTGATCCGCCGGTGATGGCGATGAAGTCGGGATCGCCGCCGTACTCGGCGATGTGCTCCTTGACCCACGCGATGGCCGTCTTCACGTCGACGATGTGGTCCGGCCAGGTGTTGCGTGGGCTGTGCCGGTAGTTGATGGACACGCATATCCAGCCGAGCTCAGCGAGGTGGCTCATCAGCGGATGTCCTTGTCCGCGTTTGTTTCCCATCACCCAACCGCCGCCGTGCACCTGCAGCAGTACCGGCGCGCGGCCATCGCGGTCGAGGTCGGGCCGTCGCCAAATGTCCAGCCGGTTCGCGCGGCCGTACGGTCCGTAGGGGATGTCGCCGTCATGGGCGTAGTCGCGGTAGATCCGCATCATCCGCACCAGCCCGGGCGCCTTCGCTGTTCCGCCCTGATCCGCCGGACGGCGCCACAGGCTAGTCGAGTCGGTGCGCCGATCGGTGCCCAACCCGTCGTCGAGCGCCGCGGTCAGCGGCTCGTTCGCCCGACGGCCGACGCGATCCAGCCACACCAACCCCGACCACGACAACCCCGACAGCAGCCACACGAGCAGACGGGTGCGCAGCGGCAGCCGGCGGGACACGGCGGCCACGCCGAGGGCCTGCGCGCCGAGCGTCTGGAGAGGCACTTCGGAAACGATCGTTCCGAAGGCGAATGCCGCCACCGACGGACGGCCGCGGCGGGCCAGCGGATGGTAAGCGTTCAGCGTCGACGCCGCCGAGATGCCGGACACCATCAGAGCCGCTACCTGCGGAAGTAATCCTTTTTCTCTTGCGCGCATTCGGCCACCTTACGAGGAGGTCACGGTGGTAGCTTCGGCGACCAGATGAAACCGCCGCTGAGCAAGGACACCAAGCTCTGCATCTCGCTGGCTGCGCGCCCGAGCAACATCGGCACGCGGTTCCACAACTATCTCTACGAGCAGCTTGGTCTGGACTTCATCTACAAGGCGTTCACCACGACAGACATCGTCGCGGCGATCGGTGGGGTGCGTGCTCTTGGTATCCGCGGCTGCTCGGTGTCGATGCCGTTCAAGGAACACGTCATTCCGCTGGTCGACGAGATCGAGGAGTCGGCACAGGTGATCCACTCGGTGAACACGATCGTCAACGACGACGGACGCCTCACCGCGGCCAACACCGACTACATCGCGGTCGCGCAGCTCATCCGGGAACATCGACTCAACCCCGACGTGAAGGTGCTGATTCGGGGAAGCGGCGGGATGGCCAACGCGGTAGGCGCCGCGTTCCGCGATGCTGGCTTCTCCGACGGCGTCATCGTCGCCCGCAACCCCGAAAGCGGGCGGGCACTGGCCGATCGGCTTGGGTATGAGTGGCATCCCGACGTTCGCGGGCTGGCCGCTGCGGTGATCGTCAACGCGACACCGATCGGCATGGCCGGTGGACCCGAAGAACAGCAGACCGCATACGGCGAGGATTTAATCAACAAGGCGCACATCGTTTTTGACGTCGTGGCGGTGCCGGCGGAGACCCCGCTGATCGCCGCGGCCCGGACGGCCGGCAAGGACGTGATCACCGGGGCCGAAGTGATCGCGCTGCAGGCGGCGGAGCAGTTCGCGCGCTACACCGGCGTGCGGCCGACTCCCGAACTGATCGAAGCCGCTTCCGTCATCTCGAGGGCTTGACTGCGGCGCATTGACCACGACGACCGGTCGAGGCACCTTTTCGGGCAACGGGCCGGGCCACCGTTACAGGGTGATCGTGGTCTGCTGATCGATCACATCGGTTGCGGCACTGAGAACGCCGGCCTGGTTGTCCCTGCCGTCGGCGTTGAGTTGCAGCACGTAAAGTCCGTCGCTGCCGGGGATGACCACGGTCTTCTGCGCGACTATCTTTTTTGTCCCGTTGTCGTCCCAACTTCCGGCCAGCTGGTAAGCGGAATAACCACCGAGCTCACTGGTGGCGCCCTCGTTCATCGGCGACCAGCCGGAGAGGTTGCTCAGCTCACCGGGAGCGAGGTCGATGATCTTCTGCGGATCGACGTTGCCGGTCAGCTTGGAGACCACCGCGACGATGCTCGGCGTGTAGTCGGCGGCTTCGGGTCCGGTGTAGACGATCGCGCCGTAGGCCCAGTCGGGTGTGTCGGTGCCGGCGTCCGCCCAGCCGGGAGGGACCGGCAGGGTGACGGTCGGCGAGCCGGGGTCGCCGCGGTGGACCGGGGTTTCTTGGATTCCGTTTTCGGCGATGTACGACGCAATAGTGGGGAGGGGGCCGGGAGCCTGCTCGGCCGTGCGCGGCGGAATCTTGGCCGACGGGGTCTTGCTCGTCGTGGTCGTGGTCGTCGCCGTACTGGCGGACTTGTTGCTCGAGCCGCAGCCGACCAGGGCGAGGCTCGTGGCGAGGCTCATGGCCACAACAGCGATGGCGGCGCCGACTGCTGTCGTCTTCGGCATGAAGCGTCTCCTCTCGACCGGCGTTTTTCCGCGCCGCGACCGGAGCGCATCGTAGCTACGTCTGCTTGGAATCGGCTTGGAATCGGCTTGGAACGGCGAATG
>NZ_DASQVQ010000068.1:0-8210 GCF_035640695.1 Mycobacterium sp.
ACACGACGCACTCACCGCCCCCATTAGATCCACCCCCGCCCCCAGCGCCGCCGTCCCCGGCCCCGGTGACAGGCGACCCGATCAAACTGCCCACACAGACGAGCCCGCCGCCGGTCCAGGTAATCGACGCCTCACCGCCAGACGGGGCGCCGTCCGGTGGGCCGCCGTCCGGTGTGGGCTTCCCGAAGTGTGGTGCCGACGTCGTGGTGGGACGCCTCCTGGAAGTTCTCGCGGGCGGCACGCTGGCGGGCGTATCAGTCCCAGGCGAAGCGGTCACCGCCGGGGCCGCTACTGCGGGAATTCTGGGTGGCGCGTCACTGGTCTATAACGGCGTCGATGGATTGAAAAACTGCAAATGAAAAGCTGCAAATGACTCTCATCATTGTTGCCCTTGTCGTAGCCATACTGGGAGTGGTCATCGGACTCACTGCCACCAGGGCCCTAAAGCGCCGGGCTGCGAATCCCCAACAAGCCGTGCAAAGGTCACGAGCTCTCACCGCCTCCATGATGCTGATTGGCGGCGTCATCCTTCTCTTCGACGCTGCCGCAAGCGCAAGTCATCGGTATTTCAGCATCGTGGTCGCGGCGATCCTGGTGGTCACATCAATCTTGACGTTGCGCAACAACAGGAAACGCGAGACTGGCAGCACTCCGTGAGCCCGCACCCTCGGCGGCGGTGGCTGCTCATGCCAATGAGCTACCACGGGGGCGGCTGGCCGCTACAAATCCACGATGAATTCGGCCTGACTCGCTCGGCGTTTCCGCCTTATGGGCGGCGTAGCCTTCACGCAATTCTGCTAAATGAGTCGATCCACCCATGAGATATACGATCCTCGGCCATGTGCCGTAGAGATCATCTCGACTATTCACCCCTGCAGCTGGAGGACAGGTTCGCCGACGAGGACGAGACGGCGCTGGCGGCCTCCGCATAGTCCCTATTGACCGATGATCCCGTGCACCCCGTTCAGGGCGTCAACGCACATGCCGGTCACTTGTCCGCTGTTCTTGATCCGCGTCAGTTGGGTGCCGCGGGCGCCTGCGACATCCACCACGCTGAACGCGCCACCTGTGAGAACGAAGCCGTGGCTGACGCCGTCGGCATTGTAGTAATTTCCGGCTACGTCACCCGCGTCGTTCATACCCCACGTAATTGTGTCCATGGCGAGGGGAAAATCGACTGGAGTGAAAACGCCCCCCCGACGGACGAATCCGTGGGGGCCGTTCGCGTCCGAATAGGCACCGACGATGTCGCCATTGGCATTTATACCCGTGGCCAAGGTGCCGGTGGCGCCCGGGAAGTCGATCGCGGTGTACGTCCCACTGCTGTAGAGAAATCCGTGCTGGGCGCCGGCGGCGTCCAGGTAGGCACCGACGATTCTTCCGGCGTCGTTGATGCCGATGGCCTGCGTACGAGTGGCTTGTGGGAACACGATGTCCGTGAAGGCGCTGCCGGCGTTTCTGAAGCCGCGAGTCTTTCCGGCCGGGTCCTCGTAAGAACCGACGATCGTCCCCGCTGCAGTGATGCTTAGGGCGAAGCTCGAGGTCGCGTTGGGGACGGTGAGGACACGGTAGGCGCCGCCCTTGAAGGTGAACGCGCTCGCCCGGTATGGACTGTTCGTGTCCATGAAGAAGTAGCCCACCGCGGTCGTTCCGTTGGTGTCGGCAACGAACGACCACACCGCGGCCGGATAGTCGACGCTCGCGAACGCGTATGCCTTCACCGCCGCCAAACCTTGTTCCACGGCGTTCTCGGCGGTAGGCGCGGTGCGCTCGACCGCGAACCTGGGCCGAAGATCCAAGAGATCCAGCAGGGCAACCGGATCCTGTCGTCCTGATACATCTGTTATTGCCATGAGCGTTGTCCTTTCACCTCCGCATAGCGTCTATTGACCGATGAGACCGTGCGCCCCAGTCAGCGCGTCGGTGCAGACACCCGTGACGCGGCCGTCGTTCTTGATCCGAGCCAGTAGGGTGCCGCGGGCGCCCGCGACATCGACCACGCTGAACGTTCCGCCCGAGAGGATGAAGCCGTGGTTGATGTTGTCGGCGTTGTAGTAATAGCCGGCTACATCACCCGCGTCGTTGATACCCCAGGAGACCGTGTTTTTGGCAAGGGGGAAATCGACTTTAGTGAAACCGCCGGCCCGACGCACGAATCCGTGGGCGCCGTTCGCATCCCAATAGACTCCGGCAACATCGCCGGCGGCATTGATACTCGTGGCGACGGTGCCGGTGGCGCCGGGGAAGTCGATTGCGGTGTACGTCCCGCCGCTGAAGAGAAATCCATGCTGTTTGTTGGCGGCGTCCACGTGGGTACCGACAATGCTTCCGGCGTCGTTGATGCCGGCGGCCTGCGTGTAAGTGGCGTTCGGGACATCGATCTTTGTGAAGGCGCCGCCGGCGTTTTTGAAGCCATGGCTTTTTCCAGCCTGATCCTCGTACACGCCGACGATCGTTCCCGCCGTATTGATACCCGCGGCGAAGCTTGAGATCGCGTTCGGAACGGTGAGGATGCGGTAGGCGCCGCTTGTAAAGGTGAACGCGGTCGTGCGGACTGGACTGTTGGTCGGATCCAGGACGTAGTAACCCACCGCGGTGGTTTTGTTGGTGTCGCCAACGAACGACCACGCCGCGGCCGGATAGTCGACAGTCGCGAACGCGTATGCCTTCACCGTTGCCAGACCTCGTTCTACGGCGGTCTCGGCGGGAAGCTCGGTGTGCTCGGCCGCGGGCCTGGGCCGAAGATCCAATAGATCCAGCAGCGCAACCGTGTCGCGACGGACCGATACCTCTGTTGTTTCCATGAGCTTTCCTTCCCTACCGGTTATTGACCGAACGTAAATTCGCAGGCCCGCCTGGATCACGCGTAGTCGACTACCTCTGTTGGATCAGTCCCAGCCCACGATCGGTGCTGCGCGGGCCGAGGAGCCCGACGTCGACGCAGCTGCACAATCACGACCGCCGAGCCGGAGAACACCGCCGGACCGAGCGCCGCGAGCGCGGGCACGGCGATGAACGGCAGCACGCGGCGCGGGTGCGTGGCCGATGCAGGCCGCGATCTGGGTAGCCGACCGAAACAGAATCGCGGGAGATGCACATCACACCACCTATAGCGCGCACGGGCTGAACCCGTTCGCGCTCGGTTTCGTGGTGTTTACGGGCTCAGCACCTACCGCGCATCTCGCAGAATCGCGGCGGTAGCGTGTCGCCCAGCCGCCAGTTGGGTTAGCTGGAAGAGGTGAGTTTCGGGATGAAACACCCGACGGTAAGTCTTGTCGACGTCGCGACATATCTGCCCGAGAACAGGGTTCCCGCGTCGTATTACGCCGAATATGCCGAGTCCGACGATCTGCGGGACAATCCCATGTTTCGACCACCGGATTTCCGTCACCACGCGTCGATGGGCGAGTCGAACGTCGACATGATCGAGCGGGCGACGAAAGGGTTGGTGAAGCGGCACGGGGTCGATGTGCTGGCCGGTGTCGACGTGCTGCTGACGCACTCCCAGCTGCCCGATCTCCCGATTGTCGGTGCAGGCGGCGAGCTGGCCCATCGGCTGGGCATGGTCCCCGAGTACATCATCGACGTCCACAACGGCGGGTGTGCTGCCTTCATCCTGATGATGAAGCTGGCGTCCCAGTTGTTGGCGTCCGGCGCGGGGCAGACCGCGCTGATTGCCTGTGCGCAGAATTCGGCGGGCAAGGTCTTCGAACAGGCGCAGGTCCGCAAGCTCGCGCAATCGTCGGTACCCGGCGATGGGGCGGCGGTGGGTCTGCTGAGTCTCGGCGATGATTCACCGATCCTGGACATCGAATGCCAGTACTACGGGGAAAACGCCGGCGACATGGGCTTGGCCGCCGATCCGCCACGGGAGTGGTGGCAGGCGGGCGAAGGCGAGGGATACGTCAGCTTCAACGAGAACAAGATCATGAAGGTGATGTCGCGGGGCAACCGGCAGGTTCCCCGCGTGGCCCGGCGCGTTTGTGACCGCATCGGCGTCAAGTCCAAGGATCTCGACCTCCTGGTGACCAACCAGCCCAACCGCGTGTTTCTCCGCAACTGGGCCGAGGCACTCGAGGTGCCGTTCGAACGGCACCGGGACACATTCCAAGAGTGCGGGAACCTTTTCGCTGTTGGTATGCCGGTCAACTTCGAGGCGGCGATCGATGAAGGACAGGTCAAGCCCAGCGACATCGTCATGATGGCCGGGTTCGCGCACGCCGGTGACTTCGCCGCCGCAGCAGCCATTCGGTGGGGAGGAAGACCACCGAGAGGGGGTTGTGATGCCGACGCCGACAGGTGAATCGGCCCCGGTCGACACCGTGACGCGTGAGCTGATCGACCTCATCCAGCGCGAAGTGGAGGTCGACGGCCTCACGGCAGACTCGGCCCTCAAGGTCCCCGGCATGGATTCGCTGAAGTTCATGTCGGTCGTCGTCAGGATCGAGGCGCAATACGACATCGAACTCGATGAAGACGACGGCGCAGATCCTCAGACCATCGGCGAACTCGCGGAGTTGGTGGTCCGCCGAATTCAGGAGCAGCTGTGAAAGGCGCCCCCGCGATTCCTCCTAAGTACGAGACGCTCAACGCCATGCTGGCCGCGGCCGCGCAGAGCCGCGAGAGCCTCATCTTCGTCAACCGCAGGGAGCAGGAAGAGGCGGTTTCGATGGCGCGCATCCGACAGCGCGCGCTGTCGATCGCTGCGGATCTGATGGACCGCGGGGTGCGTAAGGGCGATCGCGTCGCGCTCGTGCTGCCCACCTCCCCGCAGTTCGTGGAGACCCTCTTCGGTGTGCTGTTAGCCGGCGCGATCCCGGTGCCGGTGTATCCGCCCTTCCGACTCGGGAAACTCGACGAGTACCACGCCAAGACAACGGCCATGTTGAAAGCGGTGTCAGCGGTCATGGTGGTGACCGACGAACGCATCCGCAGGCTTCTCGGGTTCGCGGTCGAAGCTGCGGCTCCGTCCCTGGGCTGTGTGACCGCATCCGGCTTGGGCGGCAAGGACTCCGGCGAGACGGAGGTCGCTGCGGACGCCGTGGCATTGATCCAGTTTTCGTCAGGCACCACCAATGATCCGAAGCCGGTGGCCCTGTCCCATGCGAACCTGCTGTCGAACCTGGCCGCAATCGAGCCCCTCGTCACCCGTCCGGGACGGCGGGACGTCGGCGTCACCTGGCTGCCCCTGTACCACGACATGGGCTTGATCGGCAATCTGTTCTCTTCGTTCTACATACCGGCCACCCTCGTGCTGCTGCCGCCGGAGCTGTTCGTCGGGAGGCCGGCGATCTGGCTGCGCGCCATCTCGCGACACCGCGGCACGATCTCGGCGGCGCCGAACTTCGCATTCGGATTGTGCCTCAAACGGATTAGCGATGACGAACTCGATGGCGTCGACCTCTCCTCCTGGAGCGTTTGCTTGAATGGTGCCGAGGCGATCAGTGCCGAGGTTCAGCGGCTTTTCACCGAGCGATTCGAGCGTTGGGGTTTTCGCGCCGAGGCGCTGACGCCCTGTTACGGGATGGCGGAAGCATCACTTGCCCTGACCTTCAAGCCCTCGGACACCGCCTTCCGCTCGCTAGGCGTGGACACCGAGAAACTGGCACTCGACGGCATCGTCGAGCCGGGAAGCAACGAACTGGTTAGCGTGGGTCGTCCAGTGGCCGGTGTGGAGGTCGAGATCCGCGACGACAACGGCGTAGCGCTGCCCCCGGGTCGAGTCGGTCACGTGCACGTACGTGGACCCAGCGTCATGGCAGGCTATTTCGGCCGTGCCGATCTGACGGATCAGGCGCTGGCCGACGGCTGGTTGAAGACGGGTGACCTCGGATTCGTCTATGACGATGAGCTTTTCGTCTGCGGGCGTCAGAAGGACATCATCATCGTGCGCGGCGCTAACCACGCGCCGGAGGAGTTCGAATCCGTGTTGGACACGCTGGACGGTGTGCGCACCGGGTGCACGGTGGCCATCGGATTCATTCCCGAGGGCGAACACGACGAGGCGCTCGCAATGCTGGTGGAGACCGCGGGCGAGGAGTCCCCGACGCTGGGTGACGAGGTGGCGTCCCTGCTTGAGGAGCGCACCGGCATCCGGCCGGCACAGGTGGAGTTGCTCGCACCGGGAACCCTGCCGCGAACCAGCAGCGGAAAGCTACGTCGACGCGAGGCTCGCGCCCAGTGGCTGGCAGGCACGCTGGCACCACCGAAGAAGGTTTCGGCCGCAGGACTTCTGGTGGAGGCCGCTCACGGAGAACTGCGTCATACCCGGGCGACGTTCGCCCGCCTCCTCGCCAAGAAGTCCTGAACCGTCGCAGCGTTGCGCTCTACATTCCGGGAGAATCGCTGATCCGCTGGCTCTGCGCTGAGGACGTGGCCAGCTCGGCAATAACCAGGGCATCGGGCGGCTTGCCCCTTGCTGATCTTGCTGCCCGAGCCGTCCAACGACCGCCACGCGATACACGCCCGCGGAAGAGACCCTCCGCCAGCGTGTCGAGGGCTACCCTCTCCTTGTATGGCGACGTTTCAGGATTCCGATAAAACACACCGCGTGCCGGTCGAGGCCCTTCATTCCGGGGACCCGATCACTGATGTTGATGGCGATGGCCACTGCTACAAAGTCTTGGAGTCCCGAGCTCTCGACGGTGGCTGCGTAATCCTGGAGCTCGAATCCAAGCTCAACAACGAATTACGAGTGATCGAGAAGTCGTTCCCCGTCGGCTACCTTGTTGGCCGGTGGGTTCCTCGTCACTACTAACCTCAGGCGTCACTTATACCCCAGAGGTCACTTATACCCCCGGGCGTCCCCGGGCACCACTTATAACCCTCGGCGAGACGATGGCCGCCTTGCCGACAAACAAGCGACCATCGTGTTGTCCACCTGACCTCATAGAACAGAGAACCATGTGCCCGGGCGTCGTATCTCGCGTTGCTTCGTCCACCGGATGCGGGCAGACTTGTGGTGATCCTTTGGATCGGGTCGGGGGCGTCTTGTAAGACACAACCCGCAGGGGGATACGCGATGCGGAATCTCAAGAAAGTCATGGCAGCAGCCGCCATCTCAGGTGCCCTGGGACTCGGCGCCGTTGGATTCGGCGCAGGTCCGGCAACCGCCGACGATGGGTGGGGGCCGTGGGTTCCATGGGTGCCGTGGCAACCCGGCGAGATCATCCATGACTGGGTGCCGTGGGGAGGCTGGCACGGCGACGGCCACTGGGGCCACTGGGGCGGTGGCGAATGGGGCGACGACTAGCCAACCGCTAGCGCAACCACCGAACCGCTAGCCCGAGCCGCTGCCGGCCAAATTACTGGCTCCGGTGCGCCTGCCGGCCGAATTACTGGCTCTGGTGCACCTTAGGGCTGCGGTTCGGCACCTGAACGTTGCCGGGGCCATAGAGGTTGTTCGACAAGCAACCGGGAATGCCGCTGCACCGAGTCAGCAAGTCCTGGCTCGGTGCGCCGGCCGGCGGCCCAGGGGCCTGGGCGGGGCAGTTGCTCTGCACCGGCGCGCCCTCTTGGAGCAAGTTCATGTTCACTTCGCCGGGGCAATCGGCGAGCGTCCGGGCAGGTGCCGAACCGGCGAAGACGGCAACCAGCGGCACGGCGGCAATCGCGGCCACACAGCCGCCGGCGGCAATCAGTCGTGTCGAGAGTCGAACCGTCGCCATTTGCACCCTCCGTCGTTCCGTGACACCCGACTGCAAGCATTCTGCACAGAACTCGGCCCATGTGCGAGCCCTGTCAGCAGAAGCTACCGCACCAGGCGCCTCAACAGGGCAGATGCGGCGGCAATTCCGACGATGGCCGCGCCCACCAACACGCCGACGTCCAACCACGCATTCGACGGAATTCCAATCAGCAGCGTGCGTAGCGCGTTGACCTCGTAGCTCAGCGGGTTGACCTTGCTTAGCCAGCGCAGCCACTGCGGCATCACATCGACCGGGTACAGCGCGTTCGACGCGAAGAACAAGGGCATCGTGATGGCCTGACCGATGCCCATCAGGCGGTCGCGGTTTCGCACCAGCCCGGCCAATGTCATCGACAGACATGCAAAGAACGCCGAGCCGAGGACGACAACACCCATCGCGGCCAGGATTCGCAGCGGATTCACCGTCATCTGCACGCCCGTCAAATACGCCAGCGCGATGACGCCGATCACTTGCGCCACCGATCGCACACCGGCCGCGAACGACTTGCCCGTGATCAGCGCC
>NZ_DASQVQ010000069.1:0-28002 GCF_035640695.1 Mycobacterium sp.
GGCTTTCTGGTGTCTAAGTGGTCGTCGGTCAGCGGGCGAGTCCGACCGGCGGGCCGCGATGCGACACCGACGCCGCAAGAAGCAACGCAGAACGCCAGGGTTGATCACTGCCCACCGCCGGGCCGGCCGCGGCGGAGGCCACCTGCCGCGGCCACTCGCGGGCCAGGCTCCGCAACGTGGTGCACACCGCGCGGCACAGTCGATCGGCCCCGGTGATCAACGTCGCCCCGACCACCAACGCGGTGATGTGTGCAGCCAGCATCACCGCGGGCGGCGGCCCGCCGGCGACGCCGTGATGGCAGTGGTCGGCGGTCGCGAGCAAGAGATGGCCGACGAGTTGTCCGATCGCCAGCAATCCCAACATTGGTCGGGTATCGGACGCACGGTCGGCGGTCGCCGCGACCGCGCCCGTCGTGCTCGCCAGCACGCCAAGTAATGCGACGGCCGCACCCGAGGGTTGCGCGCCGCTCGCCATCGAGTGGGCCGCCAGGGCCAGCGCGGCCGTCAGCAGCCCCGCCGCCGTTCCACGCAGGTGTGCCGCGGGACTGGGCCGGCGACGGGTCACCGCTCAGGCCACACCGAGGCGGGCCAGCAGGTCGGCGTCGATGCCGTCGAGTTGCTCCGAGATCGCCGCGTGCGCGGCGCGACGCCGTGACACGGGCATGTTCTCCGCGGCCGCGACCGCGGCCGACAGGTCGGCCAGCTTGCTGGTGACGGCGGCGGCGAACTGTTTGGTCTCGGCGTCCTTCGGCTTCTTGTCCGATACCAGCCGCACCGATTGTTCGGCGCCTGCGATGCGGGCGGACAGCTGCGCGCCGTGTCCAGAAAACTGCCCGACTGCGTTCAGCGGCACCCCGAGCCGGTCGGCGCGCCACTCATCGAGAAAGCCGCGCGCGGCCACGGACGCACGGTAGGCCAGCGGCACCACGACCGGGGCAAGAAGCCGGGTGACAGTCAGCAACCTCCGAATCCGCGTCGGAGACAAAAGCTTGCCTTCACGCGCCGCCTTGAGTTCCGTTTCAGCAACCTTCAGCGCGGCTTTGTCGCTGTCCCGTTGTACTTTTAGCTGCGTCCGCAGCGCCTTGTCGGCGGCCCGGGCCTCCGACTTGATGCGCCGCTTTTCGTTCCTGGCTGCCAGCTTGGCGTCGAGTTCGGCACGGCGCTTGAGGGCTCGGGCTTCGGCTCGTCGGGTTGCGCGGCTCTTCCGTTTTGTGAACAGGCCCATCCCGGCTTGCCTCCCGGTGCTTTGTGGACATCCCTATTTGTGCAGCCAACCCTATCGCTACCTGTTTCTGTCGATCCGAGCAAACCGATCCGGAAGGGTATGCGAGAATGGCGCAACGCGAGAAATCCTGACGAGCAATGTTCTGGCCGGCCTGATGGGGAGACGGTGGATCAGTCCCGGATGCGGTACACGGCGGTGGGTTGTCTAGTCGCTGTTGGCATGCTGGTCGGTGCCCCCGGCGGGATTGCGTGCGCCGAGCCGGGCCCGCGCGGCGGCCACCACGACGACCGCGGCGGCTTCGGGGGTTCGGGCGCCAATCGCGGGAGCCAGGCATCGGGCAACACAAAGCGGAATCTCAGCGAGGCGACGGCGCCCCGGGTTGGCGACGGCCGCAACGGCGGCGTCCTGACCGGCCGCTTCGGCATGCCGGCCCGGCTGGCCGGCCGCGGCGTCTTTGGTGGACCGGCCGGCACCGAGGCCGGCCTCGGCAGCCCGCAGACCACGGAGGGCAGCGGCGTGCTTTCGGTGGGCGGGGAAACCGGCGGCCAAAAGCCCCGTGGCATCGGAGCGGCGTACAAGGACGGCAACGCGTTCCGGCCCGGCATCCACGTCGCATTCCCTCGGCCAACCAATGGCGGTTGGGCTCGTTGGGGTGGTCTCTATAGCGGTTTGGCCGATGCGCTCCGGTTGCCGTCCACACCGGGGACTCCCGGCGTGCCGCAGCCTCAGCCCGCGACGCAGGCGCCGACCACGCTCAGCCCGTCGGTCGCCGGTGAGGAGCCGGTGGTCGATTCCGGGCCGACGGGCGGCCACGGCCGCGGTTCCGAGTATCCCCATCCGGCGGCGGCGGAAGTGCCGGTCATCGAGGCCCCGCTGGTGGCGCCGGTGATCCCCGCCGCGCCTGTGGTTCCGCCCGCTCCGCCGTTGCCGGCACCGCGTATCGGCGTCAATCCGGGAATTCCGCCACGCGTGCCGCCCGAACCGCCACCGGGTAACCCACTGCCACCGCTCGGGCAATCGGTGGGCCCCGGTCCGCAGCCGCTGCCCCCGGCCAGTCCGCTGGCCACCCAAGCGGCGTTCCGGGTCGGCTACAGCAGCTACCTCCGGACAGCGGGAACGGGTGAGCTGGCGGCCATGGCTCTGCCGGGTGTCGCGGGCATGCTGTTGCTGACCGCAGCCGGCGGCCTAGTCGGATATCGGCAGGCGAAGGCCGGACACTCGGTGCGAGCCAGGAGCATCGAGCGGTTCCTCGATTAAAGTCTTCGGTTTAGGGGGTAAGTAGATGCCCACAGGTGAAAGGGTGCACGGGAAGGGGGTCCTCACATGCCCGCGAGCCGTAGAATCACCAATGCCGTCGCCGCCGTGCTCGAGTTGGCGCCTCGCCGGGGCGAGCTTTCCATTCTCCGGTTGGTGAAGGCGGTCAGCGACAGCCGCTCTCGGCCCATCAGCGTCGAGGTCGCAGAACTGCCGTACGGAGTTTGCGGTCAGTGGCGACAGTACGCGGACCACGACGTGTTCCTGATCCAGAAGGGACTGCCCGCGTGGGATCGCACGCTTGCCCATGAGCTCGGGCATCTGGTGCTGGGGCACCACGGCATCCCGGTGGTGCAGGCGGCAAAGGATGCCACCGAGGTGGCCACCGAGGACTTGATCGGGTACATGCTCAATCAGCGAACCGGCTGCATGGGGCCCAGCGGAGAGGAGGCCGAGCAGGAAGCCGAGGACTTCGCCGCGCTGCTGAGTTACCGGCTCGGCCGGTTACCGTCGGATCGCTCCTCCATCGTGCAGGTGCGCCTCGGAGAGGCGTTTGGTTGATCATCTGGGTGATCGCCGGCCTGTTGGGCGTCGCCACTGGAGTGCGCATCGGCTGGGCTCTGGTTAACAAACAGTCCGTTGTCAGTGCCGCGATGATGCTGGCGCTGGCCAGCCTGGGGGTGCTTGCCGCCCTGAATTGGCCGCCGTTGACGCTGCTGGTCGACGGCGCCCTCAACTGGCCGAACATCTCAATTGCACTTTCGCAGATTGCTCTGGTGATGAGCGCGACCAGCAGCTGCGTGATGATCACCAGCGTCGCTTCGTCGAGAAAACCTGTGGTGATGCGCCGGATGGCCTGGCTGCACTACACCACCGCGGTGGTCATCGGCGCGATCACGCTGGCGTTGTTTCTACTTGGCGGTCGCCAACCGGAGATGTCGCCCGAGGAATATCTGCTGCATAATCTCGGCTCCCACACGTCGCTGCCGTGGCTGTTGCCGCTGCTGTTCGTGGTGTTGGCGCTTACGGTGGTGGCGGTGGCCGGCATGCGCTACTCCAGCCGCAGCCGTCGCGGCCGCGCTTTGTTTGTGTTCACCCTCGGCATTGCCCTGATCGTGCTCGCCAGCGGATTCTTCTTCATCCGCGCGCTCGGAAGCCCCGGCCTGGTGGGTGTGCGGCCGGTCGTCATGCTGCTGGGTTGCGCGATGCTGATCGTCGCGATCGGCGCCCTGCTTCCGACGGTCGAGGACTGGTTCGGCGCCCGTTTCGAACTGCGGACCATTGACCCGTTGCTGCGGGAATTGGCGCGTCGGCAGCCGGACATCGGCGTCGGCATCCGACCGCGTGGGCCACTGGCGTTCCGGGTGGCCGAGCGGATGTCGTTGATTTCTGACGCCCTGTTTCTGGAAGGGACACGCGCGGCCGACGCTGCGGCGGGCGCGCAAGCGTCGATGACCGACGCCGCGGGCGGATCGGGTTGCGGCACCGCGGAGCGGACCAAACTGATCACCGCCGCGAATCCGGAATGGGTGCGACCCGAGGATCAGGCGCGGGCGGTCGCCGATTGGATTCGGCGGACCAAATACGGGGACAAGACGCAGGGCTTTCCGGGCCTCAGCTGGCTGCGCCAGCCGGACGTCTGCTCCGACCGGGAGTGGATCCTGGCCATCGCGCGCCAATACCGCGAGCTCAAGAGCAGCGAGACGGCACGCCACGGACGCGACTAGGGCGACTAGACGGCGCTTCGCCGGACGACTGCCCGGTGCCCCGGCGGGCTAATCGTCGAGGTGCTCCTTGCGGCGCAGCTCATCGACCTTGGCGACGAGGTCTTCCTGGGCTTCCGCGGACAGCCCGACGGTACGCGCCGCAATACGACGGACGCCGTCGTCGCGCATATTGGCCAGCCAGGTCAACTCTTTGTCGAGCTTCTCGTAATAGTCGTCGTCGGTGAAATAAGCCGGCTTGATCCTGAAGAAGTTGGCAAGGGCTGCCATCGTCGCCGCGGACGGGTTTGTGCGGTTGCCTGAGCGCAGCTGCGACAGGTACGGAGCCGACATGGTGATGCCTTCCGCCTTGAGCGCGGCAATCACCTCGGCCGAGGTGTGCGGTCCGCGGCCCGGTGGGTACACCGTGTCGAACAGGCGATTTAAGCGGGCGGCGAACGTCTTGCTCATAGTGGAACCTCCGGCGGCTGGATGTGCGGGTGAACCGATGGACGCGTATTTGCTGATCATGGTAGCGACTGTTTTGCCTCCAACCAAGTGCAAACCAGATTCTAATAATCGTTTGTGCCCATACTACTTCCTGTCATGGCGCCCATAGGTAACGGGAAAATAACTGCGAACATACCGAACACCTTGCTGTAGCAGGCAAATCCTGTCATCGGACCGGATATGGGTGCTGTGGCTACCCGCGGCCAACCAGCACCGGTCAAACTAGCCCTGCGGCTGGCAACCGGCAAGCATTGGTGCCGCCCCGTCGATGCCTTTGCTGTGTCGGCGTGAAAGTCCTGTTCAGAGCCGCGCGCGCTAGTCCGTTCGGCGGGCGTCACGACCACCGCCACCGGGCCACCGGCCGCCAGCGCGTGCGGCGGCTGGGTCAGTGGCCGGTGCAGCGCAGAGACGGCCGGGGGCAGTCGCCAGTACAGCGCAGAGACGGCGATCGTCGGCCCGTCGGGATCGGCAGGCCGTAGGCGACCAACGGGGCGCAGGCCCTGCCGCGGCACCGCGCGGGCCGCGTTCGGGCCGCCGCGCGGGCGGAACTCGGGCCGAATTCGGGCCGCCGAATCAGCCGGTTGGCATTTCCCTATACGTCCCTATGCGGCAAGGAGCATCGCCAGAATGGCGGTGTCGGGATGGCTGATCGGATCCACGCCGACGCGACTGACCATTGACGTGATGGTGCCGTCGGATTCGGCCTCGACCCAGGCGGCCCGGTGTTCCAGGCCGAGATGCGGCAGCCCGGGAAGCAATACGCATCCGGACGCCGCGCCGGTGCACTCCGGCAATGACGGCATGGTCTCCGACGGGGGGTGGAGCATCATCAAGGCGGGCGGCAGTCGCTCGGCGAAATGCCCTGGCGGGACCGCGGATTCGCCGACCACTGTGCCTTCGGCCAGCACCAAACCAACCGTCCCGGGCACCGGTGATTCGGGAAGCTCCTCGCGGACGCCGAAAATCGTTGTGGTGTCGAGCAATCCGGGTAGCGAGGCGACCCGGACGGCGACGATGAGCAGCTGCGCCCACTCCTTGGTGGAGTCGGGCCAGCGGCCGGAAACCACGAAACCTTTGAGCGAGCCGTGTGAATGGAAGGGAGCCACTTCGACGGCCCGGCCGGATCCCATCGTCATATCCGCCTCCACCTCTCGAACCAACACCCGTGCGACACCGCGTTGGGTCGATTCGAAAAGCATGCGGGACGGGCGCTATAGCACGCAAGAGGACACGAGTGCCAGCTCTGGGCTATAAAAATCGGGGCGCGGCGCCACCGCGCCACGCCCCGGCTCAGGAAGGCTCAGGAACGCTCAGGAAGGCTCAGGAAGGCTCAGGAAGGCTCAGCCGCCGAAGATCAGGCCACTGGTCTTGCTGGTCGCCGCGGCGTACCGCTTCTCTACGTCGGGCCAATTGACGACATTCCACCACGCCTTGGCGTAGTCGGCTTTTACGTTCTTGTACTGCAGGTAGTACGCGTGCTCCCACATATCGAGCTGTAACAGCGGGATGATGCCGAGCGGGACATTGGCCTGCTGGTCATAGAGCTGGAAGGTCAACAGCTTGTCGCCGAGGCTGTCATAGCCCAGCACGGCCCAACCCGATCCCTGCAGGCTGTTGGCCGCGGCGCTGAACTGCGCCTGCAGCTTGTCGAAGGAGCCGAAGGCGTCGTCGATCGCGGCGGCGAGGTCACCGGTGGGCTTGTCGCCACCGTCCGGCGACATGATCTTCCACCAAATCGAATGGTTCACGTGGCCGCCAAGGTTGAAGGCCAAATTCTTCTCGTGCAGGAAAACGGAACCGTGGTCGCCCTTTTCGCGCGCCTCGGCAAGTTGTTCCAGTGCGGTGTTGGCGCCCTTGACGTAGGTGGCGTGGTGCTTGGTGTGGTGAAGTTCGTTGATCTGTCCCGAGATGTGCGGTTCAAGTGCTCCGTAGTCGTAGTCCAAGTCGGGCAACGTGTAATCGGCCACGAGATTCCCTTTCTGATGTCAGGCGTTCACTCGTACGATCTCGGCCGGCCGGGTGCGGGACCGGTCGTAATCAACACTGCTCCATCGCCGCGCGCGTCGCAAGGACGCCGATCGGGGCCGGCATCACAGCAACGGGTTAGATTCAGAACAGGATCATCAACGCGAGGATTCCGAGCAGAACCAACGCAATGAGAGCCGCGCGCAGCGCGGCGGTCACTTGCGCCCGGGTATAGACGTGCGATGACGAGTGCCATTCGGGCGGCGGCATAGCGGACCCGGATCCGAGCGGATGTGTCGACATCAGAAGCCTCTGACCTGCACGTTTAAACCCTTACTTTCAGTGAAATGAATCACAGGCTCGTTTTGTGACGATGATCATAACCCTCCTTGTCATGCGATGCGAAATCGACGGGTAACCCTCGAAACCTTTCGAATACCCACTGTGGGTTGCCTGAAATCTTCCGGTGGATGAGCCGCAACTGACCCGCGGGTTGGCTGTGTTTGCGCGGCGTAGGACCGCCCATGGGCTGGTTTCCACGATGTCGTTGGACAACTGCACCCGCGTGCCGCGATGGTCGACATCTGCGATGCGTTGCCTGGGCGCGACCGCTCCGCCGGTTTCGGGAAGGGTTGCGTAGCGCGGCGTTCGGGGAGGGCTGCTTATGCGGTGCCGAACGTGGCTCTTGGGAACTCGACGGCGTGCACTCGACGGCGGTCGGCTATGCCGGCGGCTACACACCCAACCCGACATATCGGCCGGTTCTGGGAGAGCCACGACCCAACCCAGGGCATGCGGCAGGGCAACGACCATGGCACTCAATACCGCTCGGCGATCTACACCACCGACGACCGCCAGCTGGAGCTCTCCACCGTAAGGGCGCGCAGGTACTGCGGGTTCGGTGGCAGCTGGCCAAGCAAGTTAGCTGCAGCCGTATGCGCCTGTTGATCGCCAACGCTGAAGTGGCACAGGTTATCCCCAGCAGGCGTTTGGCATACGCTCAGACACACCGGTCAAGAGCAGATACTCACCCGATGCTCCTGTGCATGAACCTGTGGAATCTGTGGATAACCCGCTAGTAGCTGAATTAGGCGGGTCGCGGGAAGTGGATCCTGGCGTGGGCGGCCGGCATGGTGTGAGCGAAGCTAGGCTGGTCGGATGATTCAGGTGTGTTCCCGCTGCGGAACACGATGGAACGTGCGCGACCGACGCCGGGAGTGGTGTCCGCGCTGTCACGGTGCGCTGCTTGCGCCCTCAGCCGAACAGCAGCTGTCGGTGTGGAGCGCGCCCGGGCACAATCACGCTGTCGTGCCGGCCGGGTCGTCCTCGCGCTCCGCGCCGCTGCTGCCGCCGGGGTATCGATGGATAGCGGTGCGTCCGGGGGCCGCTCCGGCGCCGCGTCGCCGTCGCCGGCCGCTGGGGCCGACGCCGCGCTATACGGTGATTCCGCGGTGGGGACTCGTCGACCCCACGTTGTCGTCGGCGGACACCGCCGAACGGCCGTTCGTGGCCGGCCCGTCGCCGTGGGTGGTGCGCGCGACATTGATCACCACGTTCGCGGTGCTGGCGACCGCCGCGCTGCTGCATCTGATCCGCTACGTGCTGCTGATGGTCAACCGCTCTACGCTGCTGCACCCACTGATCGCCGGCGCCGTCACCTGGCTGGGCGTGCTGGCAAGCGTCGGGGCGTTCGTGTCGGTGATCGGCTGCGCAGTGGTGCTGACCCGGTGGCTGATCGCCCGCCGAGCGGCCGCGTATCACCATCGCGGACAACCGGATCCGCGACCGAGGTGGGCGCTGCGCGGCGGATGCCTGATCCCGTTGCTGAACTTGGTGTGGGCGCCGGTGTTCGTTCTGGAGCTGGCCGTCGCCGAGGAGCGCCCGTCTCAGCTGCGGCGACCGATCGTGGCGTGGTGGGTCATCTTCATGGCCAGCACCGCGATGTCGCTGTTCGCGACCGCGACCGCCTTCACCGACAGCGCGCAGGCCATCGCCAACAACACCGTCAGCTTTATTGTGGCCTACCTGCTGGCGGCGGCGGCAGTTGCGGCGGCGGGACAAGTCGTGCTCGCGTTCGAGCGCACGCCGGTGGAGCGGCCGGCGCATCGGTGGTTGGTCCTTCCCGTCGAGTTGTCCGACGAGCGGGCCGAAGCATCTCCGGCTGACGAATCTGACGGCGAATCCGCGCTCGGTGTTGAGCCCGAACGGCAGGACCCGGCAGCATAGCCCTATGAGCTCGGGCGACGGTGCGCGCTCCGGACATCCCTTCGTGGTGGCCCACCGCGGCGCCTCCGCCGAGCGCCCGGAGCACACTCGCGCCGCCTACGAGCTGGCGCTGAACCAGGGCGCCGACGGGGTGGAGTGCGACGTACGGCTCACCCGAGACGGGCATCTGGTCTGCATGCACGACCGCAGAATCGACCGCACGTCGACCGGCGCCGGCCTGGTTAGCGAGATGACCCTGGCCCAACTCCGCGAGCTCGACTTCGGCTCGTGGCATCCGGGGTGGCGCGGTGCCGACGCCCACGGCGCCACCGGGCTGCTGACGCTAGACGAGCTCGTCGGACTGGTGCTCGACTGGAGTCGGCCGGTGAAGATCTTCATCGAAACCAAGCACCCGGTGCGGTACGGGTCACTGGTGGAAAGCAAGGTGCTGGCGCTGCTGCACCGCTACGGCATCGCGTCGCCCGCCTCGGCGGACCGGTCGCGCGCGGTGGTGATGTCGTTCTCGGCGGCCGCGGTATGGCGGATTCGCCGGGCGGCGCCGATGCTGCCGACCGTGCTGCTCGGCGACACGTCACGCTACCTCGGGGGCGGCGCCGCAACCACGGTCGGAGCCACCGCGGTTGGCCCGTCGATCCAGACGCTGCGCGAGCATCCCGAGCTCGTCGACCGCGCCGCCGCCCAGGGCCGGGCCACCTATTGCTGGACGGTCGACCACTTCGAGGACGTCGAGTATTGCCGCAAGCTGGGTGTCGGCTGGATCGCCACCAATCACCCTGGCCGCACCAAGGGCTGGGTGGAACACGGCCTGACCGACCTGCCCGGCCGCTAGCTATGGCTGATCCTGTAGTACCGCCCGCGGCAGCGGAGAGTCGGACGCCAGCGCCGCGAACAGATCGTGTGCGACGTCGCTGTTCCACACCACCACCGACCCGGAGTCGCTGCCGGTGAACTCGGCGATCGGCACCGTCGCGGTGACCGTTGAGCCGCGCAGCGCCGAGGCCAGCCGGGCCAGATCCCATGCGTGCGCGCCCTCGTCGACGGTCAACGCACCCGTGGCGGTCGTGACCGTCGGATACCAGCGGAACGGATTGAGGTACACCGCCGGATTCGCCGCGCGGCGCAGCAGCGCCGACATGAACGCGCGCTGGTTGACCATCCGGTCCAGGTCGGCCCGCGGCGTGGCCCGGCTGCGTACGTAGCCGAGCGCGTTGCGCCCGTCGAGCCGCTGACAGCCCGCGGACAGGTCGATGCCGGCGAGCGGATCGCTGATCGGTTCCTTCGGGCACATCGTCACGCCGCCGAGCGCGTCGACGACCTCGGCGAAACCGGCGAAGCCGATCTCGGCGTAGTGGTCCAGCCGAAGCCCGGTGGCCTGCTCGACTGTCTGCGCCAGCAGCGATCCGCCGCCGGCGGCGAACGCCGCGTTGACCTTGTCGCTGCCGTGGCCCGGGATGTTGACGTAGGAGTCGCGCGGGATCGACACCATCGACGTCGGCGTGCTCGAACCCAAGCCCGGCATGTGCACGAGCATGATCGTGTCGGTGCGACCGTTGCCGATGTCGCCGCCGGTGGCCAACTCGGCCTGCTGTTCGGGGCTCAGGTCGCTGCGGCTGTCGGAACCGACCAGCAGCCACGTGGTGCCTTGGCCGGGCGCGGGCCGGTCGGGGTAGTCGGCGAGCACCTGCGCGCGGCGGAGCGACGTTTCGATCCAGCAGCCGCCGCCGACGACCGCGACGGTGATCGCCACGAGTAGCACCTGCAGTGATATCGCGATCCGGCGACCCCAGCGCGGTTTGCGCTTTGGCTTGACCGGCCGAGGCGGTGGCGGTGGCCAGCCCGGCGGGCGCTGCCGCGGTGGTGGGGGTCGGGTTGGCGGAGGCGGTGGCGGTTGCCAGCTGGGCGGTTGCCAGCTCGGCGGTGGCCAGCCGGGCGGTGGCCGGCCGGGTGCGGGCCGACGGCGTGGTTGCGGAGCGGGGACCGGGGTAGCGACTGGCGGGCGATACCGCGGATCGCGGCGGATCACCTGCGACGGCTCGGCGCGCCGCGGCGGGGGCCGCCAGTTGTCGCTCACAGATAGCAAATGTACGGGGCTACCGCAGCCAACCCAGATGACGCGCGGCCAGCGCGTAGCCGACGAATGCGACGGTGTCGATGATGCCGTGCGCGATGACCAGCGGCCAGAGCCGTCCGGTGCGCTGCCATACGTAGCCGAACACCAGACCCATTACGAGGTTGCCCAGGCCGGCGCTGAAGCCCTGATACAGGTGGTAAGCGCCGCGCAGCAGGCTCGACCAAACGATGGCGCCGGGAGGCCCGACGCCCAGCTGCCGTAATCGGGACATCAGAAACCCGACGACGATGACTTCCTCGGCCCATGCGTTGGCGAACGCGGCCAGCACCAGCACGGGCACGCGCCACCAGGTGTCGGTCAGCGCCGACGGCACCACCTCGGCGCTCATCCCAACTACCCGCGCGACGAAGTAAAGCCCCAATCCCGGCAGTCCGATCAGCGCGGCCAACCCGAGACCGCCGAGCACGTCGGCGCGCCACTGCGGTCGGCCAAGCCCGATTTGGCGCGGCGTAATACCGCTGCGCCACAACAGATACAGCCCGAGGCCGCCCCAGGCCAGCAGTTGGGCGATCGATGTCAGGTTCAACCCGAGGTTGACCAGGTCGAACGGTGACCGCATCGGGTTCAGTGCCACGATGCGTCCGCGCAGTCCGCGCAACACCGAGTCGATCAGCTCGAGCATGGCGTTGGCGGCGCTCATTCCGAACGTCACCGCCAGCACGACGGCGATCTCCAGCTGCAGCGCGCGGCGATCCGCTGCGAGCTCGCGGGCCGGCTGCGTCATGCCGACACGGTAGCCAGCTACACCCTCCTCGCGCGCAGCCCGTTCAGGAAGGGACAGCCCATCAGAAGCCGGATCGCGCGGCTGAGACCGGCCACATCGTCGGCCGGGCGGCCGAACGTCGCCGCGACGCAGAGACGCGGGCAGCTTGGTGGCCAGCCTGTGACGGCGCCTTTCCGGGGGTTGCGGCGAGTGAGGTGACTGCGGTGAGTAAGGTAAGCCTACTTAACTAATTAGACTTGGGGACGGCAAGGCGCTGATCCGGCTGAGCCGGACGGCGACTCGATAGATTTGTTACGTGCCGCGCATCGCCTACCTCGGTCCCGAGGGGACCTTCACCGAGGCGGCCCTGCTGCAAATGTCGGCGGCCGGAATGATTCCCGACGGTGGCCCCGTCGAGCCGATTGTGTGTGACGGCACGGCGGCGGCGTTGCAGGCGGTACGCGCCGGCGGCGCGGAGTTCACCTGCGTGCCAATTGAAAACTCGATCGAAGGCTCGATCCTGCCGACGCTCGACTGCCTGGCGACGGGGCCACCACTGCAGGTGTTCGCGGAGCTGACGCTGGACGTGTCTTTCAGCATCGCGGTGCAGCGACAACGGGCGGCCCACGATGTCCAGACGGTGGCGGCGTTTCCGGTTGCGGCCGCACAGGTGCGGCAATGGCTGGCGGCCCACCTGCCGTCCGCGAGCGTGGTGCCGGCCAACTCCAACGCCGCCGCGGCGCTGGAGGTGGTGGCGGGCCGCGCCGACGCGGGCGTGACGACCGCCCTGGCCGCGCAGCGCTACGGGCTGACCGAGCTGGCGACCGGGGTGGTCGACGAGGCCAACGCCCGCACCCGGTTCGTGCTGGTCGGCCACCCGGCTGCGCCACCGCCGCGGACCGGCGCCGACCGCACCTCGGTGGTGTTGCGGGTGGACAACGCGCCAGGCGCGCTGGTGGCAGCGCTGACCGAATTCGCCATCCGCGACATCGACCTCACCCGCATCGAATCGCGGCCCACGCGTACCGAACTCGGCACCTACGTGTTCTTTCTGGACTGCGTCGGGCACATCGACGACACCGCGGTCGCCGAGGCACTGAAGGCGCTGCATCGTCGTTGTGTAGACGTGCGGTATCTGGGTTCCTGGCCGACGGGTTCGGCCACCGGCGCGGTTCCGCCGGAGATGGATGAGGCGTCGCGGTGGTTGGAGCGGCTGCGCGACGGGAAGCCGCGAACATGAGCGGGCGTTTGGTGCTGGTCCGGCACGGCCAGTCGGTCAGCAATGTCGAGCGGCGGCTGGACACCCGGCCACCGGGTTCGGGGCTGACGCCGCTGGGGGTCGCGCAGGCCCGCGACTTCGCCCGCGGCTATCGTCGCCCGCTCGGCATGCTGGTGCACTCGGTGGCGGTTCGCGCGCAACAGACGGCCGCGGTGATCGGCGACGAATTGGGAATGCGCCCAAAGGAAGTCGAGGGCATCCACGAGGTGCAGGTCGGCGACCTGGAGATGCGCAACGACGACGACGCGGTCGAGACATTCAACAAGGTCTACGAGCGCTGGCACCTGGGTGAGTTGGAGACGCCGATGCCGGGCGGCGAACGCGGGCGCGATGCACTCGACCGCTACCTGCCCGTGCTGGCGGACCTTCGGATGCGCTACCTCGACGACGACGACTGGACCGGCGACATCGTGGTGATCAGCCATGGCGCGGCGATCCGACTGGCGGCCGCGGTGCTGGCCGGCGTCGACGGCAGCTTCGTCGTGGAACACCATCTCGGCAATGGGGAAGCGGTGATCCTGTCACCGATCACCGACGGCCGGTGGAGCTGCACGCACTGGGGTCAGCATTCGCCGCCGTTTCTGCCCGATCCGCACGGCATGCCCGCACCCGAGGACTTGGAGTCGGCCGACCCGATGGGCTGACGGTTACCGGTGCTCGGTGATGGTCGGCTACCGGTGCTCGGTGATGGTGATGTCGGGCCACGGCGGTCGCCTGATCATCGCGCCCGTCGCGAATGCCGCGGCGACCAGCCCGGTCAGCACGCCGATCCAGGCAACCCGGCCGCTGTCGATGGCCGGCGTCCAGGTGGGCTTTCCGTCGTGGATGACGAAGATCCCGACCGGGATGGCGGCGACCGCGCCGCCGCGGCTGCGCACCTTGGTCACCGTGATGACGGTGGATCCGTCGCTGGTCTGCTGAGGCTGGCCATACACATGTTGCTGGACGTCAGGAAGGTTCATGGCATCCAGCCAATCAGCCCCGCGAATCAGACCGCCAGTGCGGTGGCCTCACCGCAGCGGCAGCCCAGCGCCTCGCAGTCGATGCGGAACGCGTGCAGGACGCCGTCGGGTTGGTCGCATTCACCTTCGGTGCACTCCGACCGACGCAGCGCGTGGTAGATGATCGTGCCGTGGCAGTGCTCGACCCCGGCACGGCACTCCCGGCAATCGGAACTCATGGGCCGTTCTTAGCACTGGCGAGCGACAAACCCTGGCTGCCGCGCGGACAAATCGGCCGCTATCGCTGCGGGTGGTTATCGGTCATGCGCTCAGCCCCAACCCAACTCGTGCAGGCGGTCGTCGTCGATGCCGAAATGGTGTGCGATCTCGTGTATTACCGTTACAGCGACCTCGTCGACGACTTCCTCCTCGGAGTCGCAGACATCCAGCAGCGCATCGCGATAGATGGTGATCGTGTCGGGCAGGGACCCGGCATACCACGAATCCCGCTCGGTCAGCGCCACCCCTTGATAAAGCCCGAGCAGATCGGGTTCGTCGGGGTTGCAGTCCTCCACAAGCACGACGACGTTGTCGAACGCCGCGGCCAGCTCGGCGGGGATCAGGTCAAGCGCGTCGGAAACCAGCTCTTCGAACCGTTGCGGGTTCATCCGCACGGCCACCGCGGTTAGGGCCCCGGCGGCGGTGGTTCGGCCGGCGGTGGGGCAGCCGGCGGGGCAGCCGGCGCAACTGGCCCTGGCGCCGGTGGCGACGGTGCGCCGGGCGGCGGGGCCAAGCCTGGGGGCGCCTGGTCGGTGGCCGGCTGCTGGTCGGGCGCCTGTCCCTGCGCCGGTGGCGGTGCCTGTCCGGGTGGCGGCGCCTGTCCTGGCGTCTGCGGGCCGGGAGCGTTGCCGACTGGGGTCTGCGGCCCGGGTGCATTCGGCAGGTGCTGCGTTCTCGACGGCGACGTGTTCTGCGGCGACTGGCTCTGCTGCCCCTGCGACGTCTGGGCTTGCGACGCCTGCCCGACGTCCAGCGGAATCGGCGGCAGAAGCAGGCGCTCGTCGGGAATGTCGGGAGGAGCCATCGGCGGCTGGCCGTTGATCAGCATCCGGCTCTTGGCGCTGCCGATCAGCGTCGCCCAGCCGCCGTTTCCGAGCGTGGCACCGATGCTGCAGGAGACCTGATGGCTGTCCGCCATCCAGCTGGGCAGGGAGATCGTGCTGTAGATCAGTGTCAGCGTGGTGGCGCGCAGTTGCACCGGGGCCAGGTAGGCATCGGTCATCTTGGTGCACGAGTCCTTGATGAACGCGTCTTGGTCGGCTTCGGCGGGCAGCGGGCCGGGGAACTTCTCGGCGAGGTTCACCGCGCCGGTGACCTCCATCGCGTGCGGCCCCGCGCAGTCGACCGGGATGTCGGTTGGCTGATTGGTGCTGCCCTCGATGCCCAGGCATGTGCCCGCGGGCCACACCTTCGACTGGTCCAGCTCGGCGACGCGGCCCTTGAACGCGACCTGCTGATTGTCGGCACCGGGCAGCTGCAGACCGCACAGCATGCGCCGCTCGCCCGACTGCGACCAGGCCTTGTCGCCCGACCACAGCATGCTGATGGTGAATTTGCTGTTGGGGTCGAAGCGGGTGCCGAGATAGCGGCGCACCGCGACCTGGCACTGCTCCTGGCTGATCTGCTGGATACGCGCCGCCGACGGGGGCGCCGCGTCCGGTCCGTACTCGCTGCCGGGGAAGGTGCGCATGTCGACCGACTCGGCGACCTCGAACCGGTGGTCCTGGGCGCAGTCGACGATCGTGGCCTCGTCCGGCTGCTTGTTCGGCCAGTTGAGGCAGTCGCCGCCGTGGGCCTTGTTGAACGTCTCGGTGCTGTGGGTGCCCGTGCTGGGCACCGGGTTCGGGGCGATGTAGCCGACCAGGCGATTCGGGTCGTTGCCGGCGGCCGGCAGGGCCGTGGTGAAGCCGGCGATAAGCAGGCCGCCGAGCGCTGTGAGGAGCAGCGCCCGCCGGGTCGATGTGGCCTGCAAAGTGTGCCACCACGACCCGCGCGTCAACCGATTGAGGAGCGCTCGATGCTGCTCAACTGCCTCAAACATCCGATCCATTGTGACAGGCATGGCGGGGCCTGAGACAACTGATGCGCTTGTAACGTTATGGGGTTGTGCCTGAGGGCCGATGCCGAGCGTAACTTGGGCCTCATGACGAACCCGGGCGGCGCCGACGAGCAACCCGGCGCCGACGTTGCTGAATTGGCGGGGCGGCTGTTTGACATGGCCCGCGCCGGCGATGCCGAAAGGCTGGCCGCCTACCTGGACGCCGGGGTCCCCGTCAACCTCACCAACGTCGCGGGGGACACGCTGGTGATGCTGGCCGCCTACCACGGCCATCCGGCGACCGTGCGGGTGCTGACCGAACATGGGGCGGACGTGAACCGGCCCAACGATCGGGGGCAGACGCCGCTGGCCGGTGCGGTGTTCAAGGGGGAGGACGAGGTGGTGCGCCTGCTGGTCGAGGCGGGTGCCGACCCGGTGGCCGGACACCCGACGGCCGTCGAAACCGCGGCGATGTTCGGCCGCGACGAATACCTCGAGATGTTCGGAGAGCCGCGCCAAAAGTAGGGTTGCGGCCGTGATCGACCTCAAGCTGCTACGCGAAGATCCCGAGCGGGTGCGAAGGTCGCAGCGCGCCCGTGGCGAGGATCCGGCCCTGGTGGACAAGCTGCTTGCCGCCGATGCCCAACGGCGAGCGGCCATTTCGACGGCCGACAATCTGCGTGCCGAGCAAAGGGCGGTCAGCAAGACGGTGGGCGCGGCGTCGCCCGACGAGCGGGCCGCTGTGATCCAGCGCGCCAAGGAGCTCGCGGCGCAAGTGAAGGCAGCCGAGGCCGACCAAGCCGAGGCCGAAGAGCGGTTTACTGCGCTGCACATGGACCTGCCGAACGTCATCATCAACGGCGTTCCGGCCGGCGGCGAGGACGATTACGTCGTGCTCGACACCGTCGGCGAACCGACCTCGATCGAAAACCCCAAGGACCACGTCGAACTCGGTGAGTCACTGGGTTTGATCGACATGGACCGTGGCGCCAAGGTGTCCGGCTCACGGTTCTACTTCCTGACCGGCTTCGGTGCACTGCTGGAGCTCGGGTTGCTGCAGCTGGCGGTGCGGCTCGCCGTCGACAACGGCTTCACACTGATGATCCCACCGGTGCTGGTGCGGCCCGAAATCATGTCCGGCACGGGATTTCTCGGTGCGCACGCGGAGGAGGTCTATCGGATCGAGGCCGACGACCTGTATCTGGTCGGCACGTCCGAGGTGCCGCTGGCGGGCTACCACGCCGGGGAAATCCTGGATCTGACCGGCGGACCCTTGCGGTACGCGGGGTGGTCGTCGTGTTTTCGGCGCGAAGCGGGCAGCTACGGCAAGGACACCCGCGGCATCATCCGGGTGCACCAGTTCGACAAGGTCGAGGCCTTCGTGTACTGCCAGCCCGCCGACGCCGAGGTCGAGCACGACCGGCTGCTCGGCTGGCAGAAGCAGATGCTGGGATTGATCGAGGTGCCGTATCGCGTCATCGACATTGCGGCGGGGGATCTCGGCTCCTCGGCGGCGCGCAAGTTTGATTGCGAGGCATGGATTCCCACGCAGCAGGCCTACCGCGAACTGACTTCGACATCGAATTGCACGACGTTTCAGGCGCGGAGGCTGTCGACGCGATATCGCGACCCTTCCGGCAAGCCGCAGATCGCCGCGACACTCAACGGCACGTTGGCCACCACGCGGTGGCTGGTGGCGATCCTGGAAAACCATCAGCGGCCCGACGGCAGCGTCCGGGTGCCTGACGCGTTGGTGCCGTACCTGGGCGTCGATGTGCTCGAGCCGAAGTAGTTATCCACAACGCGCACTTATCCACAGATCGGGTTTGGCGGGTCGCGCGCCGTCGGCGTAAGCGGCTAGTGTCGAACGTATGTGCGAGGCCGCGGTCGATTTGTCGTCTGCCACCGATGCCGGTGTGGTGGATGCGATGGCCGCTGCCGCGCGAAAGGAGAACGCCGCGTGCGCCGAGCGGTTGGCTGCGCTGGGTGAGTTGTGGGCGCGTCGGGCGTCCGATCACGACGACGAGCGCATGAGCTGGGCCATTGACGGGTTTGAGGATGTGGTGGCCGAGGCGGGCGTGGCGTTGGGCATCAGCCGGGGCCGCGCGGCGGGTCAGTTGCGCTATGCGATCGCCCTGCGGGAGCGGCTACCCAAAGTGGCCGAGGTGTTTCGCAGCGGGGTGATCGACTTTCGGATCATGTCGACGATCGTGTCGCGCACCGACAACGTCGACGACGCCGAGCAACTGGCCAGGGTCGATGCCGCACTGGCCCGCCACGTGGCGAAGTGGACGAGACTCTCGCAGCCGAAACTCGACGCGCGGATTGATATGTGGGTGGCCAAGTTTGACCCGGCGGGGGTGCGGCTGCCGAACCAACCCACCGACGACCGGTATGTGCACATCTGGGCCAACCGCTCGGGCATGGCCGACGTGTCCGCTCTGATCGCCACCCCGGATGCGGTGGTGCTGGATGACCGCCTGGATCAACTGGCGGCCAGTGTCTGCGATGACGATCCGCGTACCAAAGAGCAGCGCCGGGCCGACGCGCTGGTGGCACTGGCCGCCAACAACGACCGGCTGGCCTGCCGATGCGGATCCGACAATTGCCCCGCGGGCGGCGACGCCAACCCGCTGGGGGACGTGGTCATTCATGTGCTGGCCGAACAGGCCACCCTAGACGGCGGCGACACGCCGGGTTACGTGACCGGGTTCGGGACGGTGCCGGCGCAGATGGTGCGCGACATGGCATCCTCAGCCAAGCTCACGCCGCTGCCCACACCGTCGCCGATTCCCGAATCGGGCTATCGGCCGTCGTCGGCGCTCGCCGCGTGGGTGCAGGCCCGCGACTTGACGTGCCGCTTCCCCGGCTGCGACAAGCCGGCCGAAGTGTGCGACATCGACCACACCGTGCCGTGGCCGCAGGGGCCGACGCACCCGTCGAACCTCAAGCTGTTGTGCCGGGGCCATCACCTGCTCAAGACTTTCTACACCGGACCCAATGGCTGGGCCGATCGCCAGCTGCCCGACGGGACCGTCATCTGGACCGCGCCGACCGGGCACATCTACACCACGCAGGCCGAGGGCGCGGTGTGGCTGCCGACGCTGGCCCGACCCACCGGCGAACTGATCATCCCGAACACCACCGGCCCACCGGCGGGGTTGATGGCGCCGGCCCGGGGGTTGATGATGCCGCGGCGCAAACGCACCCGGCGAATGGATCGCCAGTACCGCATCAACCACGAACGGCGCGTCAACGAAGCCCGCCTCGCCGAGGAGGCCGGAAAGTACCGCGCCTGGATCGATGACGACCGGCCACCTTGGTAGTCAGCGATCGGGCAGCAGCTCTGCCACGACGGTATGACCCAACGAACTACGGTCCCTGGAAAACAACCTCGAAGACGTGGTCGGGCTCTGGTGGTTCGCCTTGCCCTCCACCGACCTCGCCGAACGCACGCGCGAGATCCTCACGGATGAACCGCTCCAGTCCATCCCGCGACTGCCACAACTCGAAGATGCACCAGCGCCCATCTGTGTCACCCGCGGCATGGAACTGCAACCCTTTTTCGGTACCGCCAGCCAGCACCTTCTCACGCACCGCCTCATAGGTCGGCCGGTCGACCTCCGGAAACCAGATAACGCCAATGGTCATATCCTTCCCCTTCCCTGACTCATCGGACCAGCACTCGCTACCCAGCGCCATCGTTGCAACCGGAGGCTCCAACGCCTGGCAAACGAACACACCCGAACGGATCCAAGTTGACCCCCCCGTCAAACCCTCAGCCGCATCTCCGCGGTCAGTGACCGCTGCCGGCATATCTCAGCCAGCAGGCACTTGACTACTACGTCAGTGAATACTCCCGCAACGGCATCGGTGGGCCGAACAAGTGGTACGCCGCGATAGACCGGGGCTGGGAGGTCACGTCGTTTCTCGACGGGGCAATTGTCCAGCAGCCCGCGCTGTTTCTGACCGGCGAACGCGATCCGTCGCTGAAGCCGCTGTTTGGCATCGATCGGCAGGGACCGGCTTACGCGTCGCTCAGCGTCAACTTCCCAAACATGCGGGAAATCATCAAGATGCCCGGAGTCGGCCATACCCCTCCCGAGGAGAGTCCGGACGAGATCAACGACATCTTGTTGAGATTCTTGAACGACCTTTGAAGCGTACTTTAGCCAGTCGATACCACCGTGGACTGACGACGCTCTCATTCAACAAGACGCGGAGGGCGACCGCGCGGTGTTAGTGTCCGCGTCAACGGGTTCGAGCAGAGGAGCCGAGATGACGACGGACACTCCGTTAGCGGCGCTTCAGCAGTACATCGACGCCTTCAACAGCGGTGACGCGAGGGGTATGGCGGCGACCTTTGCGGTCCCAGGGTCGATTCTTGACGGCATGGCACCGCACGTATGGCAAGGGCCAACAGCCGCTGAGGACTGGTATGGCGACGTGCTGGTGGAAGGCGAGCAACACGGCGCATCAGGCTATGCCGTCACTCTTGGCGAGCCGCTGCACAACAACGTCACCGGCGACAGCGCGTACGTGGTGGTTCCCGCGACCATGACGTTCGACACTGACGGCAGACAGGTCACCCAGTCCGGTGCGCTCTTCACCGTGGCATTGCGCAGGATCCCCGAGGGATGGCGGATAGCGGCGTGGGCCTGGTCGAAAGGCAACCAGTAGCGCGTGGTTCGCTGAAACGTTGTTCACGAAATCGGTACCATTCGCGACACACAACGGTCCAATCCTTGCTTAGCCAATGCCGGGTAGTACGCCCATTTGAGTCAGCACGGTTGCCATGTCCCAATAGACCTTCTCGCATAGGAGTCGATCCCCGTCGAACTCGAAAATTGCGGCAACCGGAACCTCAACGCGGCGTCCGGTGGGTGGGATACCCGCCCATTCGCCATCATGGGTTCCCGTGATAAGCCCTTCGAGGATTACGGCGTCGTCGGCATGGCGCAGCTTGTCGATCTCGGCGTGGAAATCGGGAAGGCCATTCATCAAGCCTTGCAGCAACTCTCGAACGGCCTCCTCACCGTCGCTCGGAGCGCCGTTGAACTCGTAACGCGGGTGGTGGAACGTAGCGATGGTCGCCTCGACGTCGTGCCGGTTTTCGGCGTCGGCGTGCTGATTAACGATTGACTCGCGGCGCTGGCGAAGGCTGGTGATGTTGTCGACCGCTGTCACTGGGGGACCTCCTCGATGTGTTGACGGGCTCGCCAATTGGGTGTGACTGTACATACCTGTGAGAAGCCTGAGTGACTTTTGCGGTTTCTAGTCGGTTCGCACATCGGGTATGAAGTGTTCTTTCGGCAATCGCTACCACCGCGATGCGAGGACTGTCTCGCTCCTTATGTAGATGCGACGGCGGAAAGTTGCCATTCGCCGGGCACGCCCTTGAGATGGTGTGCGCCGCGGTCGTCGAATTCGAGTCCCGAGCCGATCACCAGGTCGCGCAGCGTGCTGGACACGAGCACGTCGTTCGGCCCGGCCAGGGCGCTCACCCGCGCGCCGATGTGCACGGCAATCCCGCCGATGTCATCGCCTCGCACCTCACACTCGCCGGTATGCAAACCGGCGCGCACCTGGATGCCGAGCGATTGCACCGCATCGCGAATTGCCTTGGCGCAGCGGATCGCTCGCTGCGGGCCGTCGAACATCGCAAGGAAACCGTCACCCGACGTATTCACCTCACGGCCTCGGAACCGGTTGAGTTGCGCCCGGACGACGGCGTCGTGTGCATCGAGCAACGCACGCCAGTCGCGGTCACCCAGCTCCGCCGCCCGGCGCGTCGAATCGACGATGTCGGTGAAAAGGACGGTGGCGAGAACCCGATCATCGGCCACATCAGCCTGCTGGCCGGTGAGGAACTCGGCGACCTCCTGGAAGGACTCGCGCCAGGGTTCAACGATGTGCTGCCAGTTGCGGCCCGGCATCTCAACATATTTCGCGCCGGGTATGTGCTCGGCGATGTACTTGCCCTTCGCGGGCGGGACGATCACGTCGTCGGAGTGCTGGACGACAAGAGTCGGCACACGAACTGTCGGAAGGACCGCCCGCACGTCCACTTCCGTCGCGAGAGGCATCATGAGTGCAACGGTCCGAGGGCTCCCCGCCAGGCGTTCCATCCGAGCCCACGCTGCCCGGACTTCCTCGTTCCAGGGCATGTCCGGATTCATCACATGTATAAGTTCGCCCGTCCCCCACGTGCGGACCCTCGCAGCTTGGGTTTTGCGTTGAACGAGTGGGGTGCCGCCCGCATCTGCGTAACCGTCGAGCACCACCAGCGCGGTGGTGCGAGACGGATGTGTCGCCGCGAAGAGCGCAGCGGGCGCGAACGCGGAGTTCGATGCGACGAGTATCGCTTCGCGACTCCCGAGGGCGTCGAGCACGGCGGTGATGCTGTCGGCCCATTGCTCCAAGGTCGGCAGTGCATCGGGTGTGACGGGATCGGATGCGCCCGTGCCCGGCTGGTCAAAGAAGATGAGCCGACCGAGCGACGTCACCGCCTCGACCCAACCCTGAATGGACGGCAGCTCCGGAAAAACCTCGCAGCACGTGAACCAGTTCGAAACGTACACGATGTCGCGAGGACCTTCGCGTGAGGCGCGATAGGCGACGCGCAAGTCACCGTTCAGCGCGTAGCGCGTCTCTGAGAACATTGCGGCAGTCTAAGTCCGTCGAGCTTGAGTTTCGGTGTCATGCGACGAGCGGAAACTCCTAGCAGACAGGAAGCGTTGCGCGTGCCTGACTGATTTTAAGCGCTTCATCGCCCGCTATGAGCGATGGTTAGAAACCTCAGTTCCGAGTCAACGGGAGGTAGTGCGGTGAGTACACCGTTCTCATTGCGGGCTGAATTAAAGGGCGTCGAAGTCGCACCGGGGGTGGCCTTGCGCTACTGGGAGGCCGGTGCGGGCCGGGTACTGGTGATGTTGCCCGGACTAGGTCATGCCGCGTCGCTGTACAAGTATCAGCTTGAGGGACTGTGCGACGAGTTCCGGGTGATTGCTCTCGATCCCCGTGGTCATGGCGAGTCGGAAAAACCAGAACGCGGCTACAACTACCACACGTTGGCCAAGGACCTCGACGGATTTCTCCGCGGACTCGACCTCAACGACGTGACAATCCTCGGCCACTCCGGTGGGTGCAAGATCATTTTGACCTACCTCGAGCTTTACGGTGATTCTCGACTGCGGGCGATTGTTTTCTCCGACGATTCACCCTGCCACCTGCGTGATGGAATCTTCAGTGCGGATCAGGCGTTGGCCGCGATTGACGCCTTCCAAAGTCCCGATGCCATCGCCTTTTCCAAAGGTTTTAGCGACCAATTCCTCACCGACGACGCGGAGGAGTCGGCGAAGGAGGCCTTCTACCGTGAAGGGCTCAAGCTCCCTCGCCCCTACATGGCCAAACTCTTTCGCTGGGCCGCCTTCGGTGATTGGTGGGATGCGTATGCGTTGGTCAAGGTGCCCACCCTCGTCATCGGTGGACGCGCGTCGAAGGTACCAGTGAAAATCGCGCAAGGGATCCACGAGGCCGTTCCGGGCTCTTCCTTCGTCGTTTTTGAAGCTGACGAGGGTGGGGGCCACGCGATGTTCTGGGAAGGTCCTGAGAAGTACAACGACTCACTGCGCACGTTCATGAGGTCCTCCTAAGTCATAAAACGATTCGGCGCGGTAACTGGTTTGCGGGCGCGCTTATTGGACGGCACTGGCGCCGGCCCGGGGAGTTCGTTCAGCGAAAACAGACCGTGCAGCGGCTTGTGCCGCTGCACGGTGTGCTTTCAGGTCGGATGTTCTGTCTGGATGTGCCTGGTTAGAGCGGGATCCAAACTGGGCCATTCCAGAATCCCCAACCATTCACGTCGGGGTTCCACACGACGGGGGCCCAAGGCGCCCACCACGGTGGCGCTGGCCGCGGCGGCGCCCAGATCGGGGCTCCTCCCCAGCCGGCCGGAGCCGCCCAGTTGTCATCCCAGTCATGGCAATTACGCCAGTCCCAATTGTTGCCCCAGCCCGAGTCCCAACGATCGCCCGGGCACCAGTGATGGTGATACGTGGGTGCAGGATAAGGCGCCGCCTGGGCGGTGGCCGAAGCTAGTCCGAGAGCGGACAAGGCTAGGCCACCAGCCGCCAGCACGCTAGTGCACAGGCGAAGCCACGGTCTTGTTTGCGTTTCGGTACTCATGCCCTAAGGATTCCCCTTAAGAATCGCACTAAACACGTTTCGTCCGTTTCAAATATGAAACCGGCCGCGGCGAAAAACGCACCCGGGCCACCCTGGTAATCAGCGATCCAGCAGCGAGTCGAGCATCTGCACGAACCGATCAGGGTCGGCGGGGGTGAAGGCGGGTCGCGGCCACGTCCCGGGCACGTCGAGCGTGATCAGCGTCGACTTCATCGGTCGGCGCACGTCCAGCGGCAGCCACCGCAACAGATCCGACGAGCCCCAGATCCGGAATCGATTGAGGCACAGGCCCAGCGGCCTCACGGTGTAGCCGCGCACCAACCGCAGTGGGATGACCTTCGACGTGCCCGACGGAAAGTGGTACCGACGCAACGTAATCGCTTCGCGATCGAGCTGGATCAGCCCGTCGTCGTAGTACTGGTGCGGCGCCGTCATACCCGTCCGCACCGCAGCTCGTGGCCGCGCGACGTCAAACAGCGGCCGGTCTCCAGGTTCCACTGCCACCCGTGCAGATTGCACGTCAGCGTGGTGCCGGCTACGACACCGAATTTCGACAGGTCAGCCTTCAGGTGGGGGCACCGGCGCTGAATCTCCCAGCCGTCCAATACCACCGACGCGGTATCGTCGTGCGCCTCGGCGAACCAGCCGTCGGCGTAGGCGATGCGTTCGTCGGTCAGGCACTTGAAGAACGTGTACAGAAACTCGTTGTAGCCGCCAACCCGCCAGGCTTTGAACCGGGTGGACAGGAAGATGCTGTTGACCCAGTCCGGTTCGCCGTCACGCAGTACCGTGCGCACCAACTCCGGCGCGATCGAGAAGCCGTAGCGGAACTTCTCGTCCGGAATAGGTTCGCGCACTGCGCGTTTCGGGAAGTCCAGCACGACCGTTTCCGGCCCGAGCCGCAGCTCGACCGGATACCCGATGCCGTCGCAGACCTGGTCGCTTTGGCTCATGATCGGCTCGAACAGCTCGCGCAGCGGCTCCAACAGTGGTTCGCCGACCGCCGGTGCCCACCGGGCCTTCTCGGCCGCCAGCACCGGCGCCATCCGCATCGCGTAGTCGTCGAGATAGGACGCCTTGCCGGTGGTGAAGATCGCACGAACGTCGTCCTCGGAAATCGGGTGGCTAACCGAATTCAGTTGGCCGCCGGAAAAATCCGCGATCGATCCGGGGATCATCAGCAGGCCGCCGTGGTGGCCATGGGCTCGCATCTGCTCCAGGAAAACCATCTGGTCGGGGAAGATGTTGGCCGGGTCGTCGTGGTCGTCGTTGAGATCACGCAACTCGGGATCCAGGAAGCACGGCGGCCCCGCCGACGGGATCACCCAGCGCGCGCCAACCTGGCTGATGTATTGGCGGCAGCGGTCCATCTGCCGCTGACGCTTCTGCGTGCCGAACGCGGCCTTGGCCCGCTGCGGCATGTCGTACACCATCGGGTACCAGATCGCGCCGGAGAACTGCAGCATGTGCACGTCGACCTGGCCGAAATCCGCGGCAATCACGTCCAGGTCCACCGGCCGGGCGTCATTCATGTTGAACGCGACGGTTTCTCCGTCGTCCACGATCAAGCCGGAGTCACCGATTGGCCCGTCGGCCGGTGCCCGCAACGCGATGATCATCACGTCCAGGTCGCCCTTCGGCCCGCTGAGGCGATGGGTCACCGAGTCCGTCGTCTCGAAGAATCGGTGGAAGCCCAGCTGCTCCAGCTCACGGGCCAGATCGGGCACCGGATAGTCGGGCAGCAGCACGACGGCGTCCTTGTTCACGTGCTCACGCAGGTTGCGCGGATCGAAGTGGTCCTTGTGCAGATGCGAGATGTACAGGTAATCGCAGTCGCCGAGCGCGGCCCAGTCCAGGCCGGTGTTGTCCGGAAACGGGAACCACGACGCGAAGTAGGCGGGGTTCACCCACGGGTCGCACAGGATGCTCCCCGCGCGGGTATCGATCCGGAAGCCGGCATGCCCGACACTGGTGACCTGCACTAATGCCCTTTCCGCGGTGATGGCTCGAGTCCCGAGCTTAGCGGGAGGTGATATCACCGGCCTGCCACAGCCGCCGGTAGTAGTCGATCCTTTCGGTACGGGTGCGTCGCAATGCGCACTAGGCTCGGTACTCGTGGAACCGGTATACGGGACGGTCATTCAGTTGGCCCGCGCAGTATGGGCCGCGCAGGGCCTGACGTTCAAGGTGACTGGGGTGGAGCATCTGCCCGCCGAGGGCGGCGCGGTAGTGGCTATCAACCACACCAGCTATTTCGACTTCACGTTCGCCGGACTCCCGGCCTACCTGCAGCACCGCGGGCGCAAGGTGCGGTTCATGGCCAAGAAGGAGGTCTTCGACCACAAGATCGGTGGGCCGCTGATGCGCAAGCTTGGGCACATCCGGGTAGACCGGGAGAGCGGCGGGCCGTCGTTCGAGCTGGCCGTCGCGGCGCTGAAGGCCGGTGAGTTGGTCGGCGTGTACCCGGAGGCGACGATCAGCCGCAGCTTCGAAATCAAGGAGCTCAAGTCGGGTGCGGCCCGCATGGCGCTGGCGGCCGGCGTCCCGATCGTTCCACACGTCATCTGGGGGGCGCAGCGCATCTGGACCAAGGATCATCCGAAGAAGCTGTGGCGCCCCAAGGTGCCGATCAGCGTCGCGGTCGGCGAGCCGATTGTGCCCACGCTGCCTGCGACCGAATTGACCGCTCTGCTGCACTCGAGGATGCAGCACCTGCTCGAGCGGGTGCAGGACGCGTACGGCCCGCACCCGCCCGGCGAGTACTGGGTGCCGCATCGCCTCGGCGGCGGCGCACCGACCCCGGCCGAGGCCGCCCGGATGGACGCCGACGAGGCCGCGGCGAGGGCCGAGCGCCGCGCGCAGCAGTCGGGACAGCGGGAGTAGCGGTCCATGGAGCCGGTTTTTCGCGCGCTGGAAATCCTTTCCAAACCCGTCGTCGCCGCCTCCGGAAGCCCGATCACGTTCAGCGGTTTGGAGAACATTCCCGAAACGGGAGGCGCGGTCATCGCGGTCAACCACACCAGTTACATCGACTTTTTCCCGGCCTGCCTGGCCGCGTACCGACGCGGTCGCCGGCTGAGGATCATGATCAAGGCCGAGATGATGGAAGTGGGGATCGTCCGGTGGCTGGTCAACCACACCAGCATGATCCCGGTTGACCGCAGTGCCGGGGCCGGCGCCTACGCGGCCGCCGTTGAGGCGCTCAAGGCCGGCGAGCTCGTCGCGGTCTACCCGGAAGCCACCATCAGCCGCAGCTTCGAGCTCAAGGAGTTCAAGAGCGGCGCCGCCCGGATGGCCGCCGAAGCAAATGTCCCGATCATTCCGCTCATCGTCTGGGGAGCCCAGCGGATCTGGACCAAGGATCATCCAAAGAACTTGGGGCGCAAGAAGATTCCGATCACCGTCGCGGTGGGTAGCCCGGTGTATGCCGGAGCGACAGTCGAGCAGACGATCACGGCGGTGCGGGAAGCCATGACCACGCTGCTGGACAAGGTGCAGGACGAATACCCGCACCCCGCGGGCGCGCACTGGGTGCCGCGCCGCATGGGCGGCAGCGCACCGACCCTGTCCGAAGCCAAGGTGCTCGACGAGTTGGAGCTGGCCGAGCGGGCGCGCAAGCGAGCCGAACGCGAGGCGAAAAGCAAGGGCGGATCGCGGCGATGACGTTGCCGGCGCTCATCGCCAGCGACGTGGACGGCACCCTGCTCACCGACGACGAGGCGGTCACCGAACGCACGCGTGCCGCGGTGCGCGCCGCCGTGGCCGCGGGAGCGACCTTCG
>NZ_DASQVQ010000070.1:0-29516 GCF_035640695.1 Mycobacterium sp.
AGTCCATCCGCGAGACCCTGCGCCGGCTGCAGAGCATCTTCGGACCGCCGGCTGCTCAGGCCTGAGCGGCGGTCGGGCCCGGCGAGCTGTGCGTGCCCGCCTCAGGGCAGGGTGAGGATCTCCACGCCGTCGGCCGTAACCAGCACCGTGTGCTCGAACTGCGCAGTGCGGGCGCGGTCCTTCGTGACAACGGTCCAGCCGTCGTCCCAGATGTCGTAGTCGATCGTGCCGAGGGTGATCATCGGCTCGATCGTGAACGTCATGCCCGGCTCGAGGACGGTGGTGACCGCGGGCTGGTCGTAGTGCAGCACCACCAACCCGTTGTGGAAGGTGGTGCCGATGCCATGGCCGGTGAAATCACGAACCACGTTGTAGCCGAAGCGATTCGCATACGCCTCGATGACGCGGCCGATGATCGACAGCGAGCGGCCCGGTTTGACCGCCTTGATCGCGCGCATCATCGCCTCGCGGGTGCGCTCGACGAGCAGCCGGTGCTCCTCGGACACGTCGCCGGCCAGGAATGTCGCGTTGGTGTCACCGTGCACCCCGCCGATGTAGGCGGTCACGTCGATGTTGACGATGTCGCCGTCCTCGATGACCGTCGAGTCGGGGATGCCGTGGCAGATGATCTCGTTCAGCGATGTGCAGCACGACTTCGGAAACCCCTTGTAGCCCAGCGTCGACGGATACGCGCCGTTGTCGACCATGTACTCGTGCGCGATCCGATCGAGCTCGCCGGTGGTCACACCTGGCGCGACGGCCTTGCCCGCCGCGGCCAGCGCGCCCGCGGCGATCTTGCCGGCGACTCGCATCTTCTCTATCAGCTCGGGCGTCTGCACCCAGGGTTCGCTACCCTCGCGCGCGGTCGGCTTGCCGACGTATTCGGGTCGCCGGATCCACGTGGGCACCGGCAACATCGGTGAAATCACGCCCGGACGAAGGGCAGTGCGAACAGGCATGACGTCAGCGTAGTCGCAGCTGTGGACGGCGTCGGTGTGGCGACCGGCGGGAAGGGGCGAGAGGACGCAAGGGGCCCGCTACGCACCGCGCTTGAACAAGGACCGGCGCGGGCCGCGCACGTCCACCGAACCGCACACCACGCGGCCGGTCAGCACGACGTGCGGGGTGCCCTCCGCGGGTGCGTCCTTGCGGCGATCTCTGGCGCTGCCGACGTAGACCTCGACGTCGTCGATCGAGGCGCTCGCGCCGTCCGGCAGCCGAAGCTCCAAACCGCCGAACTTGAGGTCGAGTTCGATGACGACGACCGGCCCGGCGAAGCGGGCCTTGGTGAGGTCCAGATCGACCGAGCCCATCCGCCGCACCAACGCCAGCCGGGTCGGCACGATCCATTCACCGTGGCGTTTCAGCGAGCCGGCCCAGCCGCGCAGTTCGACCCGGTCGGCAGCAGAGGTGACGATCGCGCCCGGACCTGGCAAGTCACCGACGAGTGCGTCGAGGTCGGACCGCATCCGCGCCTGCGACACCAGCGCCGAGCGCTCCTCGAACTCGCCGAGGTCGATCAGGCCGAGCGCGACGGCGTTGTGCAGCCGCCGCAGCGTGCCGTTGCGGTCGGCGTCGGAAATGCGCAGCGCCGACCCGTCCTGGTCGATCCCCGTCATGGCGTTTCCAACTTACCGCTCGTGGTCGGCCCGTCACCTCCTCAGGCGACGGGCCGACAGCTACGGCGGCTCAGCTAGAACCTCCGACTGGGAAGGGGCGCACCATTGTGCGCTACAAGCCGGACGCCAGCCGGGACGGCTTACTTTTTGAAGGTGTCTTTGACCTTCTCACCGGCGTCCTTGAGATTGGACTTCGCCTGGTCGCCCCTGCCCTCATTCCGGGTGCTCTCGTCGCCGGTGACCTTGCCGGCGGCTTCCTTGGCCTTGCCGCCGAGGTCTTGGGCCTTATTCTTCGCCTTGTCCGTAGCGCTCACGATTGTCTGCTCTTTCTCTCGGAATCGGCCCGGGTGGCCAATTTCGGCTGACTGCGGGTACCTCGCCAGCCGATCGACAAAACGTCAAATCTCACTTCGCCCACCCGTCATGCGCCCTTCCGCCATGCGGTCGGCAGTTCCTTCGGGATGGCGGGCCCTGCACTGGGTGCCATGTTGTGACACGCTCAACCGATGATCGTCTTAGGCATCATCCTCATACTGGTCGGTTATCTCCTACCCGTCCCAGGCATCATCGCCACCATCGGCTGGATCCTCCTCATCGTGGGTCTGGTGTTATTGGTCCTGGGCCGTACCGGTCGCCCGATCGGTGGTCGACGTCATTGGTACTGACCTGCCCTTAATTCCCTAGTTGCCGGTCATCCTGCTTGGGTGGCGGGCCGACTGCGGTAAGGGCTAACCGCGCACCACGGCAGCGCCGTGAAGCCCACGACAGTCGGCGGCGATCGGCGGTGCGTACACCGTCGCGCCACATTCGCAGGTCCATGTCATATGAAGTCAAGCCAGATAGTCCGGTGGCAGCAGGTCGAGCATGTGCTTGGTCATCCGCACCGCGTATTCCGAGCTGCCACCCCCAACGATCAGCGACGCGAACGCCATGTCGCCGCGGTAACCGGCGAACCATGAGTGCGAGCCACCCTCGAATTCGGCCTCACCGGTCTTGCCGCGCACGTCGCCTAAGCCGGCGATGTCGGTGGCGGTGCCGTTGGTCACCACCAGCCGCATCATCGAGCGCAACCCGTCAAGCATCTCGGGGGTGATCTGCGTGCGGTCGCCGGTGACCACCGTCTGACGGCCCAAAATCAATTGCGGGACAGGTGTTTTCCCGGCCGCGACGGTCGCGGCGGACAACGCCATCCCGAACGGGCTGACCAACACTTTGCCTTGACCGAAGCCGTCCTCGGTGCGCTCGGCCAGGTTGACCGTGGGCGGTACCGAGCCGGACACCGTCGTGATGCCGTCGACCTGATAGTCAGGGCCGATGCCGTACTGCGCGGCGGCCACCGTCAGCCCGTCGCGCGGCATCCGGCTGGCCAGCTCGGCGAACGTGGTGTTGCACGAACTGGCGAACGCCCGCGACATCGGCACGACGCCGAGGGAAAAGCCGCCGTAGTTGGGGATGGTGCGCTGGCCGATGTCGATCGTGCCGGGGCACCCCAACAGCGTGTTCGGCGTGGCCATGGCGCGTGCGATCGCCGCACCCGCGGTGATGATCTTGAACGTCGACCCCGGCGGATAGAGGCCGGTGGTGGCCGCAGGGCCGTCGGCGTCCGCGGCCGCGTTCTGCGCGACGCCGAGTATTTCACCGGTCGAGGGTTTGATTACGACCATCATCGCTTTCTTGGCCGTCGCGTCGTTCACCGCGGTTTGGGCGGCGTTCTGCACGGCGCGGTCCAGGCTGATCGACACCGACGGCGCGGGGGCGGCGGGCACCTCGTAGAGCACGCCGACGTCGACGCCGTTCTGGTTCACGCTGACCACCCGCCAGCCGGCTGCGCCGTCGAGCTCGTCGATCACCGCCTTCTTGACTTCGCCGATGATGGCAGGTGCGAAGTGGTCGTCGGTGGGCAGCAGGTCGGCCTGCGGAGTGACGACCACACCCGGCAGGCCGCCGATCGCCGGCTGCACTCGGTCGTTGTCGTCGGGCCGCAGCGTGATCAGGTCGACCGGCTTGGTCGACGAGCTGGCCTGCTCGGCCAGGCGCTGCGGGTCCAGGGTGTCGTCGAACGGGCGCAGCGCGTCGGCGACCGCTCGGGCGGTCGTCATCAGGTTGCGGCCGGCCGGGGTGGCGTCGAGCTGGTAGTGGTACAGGTTGCCGGGCACCAGCACATCGGTGCCGCCGATCTCGTTGACCGACGCCCGCCGCGGCGGGTCGGCCCGCAGCGAAAGCGTCTGATGCTCACCAAGTTTGGGGTGCAACCCGGCCGGGGTCCAGCGCACCTCCCAGATGCCCTCCTGGCGGACCATGCTCAGTTGGCCGTCGTAGGTCCAGGTGCGGTTCTTCGGCAAATGCCAGGTGTAGCGGTAGGCGACGCTGCCGGTGTCCTCGTCGAACGTGGACCCGAGGACCTGGGCATCGAGGTGGGCCGCCTGCAAACCCGCCCAGGCCGCGTTCAGCGCGGCGCGGGCGTCGTCCGGGCGGTCGGTCTGCTGCGCGGCGGTGGTGGTGTCGCCGGTGGCCAGCGCCGCGAAGAACTTCTCGGCGGCGGGGCCCGGTCCATTCGGGCGAGGCGTGCACGACGGCAGCAGCGCAATGGCGGCAACCACGCCCACCGTTGCCAGCACAGCGGTCCAAGCTGCTGAGGTTGAAGTTGTCATTGAGGCTGATGTTAAAAAAGTGCACTGGCGATTGGTCGGAGGCGCACCGAGACCGAACCGTTAAGTCGGGAAGTCCGTCGAGGCTGCAACGAGCGCGAACTGCGAATAAAGACCGCGCGGAATACAGTCTTGCGGCGTCGGACTCAGTCGAGCAGCACGGTCGCGAAGGTGCCGACCTCGGTGAAACCGATGCGGGCGTAAGCCGCGCGGGCCACCGTGTTGAAGCTGTTGACGTAGAGGCTGGCGATGCGGCCGCTGTCGACGACCGCCGCGGCCAGCGCGGCGGTGCCCGCGGTGCCCAGCCCGCGCCCGCGGTACTCGGGGTGCACCCACACGCCCTGGATCTGGCCGACGGCCGGGGACTGTGATCCGACCTCGCCCTTGAAGACCACCTCGCCGTGTTCGAAGCGGGCCCAGGCCCGTCCGGCGGCGATCAGCCCGGCCACCCGGCGGCGGTAGCCGCGGCCGCCGTCACCGATCCGCGGGTCGATGCCGACCTCGCCGATGAACATGTCGATCGCGGCCACCAGGTACGCGTCGAGTTCCTCGATGCGTACCCTGCGCACGCCGGTGTCGACCGGACAGTGTGGAGATGACGCCAGCGCCATCAGCGGCTGGCGTTCACGGACATCGCGGGGCGGCCCCCAAAGGTGCTCGAGCCGGCGCCACATCGGCAGCACCAGCTCGGCGCGGCCGACCATCGACGAGCACCGCCGCGCCGAGCTCATCGCCTTGTCGGCGAACGCGTGCAGGTCCGCCAGCGCACCGCGCAGCGGAATGAGGTTCGCTCCCGCGTAACAAAGGGATTCACCGGCGCCGCGCCGAGTCCACAATTCGCCGCCGATCGAGCCGGGGTCGATGCCGTGGTCGGCGACCCGGGCGGCCACCATGCAGCAGCCCACCGGGTCGGCGTCGAGCACCCGCCGCACCGCGGCGGCGTCGCGCACCAGCGTTACCCGTCGCTCGTCGACGAGGCGAAGCATGGGCGGAGCCGACATCGGAGCTCTTTCTGTGCGGCCAGTAGCCGCTGACGAGGTTACCGCCTATTAGCCTACGGTCACCACCGGCGAACCGCTGTTGTCTGAGCCCCTTTCGGCAAGCCGCATCGCCTCCTCGATCAGCGTCTCGACGATCTGAGACTCCGGCACGGTCTTGATGACCTCCCCCTTGACGAAGATCTGCCCCTTGCCGTTGCCCGAGGCGACGCCGAGGTCGGCCTCGCGGGCTTCGCCGGGTCCGTTGACCACGCAGCCCATCACGGCCACCCGCAGCGGCACGTCGAGTCCGTCGAGCCCGGCGGTGACCTCGTTCGCCAGCGTGTAGACGTCGACCTGCGCGCGTCCGCACGACGGGCAGGACACGATCTCCAGCGACCGGGGCCGCAGGTTCAAGGATTCGAGGATCTGGTTTCCGACCTTGACCTCTTCGACCGGCGGCGCGGACAGCGACACCCGGATGGTGTCGCCGATGCCTCTGGACAACAGCGCACCGAAAGCGACCGCCGACTTGATCGTGCCCTGAAACGCCGGACCGGCCTCGGTGACGCCGAGGTGCAGCGGGTAGTCGCACCGGGCGGCGAGCAGTTCATACGCCGCGACCATGACGACCGGGTCGCTGTGCTTGACGCTGATCTTGATGTCGCCGAAGCCGTGCTCCTCGAACAGCGACGCCTCCCACAACGCGGACTCGACCAGCGCCTCCGGGGTGGCCTTGCCGTACTTGTCCAGGAACCGCTTGTCCAGCGAGCCGGCGTTGACCCCGATGCGGATCGGGATGCCGGCGTCGCCGGCGGCCTTCGCGACCTCCTTGACCCGGCCGTCGAACTCCTTGATGTTGCCGGGGTTGACGCGCACCGCGGCGCAGCCGGCGTCGATCGCGGCGAAGATGTAGCGCGGCTGGAAGTGGATGTCGGCGATGACCGGGATCTGGCTGTGACGGGCGATCTCGGCCAGCGCGTCGGCGTCCTCCTGGCGCGGGCAGGCGACGCGCACGATGTCGCAGCCCGTCGCGGTCAGTTCGGCGATCTGTTGCAGCGTCGAGTTGACGTCGTGGGTCTTGGTCGTCGTCATCGACTGCACCGTGATTGGGTGATCGCTGCCGATGCCGACGGTGCCCACCATCAGTTGGCGGGTTTTCCGCCGCGGGGCCAGCGTGGGCGCTGGCGGCGTCGGCATGCCAAGGCCGACGTTCATGAGGTCTCCTATTGGAAGAGTCTGATCGGATTGACCAGGTCAGCGGTCACGGTCAGCAGCATGTAGCCGACCATCACTATCAAGACTACGTATGTCGCCGGCATTAACTTCAGGTAGTTGACCGGTGCCGCGGCGGCCAACCCCCGCACCGAGCGGATCATGTTGCGGACTTTTTCGAACACGGCGATCGCGATGTGACCGCCGTCGAACGGCAGCAACGGGATCAGGTTCACCGCGCCCAGCACGAAGTTCAGTTGGGCCAGGAAGAACCAGAACGCTACCCACAACCCGTATTTGACGGTGTCGCCGCCGATGATCGTCGCCCCGACGACGCTGATCGGCGTGTTCGGATCGCGTACGCCGCCACCTATCGCGTGGACGAGCGCGCCGACCTTGCTCGGGATGGACGCCAGCGCCTTGCCCAGCAGGACGGCGAGGTCGCCGGTGAACGTGAACGTCGCCGGCACCGCCGCGATCGGGTTGTAGTGCGTCGGTCCCGCCTGCTGCGGGGTGGTGCTGATGCCAATCGCGCCAACTGCGGACGGCGCCTTGGCGCCCGGGGTGAACCGTTGCGTCGGCTGCACGCCGACATTGAGCGTCAGCTGTTGCCCGTCGCGCTTCACGACGACGGGGCTAGGACCGGTTAGCGGTTGCACCGCGGCCACTACGTCCTCTGGACTATGCACGTCTTTGCCGCCGACTTTCACGATCACGTCGCCGGGCCGGATACCTGCCAGTGCCGCGGGCCCTTGGCCGGTGCAGTCGGCGTACTTGCCTTTCTCGATTTCCGGTGCGACACAAGCGGTTTTGGAGACAACCGTGGGCGGATGCAGGTTCGGCAGGCCCCAGACGACCGCGATCGCATAGATCAGCACGAGACCGATGAGGAAGTTCATGGCGGGGCCGGCGAACAGCACCGCCACGCGCTTCCACGTCTTCTGCTTGTACATCGCGTACGGGGCCTCGCCGGGCCGCAGCTCATCGACGGATGTCATGCCCGCGATGTCACAGAACCCGCCGGCTGGGATTGCCTTTATGCCGTACTCGGTTGAGCCGAGCTTGTTCGGCCGCCGCGTTGACCACAATGTCGGCCCGAAGCCGACGAAGTAGCGCCGTACCTTCATGCCGGTGGCTCGCGCCACCCACATGTGGCCGCATTCGTGCAGCGCGACGGACGCCACGATCAACACTGCGAACAATAAGATGCCGAAAATCATCGGGCGGATAGGACCTCCTGTGCGACGCCACGGCCGGCACGGGCGCGAGCCCAGCGCTGCGCGTCAAGTACGTCATCCACGGTAGCGGGTTCGGCCGCCCATTGGTCAGCGGCGCTCAGCACGTCGGCGATGGTCCGCACGATCGCGGGGAAACTGATCCTACCGTCGAGGAACGCCGCGGCGGCTTCTTCATTGGCCGCGTTGTATACGGCGGGCAGGCAGCCGCCTTTCCGCCCGGCCGCGCGGGCCAGTTCCACGGCCGGAAATACCCGATCGTCGAGCGGCTCGAATTCCCAGCTGCAGGCCTTGGTGAAGTCACAGGCCGGCGCGGCGTTGGCGACCCGGTCGGGCCAACCGAGGGCCAGCGCAATCGGCAGCTTCATGTCGGGCGGGCTGGCCTGAGCGATCGTCGAACCGTCGGTGAAAGTCACCATCGAGTGCACGATCGACTGCGGGTGCACCACCACCTCGATGCGGTCGTACGGAACCCCGAACAGCAGGTGCGTTTCGATCAACTCGAGGCCCTTGTTGACCAGCGACGCCGAATTCAGCGTGTTCATCGGGCCCATCGACCAGGTGGGATGGGCGCCGGCCTGCTCTGGCGTGACGTGTTCGAGCTGGTCGGCGGTCCAGCCGCGGAACGGGCCCCCGGACGCGGTCAGCACCAGCTTGGCGACCTCGTTCGGCTGCCCGGCGCGCAGGCACTGTGCGAGCGCGGAGTGCTCGGAGTCGACGGGCACGATCTGGCCGGGCTTTGCGGCCTTGAGCACCAGCGGGCCACCCGCGACCAGCGATTCCTTGTTCGCCAGCGCGAGGCGCGCGCCGGTGTTCAGCGCCGCGAGCGTCGGCTTCAGCCCGAGCGCACCGACAAGAGCGTTGAGCACCACGTCGGCTTGGGTGTCCTGTACCAGCCGGGTGACCGCGTCGGGCCCGCTGTAGGTTGCCCCGTCGATGGCCGCCGCGGCATCGGCGACGGCGATGTTCGTGACACCGGTGGCTCTGCGCTGCTGGTCCAGCAGCTTCGCGTTGGCGCCGCCCGCGGCGAGCCCGACCACCTGGAAGCGGTCGGGATTGTCGGCGATGACGTCAAGCGCCTGCGTGCCGATCGACCCGGTGCTACCGAGGATCAGGACACGCACCCGCTCGCTGCGCTCTTGCCGTTCCGATCCGGTCACCCGCTTATTGTGCCGCGCGCCTGCACCGATCGGTGAATGTCGACGTCGCCGGAGCCCGTCCGGACCCGGACCTCGACGGTGTCGTCGCCATGCGCAGGACCGTCCGACCGTTGCAGCCGGTTGCGGACGACACCGGATCCGGTCATGATGTCCAGCCGCGCGGCGGTGCCCCCCGGGACGCCGATCTCGACCTCCCCGCTGCTGGTGTGGGCGACCACGGCACCGCTAATGGCCGAGGCGATGCCGGCGGATCCGGACGCGGTCTGCGCCTTCAGGTTTCCGCGCAGCCGATCGACGGACAGCGAGCCGGTGGCCGACTGGAATTTCAGGTTGCCGTCAACCTGGTCGATCGTGGCGTCGCCCGAGGCGGTCGACACTGTGGCGCCGCCCGTGACCGAGTCGACGATGACGCTGCCGCTTGCCGCGTCGAACTTGAAGTCTGCGAACTCGCCCTCGGCCTGCACTTCGGCGGATGCCACCTGGGCGTGCACGCGCGAATGGGACGGCAGCTCGATGGTGATGTCGACCGCGCCCATCCGGTAGCCCATGAAGCCGAACCGGCCTGGCTCCACGGCCAGTTTGCCGTTGGCGCAGAAGACGCGGGCTTCCTCCGCCGATCGCACGTCGGCGGGGCGGGATGCGTTGTGTGGCCGCACTTCCACCACCGTGTCGGTGCGGTCGCTGGCGCTGAGGCGGATCGAACCGGAGTTGGCCGCGACGCGGGCGGTGATCGGTTCGGGCGTGGCGAACGTTGGCACCATTATCCTCCTTGAGATTTCGTGGGTATTCGCGGGTTTGGCGGTGTCAGCGGACCCAGCCGGTGACGTGGTGTGGATTGCTGGTTCGTTGCGGGGTGGGTTCGGCGCGCGCCGCCGCCGCGCGGACGAGCCAGGCGTTGAGCGATATGCCGTCGCGACGCGCGGCGGACTCGACCTTGGAACGCAGGCTTTCCGGCAGCCGCAGCGTCACGCGCCAGGTGCCGCCGTCGTCGTCGATCGCTTCCGGCGCGCCGGTTGTCGCGGCGGGTTCCTCTAGCGGCGCGGTCACGACGAATTCCGGGTTGCGGCCCCGAAGTCGCACCTCCACCGACGTCGGGGCCAGCTCGCTGGTGATCTGCTCCGCGGCCGCCGAAAGCGCCTCGAGTACGGCCAACCGGATCGCCGACTCGAGCGGCGCGCTGAGCCGGTCGGCCAATGCCGCCGCCTCGTCGCCGCCGGCTCCGGCCGCGACGTTCAACTCATGGCGGACGGTGTCAACGTACGGTTGCAAGTCCATGGTGTCATGCTGACATCATTATGATGTCATAGCAAGTGTCTGTTTGGTGCGGGGGGTTGTCTGGGCAAGCATCAGTACAGGTCGACGCGGCGGTCGGCGAACAGATGGACGTGCTCGGTGAGCGACTTGTCGTGGGTGAGTGCCAGATCGATGTCGGCCACCGCCATCGCGGTGCCCGGTCCGGACTCCGCGGCGACCCAGCCGTCGGGATCGACGATCACGCTGCCTTCCGTCCACGGCTGGCCGCGCTCCACGCCGGACCGGTCGCAGCAGGCGATCGCGATCCTGTTGGTCCGGGCCGTCGACATCGCGGTGATGACCTCGCCCGGGCGCTCACCTGCGGGCCGCGGAAACAGCGGCCAGTTGACCGGCGCCGCGATCAGTTCGGCGCCGCCGAGAGCAACCCCACGGGTCAACTCGCCGAATTCGATGTCATAGCAAACCATCACGGCGATGTCGCCATGTCGTGTGTCGACCACGGCCGGCAACAGGTTGCCCGGCGTGAAAATCAGCTTCTCACGGTCCCACAGATGGGTCTTGCGATACTGCGCGACGACGCCGCCGCCGTCGACCAGCACCGCGCTGTTGTACAGCAGCCCGTCGTCACCGAGCTCGCAATACCCGCCGATGACGATCGAATTCTCAGCGGCCGCAGACCAATTCGCGAATATCGGGCTGGCCGGAGTGAGGGCGACCGCGCGCGCTTCGTCGGCGTCGACGAACATGTAGCCTGACGTGGCCAGCTCGGGCAGCACGATCACGTCGGCGCCCGCACCGACCGCGGCGCGAATCTGCTCCTCGATCAACGTGGCGTTGGCCGCAAGATCGCCGATCACCGGAGCGATCTGGCAGCACGCGATGCGGGTCATGTTCAAAGACTAGTGACCATTTTCATGCCGCCTTGGCGATGCCTTCGAGATCGGGTGGCTGCCGGGTGAATCCGCGGGTCAGCACCACCAGGTACACCACGCCGATCCCCAGCCAGCACAACCCGAGAATCAGCGCGCGCGAGTCCAGTTGGGTCAGCAGATACACGTCGACCGCGGCGCCGAGTACCGGTATCACGATGTAGCGCCACGGGTTGAGCCGATCCGCGCGATGCCGGACGAAGTAGCCGATCACCGCGAGGTTGACGAGTGCGAACGCGGTGAACGCCCCGAAGTTGATAAACGACGTCGAGGTCGTGATGTCGAGGAAGATCGCGGCCAGGCCGATGAGTCCGGCCAGGCCGATGTTGAACACCGGGGTGTGGAACCGCTCGGCGACAAACCCGAAGAACCGGTTGGGCAGCACACCGTCGCGGCCCATCGCGTAGAGCAGTCGTGCGACGGCGGCCTGCGCGGCAAGACCGGAGGTGAACTGGCCGATGACCAACCCCGCCAGAAACACCGCGCCGAACAGGCTGCCGCCGATGGTCTTGGCGATGTCGGACGCCAACGACTCGGCGTTCTCGAATGTCCCGCCGGGTGACACCAGCGTCACGACATAGGTCACCACGACGAAGATGGCGCCGCCGATCAGCGCAACCGCCACGATCGCTCGGGGAATGTTTCGTTCCGCATCGTGTGTCTCCTCGGTCAGCGTGCTGACCGCGTCAAACCCGAGGAACGAATACGCGGCCACCGCCGCGCCCGCCGCTATCGCCGAGAATCCGTCGTCGCCGGTGAACGGCCGAATCGACACCAGCGACTGCGCGTGACCGACGAGGTGGGCGATCGACAGCGCCACGAACAGTGCCAGGATCAACAGCTGCATCGTCATCAGCACCAGATTCGTGCGGTCGGCGACCTTGAGCCCGATGACGTTGAGCACCGAGGTGATCACGATGTACGCAACGATCCACACCCAAAACGGCACGCCGGGAAACTGCCCCGACAGGTATGCGCCGCCGATCAGCCAGATCACCAGCGGCAGAAACAGATAGTCGAGCAGGATGGCCCAGCCGACGACGAACCCCAGCCGGGAGTCGAGGGATTTGCGCACGTAGGTATACGCCGAGCCGGCGACCGGAAAGTGCCGGGCCATGACGCCGTAACTCAACGCGGTGAACAACATCGCGACGGTCGCCAGCAGGTAGGACCCGGCGCTGCCGCCCTGCGACTTCTCGGCGATCACGCCGAAGATGCCCAGCACGATGATCGGTGTCATGTAGGCGAGCCCGAACAGCGTCACCGAGTACAGCCCGACGGTCTTTTGCAGGGTGGCGTGGTGCTCGGAGCGTTGTGTGGTCACTTCATGACGTTATGCCGGTGCGCGTTTGCGCGTTGGCGAAACCGGGACGTCGTCTGTCATGGCCGAGGATGCGCCGCTGCCAACGGCAGGACTTAACCGATCAAGTCAGGAACACCCGGTGATGGGTTGAATGTTTAAGTGATTGTCAGCTGCTTCGTCCCGGAGATCACAAAGGAGTGACCATGAAGAAGCTCACACTTGTCCTACCCGTTGCGACCGCACTGGCCGCGGGGACTGTCGGGCTGGCCGCGCCGGCCATGGCGGCGCCGTCTGCGGGCGTTCCGGTGCAACACACCGCAAATTCGGTGGTCGTCGATCACTCCAGCCAACCGCTGGACGCCTGCTCGGTGCACGTGTGGTACCAAGGATCACTCGTCGATGTGAATTGGTGCTGACTGACAGCGATTAGGGCCGCGGGCGAGGCCGCTCGGCGGAAGGCATCTCACTGGGCCATGTCTCGTCGGGCGGCAGCGCTCGCCGGATGCGCTCGGCGATGCCGGTCAGCTGCCGCACCTGGGTGTGCGAGAGCTGATCGAACACGTAGTGGCGGACCGTCTCGACGTGGCCGGGCGCGGTCTCGGCGACCTTTGCCGCACCTTGCTTGGTGAGAATGGCCAATGTGTATCGGCCGTCGGCCGGATCGGGGCTTCTGCGGACCCATCCCCGTTTCTCCAGCCGGCCGACCGCCTGCGACAGCCGCGGCAGCGACCCTTCGGCGAGCGTCGCCAACACGCTCATCCGCATGGTCTGATCCTTGGCCATCGACAGCCGCGCCATGATGATGTACTCGAAGCGGCTGATTCCCGCGTTTCGCTGCAGCTGGTCATCCAATGCGGACATGAGCCTTGCCATCACGCTGACGAAAGCGAACCAAGCCCGCTGCTCACAATCGTCGAGCCAGCGGGTCTGCTGGGGCTGGTTTCCCATGCCGCCATTTTAACTTTAGTGTTGAAGCAACCACTGTCGGACACGTCTTCACCTTGTGAAACACCGCTGGAATCCGGCAGTTTCGCGGGACCGGCGTCGGCCGGCCCGCTGTCGCGGCACTCGGCGGCCGGGTGCCTTGTGAGGCGAATCGCAAAACTTCGCGCCGCAGGTCGGCCTAAAACACCAACAAAAAATGTCGACACGGAATAGCGAGGTCATCGACATGGTTGAGTCCGGCAGCGTTACTTAATCAGTGAAGTCATGTGGCTCTCACTGCCGCTGAAGAAGGGACTGACCATGCACGCGACCGGACTTGGAAACCGATCTGCCGCACCGGAAAAACCGTCCAATCGCCGTCGCCGGGGCGCGGGCCTGCAGCGCCCTCTCCTGCTCGGTGTGTCCGTGGTCGCCGGCGCGGCCGCGATGCTGACGATCTCGGCGTTGCCGGCCCGATCGGCGGCCGTTGCGTCCGCCTCCGCCGATGCATGCCCGGGAGTGCAGGTCGTATTCGCCCGCGGAACCGGCGAACCCGCCGGCGTTGGCCGGGTCGGTCAGGCCCTCGTGGACTCGCTACGCCCGATGATCGGCGGGAAGTCGCTGGCGGCCTACGGCGTCGACTATCCGGCGACGCGTGATTTCCTGCGCGCGACCGACGGCGCCAACGACGCAAGCGCGTTCGTGCAAAACATCGCTGCCACATGCCCGAACACCCAGATCGTTCTCGGCGGCTACTCGCAGGGGGCCGCCGTCGTCGATATCATCACGGTGGCGGGCCAGCCCGTCTTCGGGTTTGCCAACCCAATGCCCGGCGACGTCGCAAGCCACGTCGCCGCGGTCGCCGTCTTCGGCAACCCGTCCAACCGCATCGGCGGCGGCCCCCTGCCCGCGCTCAGCCCGCTCTACGGGGACAAGACGATCGACTTGTGCAACGGCGGCGACCCGGTGTGCTCCAACGGCAATGACGTGCCTGCACACAGCCTCTACCGCGAAACAGGGCTGACGGACCAGGCCGCACGCTTCGTCGCCCAGAAGCTGTCGGCCGGTGCACATAGTCCGCGCGACACCACTGCCGTGGTAACCAATGCCGCCGGCGCGCCCGATGACCAGCCATCGAACTGACGCTACTTGACCGTGTAGCCCGCATCGATTGGCAACGTGATGCCGGTCGTGTACCGACCGGAGTGGCCGCACAAATACACCATCGCGTCGCTGATGACGGCAGGCTCAATCCACCTGACCGGCAATATGTTTCGGAGCGCGGACGCCGCCTCGGGGTGTTCAGCGAAGAACTCAGCGTACTGCGGGTTGTCGATCATCGGCGTCGCGACGCCGCCCGGGTGGACGGTGTTGACCCGAATGTTCTTCTCGGCCAATGAGGTAGCGTAATAGCGCATCAAGCCGACGACTCCGTGCTTGGCGGCCTGGTAGCCGGCCAGGCCGTGGCTTGTCGTGGTGAACGCCGGGGAGATCGACTTGAGACCGGCACCCGAACTCGTAATCACGATTGCGCCGCCGTCGCCGTGCGCCAGCATCGCCGGCAAGGCCGCTTCGATCGTGTAGTAAACGCCGTTGAGCATCACGTCGACGGCGTCGACAAACGCAGCCAAGCGGTGGGACGATTCGCCGAGGTTCGTGCCAATGCCGGCGTTGGCAATGACGAAGTCGATGCGCCCGAATTCCGCGACACCGTGGGCCACCACGCGTTTCAGCCGTTCGAAGTCACGGACATCGCCCGGCTCGGCGACGATGCGACGGCCGGTCTTCTCGACGAGTTTGACCGTTTCGTCCAAATCCTCGGATGTGGCCATCGGGTACGCGACGGTGTCGATCTGATCGCAGATGTCGACCGCGATGATGTCGGCGCCCTCTTCGGCGAACCGGACGGCGTGCGAGCGGCCCTGGCCGCGAGCGGCGCCGGTGATGAATGCAACCTTGCCTTCAAACTCGGTAGCCACGGCCCACTCCCTCCGACCCGGCTTGACCATACGCGCGCCCTGCCCGCTGTGCCAGAATGACGGCTAGTTGTCAATCCGAGTCACCAGGAGCGCCGTGGCCACCACCGAGGTCGAACGACACACCGGACCGGACACCGTCGACGTGCCATCGGCCGAATGGGGCTGGAGCGGCGACGCGCCGCGGTTGTGGCACGTGGTGCTGGTGCTGATCGCGGGATTCCTGCTGCTGATGACCATCGGCAATCACGTGGGCCACGTCGAGGACTGGACGTTGGTCGCGATCGCCTCGGTGATCCTGATCATCACCGGCCGCAACTGGTGGCTGCGCCGGCGGGGCCGAATCCATTAGCCGCCGACGGCGGCCAGCTGCCCACACGCCGCCGCGATCTCGCGGCCGCGGGTGTCGCGCACGGTGCAGGACACGCCTTGCGCGCGGATCCGCCGAACAAACTCGCGCTCAACGGATTTCGGGCTGGCATCCCAGTCACTGCCCGGTGTCGGGTTGAGCGGGATGAGGTTCACGTGCACGAGCGGGCCGAGCGCCGCGTGCAGCTTTTCGCCCAGCAGGTCGGCCCGCCACGGCTGATCGTTGACGTCGCGAATCAACGCGTACTCGATCGACACCCGCCGCCCCGTCATATCGCCGTAATACCGGGCCGCCTGCAACGCTTCGCCGACCTTCCAGCGGGTGTTCACCGGCACCAATGTGTCGCGCAGCTCGTCGTCCGGGGCGTGCAGCGATAGCGCCAGCGTCACGCCGAGGCGCTCGTCGGCGAACTTGCGTACCGCCGGCACCAGCCCGACCGTGGACACGGTGACCGACCGCGCCGAGATGCCGAATCCGCGCGGCGGCGCCGCGGTGATGCGGCGCACCGCGGCGAGCACGCGCTTGTAGTTGGCCAGCGGCTCGCCCATGCCCATGAACACCACGTTGGATAGCCGGGCGCCGTCGCGGTCGCGCAATTGGACTGCGGCCGAGCGGATCTGCTCGAGGATTTCGGCGGTCGACAGGTTTCGCGTCAGGCCGCCCTGGCCGGTCGCGCAGAACGGACACGCCATCCCGCAGCCCGCCTGCGACGAGATGCACACCGTGTGGCGTTGCGGATAGCGCATCAGCACCGACTCGAAAGTCGTGCCGTCGACCGCGCGCCACAGCGTTTTCCGGGTCTCCCCCGCGTCGCACTCGACCTCTCGGACCGCCGCCAGCAGCTCGGGAAACAGCGCATCGGCAACCGAGTCGCGCACGGCCGCCGGCAGATCGGTCATCTGCCGCGGGTCCGCGATCAGCCGCCCGAAATACTGGTGCGCCAGCTGTTTGGCCCGAAAGGGCGGCAGCCCGAGTTCGGCGACCGCGTCGGCACGGCCGGGCTCGTCGAGGTCGGCCAGATGCCGCGGCGGTTGTGCCCGTCGCGGCGCGTCGAACATCAACGGCAGCATCAGGCTTCGGCCGCCAGCACGTCACGGACGGCGACGTCGACGGTCGACAGCACCTCGGCGTCCAGCCCGGCGCGGCCGCGCACGAACACCGACGCGCGGTTGGCGGCGGGCAGGCCCTCGGCCGGGCACAGGCCATCGGGAAGCTTGCCGATCAACGGCAGCAGCGCCACCCCGAGCCCCGACCGCACCGCGGCGTACAGCCCGGCCAGATCGGCGCATTCGGCGGCCACCTGGTAGGAAATCGCCCGCTTCTGCAGGATCGAGAATGCGGGTTCTCGCAGCGTGCACGGCTCGGCGAAAATCACCAGCGGCAGCGGCCGGCCCGCGGGCGCCGAGAAGTTGCGCGACGAAACCCATTTCAACCCGACAGCTCCCGAGGCGCTGTTGCGGTCGAAGCCGGAGCCGTCGAGCATGATCGCCAGGTCGACCAGCCCGCGTTCGATGGAGTCGGCCAGCGACACATTGCGGTCCAACCGAAAACGCACCTGCCAGTCCGGCAATCGTTCCCGCAGCGTCCGGGTCAATCCCGGAAGCATCACGTCGGCGCCGTGCTCGGTCGCACCGATCACCAGCACGCGGCTATCGGTCGCGCCGAGATCGTCGAGCGCGGTGTCGTGGGCGGCGAGGATCGTGCGCGCGTGGCGCAGCACCCGCTGCCCTAGTTCGGTGAACACCACACCGCGGCCCGATCGCTCGACCACGGGTCCGCCCACCACGCCCTCGATCTTGCGCAGGTGCTGGCTCACCGCGGACTGGGTCAGATGCAGCGCCGCCGCGGCGCGGTGAAATCCGCCACAATCGGCCACCGCCACCATGCTTCGCAGCGGCGCGATGTCCAGCACCTGAGGCATCTGCACATGGTATTCCGATCAGCGAAAACGATCAATATCGTGGCCCTGGGGCGGCAGATACTGTGCATGGGCGGCCGAGCGATAAGCGCTATCGATCGGTTGTGATCGCTAATAATCGTTGGACGGCGCCGGTTCGTCCCGCCAGCATGGAGCCCATGGACCTGCCGCGCATGCCGCTGAGAACCGCATCGGCCGTCACGTTCTTCTACGCGCTCGGCTACCCGATCGGCGCTCTCGCGGTAACCGGCATGACGCCGATGGCGGTGCTCGTCGTGCGATTCGGGCTGGCCGCGACCATCCTCGGCGTGTGGGCGCACCTGTCGGGCGTGCGATGGCCGACCGGCCGTCGACTCGCGCACGTCGCGGTGACCGGTCTGCTGATGCAGGCCGTGCAGTTCTGCGCCCTATACGAGGCGGTACAGCGGGGGGCGCCGGCAGTGCTGTGCGCGGTGCTGATCGCGATGAACCCGGTGGCGACGGCGATTCTCGCGGCGGTGTTCTTGCGCGAGCGGCTCGGCTCGTGGCGAGTCGTGGCGCTGGGGCTCGGGGTGGTCGCGGTGCTGGCTGCCTGCGCGAGACGGCTGGTGGCGACACATGGCGTCGACCCGGTCATCGTGCTGCTGGTGATCGCGCTGCTTGGGTTGTCCGCCGGCGGCATTTACCAGCAGCGGTTCTGCGCCGGGGTCGACTTCCGGGCGACCAGCGCCGTGCAGAACGCGGTGGCGCTGGTGCCGGCCGCGGTGCTGGCGTGCCTGACCCCGTTCGCCGTGCACGACGCGGTGAAGGCCACGGTCGCGATCGCGGGCGTCGTGCTGCTGAACGCGGCGCTGGGGGTGAGCCTGTACGTGCGGGCGATCAGCGCACACGGCGCGGCGGCGGTGGCGATGCTGTTCGCGGTGATCCCCGCGGTGGCCGGGCTGCTGTCGTGGCTGATGCTGGGCCAGCGCCCCGACGCCGGCATCGCCGTCGGGCTTGTCGTCGGCGCGGCGGCCTGCTGGCTCAACAGCCGCGCGTCGGGCCGGCAACGCGATCCGCTTGGCGATCCGCTTGGCGATCGCGCGCCCGCGAACCCGGAATTTGCAACCGATGGCCTTTGCGCCAACCGATAGCGACGATCACCACGTCCGGAGCCGGCCCGTCGCGCTGGCGAAGCCCAGGTTCTCTGCGAGATAGCGGTTTTCGGCTTCCAACTGCGTGATGCGGAGTTCGAGGTCGAGAATCAGACCGACCGCCTCGCGGTTGAATCCCCGGTCGAGCAGTTCGGTCATCCGGTTCCGCCGGGGGTCCTGCGGCATATCGCCATCGGTCGCGTTGGCCGATGGTGCCGAAACGGCGTCCTGGTGCCGCGTCGCGGCGGACTTGGAAGCGGTGCCTGCCGGAGGCCCGCTGCGCAGCAGCAGCGCGGTGAGCACCATCCCGACCAGAAAAAGTGCCGCGCTGACGCTGAATGCCACGGTGTAGCCGTGGATGGCGCCCGCGGCCCGCACCGGCGGTGCCGGCGGGTAGTGACTGGTCATGTACCGGCTGACAGCCGACGCGAAGATCGTTGAAAGCGCGGCGGTTCCGACCGCACCGCCTATTTGCTGGCTGGTGTTGACCATTGCCGAGGCAACCCCGGCATCGTCGTCGGCCACACCGGCGGTGGCGGTCACTATCGCCGGCGCGAAACTCAAACCCAGCCCCAGGCCGAGGATCAACAACGGCCCGACGACATCTTTGGCATACGTCGAGGTGACGTCGAGGTGGGTGAGCCAGAACATCGCGCAGGCTGCGATCAGCATCCCGGTCGGCACCAGGGGTCGCGCCCCGAACCGAGGAACCAACCGGGTATTGGCGGCACCGGCCGACAGCGCGATGCCGCCAGCCATCGGCAAGAACGCCACACCGGTCTTCATCGGGCTGTAGCCGAGGCTCTGCTGCATGTAGTAGGTGAGAAACAGGAAGGCGCTGAACATGCTGCAGAACGCCAACCCGATCGCAAGGTAGGCGCCGACACGGTTGCGGTCGGTGACCACGTGCAGCGGCAACAGCGGAGCAGCGACCTTGGTCTCGATCACGGCGAACGCGATCAGCAGCACTGCGCTGGCGGCGAACATGACGATCGTCAGCGGCGCAGTCCAACTGTGCGTCTCGGCGTTCGACAGGCCGTAGACCAGACAGAACAACCCGCCCGAGGCGGTGACGACGCCGGGCCAGTCGAGCCGGACCAGCCGACCGCGGTTGCCCTTGGCGGGCACGAGCGCCAGCACCCCAGCCGCGGCCGGGACGGCGAACGCCAGGTTCACGTACAGACACCATCGCCATGACAGCCACTCGGTGAGTGCACCGCCGAGCAACAATCCCACGACGGCACCGCCAGCGGCGATGGCGGCATAGACCCCGAACGCTCTGCCGCGTTGCCTGGGCTCGGTGAACACCACGTTGAGCGTCGACAGTGCCGCCGGGGCCAACACGGCCGCGAAAACACCCTGCAGGGACCGGGCGATCACCAGCATCGCGAATCCGGTTGCGGCACCGCCGACCGCGGAGGCCGCGGCGAAGCCGAGCAAGCCGAGGACCAGCGTGCGACGGCGCCCGAGCAGATCGGATAGCCGTCCACCGAGAAGCAGCAAACTGCCGAAGGCAAGCGAGTACGCGGTGATGATCCATTGCCGGCTCTCGGTGCCGAAATGCAGTGCATTCTGCGCCGACGGCAATGCGATGTTCACGATGGTGGTGTCCAACACCACCATCAACTGCGCGGTCCCGATCACGGTCAGCACAAGCCACGGGTGCGTTGTCCCGCGCCGCGCCGGTGCCGGTGGCACGGCTTGTTGACCACCCGATTCCCGAGGTGGGCGATCAGGCGGGGCTGGGCGGGCGCCAACGGCGGGATTCACGTCCATCCCGGGGGCATACCCACTGCCGAGCCTGCGACACCAAGGTGCACATGGCTGCGAAAGTGGTTGCGGCTGAGGTCTTCAGCTCTCAGGCCAGCAGCGTCAACACGATCCAGGTCGCGACGGCCGACGGCAGCATCGCGTCGATGCGGTCCATCAGCCCGCCGTGGCCCGGTAGCAGCGTGCCCATGTCCTTGATGCCCAGGTCGCGTTTGAACTGAGATTCCACCAGGTCGCCCAGCGTCCCGGTGATCACCAGCATCAGCCCCAGCGGAACGCCGACCCAGGCCGGCTTGTCCAGGAGAAACGCGACGGCCAGCACCGAGGCGGTGATGCCGAACAGCAGCGACCCGGCCAGACCCTCCCACGACTTCTTCGGGCTGATCGCCGGAACCATCAGGTGCTTACCGAACAGCACCCCGGCGGTGTAGCCGCCGACATCGGAGCACACCACGGTGAGCATCAGCGTGAACACTCGCCCGGCGCCGTGGTCCTGGTAGATCAGCAGCGCGCCGAAGCTGGCGAACATCGGCACCCAGGTGGCCAGAAACACCGTGACGGAGATGTCGCGCAGGTAGTTGGCGGGCGCGTGGGAAAGGCCCTGACCGACCAGCCGCCAGATCATGCAGACCACGACCGTCGCCGCGTAACCGCCGAGCGCACCGGCCGGGCCGTACGGCCACGTCAGCCAGATGGTGGCCTGGCCGCCGAGCAGCAGCGGCACGATCGGGATCGCGTAGCCAGCTTCCCGGAGCCGTCGCGTCACCTCGTGCGTCGCGATCGGAACGGCCACAGCCACCACGCCGAGCCACACGTACGGCGCGAACAGCAGGATCACGATCAGCAGCCCGCCGAGGACCACGCCGACCGCGATAGCGGCGGGAAGGTTCCGCCCCGCCCGCGGGGCCTTCGGCGCGTCGGGTGACGAGCCGTTCGGTGCGCCGGTCTCGGTTTCTGCCACGGAAGTCGATCGCCGTCGGGTCATCTATACCTCGAGCAATTCGCCTTCTTTGTGCTTGACGAGCTCGTCGATCTGCTCGACGTACTGGTGCGTGGTCTTGTCCAATTCCTTTTCGGCCCGGACGACCTCGTCCTCGCCGGCCTCGCCGTCCTTGCGGATGCGGTGCAGCTCCTCCATCGCCCTGCGACGGACGTTGCGCACCGAGACCCGGCCGTCCTCACCCTTGGCCTTGGCCTGCTTGACCAGCTCACGGCGGCGTTCCTCGGTGAGCTGCGGGATGGCCACTCGGATCACGTTGCCGTCGTTGGTGGGGTTCACGCCGAGGTCCGAATTGCGGATCGCGGTCTCGATCTTGCCCAGCTGCGACTGCTCATATGGCTTGATCACGACCAGTCGTGCCTCGGGCACGTTGATCGACGACAGCTGGGTGATCGGCGTGGATGCGCCGTAGTAGTCGATGCTGATGCGGGAGAACATTCCGGGGTTGGCGCGCCCGGTGCGAATGGACGCGAGATCGTCGCGCGCTACCGCGACGGCTTTCTCCATCTTCTCTTCGGCGTCGAAGAGGGTCTCATCGATCACGGCGCCTCCTCAGCTGCTGACCAATGTCCCGATCTTCTCACCTGCGACCGCTCGGGCGATATTGCCATTAATCAGCAGGTTGAACACCAGAATCGGCATGCCGTTGTCCATGCAGAGCGAAAACGCCGTCGCATCGGCCACCCGAAGGCCGCGGTCGATGACCTCGCGGTGGCTGATCTCGGTCAGCAACACGGCGTTCGGGTCAGTCCGCGGGTCGGCGGTGAAGATGCCGTCGACTGCCTTGGCCATCAGCACCACGTCGGCCTTGATCTCCAGTGCGCGCTGCGCCGCGGTGGTGTCGGTGGAGAAGTAGGGCAGCCCCATGCCGGCGCCAAAGATCACCACGCGGCCCTTCTCCAGGTGCCGAACCGCCCGCAGCGGAATGTACGGTTCGGCGACCTGACCCATCGTGATCGCCGTCTGCACCCGGGTGGCGATGCCCTCCTTCTCCAGAAAGTCCTGCAGCGCAAGGCTATTCATCACCGTGCCGAGCATGCCCATGTAATCGGACCGGTTGCGCTCCATTCCCCGCTGCTGCAGCTGGGCGCCGCGGAAGAAGTTGCCGCCGCCGATCACCACAGCAACCTGCACGCCGGTGCGGACCACTTCGGCGATCTGGCGGGCGACCTGATGCACGACGTCGGGATCCAGCCCGACCTGGCCGCCGCCGAACATCTCGCCGCCGAGCTTGAGCAACACCCGGTTGTATGGCGGCCGCGATGGGGCGGCTCCCGCGCCGTTGGTCCGGTTGGGATCCGCCATCAGGCTCCTTGGGTCCTCGCATGCGAGCGCCATCCCGGCAATTCACCCGGGACGGCATCCCCAATCCTGCCTCATAACGGCTTCGCAGCTACCTTCGGGGGGCTGCGTGTCGGGACTAGCCCAGATGCGCCGACAGCAGCCAGGCCGGCACCGACTTGCGGCCATTGGGCTCATCCCGCACGTCGCCGAACGGCATGGGCGCGGCGAGGCCGTCCGGCAGCACGGCGTGGATGCGCGCGGGCCTGATCTCGTCGATCACCCAGTACTTCGACACCACGTCGCGTAGCTCGTCCTCGGTGACGGGGTTCGCGGGCCCCTCGGGCAGACCCGCCCGGTCGAACACCAGCGCGAAATACGAGGCACCGGGCGCGGCGGCGCGCACGATCGACTGCTGGTAACCCTCGCGGGCCTCGACAGGAATTGAGTGAAAAAGGGTGCTGTCGACGATGGTGCCGAACCGGTCGTCGTATCCGGTGAACGAGCTGATGTCGGCGACGTCGAAGGTGGCATTGCTGAGCCCGCGCCTGGCGGCCTCGGCACGCGCCAATTCGATGGCGGTGGGCGAAAGATCAAGTCCAACGGTGGTGTAACCACGTTCGGCCAGATACAGGTCGACCGCGGCCTCGCCGCAGCCCACGTCTAACACGTCGCCGTGGAACTTGCCCGCCTCGATCAGCGCAGCGATTTCGGGTTGCGGTTCGCCGATGCTCCACGGCGGCTTGGCGCCCAGGCCCAGCTCCGCGACATCGCCGCGGTAGGCCGATTCGAAGGTGAAATCCGGGGGTGTTTGTGGTGTGGTCATGCCCTCTGTATATCAACGCCCTTGATATATGTCAACATGGTTGATATGACGGATTTCGAGGACCTGCCACTGGGTTACCTGCTGTCGCGAGTGATTGCGGCATTGCGCGCCGAGGTGTCACCGGTTCTTGAATCGCTCGGGCTGACGTTCCCGGAGTACATCTGCATGCGTTTGCTTTCGAAGTCGCCCGGCATGTCCAATGCGGAGCTCGCCCGCGAAGCGAACGTCTCGCCACAGGCGATGAACACCGTGCTGCGCGGGCTACAGGACCGCGGCCTGGTGACGCGGCCCGCCAGCGTGCAATCGGGCCGCTCGTTGCCCGCGCAATTGGCCTCGAAGGGCACGGAACTGCTGAACCGGACCGACCCGGGCATCTGGGCGGCCGAAGACCGAGTGCTGGGCGGGCTGACCGCAGCGCAGCGGCGCGAATTCAAGCGGCTGCTGGGTACGGTGGGTACGGGGCTGACGGCGGCTACCCACCGTTAGAGCCGACAATCTCACGATGTTCGCCGCGTTCACGCGCGGCGGCCGATGCCCGCCATCATCAACGGTGTGAACAGGCGCATCTGCTCGCCAAAACGCGCAGCTGCTGCGTCGGCCTCCTCGGCCGCGATCAACCCGGCATCGACGATGGCGCCGCGCAGGCTTTCGAAGGACAGCCTGAAGAAGTCGAAACCCGGTGCACTGGAATCGATTACGCGGATCCGTCCCTCGCCGCGGACATCGACCAGCCCGGCCGAGGCGATGTCGTCGACGACCTGGCGGCCATAGTGCGGCTCAAAACCCGCCCGCTGCATGAAGGTCATGACTGCCTCGGCCACGCGCTCGAGTTGAAGGTCGTTGCCCTGGAAGCCGAACCCGATCCAGTCGTAGTCCTCGATGACAAGCCAGCCGCCGGGCCGCAATGTCGTGGCGAGGCGGTCGACGATCTGCTTGCGCTCGGTGAGGTGCTCGAGCACGAGGCGGGCGTGGACCATGTCGAATCGGCACGCCGGCAGCTCATCGGTGCGCAGGTCGAGGCGGCGGACCTGGACCGCCTCGGAGGCCAGCGGCTCGATGAACCGCGTGTCGATGTCGACGGCCATCACCGTGGCGCCGCGCTGGCTCATCCATTCGACGAGCGAGCCGCCGCCCGCGCCCACCTCAAGACAGGTCCACCCCGGCGCGATGCCGAGTTCGTCGATCAGCGCCTGACTGCCTGGGTCCCACAGGCTTTCGATGCCGCGCAGCCGTTCCCGCTCCTGCGCGAAGCCCTGGTCATAGACGTAGCCACGGGCCATGCTCAGCCCTGGATGCGGCCTTTGAGCAGGGGCCAGGGCCGGGCCTGTTCGAGTTCGTACGCCAGGCCCAGCAGCTTGGCCTCCTCGCCGCGGGTCGCCGCGAACATCATGCCGACCGGCAACCCGGCCGCGGATTCGGCAAGCGGCAACGAGATCGCCGGATCGCCCGTGGTGTTCTGCAGCGGCGTGAACGCGGCCCAGTCGACAAGTCGGTCGATGATCTGCTGGTAGTCGGCGGTGGGATCGAGGTGACCGAGCCTTGGCGGCGGATCGGCAAGCGTCGGCGTCAACACCGCGTCATACCTGCGGAACAGCCGCGCGGTAATCCGGCGTGACGCGGCCAGCCGGGCGATCGCCACCGGCAGCCGGTGCAGGTTGCGGCCGGCGAAGCGGTCCAGCCCCAAGGTGAGGTTGTCGAGGCGGGTGCGGTCGAATGTGCCACCGAACGATCCGCGACCGCCGCGCACGACCGCGAAGGCCAGGAACGACCAATACAAAAGAAAATCGTCGACAAACCACGCCGGCACTGGCGGTTGGTCGAGGTGCACGACGCGGTGGCCGAGCTCTTCCAGCAACGCTGCGGTCTTCAAAGTCAACTCGCGAACTTCGGCGGTTGCGTCCCGCAGCAGCGAACTGGTGATGACCGCGACCGTCAGGCGCTCCTTGGCCGGATGGGTGACGTCCCCGACCGGCGGCAGCTTGGGGTTGCGCCACAGCCGCTCGGCCTCGCGATAGAACGCGGCGGTGTCGCGGACCGAACGAGTCACCACACCGTTGGTGATGATGCGCAGCGGCATCTGGCGCATGTACTTGTCCAGCGGCAGTCGGCCGCGCGTGGGCTTCAACCCCACCAAACCGTTGCACGAAGCCGGGATGCGGATCGATCCGCCGCCGTCATTCGCGTGCGCGATCGGCACCGCACCGGCGGCGACGAACGCCGCGGAACCCGAGGACGACGCGCCCGCGGTGTGTTCGGGGCTCCACGGATTGCGCACCGCCTTCAGCCGGGGGTGCTCGGCGGATGCGCTGAAGCCGAATTCCGACATCTGCGTCTTGCCGAGCGCAACCAGCCCGGTGGCCAAATACATTCGGGCCCAAACGCCGTCGGCGCGGGCCGGCCGCGGGGGCCACGCGTCGGTGCCCTGCATCGTCGGCATCCCCGCGACGTCGACGTTGTCCTTGACGAACGTCGGCACGCCGGCGAAGAAGCCGCGCGGCCGCGGGCCGGACGCCTCCCGGCGGGCGCGGTCGTACGCCTGGTAGGCCAGCGCGTTCAGCGCCGGGTTTACGGCCTCGGTGCGCGCGATCGCCGCCTCGACCAGCTCAGCCGCCGACACCGCGCCCGACCGCAGGCGCTGCACCAGCCCCACCGCGTCGGAGTCACCGAGTGGGTCGTCGCGGTACGCATGGATACCGGCCATGCGTCGACGCTAGCAGTGCGCTACGCCTGGCCAACCTCGAACCTGGCGAACCGGGTCACCGTCACGCCGGCCTCGTCGAGCAGCGCCTTGACGGTCTTCTTGTTGTCGGACACCGACGGCTGCTCGAGCAGCACGACGTCCTTGAAGAAGCCGTTGAGGCGGCCCTCGACGATCTTCGGCAGCGCCTTTTCCGGCTTGCCCTCCGACTTCGCGGTCTCCTCGGCGATCCGCCGTTCGTTGGCGACGACGTCTGCCGGCACGTCGTCGCGGCTGAGGTATTTGGCCTTCAGTGCGGCGATCTGCAGTGCTGCGGCGTGGGCGGCGTCCTTGTCCGAGCCCTGGTATTCGACCAGCACGCCGACGGCCGGCGGCAGGTCGGCCGATCGCTTATGCAGGTAGGTCTCCACCGTGCCGTCGAAGTACGCGACGCGGCGCAGCTCGAGCTTTTCGCCGATCTTGGCGGACAGGTCGGCGATCGCCTGCTCGACGGTCTTGGTCCCGGCCTTGGCGGCCTTGAGGGTGTCGATGTCGGTGGCCTTTGATGCCGTGGCGGCCGCGACGATCTGGTCGGCGAGCGCTTGGAATTCGGCGTTTTTGGCGACGAAGTCGGTCTCGGAGTTCAGCTCGACCAGCGCGCCGTCCTTGGCTGCCACCAGGCCCTCGGCGGTGGCGCGCTCGGCGCGCTTGCCGACGTCCTTGGCGCCCTTGATGCGCAGCAGCTCGACGGCCTTGTCGAAGTCGCCGTCGGCGTCGGCCAGCGCGTTCTTGCAGTCGAGCATGCCGGCGCCGGTGAGCTCGCGAAGCCGCTTGACGTCGGCGGCGGTGTAATTGGCCATGTCACTCCCTGGTGGTCTTCGGTTCGGTTTGGATGTCCGCCTCCGGGGTGCCGGGCTCGGCGCCTTCGGCGGTGGGGCTGGCGGTCGCGGTGGCGCTTGCGAGCAGCTCCTGCTCCCACTCGGCCAGCGGCTCGGCCCCTTCGGCCTCGGGCTTGCCCTCGCCGTTGCCCAGACCGGCGCGGGCCTGCAGGCCCTCGGCGACCGCCGACGCGATCACTCTTGTCAGCAGCGCGGCCGAGCGGATCGCGTCGTCGTTGCCCGGAATCGGATAGTCGACGAGGTCGGGATCGCAGTTGGTGTCGAGGATCGCGATCACCGGGATGCCGAGCTTGCGGGCCTCGCCGACGGCGATGTGCTCCTTGTTGGTGTCAACGACCCACACCGCCGACGGCACCCTGTTCATGTCGCGGATGCCGCCGAGGCTGCGTTCGAGCTTGTTCTTCTCGCGGGTCAGGCCGAGGATTTCCTTCTTGGTGCGGCCCTCGAAGCCTCCGGTCTGCTCCATGGCTTCCAGCTCCTTGAGGCGCTGCAGCCGCTTGTGCACGGTGGAGAAGTTGGTCAGCATGCCGCCCAGCCAGCGCTGGTTGACATACGGCATGCCCACCCGGGTGGCCTCGGCGGCGATGGATTCCTGGGCCTGCTTCTTGGTGCCGACGAACAGGATCGTGCCGCCATGGGCGACGGTCTCCTTGACGAACTCGTAGGCCTTGTCGATGTAGGTCAGCGTCTGCTGAAGGTCGATGATGTAGATGCCATTGCGGTCGGTGAAGATGAACCGCTTCATCTTGGGATTCCAGCGACGGGTCTGATGCCCGAAGTGGGTGCCGCTGTCGAGCAGCTGTTTCATGGTCACGACGGCCATGGGTGTGCCTTGCTTTCGTTGTCGGTTGCGCCCGGCATCGGGTTGAGGCCGGGCCCTGGCGCCTGCGGGATGCCTGACCCGCCGGGGGCGGGACCGCGAGGCATCCGGTCGTGCTGCGGGCGCGCGAAGTCAGCCCGCTCGCGCGGGCTGCGGGGTCGAGTCTACACGCGTCATCGAACTGGCTTGCGGCAGCCCAATGATGTCCAGCCTGTCGGTCTCTCCGTAATCCTTGTTGCGGCAGGGCATTTTTGGCATGACGACACCCAGAACGATCATCCACACAAGGGTGGGCAACAGGTCCCACACCCCGTTGTCGCGTACCGCCGCCACCACATCGTCGAGGAACCACTGCGCAGCCGTGGCCATCACCGCGGTGACGACCACCCAGAACCACGTCCAGGCGGGAGAGACCCAGCCCCACAACGAGAGCAGCGTTAGCAAGGCAACGGCTACTGCCGCGACGATCCATGTGACGGGCGGTTGATCCCACCACCAACCGCAAGTGCTGGCGTGGCAGTGTGTCGTGGCCGCGTGGTGGGCTTGATACCGCGCGAAGCATTCGGCCGTTGTCCCCACCCCAACGGCGACTGCGAGCGCGAGTACGACCAGACCGCGGCGCACGCCACTATAGGTGCGCGCTTTCTGCACGCGATAGGACCGCTGGTTCAGCCAGTGCTGGAGCCCCACGACGATGAATATCGCGACGAAGAAAAGTTCCACCGGTAACGCTAAACGCGGCCACTGCCACAAAACGGCCGCCAGGTAGTAGAGCGCCGAGGCGAAAGTGACGGTTCCCAGCGCCCACGAAGCCAACCGGAACCGGCGGGCGCTCGTGTTGGCTAGGATCGGCGCCCATCGAGTCCGTATCTCGTATTCCGGATGATCTTCGTTGAGGCGCTTCAGGTTCTCGGTCAATTCCTGCCAGTTAGCATCTGCCTTGCGGGCACGTACGAGGATGAAGGCGGCGAGAAGGCCGAGCACGAGGGCGAAGATGAACTGCCATCCTCTCGGGCTGGTACCAGCACCAAGGAGAGCGGCCGCGCCGAGAACCACCACCACTGACCACGCCGCACGCAGCGGGTCGGCGATTAGTGTGAGCGGTACCGCGAGCGGGCGGATGATGCCTTGCGCAAGCAGCGCCGCGGCACCGGCCACCGACGCGCCGGATTCCTTCGGGGGCAGCAGGGCACGGTATACCAGCGGCACGATCCGAGAAATCAACGAGAAGCGGTACTGCGGTGAGATCGCATCGAGGCCGTCCGCGCCGGTTGATTCGACAATCCCGCCCGACCCGGTTGACTCGACGGTTTCCGCCGCCTCTGCAACGATCGACCGCTGAAGCGCCGCTACCTTAGCCTGAACTAGTACATCGAGCTGTTCTTCGGCGTCCTCCTCGGGGGCTGCATCCTCACGGTGAGCCCGTTCGAGAATCCTTGCGATTCCCGCTGCAGCATCCAAGCGGCCCCATTGCCAATCGTTTTCGCGCCAACGGCCGAGGAAGAAGCCGCCAAATCGGTGAAGCACGTTTCCGGCCAGCTTTGCGTCGGCCTTCAAGTCGTCCTCTCGTTCGGACAGCACGCGTTCCATCTGGCTGGTGGTG
>NZ_DASQVQ010000071.1:0-4777 GCF_035640695.1 Mycobacterium sp.
CGAAAATGACGTCGCCGCCAAGCCAACCGACGTCGACGACAATAACCACAATGACCCCGACAGCACCCAGCTCGACGCTCGGGCTCTGGCGCGCGGCGTCGGCAGCCATCGACCCGGCGGGCTACTTCCGCCGCCGCGCCAGCTGCCAACCCCCCCTGTCAAAACACGCTCGCCGGAGGCCACCGCCATGCGTGCTGTAATGTACGACCGCACGCTTTTCGAGCCGGAGCACGAGCTGTTCCGCGAGTCATACCGGTCGTTCCTCCAAAGACATGTCGCGCCGTACCACGAACAGTGGGAGAAGGACAAGATTGTCGACCGCGGCGTCTGGCTCGAAGCCGGCAAGCAGGGCTTTTTGGGCACGGCGGTGCCCGAGGAGTACGGCGGCGGTGGCAATCCGGACTTTCGCTACAACACGATCGTCACCGAGGAGACCACCGCTGGCCGGTTCAGCGGGATCGGTTTCGCACTGCACAACGATATCGTCGCGCCCTATCTGATCCGGTTGGCTACCGAGGAGCAAAAGGAGCGCTGGCTGCCGAAGTTCTGCACCGGCGAGCTGATCACAGCGATCGCGATGACCGAACCGGGTGCCGGAAGCGACCTGCTGGGCATCAACACCCGGGCGGTCAAGGACGGCGACGACTGGGTGCTCAACGGCGCCAAGACGTTCATCACCAACGGGATCAACGCCGATCTAGTAATCGTGGTCGCGCAGACCAATCCCGGCAAGGGTGCGTTGGGATTCTCCTTGCTGGTCGTGGAGCGGGGGATGGAAGGGTTCGAACGCGGTCGCAAGCTGGACAAGATCGGTATGGACGCACAGGACACTGCGGAGTTGTCGTTCAACGATGTGCGGGTGCCGTCGGCGAATCTGCTCGGCAAGGTAGGGAAGGGCGTCTTCTACCTTATGCAGAACCTGCCGCAGGAGCGGCTCTCTATCGCGCTGATGTCGGCGGCTGCGATGGAGACGTCGTTGGAGATGACGCTGGAATACGCTAAGGAGCGTAAGGCTTTTGGCCAGCCGGTCGGCAGCTTCCAGAACAGCCGCTTCGTACTCGCCGAGTTGGCGACGGAGGCAACCGCGGTGCGGATCATGATCGATGAGTTCATCCGGCTGCACCTCGATGAGAAGCTCACCGCCGAGCAGGCCGCGATGGCCAAATGGTATGCGACCGAGGCATACGTCCGGCTGGTCGACCGCTGCCTGCAATTGCACGGCGGCTACGGCTACATGCGCGAATACCCCATCGCAAGGGCATACCTCGACGCCCGAGTGCAGACCATCTACGGCGGCACGACCGAGATCATGAAGGATCTCATCGGCCACAGCCTGGGCGTTTAGCGGCCAGTGCTCGGCCCATCGAGTCGCGCGCGAGCCAGTTCAGTGACGTACTACTGGATGCTGATCAACTTTGGCGTGATTGATCAACCGTCCGCTTGTTTGCGGTGAGCCGGGAGTGCATGGCGAGTGCATGAGAGAGTTGCCCTTTGGCCGAGTGCAGCACCAGCCGCATCGCAGAGACCTTCTTCGGCGGCGACAGCGTGCCTGCCTGCCACTGTGCGCGCGCCTCGCGTCGGCGCATTTTTCCGCTGGAGGTCCGAGGCAACGTACCTGGTGCCAGCAGCTCCACGTGGGCCGCCAGGATGCCGGTGCGCTGCCAAACCCGTGACGCCACATCGCTCGCCAAGCTGGGTGGGGCGTCTGGGGTGGTTTCGACAAGCATCGCCAGCGCCTCTTCCTCCTCGCCGGCAGGAACGAAGCCCACGGCCACCGCACATCCAGTGCGGACGCCCGGCAGTTCCTCGAGCGCCGCCTCGAAATCCTGCGGCGCGTGGTTGGCACCCCGAATGATCACGATGTCCTTGCTCCGTCCGCACATGAAGAGCTCACCGTCGTGAACGAAGCCAAGGTCTCCGGTGTCGAGCCAGCCGTCGTGAAGCACCTGATCGGTTAGATCGCAGCGGCCGAAATAGCCGGCCATGATGCTAGGGCCCCGGACGAAGACTCGGCCGGCCTGATCGGGCGGCGCGGGTAGTGATTCGTCATCGCGGATCTCTACCTCAACCCCTGCCAGCGGACGGCCCACGCTTACCAGCTCTTTGCTGCCCGGCTCGACGACACCGGCGGCGGCCAGGCTATCGGCGTCCACACCAAGTGTCTTGAACGAGGTGCGGGCCGGTTTGAACGTCACGGCCAGCGAGGCCTCCGCCATTCCGTAGCACGGTGTGAGGGACGAGGCGTCAAAGCCCCAGTGCCCGAACCGCTCGCTGAATTGCCGCTGTAGCGAGGCGCTGACCGCCTCCGCGCCATTGAGACACACCCTCCACGAGGACAGGTCGACGCCGTCGAGTTCCTCGTCACGAATCCGATTGACACACAGGCCGAACGCGAAGTTGGGCGCCGACGAGACGGTGCCGCGGTGTCGTGAGAAGGCCCGCAGCCACGTCGCAGGTTTTGCGAGGAATAGCTCCGGTGGTAGCAGCACCAGCGGAGCTGGAAGATAGAACGCCGACAGCAGATTTCCGATCAATCCCATGTCGTGATAAAGCGGCAGCCACGTGACGCCCACCAGATCGCGCGTTACTTCCTCGCCAAAGTAGCTCGCGATCGCGGCGAGGTTGAACAGCAGATTCTCGTGCGTGAGCGCCACCGGCTTGGGATCGTGGGTGGTGCCTGAGGAGAATTGGATCAACGCGATGTCATCGGCAGCCACCGTAACCTCACCCGCCTCGGTGCCACCGAGGCCGGACGCTGTCACACAGCCCAGCCGAGGGGCTGCGTTCCGCACGGCGACTCCGAGCAGGCGACGGATGCGTTCGTCGGTGACGACCAGGGCCGCGTCTGCTGCCTGCAGCATCGCGGCCGTCCTGCGGTGATACTCGTCGAGCTTCCCGAGTCGGACCGGCGGATACAGCGGTACCGGGATAGCGCCCGCGCATAGCACACCGAAGAAGCACTCCGCAAACTCCGGACAGGTCGGCAACACCAGCGCCACGCGATCGCCCTTGTCCACACCGCGCGCCAACAGATCCGCGGCAATCGACATCGCCTTCTCCCGCACGTGAGCCATCGGGACTTGTTGTTCTTCCTCGTTGCGGTTCACGAAGAACAGACTCACACTGCTTTGTGCGGCTGCGGCGAGCATCTCATTGAGCGTCTCGTACTGCGGACGGACGGCGGGGGCGCCTTTCATCGCCGCTTCTCGATAAGACGCACCACCAACCGGCCAAGATCACCGACCGTGCGCAGCTCTTCGGCATCGTCGGCGTCCAGCTCGATGTCGTAGCGCGTTTCGATCTTGAGGACAAGCGACATGACCTTGAGGGAATCAAGTCCCCCGTCCTGCAGGGTGGAATCGGCCGTGAGATTCGCAACTCCCGCTTCGGCCCGAAGCATCGAGATGATCTCTTCGGTCACATCAGCCAAATTCGCGGACTCCTGGGTTGGCAACGTCATGACAAACTCCCCACTGTGGTCAGAACTGCCCGCGTCGATGCGCGGCAGCCGATATTGATTCGGGTCCCACCCGTTGTCCCGTGCGTTTGCAGAACTACTGTCATTAGGGCCTCCCGCCCCACCGGATCGCGGCGGCACCGGCGAAGTCCCCCGCGTTCGCGAACCCTGCCATCATCACGATGTCACCCGCGTTGATTTGGCCGTCATTGATAGCGGCCTCGAAGTTGACGGGTATACCGATGGCGAACAGGTTGCCGCACTGGTGGAACGTGTCGCGGTGACGCTCGCGGGGAAGCTCGAGCGCCTCGGCCCAGTTGCGCAGGAGCAGCCGATTGGGCTGATTGGTGACAAGCAGGTCGAGGTCATTCGGTTTCACGCCGATTCGGTCGCATACAGCGTGCACGACGCCGGGCACCTGACGGTTGCCGCGGGAGAGCACCTTCATGATCTTGGCCTCGTTGAAGCCGACGTGGCCTTCCCCTGGCCCGGCCTGCCACCACTGGCGTGGCGGGTCGGTCTCCAGGGTCATGTCGACGGCGTTTTGACCGAAAAAGCGGCATTCGGTGTCGAGTATCGGGGAGCGATCCGACACCGTGACGAGGCCAACGGCTGCCCCGTCGCCGGGAACCGACGCCTGGGCGAGTTTGCGGACTTGTTCCTGCTCAAAGACCTTGCCGGCGGCGTTTGCCGCGTTCGCGATCAGCGCGCTACGGCCGGCGCCGGAGCAAAGCAGCAGGCGGGCAAGGTCGAGCATGTACACGAACGAGGCACAGCCGCTGTTGTGGACGTCGATGATCCACCGAGGGGTCATGCCAAGCCGGTGTGCGACTTCACCGCCCGCACCGACAATGGGCAGGTCGGGCATCTGGCAATGCGTGAGCAGCACGTCCACGTCTTCCAGCACCTCAGGCCCGTGGCGGGCAACCAACCCTGCGGTGGCCCGCTCGATCATGTCGACGTTGGACTCATCTAACGCCGCGTGGTGGCGGTACTCAGGGGGCGCGAACATTGGGCTGTCACGCAGGTCATCCGATTCGGCGAACTGAGCGTAATACTCTGCGGGAACGCGGTTTTCAGGCAGGTAGGTTGCAACGTCGATCAGGCTGACCGTCGGTGGTGTCGTAGTCCTCATTATCAGATGCCGTCCGTCTCGTTCCGGTCCAATTGGGTATCTCGCATCCAGGCTGGGGTGACCGGTAGGGCGTTGTGGTGGCGGTATTCGGCGATGGCTTTGAGGTTTTTGAGCTCAAGCAGATGACCTGCGCCGAACATGTCCCAGAAATCGCCGACCCACACGGGTCGTTGCGGCGGCGCGGT
>NZ_DASQVQ010000072.1:0-17378 GCF_035640695.1 Mycobacterium sp.
AGGGCCCGGCTCAGCGACTGCGACAGTGCTGAGCTCTTGGCTACCGGCCAGCCGTACGGGGCGGAATCGAAGACCTCGCCTGCGCCCTCGAGCGCGCCGCCGCTGGTTTTGATCGCAAACCCTGTTACCGGCGAATCGGCCGACATGGCATCGACCTTTCCGGCGATCAGGGCGGCAGTGAGATCGTCCTGGCGGACATAGACGTCCTTTTCGATGGACGGCTTGCCGGCCGCGACGCACGCATCGCTCTTGGCGGGGATCTCCTTGCTTTCCTGAATCGAGGCGTACGCCACGCCAATTCGCAGCCCGCACGCATTGTTGGGATCGACCGGCGGACCGGGCCGCTGCGCCCACAGCGTCCCGGCCTCGAAGTAGGTGACGAAGTCGGCCGACGCCTCGCGCTCCTTGGTGTCGGTGAACGACGACATGCCCACGTTGAAGTCCCCGGCCCGCAACGACGGGATGATCGCCTCGAAGGCCGTCTCGCGGTATTCCGGCACGAGCCCCAGAGTCCTAGCCACAGCGTTCATCAGATCGATGTCGAAACCGACGATCTGGCCACTGGAATCGTTGAATTCATTGGGCGCATACGGCACGTTCACACCCACGATCAACCGGCCCGTCGCCCTGATCTCTGCGGGCACGGTCGCCGCGATCGCCGGAACCGCCCCCACCGCCCGTGTCGAGGACGAGCTCTCGGCGGCGCTCGCGGGTCGGCTACGTTGTTCCGACGCGCCCCACCGGTGCCATGCCCCGAATGCGCAGACCACGATCAACACCAACCCGGCGCCCGCCACGGCGAGGGCTTTGCGGGACATGCGCCGACCACCGGGCGCCCCGGCGCGAGGCGCCGAATGCCGCCCGCTGCTACCGACTTTGCGCACGGGTGCATTCAGCGCGCGCTGAGCGGCGGCGGCCAGCTCGGCCGCCGTTTGATATCGCTTCTGCGGTTTCTTGGCCATGCCCGTGGCGATGACTTCGTCGAACGCGGCCAGTTTGGGGTCGGTGGCCGATGGGCGAGGCGGCGGCTTGGCCACGTGCCCGGCGATCTGCTGCTCGAGACTGTCCGCCGGATAGGGGCGCGAACCGGTGAGGCATTCGTAGAGCACGCAGGTCAGCGCGTAGATGTCGGAGCGCGCATCGGCCCGCCCGTCCTCGAAGCGTTCCGGGGCCATGTAGGCCAAGGTGCCGAGCGTGCTGCCCGCGGTGGTCAAGCCGGCTTCACCGGCCGTGCGGGCAAGGCCGAAGTCGATCAGGTACACGAAGTCACGGTCGGTGATCAAGATGTTGGAGGGTTTGATGTCCCGATGGATCAGGGCCGCTGCGTGCGCGGCATCCAAGGCCGAGGCGACCTGCTCGACCACCGATACGGCAAACGCCGGTTCGAGCGGCTTGTCGCCTTCCTTCAGAATCGTGCCCAGGGTGCGGCCGTCGATGAGCCGCATGTCCAGATACAGCCGGCCGTCGATCTCGCCGAAGCCGTGGATCGGGACAACATGTGGGTCGTTCAGCCCGGCCGCGGCATGCGATTCACGGCCGAAACGCTGCTGAAACGTCTGGTCGTCGGCTAGGTGCGGGGGCAGCACCTTGAGCGCGACCACGCGGTCGGTCCTGGTGTCGTAGGCCCGGTAGACCTCGCCCATCCCGCCGCGGCCGATCAGCTCCAGCAGCTGATAGTGCCCGAATGGTGTCGCATCCACCGCTTACTCCTCGGCACCCACTCCCCCGTCGGTGTGTGGATCGAAGCTACATCACCTTTGCCGGAGATGTGGCGGCACCGGCTTGGCGTCGCCGTCGCCGGGCGGGCAAGCTAAGGCCATGGCGATGTCTGACGCTGAACAGGTGTGGGAAGAGCACTACGGTGAGCGTGACCGGATATGGAGCGGCCGGGTCAACGTCCGCTTGGCCGAGGAAGCCGCGTCGCTGCCGCCGGGCCGTGCGCTCGATCTCGGTTGCGGCGAGGGCGGCGATGCCCTGTGGCTGGCCGAACGCGGCTGGCAGGTGACGGCGGTGGACATATCGAACACCGCGCTGGAGCGGGCGGCTGCCACTGCGCGAGAACGAAACTTACAGGACCGCATCGACTTTCAGCGCCACGAGCTGCCGGACACGTTCCCCGACGGCACGTTCGATCTGGTTTCCGCCCAATTCCTGCATTCGACCGTCGAACTGGACCGTCCGGCGTTGCTGCGCAGGGCCGCCGAAGCGGTTGCGGTCGGCGGGACGCTGATCATCGTCGACCACGGCAGCGCCCCACCCTGGGCATGGAAGCTGGACCACCACCACGAGTTCCCCAGCGCCGACGAAGTCGTCACGTCGTTGAATCTCGATGCGAGCGTGTGGCAGCGACGCCGGGTCGAGTCCGTCGAGCGCGAGGCCACCGGGCCGGAGGGCCAGACCGCGATCGTCACCGACAACGTGATCGTTCTGGGCCGCCTCGATACTCGGTAGTTGGCGCGTACGTCAGGAAAGGGGCTGTCGCCATGGGCAGGCCGTCTGCCGGCTGGTTGCGAGCCGCGGCGGTATTGACTTTCGTCGGCACCCTCGCGCTGCCCACGGCCGGGAACCTCGGCGCCGATGCCGGGTCGACGGACGTCATCACGGAGGTGGCCGTCGACGCGGGCGGTCGGGCCGCCAACGGCTACCACGTGGTGAATCGGCAGCCGTCCCCCAACCTCTCCGGGTGTCCGGGGCCATCGCCGGCGGCGGTGGGCAACAACATCTATGCCTGTCAGCCGAGTGAGGCCGCCGCCGATGTGTGTTGGCCGGCGCCCGCGTCGCTGCTCTGCACGGTCGACCCATGGGGCAAGGCGCTTCGGCGTTTTCCCGCCCCCGGCGCGCTTCCGGCGGTGCAGCCCCCCGCGGCGCCGATGCCGTTCGCGCTGGCGTTGGACGACGGCACTCGCTGCGTCCTGCCCAACGGTGGCGCGTGGGGCGGCCGAGCCGACGGCACCGTCCCCGTCTACGGCTGCGGCCAGACCACGTGGTCGCTTGGCGTGCTCGCACCCCCCGATTGGGACCCTGCGTCAGCGATCGACCGCTCGCAACCGTTGTGGGCCGTGTACGTCGGCCAGTTGGGTCCGCCGACCACCCCATTTCAGCCGCCCATTCGACACACGGTGACGACCGCCTGGTTCGCGGGCAGCGCGACCGGCTGACGCCGGGCGGTCGTTACTGCCATGCCTGGACAACTTCCTGCCAACCGGAACTAAACGCTCTGACCTCCCTGTTTCCGCAACCAGAGCACACGGAGAGGGAGAGCAATGAAGAAGAACGTCACATTCGCAACGATCGCCGCCAGTGCACTCGGCGCGCTGACCATCGGCCTGGCCGCCCCGGCCATTGCCACTCCATCCGGCTCGGCGAACGGCCCTGACATCGTTAACGTCGACGGTTACATGCACGTGGGACACACCCCTTACGGCACCTACCAGAACGCCCACAAGGGGCGGTAAGGCAGGCGGTGCGCCGCGTGTTCGACGGACGCTGAGTGGGCTGGTGGCGATGTCGCGCACCTGGGGGACCGGCGACGCGCCCGGGCGCGAGCATGCCAGTAGGCCCTACGGTAATGGCATGGCAGAACACTCACCCGCAGTCACGATCTCGCATCCACCGGCCCCAGTCCTGCGCGTCGTCAACCCGATCGTGCGGTTCCTGCTGGGCACTCCGGTCTTGGGTCCCGCACGCAAGCAGCTGATGGTGGTGAACTTCACCGGACGCAAGACAGGGCGGCAGTACTCGGTTGTGCTGAGCGCCCACCGGATTGACAACGATCTTTATGCCCTGACCGCCGCGGCGTGGAAGCAGAACTTCCGCGACGGCGCCGCCGCCCAGGTTCTGCACGACGGGAAGACGACCACCATGCACGGCGAACTCATCCAGGACCGTTCGGTCGTCGCCGATCTTTACCAGCGCTGCGCCGAGTCCTACGGGGCCAGCGGCGCGCAGCGCGCGATGGGATTGAAATTCCGCGATCCGCGGGTACCCACACTCGAGGAGTTCGCCGAGGCGGTCGATCGAGACCACCTCGGCGCTGTCCGTTTGACCCCCGCCCGGTAGGCATACGGGGGCCGTCGGGCACTTCGCGCTGATTGTCGAAAGCGCACCCGATTCGAATCCGCAAAACCGGGTACGTGAAGCGATGTATTCACGCGATATTCGGGCGCCGCCGCGCCGGTCGGTTAAGGAGTTCTGATGCGCGCCTTCACCGTGAACCCGCGCGGTTGGTGGCTAAGCCGACTCGTGGGCCGCAATCCACTGCTGCGCCGCATCGATCGAATCGAAGCACTCGTCGCGATGGTCGCGGTCATCATTTCGCTTGCCGCGGCGCCTGTCGCCGCCATCGTCGGTGTTGCGGTTCACGCTGCCCGCGACAGCGTCTACGCCGAGCAGGCGCGGTCCCGGCACATCATCGCGGCGACCGTCCTCGACAGCTGGACCGCGGCGCGGCCGTTTCACACCGCAGGCAGCGTGCGAGCCGGCTGGAACGCGGCGGACGCCGATATCGTCGGCACATTTCCGTGGGATGGCGCGGCAAAACCCGGCGACCGGATCGACATCTGGGTTGACAGCACCGGACGACGCGTCGATGCCCCGCCCCCGGGCTGGCGCGCGAGCGTTGACGGCGCCGGCGCCGGCGCCGCTTTGTGGTTCGGGGTCTTGGCCGTAACCACGGCCGTGGTTGCGGCGGTCCACGCACGGCTAGACCGCGTCCGAGAGGCCCAATGGGAACGCGAGATCCGGCACCTAGCCGACGACGGCGGGGGCCGTACCAACCGCCAGCACTGACCGGCGCAGCGGCGTGCGGCCGCGATATTTTGCGCCGCCGAACGTGACAGCAGCGCCACGTCCGGTCGTGGGTGTGACTCTGGCGTCACGTTCGCCGTGCGGCCGCCGGTCGGTGCGGCTTGCATCTGTTGAATGCGCGTAACCCGAGCCGCTATCTATTAGGAGAGTGTCAGTGTCTCCGCTGCCCGAAAACACCCAGAAAACGCCAGCGGATCTGTCAAGGCACCGCCGCTCGGCCGAATGAGGGGCCGACGCAGACCCTGGCAAGTGGCGGCACACGGTAACCGAGAGGGCAAGCGATGAACGCGCGAGGGTTGCGACGGTATGTCGATGACCTGTTGCGCGATCGGCGTCCGACTCCTTTTCGCCCGGGCGGTTTTGAGGCTGCCCAGATACGGACCGCAATAGAGCTGCGGGCGGCGCGGCCCGGGGCCGACGAGCCACGCGGGGAATTCCTGGCCGATTTGCATCGGCGCGTCGCCGCGCAGATGGAAGGTGAGCAGGCACCCGCAACGAAGGTGAGCTGGCTGGCCGCCAGCCGCCGGCAGGTGGTGGTCGGACTATCGGCGGCCGCGGCAGCGGTGGTCGCGACGGTGACCGCCGATCGCCTGCTATTTCGCGATGCGGGGCATGCGGTCGCCGCCGGCGGCGACATGGTCCCCAAGCAGGGCCGCTGGCAGCCCGTCACGGCGAGCTCGGACGTCACCGGTGACGGTGTGATGCACCCATTTGAAACTGATTCACTGTTCGGGTTCGTCCGCCGGGTAGACGGCCGCCCCGAAGCGGTGTCGGGCGTCTGCACGCATCAGGGTTGCCGACTGTTTTTCGACCAGCCCGCTGAGCGGCTGCGCTGCCCCTGTCATTTCGCCTCGTTCGCCCCGACCGGACAGGTCCTCACCCATCCGAGCCCCAGGCCGCTGGCACCGTTGCCGCGGTTGGAGGTTCGTGAGGTCAACGGAACCATCGAGGTGTTCGCGCCCGCCGAACCGGCGTGACCGCCCTGGGGTGGCCCGCGGTGTAACCCGCGTCCTTATCTCTTGATGAGCACTTCGCATCCGGATGACTCGTCAACGATCAGGGAGGTTGCACTCACATGTCCCCGCCTCATCGTCGCCCGCTCGCTGCGCTGCCCGCCGTCGCGGGGGCCGCCGCGGCGGTGCTGGTGATTTCGGCTTGCTCGAGCTCCAGCCCGGGATCCAGCACGCAACCATCGATCAACTTCGGGTCGCAGGCCAGCGTCACCCCGGGGATGGCCGGCGGCGGCGCGGCACCTGGATCGGCGGCCCCGGGGGGCAACGGCCCGCCGAGCGAGGCGCCGCCCCCGGCCGGACCGAATGCCGTCAGTATCAATAACTTTGCGTTCGCCCCCACGACGCTGACGGTTCCGGTCGGCTCGAAGGTGACCTGGACCAACCACGACGAGGAGCCGCACACAGTGGCGGCTAGTGACGGCTCGTTTCACTCTCCCGGATTGGGCACCAACGCGACCTACTCCTACACGTTTCCGACGGCGGGCAGCTATGACTACATCTGTTCAATCCACCCGTCCATGCACGGCACAGTGGTGGTGACCAAATGAGCACCGAACGCGATCCGCATGCGATGACACGCCGCCAGCTGATCCGCCATTCGGCGTGGTTTGGGGCGGCGGTGGCGTTGACCGTGGCCGGCGGTGAGGTGATCTCCCATGTCGCCGGGTCTACCGGGGCTCAAAAGACGCAAGCCCGACCCACCCTACGTTTCGCGCAGATCAGCGACAGCCACATCGGATTCACCGGCGCCCCCAACCCGGATGTGGCCAAAACCTTCACCGGGGCAATCCACCAGGTCAACTCGCTTGGATACACGCCCGACTTCGTGATCCACACCGGCGACCTGACGCATTTGGCCACCCCTGATCAGTTCGATCAGGTCAAGCAAATGCTGACCGGGCTGAACACGCCACACATCTTCACCGTTCCCGGCGAACACGATTCGGTTGACGACGGCGGGCAAAGGTACCGCCAAGTATTTGGCGCGGGCACCCGCGGGGATGGCTGGTACAGCTTCGACATCGCCGGTGTGCATCTGATCGCGCTGGTGAACACGCTGAACCTGAGCAAGCTGGGGCACCTGGGTACCGATCAGCTCGAGTTCATCGAAAAGGATGTCGCGCCACTGTCCAGTGACACCCCGATCATTGTCTTCAGCCACATTCCGCTGTTTGCGATGTACCCCGACTGGGGGTGGGGCACGGAGGACGCCGCCAAGGCCCTGAGCTATCTGCGCCGATTCTCGTCAGTGACCTGTCTCAATGGCCATGTGCACCAACTGTTCTCGAAAACCGACGGTAACGTGACGTTCTACAGCGGCACCACGACCGCGTACCCGTTGCCCCATCCTGGCGAGGGCCCGGCGCCCAAACCGATAACCCTGCCCGCAGGGAAACTGCACGACGCGCTCGGTATCCGCGAGGTCAGCTACACCAAGGGCCAACAGGCACTCGCCTTGAAAGAGCAGACACTGCAATGAGATCAACAGCGATAGAGATTCCGCTCAGACTCGCGATCGCGGCCACACTGGCCGTCAGCGGCGTCATCCATGCCTACCTGTACATCCACGGCTACAACCACATCCCCACGATCGGGCCGGCATTCCTATTGCAGGCCAGCCTGTTTTGCGCGCTGGCCGTGCTGATCCTCGTCGGCGCACCGGAGTGGTTTCGGTGGGCCGGCGCGGCGCTGTCGGCGGGGACGCTGATCGCATTCGCGCTGTCCCGCACCACGGGCCTGTTCGGCTTCACCGAGGACGGCTGGAACCCGTCGCCGCAGGCAGCCCTCAGCGTCATCGCCGAAGCACTCACCGTGATGCTGGTGGCCGCCGCTGTGTTGGGCAGCCGCGCCAAAGCACCAGCCGCCGTCTGACTCCTCGCCGGTCCCCCGCCCCGGGGCTCTGGCATCCCTGCGTGTCACGGCGGTCCTCGTGCGTGTCACGGCGGTCCACGTCGTCAGTCCGGGAGTGTCCCTCACGACTGGCGCGTCGCGATCAGCTGTGCCGCCGCGGTGCGCCCAGCAACCTAAAGGGTTGGTCGGATCGCCGGCCGAGTGGGTGCCGCGACCCGGCTCTTGGCAAGCGATGAACTATTCTGATCCGGCCCTCGTTAATAGGTAAGAAGCCAACGCACCGCAAGAGCGCGAAACGATACCATTACCGGCGCCCTGCTCGTTAGTCGGCGTGCGGAAATCATAATCGCGCCACGCGCCGTTGAATTCTGCGCGGCAAAAGCATATGTGACACTGCCGCGACGCCGATGCCGGGGTGGCGACGCGACATGGCCACCGCCGCTGATTTAATGCGTGGTCAGGCCGTGTTCGCACCTCGCCACGCTAACGCCCTGGTCGCGGCGTCTGCCTGTCTCAACTGCGCTGGAGTGCAGCCGGGCAACATGGAAATAATGGACTTTTGCGATACGCATACCTCATATATCGCGCCCAAGATTATCGCACACGACTTTTCATCCGATGTAACCCGCCGCCCTATCTATAGGTAAGAGTTCTACCACGGAACTTGCACCCATCGGGTATCAACAAAGGAGCACGATTATGAAGAAGTTCGCCGTCACCGCCGCCACCGTCGGCGCCCTAGCAGCAACCGCCCTGGGATCGGCGGCCGCGGCCGCAGCGGCGCCCAGCGGAGGCTCATCGGCCGCCGACACCGTCCGGAGCCTGCAAGTCCAGGGCTACAACGTGCAAATCAACGGATCGGTGCCGGCTTCGCTGTCACAGTGCACGGTCACCGGTGTCCACGGGGACTCCCCGATGGACCCAACACACGTCACCACCGTCTACGTCGACGTTGACTGCGCGCCGTCGAACAACTGATACGTCCCGCCGGAATCGCCGGGCTCGGCGACCACGTCGACGTCTCGGGGCCCTTGCCCTATGACGCAGTAATCCCTACAAGCGAATCGAGGTACTGCGATGCTGTTGATTCTGGGCACTATCAGCGGCATCGCCACCGCGGCGGTGATGTCATGGCTGCAGCCAGCACTTGAACATTGGGCCAGCACACACTCCCGGCGGTGAAGCGGCCGTGAGGCGGGCCGCCGCCGCGATCTGCGAGGACCGTTCACGTGGTCGCTACCGAATGTTCTTCAATAAGTGCTTGGCTTCCAGCAATGGTTCAGCTAGACGCCGAAGTGTTGTCGACCATGGACCATGGCTACACGGTCGACGATGACGATGACGACGATCCGGTACTGCTCGATCGCCGGGGCGTTGCGGTTGACACGTGGCGCGAGAACTACCCGTATGACCACCGGATGGCGCGTCACGATTATGAGATTGACAAGCGGCTGCTGCAGATTGAACTTCTGAAACTGCAGAAGTGGAGCCAAACCACCGGCGCCCGTCACATCATCCTTTTCGAGGGACGCGACGCGGCCGGCAAGGGCGGCACCATCAAGCGGTTCATGGAGCATTTGAACCCGCGTGGCGCTCGTGTGGTGGCGTTGGAAAAACCCACCGACCGCGAGCGCACCCAATGGTACTTCCAGCGCTACGTGACCCACTTGCCCGCCGCCGGCGAGATGGTCTTCTTCGACCGGTCCTGGTACAACCGCGCCGGCGTGGAACGGGTGATGGGATTCTGCACGCCCGAGCAGCATGCCGAGTTCATGGAGCAGGTACCGCTTTTCGAGCAGATGCTGCTCAGCGATGGGATCAGCCTGACAAAGCTGTGGTTCTCGGTGTCACCCGCCGAGCAACGCACCCGGTTCACCATTCGGCAGGTCGATCCGGTACGGCAGTGGAAGCTCTCGCCGATGGACCTCGCCTCACTCGACAAGTGGGACGCTTACACCGCGGCCAAAGAGGCGATGTTCCGTATTACAGACACCGACGTTGCGCCGTGGACCGTCGTCAAAAGCAACGACAAGAAGCGGGCCCGGGTCAACGCGATGCGCTGTCTGCTCGCCAAGTTCGACTACGAGGGCAAGGCTCACGAGGTGGTTGCCGAACCCGATCCGCTGATCGTCGGGCGCGCGGATCTCAGCGACTGACAGCGCAGCCGCCTACTGCTCCGGCGCGGGCTTCAACACACTGAAAATCGCGCCCTGCGGATCGGCGAGGACGGCAGACCGGCCCACCGACGGGATGTCGAACGGCTCCGCGGCGACTTGTCCGCCCCCCGTGGCCGCCTTGGCCGCCGCGGCGTCAGCGTCGTCCACCGCGAAGTAGACCTGCCAATGGTTCGGCACACCGGTCATCGGCGGTTCCATGCAGCCGCCGACATCGGTCGCGCCCGCCTTGAGAATCCGGTATTGCTGGCCCGGCGCCATCTCCACGGTGGAGTGGGTCAAACCGACCACCGCTTCATAGAATGCCAGCGCAGAATCCGGCTTGTCCGTGATCAGTTCATTCCAGATCACCGCACCCGTCTCATTGACCAGCGTCGCGCCGATGTGTTGATTGGCCTGCCACAGCCCCACGACCGCGCCGGTCGGATCGGCGACGAACGCCATCCGCCCGGCATCGCCGATGTCGGTCGCCGGCATCAACACCTGCCCGCCCGCGGGCCCCACCCGATCGACGGCCCCATCGACGTTGTCGACTGCAAGGTAGGTGTTCCACATCGGCGGCATGCCCTCCGGCGCACCCGGTGGCATCGGCGCGATGGCCGCCACCGTTTCTCCGTTCACCACGGCCATCGAATACACCCCACCCTGCGGCATCGGTTGGTCGTCGAAACCCCAGCCCAAGAGCGACGCGTAGAACTCCTTCGCGCCGGACTGATCGGTGGTCTGCAGGTCGACCCAGCTGGGCGTGCCCTGGGCGTATTCGGTTCTCTTCGGCATGACTGACCTTTCGCTAATTGGCGGATACTTCGGCAACAGCCGTTGACGGCCGGTGAATGCGATGAGTGGATCGAGCGCTCCGGTAGCAGGCCGGCCACACCCAGAACCTACTCGGACACCGGCCCGGAGACAACCACCCGCCGGCCGGCAAAGCAGTGAAATCCCAAGCGCGTGGCAGCTATTCGAGACGCAACACGCAAGCATGAGGTGCTCGTATCGCCGAATGGGACGCTGGGCGAAGCGTCCCGGTGCCGCGGTGCTCCCGACTTGACCGACTCGCCGCTCGGCGGGGCCGTCATCCCGTCAGCATGAAGGCGTCATCGGGCAAAGAGCTCGTACAGCTGCAACAGCACGATTAGCGCGGCGGTTCCGACAAACATCCAGGCGACGTAGTCGCCGATATGACCGGTGTGTGCGCCGCGTATCACGCTGGCCAGGGGCCCGACCGCATGTGCGACACGGCGGACCCAGACCGCAGCCTGCGCACGCGACAACGCGACTACGGCCAGACCAATGCTCAACAGGACCGTCAGCAGCGCGATTACCGCACCCCACACGTCCCACCCGTGAGCCGCGGAAGCCGGCGCCACTGCGCCGCCGAGATAAGCCGCGACATCGGTGAAGCGGTGCGCCGCCCGCGACGCCCACGCAGGGACGGCTGGCCACACACCCACCCCGAGTGAGCCGATGATCGGCACCGCCATTGCCGCGTAAATCGATATGGGGATCCGGGCGAGCCGGCGGGTGTCGGGCCGCTCCTGCCCGCGGCTGTCCGACCCGTGCCCGTGCGTGTCCACATCCGCGGAGCCTTCTGCACCCCAGCGCGTGAAGCATCGCAATCCGACGCGTAGCACCGCACCGGCCGTCAGGATCGACACCACACTGAACAACACCAACATCCACGACGACCACACCGACGACGCTGCGGTCTCGGCGATCGCCTTGCCGAGGCCAGCGCCGAACGGCGGCAGGCCCGCCAACGCCATCGCGGCAACGAAGTACGCCACCGCCAGCGCGCGGTCACGCCGGCCCGCACCGGCCAGCTCCATTTCGTCAACCGTCGCATAACGATCCAGCAGTACGCCGACGACCAGGAACAACGCGCCCTTCGCGCCGGCATGGCCCGCGACGGACAGGGCGGCCCCCGCGGTCCCGTCAGGCGTCAACGACGCGGCCGCTACCATGAACAATCCCATGTGGGCGATCGTCGAGTCCGCGAGGAGCCGCTTCACATGCCGTTGATGCACACACATGAACGCACCCACCAGCGCGGTCAGCGTTCCGAAGATCAGAAACGTGTTCTGAAATACGCTGTGCGGCAACGTGTGTGAGAACACCACCCAATAGATCCGCAGGATGCCGTACAGACCGATTTCTACCATTACACCGGAGAACAGCAGGCACACCGCGGCGGGCGCGACAGCGTGCGCATCGGCGAGCCAGAAGTGCAGCGGCACAATCGCCGCCTTCACCAGAAGCCCGCACACCACCAACGCGAACACCGTCACGGTGAACAGCTCGCCCGCTCCTTCGATCCCCTCGCGCAGCTGCGCCAGTCCAAGCTGACCGGTGCGCGCGTAGAGGAGTGCAATGCCCATCAGCGTGATGCATGCGCTCAACGTCTGGATGACGCCGAAGTTCAGCGCCCCCTGGATCGCTGACTGGTCTTCAATCTTGATGCCGGTCAAGGCATACCCTGTCGCGCCCGTCAACTCCAGGAAGACGAACATGTTGAACAGGTCACCAGCCAGCACAAACCCTTCCATGCCGGCCAGGAACAGCAGAAGCAGTGCGAAATAACGGGAATCGGCCTCGTCAAGGCCCCGCCAGCTGTACAGCACCGCGCATGCCACCGCGGTTGCGATCAAGACTGCGAACCCCGCCGCCAATGGGTCCGCGGCGAGCGAGATCCCTGCGGCCAGGGTTCCTTGCGGTCGCCACCCGCCAACCCATTCGATTGCGGTGCTAGCCGACGTCTGCACGGTGACCGCAACCGCCAGTGCCGCGGTCGCCACCGCGCCGACCAGGGCAAGCACGTCGATGGCCGGGCGCGGAACCCGGTTACCCGTCGCGGCGACAACACACGCCGCGACGATCGGTGTCGCGATCAGCAATGGCAGCGCGTCCGCCGCGTTCACCCGAGGTCAACCCCGCAGTGCGCGCAGCTCATCCGGATCGACCGTGCCGTGTCGCTTGTGAATCTGAACCGCCAAGCCGAGCAACAGTGCCGTGACCGTCGCGGACACGACGATGTCGGTGAGCGACATGGCCTGCACCACCGGGTCCACCACGGCGGCCGACGGAGGGTTGCTGGAGCCGAAAATCGGTGCGGACGAATTCCTTTGGTACCCGACAGCAAGCAGCATCACGTACGTGCCCGACTGCGTCACCGACAAGCAGACCACCGCGTGAACAAGGTTGCGACTGCGTGCGATTCCGAAAGCGCCAAGCACAACCAGCCAGGCCGCCACACCATAGGCGAAGATGCTCACCTCTTCTCTCCCCGCTCGACGATGGTGATCTCCTGCGCGAAGAACTGCGCTAGCAGAACCGTCATTCCGCAGGCGACCTCAACCCCTACCGCCACGTTGAAGAGCGGCACGGTGCCCGCCGAAAATAGTTCCGCCAGTCGCCCCTTGGGTAGGAAATTAGCCAAAAATGCCGCACCGAACACCATCCCGCAGACGCCGAGCAGAGCGAAGGCCGCCGCACCCGCCACTTCGGCCCGATCGAACACGTTGACTGGACGAAGCCGGTCAAGCGCACGGAAACTGCCGGTCACATACAGCAGGTGCAACGCGGTTGCGATTACCACGCCGCCCTGAAAACCGCCGCCGGGACTGATGTGACCGTGCACGACGAGGCTGATCCCGACGACGAACGTCACGGGCATCATCAGATATCCCAGCAGACGGGCGGCATCCATTGCGTGGCCGGTTGGCATGGGCAACAACTCGCGCTCCTCGACGGCGGGGCGCAGCAGCGCCATCACACCAATCACCGACGCCAGCAGGATTGTCTCCTCGCCAAGCGTGTCGATCGCGCGCACGTCGAAGTTGACAGAAGACACTACGTTGGCTGTCGCGTGCGACAGCGCCGCCCGCACCGCAAGGTCGCGATACGGGTGGTAGGGGTCGCCGAACTGCGGCAACGCATCCACAGACAGCGCGAAGAAGCAGGCGAGAACCACAGCGCCCGAACCGAAAAGCAGCATTCGGACGCGGTGACTCATTGCGCTGACTCGCTGTCGTTCTGATTTGTCGCGTCCGACTTTTCCTGCCGCCGAATCGCGCGCAGCGTCAGCATGACCATCAACGGCACCACCGCGGCACCGATCACCAACTGCGACAACGCCACATCGGGCGCCTGCAGGACCACGAACAACAGCGTCAGCGCCACTCCGAACGCCGAGTACGTCACGGCCTGGTCCTCGGCGTCCTTGGTCATCACCACCGCGGTGGCGGCTGCGCCGACGACAACGAAGGCCAGCACCGTCAGTACGGTCACTGCGGCTCCTCCTGCTCGATAACATGTTCGCGCTGGGCGGCCATGCGCGCGGTCGCGGCCGCCACGACCGGGCCGGTCACCGCGACGATCATCACCGTGAGGATTACCAAGGCCGTTGCGATCGACCAGCCCTGGCCGACCGCGACCGAAAGGCCGACCAGCGGTGCGCCAACGGTCGTCGCCGCCGTCAGTGCATGCAGCCGGTCGAAGACGGGCGACAAGAACAGCGCCGCCACAGTCGAGACCACGACGACGGCGCATCCGGCCGAGACGAGAATCCATTCAAAGAAGACCACCATTGCGCTCACCGTTTGGGCACCAACAGCCGGACGAAGACCAGGCTTCCGGCGACCGACGCGATGGCCATGGCCAGTGGAACGATCAGATAGGACGTCTGCCCGTAATGCTTTGCCAGCAGCAGCATTAGCAGGATCGCCGCCACGGCCGCGAATTCCAGGCCCACCAGGCGCGCAGCCGACTTTCCGCGCGCCGACATCCACAGCGCAGGCATGAAGCCGCCGACCAGAAGGGCGAGCGCCCCAAACAGCCAGGGACTCACCGTCTTACCGCAGAATCAAGTCGGTCCGAGCTGTCGCAGAGGCGGTGCAGGATCAGCACGTTCTGCGCCGGGTCGCTTTCGACGACCACGGTCGCCGGCGTAGACCCGAGCACCGTCAATGCGATTGCTCGCCGCGTCGCTGCAACCGGCTCGGCCTCCGCTGGCAATTCGAGCCGAACCCATTGGCCTTCCGTCGTGCGCCCTCTCTCGACCAGTCCCCAGCGCCAGACCCGCCACGTGTCGCCGGGCAATTGCCGCAGCATCAGCGGTAGCCACTTGAGCCACGCCCACCGCCAGCTCCACACGCCGTCGTTGGCTCGGCGCAGCCAGGGCGCCGGGATCGCGCAGCCCAATGCGCACACTCCACCAACGAGCAGCTCGCTCGCCGTGACAGCCTGGACGGTGACCAGCCACACCGCGAACGTGATAACCCACCACGCCACGATCTCGGCGAGCAGTCGCATGGTCCTATCGTGCCCAACTCACTGCGGCATTTGAAGCGGCGACGCGCCCACAAGCCACAGGCCGGCCAGCACATGATCGCGGCGGTCGGCGGTTCCGAGCTGGTCGGGTCGGCGGTTCCGAGCTGGTCGGATCGGCGCTGACCGGAGCCCATTCTTTCTGGAACCAATCCTTTTCTTGACTGAGTCCAGAAAAGTGCATACCTTGGGCATGGCTAGGGCAACCAACGAAAGGACCGCCACCATGGCATCTGGAGCAGCAGTGACCGATGCCCGTGTCAACCGCCGAGCCGAGACGGCCGTTTCTGCAAACGCGGCAGTCGGGACCATCCGCACGGTCCACGACGCCGTCGATGCCGAGGATCCGAGCACCTCCGATCTCTTGCACGCGCTCACCGACACGCTGGAGAAGCCGGCCCGGATGATCAAGTCCGAAAACTGCAGGGTCTAGCGGATCATGGACGCGCCGGCTATTGCACAAGACTTGACGGACCCCGCGCACCTTCAATTGGAAAGCCACCCGGCGGGCAGTAACGCCTGCTCGATCGACGCCCGCACCGATATCGAGACCGAGCTGTCGTGGGTGGCCGAGCCGACGGCTTATCTGGTCGGCGCGAACCCGGCGTTCGTTCGGGCACTTGGATATTCGAAGCAGGAGCTAAACTACCGTCCGTGGCTTGACTTCGTGCATCCGGCGGATCGTGAGCGCGTGCGAGTGATTCTCGACAGTCTGCTGACATCGGAAAACCCGGCCCAATCCGAGAGCCGATTCCGCTGCAAGGACGGCACTTACCGGTGGATCGGTTGGACCGCGGTGGCACGCGATGGCCTGTTCTATGCGACCGGGCGTGACTTCACGGCGCGCACGACCGATGCGGACGGGCATCCGGCAGCCCCGTGCGAAGCCTGGGATTGCAACGTACGGCTGCAGGCGATGCTCGAGCAGCAAGCGGCGCTGCGGCGAGTAGCAACACTCGTGGCGGGCGGCGCCAGCCCATCTCAAGTATTCGCGGCAGCGGTTGAGGAAATGGCCAACTGCATGCACGTGGACAGCACGGCCGTGGTGCGGTACGACTCCGACAACGGAGCCATCGTGGTGTCGGGCCGCTATCAGCCGGCGCTGGGGAAGCAGTCGCGAGTAGGTGAGCGGTATTCGTTGGACGGAGACAACGTCGCGGCACGAGTGTGGGCAACCGGCCGCGCCGTGCGCATCGAAAACCACGAAACGCCCGCACGGGCTGAGGGAGCCGCAGACGTCCAACTCATCCCACGATCGGCGGTGGGCGCGCCAATCGTCGTGAACGGCACACTGTGGGGACTGGCTGTCGCCGGCTCGTTCGGACCCGAGCCGCTGACGGCGGACAGCGAGGCTTGCCTCGGCGATTTTGCGAACCTGCTTGCCACGGCAATTACCAACGCCGCCGCACGCGCCGAACTACTCGCTTCGCGCGCACGCATCGTCGCCGCCGGTGACGATGCCCGCCGCCGCTTCGAGCGCGACCTGCACGATGGAGCGCAGCAGCGGCTGATCTCGTTGGCGTTGTCGCTGCGCATGGCGGAGGCGTCGGTGCCGCGCGACCAAGCTGGCCTCAAAAGAAGTCTGGCCCGGGCTGTTTCAGATTTGAGCGACATCTCGCATGAGATTCGGGAGATCTCACACGGTCTGCATCCGTCGATCCTGTCCCACGGTGGACTTGGCCCGGCGCTGATAACGCTGGCTCGCCGGTCAGCGGTACCGGTCGCATTGGACGTCACAGTCGATCACCGGCTGCCCGACTCCGCCGAGGTCGCTGCGTATTACGTCGTGGCCGAGGCGCTGACCAACGCCGCCAAGCACGCGCAGGCCTCTGAGGTGAAGATCAGCGCCAGCGCGGACGGCGACGAATTGCGCGTGGCGGTCAGCGACGACGGGGTCGGCGGCGCCGACTCCGACAAGGGATCCGGTCTTAGCGGTCTGATCGACCGCGTCGAGGCCCTCGGCGGCCGCATGCGGATCGACAGCCCACCGGGGCGGGGAACCTCGGTGCAGATAGCGATACCGGTTGGTTCCAATGAGGCCGATTCAGTCTGCGGATAGCCACCACCACGGCCCCAAGCCAGGCTGTTGACGTGGCGGTTGTGGTGTTACGACAGGCGCAGGCGATTGCGGCGGTGCGGCGGGTGCAGGCGATTGCGGCGGTGCGGCGGGCGCAGGCGATTGCGGCGGTGCGGCGGGCGCAGGCGACTGCGG
>NZ_DASQVQ010000073.1:0-8459 GCF_035640695.1 Mycobacterium sp.
CTGAGCCCTGCAGGCCTATTCGGGCCAGCTGTTGGTGCGGATGATGTCGACGAAATCGTCACGAACGAACGACGGGTCGAAGTGTTCGAGCACATCCGCATTCACCGTGCCGAACGTGCTGAGGGGCCGGTGCTTCATGCCCTCGGCGAAGGCATGCAGAATCCGGCGCTTGAAATCGGGTCGTGGGTGCGCGGCGGTGACCGCCTGCAGCGCCTCGGGTGACAGATCCTCGCGCCCAAAACCCAGCACGTCGGTCTCCACACCGGCGGTGACCAAAGCGATTTCGGGTTCGAGGAATTCGGGCACACCGGGGGTGGTGTGCAATGCGATGCTCAGCCATACCTTGCGGGCGTCGACTTCATCGACACCGCGTTCGCGCAGGAAGTCTCGTGCGGCGTTGGCGCCGTCGACCTCGAAACGCAGCATCGAGCCGCGATACCGCTCGGTCAGGCCGATGTCATGAAACATCGCCCCGACATAGAGCAACTCCAAATCCGGCTGCAGCCCGCGGCGGCGGCCCTGCAGCGCGCCGAACAAGAACACCCGGCGCGAATGGTCAAACAGCAGATCATCCTCCGCCTCCCGGATGAAGGCGGTGACATCGCGCACCAAAGGGGTGTCGGGAATGACGATGTCGGCGATGGTTTCGGCGGATGTTGCAAACATGGGATAACTCCTTGCGTGGGGGACTGACTGCCGCCAGTTTGCGGTCGTTGGGGGCCCACCGGGCCCTGTCCGATCGGCCGCGTTTCACACAGATTGCGACATACTGGCGGTGTGTCGGCCACGCCTCCGAAGCCGCGGGTGGTTGTGATCGTCGTCTTTGACGGCGTCAAGCTGCTGGATGCGGCGGGGCCGGCAGAGGTTTTCGCGGAAGCCAATCGGTTCGGGGCGCAATACCAGCTCAAGATCGCGTCAGTCGACGGCCGCGATGTCAAGACCTCCATCGGGACGGGTTTTGCGGTTACCGACCGGATCGCGTCGATCGAGGCTGCCGACACGGTGCTCGTCGCGGGCGGCGACGGGCTGGTGGGCCGGCCGATTGACCCGATGCTCGTCGAGGCGCTGAAAACGGTCCCGGCGCGGACCCGGCGACTCGCGTCGATATGCACGGGATCGTTCATCTTGGCTCGAGCCGGCCTACTGAGCGGTCGTAGAGCCACTACCCATTGGCGGCACGCCCGGCTGCTTGCCCGCGCCTACCCGGATGTGTCGGTCGAACCCGACGCGATCTTCGTCCGTGACGGGCAAGTGTTCACATCCGCCGGGGTCTCATCGGGCATAGATCTCGCGCTGGCTCTGGTTGAAGAGGACCACGGCACGGAACTGGTCCGCGACGTCGCCCGGTCACTGGTGGTCTATCTCAAACGAGCCGGGGGTCAATCACAATTCTCGGTTCTTGTCGAGGCCGATCCGCCACCACAGTCGGCTCTGCGCGCGGTGACCGATGCAATCGCGGCCAATCCCGGCGCCGAGCACAGTGTGAAAAGCCTTGCGGCGCAGGCTTCGTTGAGTACGCGCCAGCTGACGCGGTTGTTCAACATAGAGCTCGGCACCACGCCGGCTCGGTACGTCGAAATGGTTCGGATCGATACTGCACGAGCGGCTTTGGACGCCGGGCGGACCGTGGCGGACACCGCCCGACTCACGGGTTTCGGTAGCGCGGAAACGCTCAGACGGGTTTTCGTGCATCACCTCGGGGTGTCACCGAAGGCTTACCGGGACCGATTCCGCACGACTTCCCACGGTTGAATGCGAGCTGCGAGCGGGTTGGTTCCCTAATTGCTTTCCGTGCGCGCGGGTTTCGTGCTACACCGCCGCGGCCTGCAGGATGAGGTCGGCGACCTCCTTGGCTTTGGAGACAATCGACAAATGGCTAGCGTCCAGCTCGATCGTGTTGGCGTTCATCCGCTTGGCCATGAACCGTTCGAGGTCGGGGTTGATGGTGCGGTCATTTTTGGACACCGCGTAGAACGTCGGTTTGGAGTGCCAGGCTGCCTGCGTCACTTTGCCGCTGAACAGTTCGCCTGAGATGCGGCCCTGGACGGCGTAGAGCGTTTTGGCCCGGGTGGGGTCCACGTCCTGGGCGAAGTCCTGCAGGAACGCCTGCTGGCTCAGCTGGGCGTAGCCGTCCGGTGCGGTGATCAGGCCGGCGCTGGCCGGGGGTGTCGGGAACGTCTTGGCCAGCGCGGTGTAGTCCTCGCCGGCGTCCGGCGCCCGGGCGGCGATGTACACCAGGGCAGTGACCTTCGGATCGACGCCGGCCTGCGTCACGATCATTCCGGAGTACGAATGCCCGACGAGCACGGTCGGGCCGTCCATCAGTGCGAGCGTGCGCTGGGCGAACTGGACGTCCTCTTCGAGGGTGCGCAGCGGATTTTGTACCGAAGCCACGTTCATGCCGCGCGCCTGCAGGTGGGGGATGACATCGGCCCAGCACGATCCGTCCGCGTAGGCGCCGTGCACGAGCACGACATTCTTGACCTTCGGTGGCGGCCCGCTTGGCGGCCCACTTGGCGGTCCGCTCTTCGGCGGGGCGCTGCACGCGGTGGGCATATCCGCCACGGCGATGACGCCCGCCACGGCCAGGGCCGATACGAAGCTTCGCCGGCGCATGCCCGGTCCTGTTCCTGCCGGGGTCAATTGGTGATCCGGCAGTGCAGCGCATCACCGTCGGTGTGCGCGGAGCCGAGACAGCCGTCCCGGTAGTCAGCCGTGGTCTGCCGGTCTAGGTCGGGCATTGCCGTTCCCTCTTTCTGCGGTGTGACCACCATTAACGCTTCGTGGGCGACCCGATACTGCCCTGCTGATGCCATCGGCCTTATTGGCTAGGTCACTAGATCACTAGTCCAGCATACCGGAAAGTTCGCACGGGTTCGATGTCATCCACAGCGCCGTCCACTTCGCCGGACACCGCGGCGCGTGCGGGGCTCTTTCAGTTGTTCTGGCGCAGGAGGGCGACGTCGGAGACCATCCGAATGTGGTCGGCCATCGCACGTGCCGCCTCGGTTGGATCTTGGCGGCGCACCGCCTCGGCGACGCGCCGATGCCCCTGCAGAGAGGCGCGCGGTCGGTCTTGTTGTGACAGCGATTCGATGCGGGTCTCCCGGATGAGCCCGGAGATCTCGCGCATCAGCTTGGCCAGCAGCGACGAATGCGCCGCCGATGTGATCGCCTCGTGGAACATCTCGTCGCCGACAACACCGCGTTCGCCCGAGTCGATCTCCGCTTCCATTTTCGCGATAGCGGCGTCGATGGCTGCCATCTCCTCGTCGGTGCGCCGCTCGGCGGCCAGACCCGCCAGCCTGACTTCCAGGGCTTCGCGCGCCTCGATGATGTCGGGCATGCGGTCGGCGTGTTCACGTAGTGCTTTGATGGCGCGTTCCTCGGTCGGGGGGCGGATGAGCACCGCGCCGTCGCCGTGCCGTACCGACAACACACCCTGCACCTCCAACGCCACGAGCGCTTGACTCAGCGATGCCCGGCTGACACCGAGCTTTGCTGCCAAATCGCGCTCAGCGGGCAGCCGATCGCCCTCTTTTAGCCCGTTGTCGGCGATGTAGCCACAGAGTTGCTCGACGATCACTTCGTACAGCCGCGGCCGCGTCACCGGGCGAAGTTGCTCTACCACTAGCTCACCTACTCTCCTGTCCAACTTACAACGTGTGCTGTTCCGGCAGTGGTAATGGCCATCACGCCGCCGGGTTGACAGTGACTTCGTTCACTGCTTAACTGACTAGGCCAATGATCCACTGGGTCACCCGTCCAAAGATCGTCACAGCAAACGTGACTACCGACGCGCGACCGGAATCGAGAGTTCACCATGACGATCAGCCACGATCGCCCGCAGATCACAGCCACCGACAGTGACACCGGCGCAGCCCCGCCGCCAAGACTGAGCAAGGGTCAGCGCCGGGCCTTCTGGGGATCCTTCGGCGGCTGGGCCATGGACGGCTTCAACTGGACAGTGTTCGGGCTTGTACTGGCGCCCACCATGGCGGCGCTCCTGCCGCGCGCCGGCATCGAAGCCACCACCGCCAACATCGGCTGGTACGGCCAAATTAGCGCCGCGATATTCCTGCTCGGCTGGGGCTGCTCGGCGATTTGGGGACCGATCGCCGACCGTTTCGGACGCAAGCCGGCGATGACCGCCTCCATCCTCATGTACGGCATCTTCACCGCACTGGCCGGGACCGCAACCAACGTGTGGGAATGGAATGGCTACCGCTTCCTGACGGCCATCGGGGTCGGCGGCGAATGGGCCATGGCCGGCACGCTGCTGGCCGAAGTACTGCCCGAACGGGTCCGGGCCCGGTTCGGCGGTGCCATGCACTCCGCCGCCTACGTCGGTGTTCTCGCGGTATCAACGCTGTATCTGCTGGCCGGCCCGCATCTCGGCTGGCGCGGGATGTTCCTCATCGGCGGTCTGCCCGCGCTGGCCGTCTTCATCATCCGCCGAACCACACCGGAACCGCAACGATGGCGAGAGCGGGCCGAGGAGGTGCGGCGGCGCTCCTTCTGGCAACCGGTCATCGAGGTGCTAACCCCGCCCTACCGGGCACGCACCATCGGCAACCTGCTGCTCCTGGCCGTGTGTGTCATCGGCCTGTGGGCTGGCTCGACCTACGTCCCCACCGCCGTGACCACCCTGGCCACCCACGCCGGCTACAGCCACGACGCGACCGTTCGGCTGGCCGGTGTCTCCGCCATGACGGTCGCGATCTTCACGATCGCCGGGTGCTTCATCGTTCCCCGCATTGCCGACCGCTTCGGGCGCCGAACCACCTTGGCCGCGCTGTTCGGACTGATGATCATCGGCGCCGTCGGCACTTACGGCCTCGCCTACCCCCTGCAGTCGATCGCGCTCACCTTCGTCTTCCTGCCCATCCTTGGCGTGGGTGGCGCCAATTTCGCGGTGTTCACCATCTGGCTGCCCGAGCAATACCCCACCCGGATGCGCGCCACCGCCTTCGCGTTCACCACCACTTTTTCGCGCTGGTTCGCCGCCGCCGGCACCTTCCTCATCGGCTACGGCATCCATGCCACCGGCTCGCTTGCCATCCCGATCAGCCTGACGGCAGTCGTGTTTGCGTTAGGCATCGTGATGGTGCGTCTGGCGCCCGAGACCCGCGGTCAGCCCCTGCCCGAGTGAGCACCGAAGCTGGGCGCACCGCCGGATCTCCCGGAGGCCCTGCGGTAACCGCCATCGTTACCGACCTCTCACCCCGCTCGGCCACATCGAATACTTCGGCGCGACAACGGAATGCGACTCTTCTCCGAAGATGCGCCGAATGGTCACCTTCCCGCTGGCCGCGAGCGGGGGACATGCGGCCGATGCACGCGATCGGCCCAGCCCCGACACCCTTGACGGCCAGCGCAGAACATGGCAGCCTATTGGCTAGGCCACTAGGTCAATAGGCCAATCTGGAAAGGCGTGTGGTTGCCATGGCATCTCCAATTCCATCCCTGACGCGACCGGACCGGCCGGCCGACGCGCCCCGCGGGCCCCTCGACGGGTTGGTAGTCGTCGATCTCACCCGTGCCCTGGCCGGGCCACACGCGGCGATGATGCTGGGCGACCTGGGCGCAGACGTCGTGAAGGTGGAGAACCCAAATGGCGGCGACGACACCCGCGGGTGGGGCCCACCGTTTGTCGAGCCGGAACAGGGTGAGCGCGAATCCACCTACTTCCTATGCACGAACCGGAACAAGAAGTCCGTGACTATCGACCTCAAAGAGGACGCGGGCAAGGCCACCCTAGAGACTCTGATCCGCCGGGCCGATGTGCTGATGGAGAACTTCCGTCCCGGTGTCCTTGACCGCCTTGGCTTTTCGCAAGCCCACCTGGCCGACATCAATCCCCGTCTAGTTGTGCTGTCCATCAGCGGCTTCGGCCACGACGGCCCGGAAGCCGGGCGAGCCGGTTACGACAAAATCGCTCAGGGGGAAGCGGGGCTGATGTCGGTGACCGGCTCCGGACCGACCGACCCCCAATGTGTTGGCGTGCCGATCGCGGACCTGCTGGCCGGTATGTACGGCGCGTTCGGAGTCCTTGCGGCACTGCACGAACGGGAGCGAACGGGTTGCGGTCAGGTGGTGCGCGCATCGCTGCTCGCCGCGGTTGTCGGAGTGCACGCATTTCAGGGCACGAGATGGACGGTGGCGGGCGAGGTCGGCGAGGCGACCGGTAACCACCACGCATCGATCTGCCCCTACGGGCTGTTCGACAGCGCCGATGGTGCCGTTCAGATCGCGGTCGGTAGTGCGGGACTCTGGAAGCGCTTTTGCGACGGCTTCGGGCTCGATCCCGCGGCACCGGGAATGGCGTCGAACCCGGAGCGCGTGGCCAACCGTAAGAGGGTCAACGAACTCGTCCAGGGCGTCTTCTCGCTCTACCCGAGCGAGGAGCTGCTCGCCAAGCTGGACCGAATCGGCGTCCCGGCCGGGCGCATTCGCACAATCCGCGACGTTTACGAGTGGGACCAGACGAAGTCTCAGGGACTGCTCATCGAGGTGGATCACGCGACGCTCGGGACCATCGAGTTGCCGGGTCCACCGTTGCGGTTCTTCGACACAAACGGTGCGGAGGTCACCCGCCGAGATCACAGCGCCCCGCCGGTGCTCGGCGCCGACAACGACCTGATCGCAACGGTTCAGGCGGGTCACCGGTGACCCGGCTGGGCGCGAATGACGTCATCGCGCTGATCGTTGACCGTGGGTCGTGGCAATCCTGGGACGGACCGCTGACCGAGGTAGTGGCCGACCCCGAGTATGCCAAGGAGCTGGCACGCGCAAGGGCCAACACAGGGCTCGACGAAGCAGTGCTCACCGGAGTCGCGACCATCCGCCGACGCCGCATCGCAATGCTGCTGTGCGACTTCGGTTTCCTTGGTGGCTCGATTGGAATCGCGGCCGCCGACCGTCTAGTGGCGGCCATCCGACGGGCAACCGCCGAGAAACTGCCGCTGCTTGCGCTACCCACTTCGGGGGGAACACGCATGCAGGAAGGGACGGCCGCGTTTTTGCAAATGGTGAAGATCACCAACGCCGTGGTATCCCACAAGTCCGCGCACCTGCCGTATCTGGTGTATCTGCGCGACCCCACGACTGGAGGGGTGTTCGCCTCATGGGCCTCATTGGGCCACGTGACCTTTGCCGAACCTGGTGCCTTGGTCGGCTTTCTCGGGCCCCGTGTGTACAAAGCGCTCTATGGCAGTTCGTTCCCCAGTGGGGTGCAGACCGCGGAAAACCTATACGCCTGCGGACTTATTGATGCGGTGACGCCTCTGAACGAGATCGGCGAGATGGTGGACCGCGCGCTGAGCATCATCACCCACTCGCCGCACGCCGCGACGCCCACGCCCGTCATCACGCCACCAGCCGACACACCGGCGTGGCAGTCGGTGACCGCCTCCCGACACCCGGACCGACCGGGAGTTCGCGAGCTGCTACGACATGCCGCGACAGCTGTGCTGGCGCTCAGCGGGACCGGCCAAGGCGAGAATGACCCCGGACTACTATTGGCGCTCGCGCGATTCGGTGACATGCCCTGTGTGCTGCTCGGCCAGGACCGGCACAGCCAAACTCCCGAGACACCGCTCGGTCCGGGAGCGCTCCGACAGGGCCGCCGCGGCATGCGGCTGGCCGCCGACCTGCGGATCCCTTTGGTCACCGTCATCGACACCGCCGGTGCCGCGCTGTCCCGGCAAGCCGAGGAGGGCGGACTGGCCGGCGAGATCGCGAGGTGCATCGCCGACATGCTCCTACTCGAAGTGCCCACTGTTTCAGTGCTTCTGGGGCAAGGCACCGGCGGCGGAGCACTAGCTCTGGTACCCGCCGATCGGATCCTTGCCGCACAACACGGATGGCTTTCCCCGCTTTCCCCCGAGGGAGCCAGTGCGATCCTTTACCACGAGACCAGCCACGCCCCGGCCATGGCAGCCAAACAGCGAGTGCGGTCCGCAGACCTGCTCGCACAAGGCATCGTCGACCGAGTCATCCCTGAATATCCCGATGCTGCCACCGAACCGGAAGCGTTCTGCCTGCGCATCGGCGCCGCCCTTCGCGACGAACTCGCAACATTGGACAACGCCGACATCGGCTGCACTCGCGTTGGACGCGCACAACGATTCGAGACGATCGGCCGGTTCGACCCGGTCCTGGCACACGCCGGATAGAGCAGCTAGCCGCGCACAGTCTTCATCGCACTTGTCCTACCGCTTGTGGTGCAGCGGCTTTGGCCAATTCAGATGACATGTACACACGGCCTCGACGTACCATCGGCGACTGTTATAGTCAACAGAGTGGTTGAAGATCAACTGTTGGATCGGGCCTACGCGGCGCTGGCTGACCCGACCCGCCGCCGGTTGTTGGAGGCACTGCGCGAAGGCGACGCCCGCATCACCGACTTGGCCGCGCCCTTGCCGATGACGTTCGCCGGTGTATCGCGACACGTCGGC
>NZ_DASQVQ010000074.1:0-13787 GCF_035640695.1 Mycobacterium sp.
CCACGCCGGCGGTGCCGACGGCGCCGGCTGCTCGGGCAGCGGCAGCACCGCGGCCGCCGATGAGGCATCGATTGCGCTGAAGCCCAGGATGATCGTCAGCCAATTCAGCCAGGCGAAGTTGCCCGACAGCACCAACCACAACTGGGTGATGATCATGATCACCGCGGCCGCGCTGGCCACCGGCTGGGGAGCGAACAGCCCGAAGGGCACGACGAGTTGGGCGAAATGATTTCCCGCCACCTCGATCCGATGCAGCGGCTTGGGCAGGTGATGGAAGAACCAGCTCAGCGGCCCGGGCATCGGCTGCGTCTCGTGGTGATAATCCAGGCATGTCAGATCGCGCCAGCACGAGTCACCGCGCAGCTTGATCAGCCCCGCACCGAACTCAACGCGAAACAGCAGCCAGCGCGCCAGCCAGATGACCACCAGGGGTGGGGCGATGCGGTCATTGCCCAGGAATATCCCCAGAAACCCCGCCTCCAGCAGCAAGGATTCCCAGCCGAACGAATACCACGTCTGCCCGACGTTGACGATCGACAAGTACAGCACCCACAGCACCAGCCACATCAGCATGGCCGTCCACAACGGCACAACATCGGCTACACCGCCGACGATCGCCGCCGACAACGCCGCACCGAACCACGAAATGGTGGCGAACAGCCGGTCCGAGTAGTGGAGGTGAAAGATGCTCGGCGCCTGCCAGAAAGATTGCTCGGCCAGGAATCGCGGTATCGGCAGCATGCCGTGCGCTCCGATGAGTGCGCGGAACTGCCGCGCGGCCACGACGAAGGCGATCAGGTAGACGGCTGCGATGCCGCGCTCCAGTACCAGCCTGCCTAGCCAGTATTCGGGTGCGTTGAACCATTCCATTGGCCGTAGCTCCTCGGACTACAGACGTTCATACCCCGCCGATGGCCAACACACCCCTGGCCATCCTTAGCCCTGTTCGCGCCATGCCGGCGGATTACCCCCCGGCCGATTTGGCTATGCCTGGCTTGAGTTCCGATCCACCGGAAGGGAGACCATGGATGCAACGCGCGACCGCGCGGCAGATCAGGCCGGCACCGGTCGGGTTCGCCCCTGGTTGAACTGGATTCTGGCCGTTTTGACGGTACCCGCCGCCGCAGCGGTGATGCTATTCGCACTGGCCGCGACCATGAGCACCACCGGCTGCGCTTACCAGCAGTGCCGGCACCAGGGCCCGGGAGAGTTCTGGTTCGGGGTGCTGTTTTACGGCGCCCCGGTGGTTGCCGTGGCGACTCTTGCATTGTCGTTGTTCACCGCCAGGCGGCCGCGGGGCTGGGTGGTGCCGGTGTGCGGTCTGGTCCTCCTCGCGATCGATCTGGCCGTGTTCGCGTTATCGTTCCAGCGCTAGTTGTCCAATGAGCCGTCTACCGGGTGGCCTTGATGACCTGCGCCAGGTTGAATTGCCACCGCTCGACCAGGCGAAAGCCGAGCTCGCGCGGCACCCAAAACGCATTGGCCGTCGCAAAACGGGGACCGGGCGGAATCGCCACCCCGACCTCGTGCTTGGGCACGGTAGGGTCGCGCTCCGAGATTGTCCACAGCACGGCGCAGCGGTCGATGCGATCGGCGACCACGAACGGCGCAATGTTGGTGTCCCAAAGCTGGTCGATCGACGTTGCGCGCTCACCCAGCCCGACGTCGACGAGATCCCGGTATGCCGCCGGGCGTGCGGCCACCAGTGGCCGGATCGGCCCCGGCCGCCACGACACGGTGTCGTCGAGAAGCAGGCAATCGCCGGGGGCGGCGTAGCGGGTGATCACATCGGCGACCCGGCTGTAGTCCATGCCGTACTTGGAATATGCACCGCGTTGCCCATAAAGGTAATTGGGCAACGCCGCAACCGCGAGTAGGGCAAGCACCGCACCGACGCGTGCCGGCGTCTTGGCGATCGACACCACGCACACGCCGAGCAGGATTGCCAGCCCCGGCGCAGTGAAGCACAGGTATCGCGGATAGTAGATCGGTACCACCGTCACCGAATACAGCAGCGTGCTCACTGTCGGTATCGCCATCCACGCGACGGCGACGATGATGAGCTGCCGCTCCCCGTTTGCTTGAGTCATGGCCCCGCGGTGCCGCAGCACGAGCCCGGCAGCGACGATCAAGCCGGCGAGGATGGCGAACGGCACGCTGCGGTCGAAATACTGCTTGACACCGACATCGATGACTGTGTGCGCGCCGAGCGGCTCGATCCAATTCAGTTGGTGAATTTGACCGTGTGCCAAGGCAATAAACGGTGCGATGATGACGAGCGCTATGGCGATCGACGCGATGAAGTGGATACTTGACCGCCGACCTCGAAAGACCCACATCACCGCGGCGTGCACCCCGACCATGAGAACCAAATACACGTCGAGTGTCATCGACACCACCATCGCCAGTGCGTAAGCCGTCCACAGCCACACCGTGCCTCGCCGAGCGGCGACGACCAGCAGCACCGTGACCCAAACCGCCGCCATCGCTGAAAGCGCCGACGGACGCGCCTCGATACCGGCCCAGGTCACCCGGGGTAGGAGCGCAAACGTGATGCCCGAAGCCATCGCCACGGACCGGCACGAGAACTGCCTGCTCAACATCACGACGCCAGCGGCCGCGAGACCCACCGCCACACCGCTCGGCGCACGCGACCAGAACTCCGTCGGAGGTGAGGCGGTGAACCAGGCATGCATCAGCAGGTAATAGCCGCCATGCACGGCGTCGATGTTGCCCAGCAGCCGCGTCAATTGCTCCAGCGATCGACTGGCGGCCGAGATCGTGGCGGCCTCGTCGAACCAGAACGACGGCCGGCTTGCACCGGCCATGCTGATGATCGTTGCCAGCGCACCGGCGACGACCGGGTCGAGGCGGCCCCTACCGCGCGCCGCGGCCACACGCATGGCACAGTGCATCTTTTCAGCCAAGTTGCCGGGTATCACACGTCGCTTCGGTTGCGCCTATCGGGATCAGCGCCGCAGGATGGGACGCAGCCGATCCAATACCGACGCGTCTTCGATGGTGGACGGCACGGGTTCGTCGACACCTGCCGCCATGCCCCGCATGGTCTTTCGAAGAATTTTGCCAGAACGGGTCTTCGGCAGCGCGGGCACCACGTCGATGACCTTCAACGAGGCGACGGCGCCGATCCCATCGCGGACCGCTCCGACCAGCTCGTCCCGCAGCCGCTCGACGGCGATATCGACGCCCGCCTTGAGCACCACGAGTCCGCGCGGCACGTGCCCCTTGATCTCGTCGTCAATGCTGATCACCGCGCACTCGGCAACGGCGGGATGGGCCGCGATGACAGCCTCGATGGCTCCGGCCGAAATACGATGTCCGGCAACGTTGATGACGTCGTCCGTGCGGCCCATCACGAACAGGTAGCCGTCTTCGTCGACGTGCCCGCCGTCGCCGGTCAGATAGTAGCCGGGAAACGCCGACAGGTAGGACGCAACGTACCGCTCGTCGTCACCCCACAACGTCGATAGCGTGCCGGGCGGAAGCGGAAGCTTCACGCAGATGGCGCCCTCTTCGCCTGGACCGCAAGGCTTGCCGTCGGGTAGCAGTACCTGTACGTCGTAGCCGGGCATCGGCACGGTGGCCGAACCCGGCTTTATCGGCAGCGGCTCGATGCCCATCGGATTGGCGGCGATCGCCCAGCCGGTTTCGGTCTGCCACCAGTGATCGACAACAGGAACGCCGAGCCGATCGCTCGCCCACTCTTGTGTGTTGGGGTCGGTGCGCTCACCAGCCAGGAACAAGTACTTCAGCGACGATGTGTCGTGTTTCTGCAGGTGCGCGCCGTCCGGGTCGTCCTTCTTGATGGCGCGGATCGCCGTCGGTGCGGTGAACAGTACCTTCACCCGTTGCTCGGACACCACCCGCCAGAACGCGCCGGGATCGGGGGTGCCTACCGGCTTGCCCTCATAGAGCACGGTGGTTGCGCCCAACAGCAGCGGCCCGTACACGATGTAGGAATGCCCGACGACCCAACCCACGTCGGAGGCGGCCCAGTACACGTCGCCCGGCGCAACGTCGTACACATTGCGCATGCTCCACAGCAGCGCGACGGCGTGCCCACCGTTGTCGCGGACCACACCCTTCGGCTTTCCGGTGGTGCCCGACGTGTAGAGGATGTACAGCGGGTCGGTGGCGGCCACCGGCACCGGATCGACCGGCCGTGCGTCGGCCATCACCGCGCTCCAGTCCAGGTCGCGTCCGTCGACCAAATCGGCAGGCGCCTGCTCGCGCTGCAGAATCACGCAATGCGCGGGCCTGAATTGCGCCACTTCCAGCGCCTTGTCCAGCATCGGCTGATAAGCGACCACGCGCGCCGGTTCGACGCCGCAGCTCGCCGAGACCACCACCTTCGGGCGCGCGTCATCGATGCGAACAGCCAACTCGTTGGCCGCGAAACCACCGAACACCACCGAATGCACGGCGCCGAGTCGCGCGCAGGCGAGCATCGCGACCACCGCTTCCGGCACCATCGGCATGTAGATGACCACGCGGTCCCCCTTGTCGACTCCCAATCCGCGCAGCACACCGGCGAACCGCGAAACCTCCGCCAGTAGTTGGGAATACGTGTATGAACGCTTGGCCCCCGTTACCGGCGAGTCATAGATGAGGGCCGGCTGGTCGGCGCGGCCATTGGCCACGTGGCGGTCGATCGCGTTCGCGCACGTGTTCAGCTCACCGCCGGTGAACCAGCGGTAGAACGGCGGATTGGACGCGTCGAGCACCCGTTGTGGCTGGCGGGTCCAGGTCACCGCCCTTGCTGTGTCGGCCCAGAACCCGGCCGGATCGTTGAGGCTCTGCTCAAACAGCTCTCGATAGCCCATCGGAGCAGCCTTACATAGACAACCGCATTTTCCACCGGACTTGCACTGACCTCGATAACGTATGGATCGTGAGGCTCGCGGCGACGCTTGCTGCGTCGATCGTATTGTCCGCCGGCATGCTGACTGCGTGCGGCGGTTCGAACCAGTCGTCTGCCCCTTCAACGTCCCTTCAGCCAACCCCCGGCCGGCAGTACTCGATTACCCAGATGCCGGGGACGCCGACCCCCCAACCCGCCGGCGCCGAGATTGTCATCTCCGGCAACTCCTACACAGTGCCGCCGACGGTGCAGCCGGGTCAGCAGGTGACCGTCGTCAACAACGACGAGGCCAACCACACCGTCACGTCCGACGACAACACGGCATTTGACGTCCGGATATCCGGCGGCGGCGGCTTCCAGACATTGATCGCTCCCACGGCACCCGGCACTTACCCATTCCACTGCAAGTACCACTCCAACATGCACGGGACGCTGACGGTCGGATAGCGATGCGCTTAAGGGCACTGGCCTTGGTGGGCTGCATGCTGTTCACCGGCTCCGCTACCGGCGCGCTCGGCGGCCGGTTGGCGTCGGCGGATCCGACGGTGACGTCGGCCACACCACCGGAGCGGCCACCGGCTCCTTCCGCCGTTTTGTTTGCGGACAACCCGTCGATCGTCAATAGCCGAGCTCAGCCGTTCGACTCGTGGAGTCGCCTCGCCAACGGCGACGCGCTGGCGTTGTATTTCACCGTCGGCTCGCCCGAGTGCTCGGGCGTGCACGCCAACGTGAGCGAGACCTCCGAAACCGTCGCCGTGGAGTTTCGCTCCGGCACGCTGCCTGAGGCCGTCGGACGGATGTGCACGATGATCGCGGTGTTCGGCAGCGTTGACGTGCCGCTGCAAAACCCGCTGGGCGATCGACAAGTACTCAGTGTGTACTGACGATCGCCCAGCGGCTGTGGCTAGTTGTGGCTAGTTGTCGGGCGGGCAGTTCACGTCCACGTAGACGGTGGTGAACTGTGTGGCTTGCCCCCCGCCGACCGGGGCCGCCGCGGGAAGGCCGTGGACACCGTTGACTGTGCACTCTGACAGCGGAACGTCCCTCGGGCCGTTCAGGTTGAGCTGCACGGAATAGCCTTGTGACCGTAGCTGATTGACGGCGTCGGAGGCCGACGATCCGCCCAGTGGGGCCGCTGCGGCGGTGCTGGCCAATGCAACAGAGCCCGCGGCGAGCACGCCTGCGACGGCGGTGCCGAAGATGATGCGCTTCATGTTGAAACTCCTGAGTCCGTGTCCCTATGGGACGCCTCGATTGACTGCTCACTGGTAGTTACGTGTTCGGTTACAACCGGCCAGGTCAAGGAGTCGCGTCGCCGCTCGTCGGATGGCCCGATCCGGGCACACTTAGAATCGCTGTTGAGCGCGGCGATGTCGTCAGTGCTGCCACCAAACAATGGCCACCGACAGCCTGTAGGCGATTCTTCCCGTTATCCCCCAGGACGTTCACCTAGCAGTTGGTCTTGTGAAGTTTGAGAATTTGTCCGGTGACGGGATTCAATATCGCCCGCAGGTAGGCGAGCGCGACGTCGGCGGCCGAGACCGGTGTGAACCCTGGGAAGAACCGGTGATAGTTCGTAGATTCCGCCAGGACTGTGGGGCTGACGCAATTGATACGCACTCCACGCGGCAGCTCGGTGGCCGCGGCCTTGACGAAACCTTCGACCATGTGGTTAACCGTTGTCCCGATTGAGCTGGCATGGGTGAACTCGTCACCGAGTACCCCGGAGATGAGCGTGAACGACCCGTTGTCGGAAATATGCGGAAGCGCGGCCCGGACCAGGTTTATCTGGCCCATGCCCTTTGCTGCGATGGAGTTGGCCCACTGTTCGTCGGTGGTGTCTGCCAGCGGGGCGGGGAACACATCGCCCGCCGCATTGGCCACGGCGTCGAATTGCCCTGTCTTCGTGAACAGTTCGCGCAGGCTCGCCGGATCGGTGATGTCTGCTTGCAGCTCCCCGGAGGTACGACCGACGGATAGCACGTGGTGCCCGTGCTGGATCAACGCTTCGCGCACGGCCTCACCAATCGTTCCGGTGCCAACAACGACCACTTTCATGCTTGCTCTCCTGTCGACTCGCCGATCGCGTGGCCGTGCCCGTCGACGACCTGCATCAGGGTCAGGCTCCGACTTCCTGGTCACCAAGAACGCTAAGGAGTTTCAGCTTGTTGTATGCCTCCGAGGCGGGCGGCGCGCTGAGAATAACCAGCCGCTGGTTGCCGTCGGCGGTGGCCAGGATCTCACAGTCGACGCTGATTCGTCCCACCTTGGGATGCACGAACGTCTTGTGGTCGTCGGGTGGGATGCCCACCTCGTGACGGTCCCACAGCCGACGGAATTCCTCGCTGCGCGAAAGCAATCCGTCGACGAGGGCCTGCACGTCGGCGTCGCCGCGGCGCCGCGACCACGCGGCACGCAGCGCCGCGACCCGGATCCGGGCGTGGTGCTCGAGTTCCTCGGCCGGAAACAGCTCGCGGTAGCCGGTGCCCAGAAACCACTTCCACACCATGCTGTCCCGCGCACCGCTGCCGACGTGGTCACCCATCAGCAGCACCGAGAGACGATTCTGCGCCAGGAACACCTCGAGGTCGGAACACACGAACGCCGCGCAGTCGTCGAGCTGGTCGAGCACGTGGATCAGCGCGGGCCGCACATACGGTGACGACGCCGTCCGCTCGGGAGCGGGATGCCCGGCCAGCCGGTACAGATGATCCCGTTCATCGAGCCTGAGCCGCAGCGTCCGTGCCAGTGCCGCAAGCATCTGCGTCGACGGCTGCGGCCCGCGTCGCTGCTCGAGGCGGGTGTAGTAGTCCACCGACATGCCGGTGAGCTGTGCGATCTCCTCCCGGCGCAGCCCGGCTGTTCGCCGCCGCGGGCCCGCCGTCAAACCGACGTCCGCGGGCGCCAGGGCCTGCCGCCGGGCCCGCAGGAACTCCGCCAACGCGTCGCGGTCCACGCTGCCATCCTGGCTTGACGACGTGTCCTTTGCCAGGGATTGCCAATCCCAGGACGGCGGAGTCTCTGGCGCCGCCGGGCGTCGCAACGCAGGCTGTGTCCATGAAGACCAAGAGTTTGGGAACCCTCGGAACCACATCGGCGATCGGCCTCGGCCTGATGGGCATGAGCGACATGTACGGTCCCAGCGACCGCGCCGAGAGCATCGCCACGATTCACGCTGCGCTCGACGCCGGCATCACGCTGCTGGACACAGGCGATTTCTACGGAATGGGCCACAACGAGCTGCTGCTACGCGAGGCCCTCAACGGCCGCGCTCGCGATCGGGTGCAGATCAGCGTTAAGTTCGGCGCCCAGCGCGGCCCGGACGGATCGTTTTTCGGGTTCGACGGGCGGCCCGGCGCAGTGAAGACCTCGCTGGCGTACTCGCTGCAGCGACTCGGGACCGACTACATCGACGTCTATCGGCCGGCGCGCCTCGACCCGCAGGTGCCGATCGAAGACACCGTCGGTGCGATCAAGGAGATGGTCGACGCCGGCTACGTCCGCCACGTCGGCCTGTCCGAGGTCGGCGCCGAGACGATCCGGCGTGCGCACGCCGTGCATCCGGTCAACGACCTGCAGATCGAATACTCGCTGATCAGCCGGGGCCTCGAAGGCGAGATCCTCGACACTTGCCGCGAACTCGCCGTCGGCGTCACTGCATACGGCGTCCTCTCACGCGGACTGATTAGTGGGCACTGGTCGCCTGATCGCGACTCCCACGCGCACGACTTTCGGCTGCACAGCCCGCGCTTCAGCGGCGAGAACATCGACCGCAATCTCGCGCTCGTCGATCGTCTGCGCGAGGTGGCGTCACAGCTCGGCGTGTCCGTCGCACAAGTGGCGATCGCATGGGTGGGCGCACAGGGCAACGACATCGTGCCCTTGGTCGGGGCCCGCACCCGCGAACGACTGGCCGAGTCGTTGGGCGCCGTGGACGTCGAGCTGACTGGCGAGCAGCTCGCCGCGATCGAATCCGCGGTGCCCAAGGACGCGGCGGCCGGCGACCGCTACGACGCTGCCCAGATGGCGATGCTCGACAGCGAACGCTAACCGGGCCGTGTGACGTTTGGCGTCATCTGGGGCTGCGGCAGCGGCTCGCCCGGCGCCGTCGGCGCGACCGCCAGGCGGCTGAAAGCAGCGGCCAAGTTCCCGCGCAGTCGACTTCCGCTTTTCAGGTTGAGGCGAAGTCAGAAGCGAAACGTTTGTGCTGGTCACGCGGGACCAACTGGACCAATATTGCGAAGTTTGCAGAATATTTGCCGGATGAAATCGAAGCGGCGAGGCCCGCGGGACCACTACACAACTGGCCAACGCCCTCTCGGCAACCGCTCGTCGCGATCGCCCTAGATGAGTACCGCGGCCGAGGTCCTTCCTGATTTCCCGGTGTCGTTTGGACGTGGCGGGGCATCGCGGTCGCGGCCACAATAATGGGGTGAACCTCGTCCGCAAGAGCTTGATGGCCGCGGCTGTCCCCCTTGTGATGACGGCGGCGACCGGCGAGGCGCAAGGGGCGGCTGACCCGACCGGTACGCCTGCGATCTGCCACAGCACCACCGAGGATGGCGCCGAAACGGATACATGCGTGGGCAATCCCGCCGCAAGCAGCGGTCCTGATGACGCCGCTCGGGGTGTAGTTGTTCGGCCAGAATTCTGTCTGGGCATTGGAATCGCGTTTTTCGGCAACTGCGGCGACGATTGAGTCGTGCGCGACCTGAACTGCGGATACACCCGAGTGAGTCACGCGGTAAATCAAACGTAAATCAAACACGGTCATGCGCGTGTCCCGCAGTCCGATCGCACCCCCGACGGGTTCCGACTCGGTGGTGGGTCCAGACACAGCGCAACCAATTCGAGGAAAGTTCGTTTGATCCCGGTCGGCAACGCCGACTGGAGGAGTTACCGGGCTGGGCCTGGAATGCACGTGATGCCTTGACACTTCGCATGCCAGTCAAGTAGATGCGAGTACTCAAATACTCCCGACGGCGCGATTGAAATAGTGCTCTACTTGAAGCGCTGGCTGAGACGGTGGCCAAGGTTGCAGCGAGGTTGATCCGTCTTATCGCGCTGCATGCGCGCGCGCATCGGGGTCCGGGTAAAGCCGGTCAGCTCACCCGCCGCGAGCATGAAGTGTTACGGCTCATTCAGGCCGATATGTCCAACAAGGAGATCGCAAGGACGCTCGGTATTGAGCTCAGTACCGTCAAGAACCGTGTCCACACAACTGTCGAGGAGCTGAGTTATGAGTTTCGACCCGCAATTCGCCCGTGACACAGTCCTGCCCCTGGTGCAGGCCGCCTATCAGGTCTTCCACAACCCCGATGTAGACCCGACTCTGCCGGCTGGTTATCAGAAGACCGCCCTGCTCGAAGCAGACCCGGTGCTGCTCGACTACATTACAGAATTATCCGAAAGCGCCCGCTCATACGTTCAAACGGTCGCCGGCGAAAGCTCGGTGTTCGGCTTGGTCGGCAAGAACACTGCGACCAAGACAGCATTCGTCGCAATTCGCGGTACCCAAACGCAGACAGAGTGGTTGGAGAACCTCGATTTCGACACGACACGCTATCGGCCGGTACCCGATTTCGGAGACGTCCACATGGGGTGGATGGGACTCTACGAGACGATGCGGGCCAATCTGACGGCGAATCTCCCGACCGCCTGCGCGGGCTGCGACCAATTGATTGTCACCGGGCACAGCCTGGGCGCCGCCCTCGCGGTGCTCGCCGCGCCGGACATCGCCAAGAACATATCGGTTGTCCCGGAACCGAAACTGACGACCTTCGGTGGCCCACGCCCCGGACTGCATGACTTCGTTGTGCCGTTCAACCTGCTGATCGACGTCTGCTTCCGGGTGGTCAACCTCTTCGATATCGTCCCGCACCTGCCGTTGGCGTGGCCCGGCCTGCCCTACGAGCATGTGGGCGTGCAGATCGCGGTGGATTCGGGTGGTTCCATCGACCAGACTCACCGCCACGGCCTGGACGCCTACCGCGCTGGTCTGACCAGTCTCATCAGCACGCAGCCTGCCTGGGCATCGATGGTCTCCGTCTAGGTGATGGACGACTGGCCAATGGCGCTTGTGCAACGCAGCAGGCCGCTTGACGATCGCTCCTGAGTACCAGCCACAAGACTCATATTCACACTCACTCTTGATCTTCCAGAAGCCCGACCCGGCACCTCCGCGCGGTGAGGGCAGCAATCGTAGCCGTGTCTTGCGGTGCAAAGACCCCGGAGCAAGCCGCGCGTGTGCAGGTATTCGCACGCTTCTTAATCCAGCTCGGTCAGCGCCTTCGTCAGCTCTCCAACCTCGGGCACCCCGATGCCAGTAACGAGATCGTGTCCGGGTCCAGCAGTGAAGTCACCGTTGGTCCCGGCTTGGATATCGCGGAAGGATTGAGTTCCGATCAGGGGATAGATGACCGGGTTCAAGAAGGGAAGAAACGCCTTTCCGGCCTTCTCGCGGGCCTCGTTAATTAACGCGCAGAAGCCGGCCCAGACCGGCGCGCTCCAGCTGGTACCGCCGATCCCTACCGGTCTGCCGTTCAGCACCAGGAAGGCACCGGTGTTGGGGTCGGCCGCCAGGCTGACGTCTGGCACCAGCCGCTCCCCTCCGGCTGGCACGCCAGCACCGGTCTGCCACGCAGGCCGCGAGAAGAAGATGCTTTTGCCGCCGCCGCTGCCCATCCATCCCACCTCGCTCGCCACGTCGCCCGCCGACGTGAGCTTGAGGGTCGTGCCGCCGACGCTCACCACGCTAGTGTCGGACGATTCGTATTCGGCCTGGGTGGGCCCGCTGGCGCTATGTCCGGAAACATCAGGCCGTGAGCCGGCGTCGCCTGAGGACACGAACACGTTGACGCCCGCGGCGGCGAGTCGCAGGAATTTTGCGTGCTGCGTTCGTACTTCGCCGTTCGGCCCACCGAAGAACTGCTCGCCGAGTCCGAGGCTGATCGAGAGCTGACGCATTCCCGGCCGCGACGGCAGGTCGGCGATGATGCGATCGAGAGCGAGGTCCAGATCCACGAACTGAAGGGAGCCGGAGGCGTAAATCCGCACCTTCGCGTCCGGCGCGATACCGCTCGCCCATGAAACGTCGAGCGTCTCCTCGCCTTCGGCCGGAGGCAGCTGCCCGCCGTTGACGTTGATCTCTTCGATGCGGGAGATCGAGCCCGGCAAGTTGTTAACCTTCCAGAACGCCTTCAGGTCCGATGCGACCGGCACCGTGTCAATCAAAATGGCGATCGTCTGACCCTTACCGGTGACGTTCAATTCCTGCGCACCGTAGGCCTTGCGGACTTCCGACACCAGATACGGCGGGCTATTCGCGACGCGCGCCGCCTGCTTGCCGGCCGACGGCTTAGCCGTCTTGGCAGGCCCCCGGGTACGGCTGCGCTTGCCGGCTGCCGCACCTGCTGAATTGGCGAGCGACATGAGATTACCGTTGTGCAGCATACACATTCGGCTCTGCTTCCTTGCCTGGCGGAACGGCTGCAGTCCGATGATGGCGTGAACGCTCTTACTCACGTCAGCCGGCAGGCTGGGCGCGTTCTTCGCCGCCGTATAGGTGACGCCATCCTTGGTGACCCGCACCATCTCCACGCCAAGGCTCTTTTCGATCTGATCGACGCTCGCGCGCGCGTAGACGCTCGTCCCGTCCGAGGAAACCTCTGTCACGTCGAAGTTCTGCGCCTTAAGCCACTTCACCAGCTTTTCACGCTCCTTTGCGTCCGTGGCATACCGCTTCTGCAGCTGATCGGCCGGAACCACCTCGCCTCGCGCGACGCGCTGTTCGAGGTCCGCCTCGTCCTCGGGAGGGATCTCCAGCGAGAAGAGGACAGTCATTTTCGCGTCGCGGTGTTCCGGCTCGGCCGCTTGCACGAGCAGCCCGCGCGGGGTTGGCCCGGGTTCGTCGGGTAGCGGCGTGACGCTGTCCTCGAATACCTTGCGCTCGGCCATTTAAATTCTCCCTTCAGTACACGGCCGTCCGTCATAAGGCCGGCGTACCAGGGATCGTCGCTCCCGATGCGCGGTTGCACGCGAGTAGTTCGCTACTTGAATACGAGACAATGGCCGCTCCGTACCCATGTGCCATGCGCGTCCGAAAGAGGAAAGACGACCACTACTTATGCGACCGCTGGACGCCGCTCATAACCTCCATTCCTCGGCCGCCACGCGTCGCCGCGGACGAACAGAGCGTGACGCCTGGGCGCTCGAAATACTCCCCGGGGCTCACCCCGTATCAGGCCAAGGACGGCGAGTGGGGTCGGAGCCCGCCTAACTCCCGAAGAACGCAACACACTGGCCGTTGGGGCTCAGCGTGGAGCGGCTGGTGGCCGGCCACGGTTGAGTGAACACCTGCCGCGGATCGACGGGCGTACGGCTGATGAACCGGCGATCACATCGCCGAAGGGTTCGCGGCTCGGAATCGAAAGCTGGAAGCGGGCGGTGGGCTGGCGGATGAGGATCGCCGAACTCGGGCGTCCGACGATGCGCGTGCACGACCTGCGGCATACCTACGCGTCGCTGGCTCGATCGGCGGGAGCCGACATGAAACTGTTGCAGGTGATAATGGGCCACGCATCGATCATGGTGACCGCGAACACCTATGCAGACCTCTACGACTCCGACCTCGATCGAGTGGCCGATGCGCTCGACGGGCTCGGCGGCCGACCGTGATTGCGGATAAACGGCGGATAACCCGCGGGTTCTGGCGGATCGATCGCGCGTGCCAAGAGCCAAATAGGTCCGCGAACTGGTGATTCTCCTGGTGGCCAGGGCCGGGATCGAACCGGCGACCTTCCGCTTTTCAGGCGGACGCTCATACCGACTGAGCTACCTGGCCGGAAGGCACCGATGCGTGCCTCGCCGCGATGGCGACCCTGACGGGACTTGAACCCGCGACCTC
>NZ_DASQVQ010000075.1:0-16451 GCF_035640695.1 Mycobacterium sp.
TGCTCCGCGCGCTGCCACCAGTTGGTGGCCAGTGACGCGTAACGTGTACGACCCACAAGGACGTATGGAATCTGTTGGGAATTCCGGCGTACGAGTCGGCAGGATCGCCCCAGTGATCCTGGTCTTGGCAGGACCACCCTCAGCACCGCGTGAGTCGCGGACGCCCGTGGCCATGCGAAGCCCTACAAGAAAAATAGAGCCGGAGCGACTGGATATGTCAAACCGCTATTGTTCCCGCAATGCTTCCAGCGCCTTCGCGGAGTCGCTTCCAGGTTCGGCCCGATACACCAGCATGTGCTGCCCGCCGGAGTGCGGAACGCTGAACCTGTTGGGGTACAGATACAGATCACCGACCTTCGGGTGGCGCATATGGATGACGCCGACCCGGTAACCCACGTCGGCGCGCGCCCATAGTTCCCGGAAACGCTCACTGGCGGCTGACAATTCGTCGATCAGCGACCGCAGGCGCGGATCATCCGGATCGCTTCCGGCCGCTTCGCGCAGCCCGCTCACTGCGACGTCGGTTGCCTCGTCCCAATCCACGTACAGTTCGCGAGCGGCGGGATCCAAAAGCCGCCAGCTCAAGAAATTCTGCCCGGGGGCGAAACCCGGCGACAATGCGCGGGCTACCGGGTTAGCCGCCAGCACATCCAAGCAGCGGCTGGCCACGATCGTTGGCATAGGAAACTGATCGATCAACTCTTCGACGCCATCGGTGGCGTCGACACCCCGAGCCTCCCGCCCCCGAGCGGACGGGCGGGCCAGCTGGTGCAGATACTCGGTGGCCTTGACGTCCAGTCGCAGCGCCCGCGCCAGCGAGTCGAGCACCTGGTCGGACGGGTGCGTATCGCGGCCCTGCTCGAGTCGCAAGTAGTAGTCGGAACTGATGCCGGCCAGCAGCGCCAGCTCCTCGCGGCGCAAGCCCGCAACTCGGCGCCGCGCGCCGGCCACCAGCCCAACATCCTCGGGGCGCACCTGTTCGCGCCTGGCCCGCAGGAAATCGCCGAGCGCGCTGGCCTTCGCCGCCACCACCTGAGCGTAATCCTGTCTCCGCGACCCCCAGCGCTAATGCGGCCACTAAACCTAAATGTCGGACCCCGGTGCTACAGCAATTAAGCGCCCAGCAGCAGAGCGCCGGTCGTCAACAGCGCGATCACTTTCACCACTTCCAGTGCGATGTAGACGTAGTGGCCGCGGGACCGGGGGCCCTCGGCACCGGCGAGCACCTCATCGGAACGGCGGTTGAGCCACCGGCGCACGGCGAACACCTGAATCATCAACGCCGCGACCGCGGTTAGGATCGCGACGACGACCGGCGCCGGCGGAGCCTTGATGGACAGCGCGACGAGCACCGCCAGGCCCAGTAGGAGTTCCGCCGTGTTGAGCGCGCGGAAGACCAGCCGTCCGATGCCGAGCCCGAGCGGCACCGTTATTCCCGGGGCCCGAAATTTCAGTGGTGCCTCCAGAAATGAGATGGCCAGCACCATGCCGAGCCAGACAAAGACGCCGGCCGCGGCCACCGCCCACGCCGCGGTCATCGCGTCAGCCGCCCGCCAGCATGCGCGCCAGAACGACGAGGTGGCCTCCCTCCACGTCTTTGGACGAGGTCAGCAGCGTGACGGGTCCGCTGGCGGCGAGCTCACGCAGTTGGTCGAGCGCGGCGGCGGCCCCGGGCTCGTCGAGCTCGTGTTCGTAGCGGGCGACGAACTCGTCGTGGCGATCGGGGTCATGGCCATACCACTGCCGCAGCGGTGATGACGGTGCCACGTCCTTGATCCATCGATCGATTCGCGGATCATCCTTGCGCACACCGCGCGGCCACAGCCGGTCAGCCAGCACGCGAACGCCGTCGTCGGGTTGCGGCGGGTCATACACCCGGGCTAGTCGCATTGCACCGCGTCCATCCACGGGCGCGCCAGCGCGTCAAGCCACCCGGGTGCCTCGCTCGGCTCCTCGGGCGGACCCGCCACCAGGACCAACTCGTCGATACCCAACTGCGCCAACGCCGGCGCGTCGGACAGTTGCGGCGCGCGCAGCGCGACGGCCAGCCGCAGCTCGGCCCGATCACGGCCGGCGTCCCGACACAACTGCTCGATCAGCGCGACACGACCGGCCACGTCGTCGACGTCGTCGAGGTAGAACCCGTACCAGCCGTCGGCCCAGTTGGCGACGCGGCGAAGGGCCGCATCGCTATTGCCGCCCAGCACAACCGGAATGCGGCGGTCGCGTACCGGCTTGGGGTTCACCCGGATCGAGTCGAAGTCGACGAACTCACCGTGAAACGACGCAACCTCATCGCGCCAGAGCGTGCGCATGACCGAGACGTACTCGGCGGTGCGGGCGCCGCGTCGATCGAACGGAACACCGAGCGCGTTGAATTCCTCCCTGGACCAACCTATTCCAACGCCCAGGGTGAGCCGCCCACCGCTGAGCCGATCGAGCGTGGCGGCCTGTTTGGCGACGATCACCGGGTTGTGTTCGGGCAGCAGCAGTACGCCGGTCGCCACACCGATCGTGCTCGTCGCCGCCGCGGCGAATCCAAGTCCGATCAGCGGGTCCAGCCAGTCCGCGACCGCAGGCACCGCGATCTTGCCGTCGTCGGCGTACGGATAGCGGGACGCCGACTCGTCCACCATCACGACGTGTTCGCCTGCCCACAGCGTCGCAAACCCCAATGTCTCCGCCGCAACCGCGACGGCGTCGATCACCCGCCGGTCGGCACCGGCTCCGATGCCCAGCCCATGTAAGCCCAGACGCACGATCGGATCGTCTCAGGTTGGGCCCCGACGTGGGAAGTGATAGGCGTCAGTCACCGGCGGTGAGGGCCGCGACGACGTGGCCGAACATCGTGTGTTTGATGGCGCCAAGGGTGCCCGTGTCCTTGGCGCCCAGCGGACGCAGCATTTCGACGGCGGCGACGGTGACGGCGCCTTCGGGTGCGGTGTCGTCGACGATGCCTAGCGCGTGCGCGTCCATGCCGCCGAACCGGCGGGCGGTCGTCATCGACGCGACCGCTGCCCGGGGCGAAAGCTTGGCCTGAATCAGCGCGGCCATGCCTGGCGTGAACGGGATACGGATGTCGGCCTCGGGAAAGCAGAAATAGCCGCGGTCGGCCCGCATCACGCGGAAGTCGTGGGCCAGCGCGAGCATTGCGCCCGCGCCGAATGCATGTCCGGGAATCGCCGCCGCGGTCGGTATCGGCAGCGTCAGAACCCTGGCGAGCAGCGACTGGACGCGCCCGACATACGACTGGGTCTGATCGCCGTGCGCCGTCAGCCAGTCGAGATCCAGGCCGTTGGTGTAGAACTTGCCGCCGGCCGTGGTGACGAGCCCGTGCGGCGATGCGCCGATCACCTCGTCGAGATGGCCGTCGATTTCGTCGAGAAAGCTTGGTGAGAAGCGGTTCTCGTCGTCACCGAGATCGAGGACCGCGATCTTGTCGTCGTAGGCCAGGCTGATGGTCACGGTTTCAGTGCACTCCTTCCATGTGGCGGCTGATCCAGGAGGTCAGCGCGAACACGATCACCCCGGCGACGATTGCCACCAGACCCGTGATGCCGAAGTAGGCGAACTCGTCGGTTGGATGGTAATAGCGGGCCAACAGGCCCGACATCGACGTGCCGAGGCCGACGGAGAAGAAATACAGCGCCATCATCTGGGCGCGGAAAGCCTCTGGCGCAAGCTTGGTCGTGACGGACAGTCCGATCGGCGAAATCATCAGTTCGGAGATCGCGAACACCGCCATGATGGCGACCACCAGCAATGCGGGCACGGCCTTGCCTGTGCCGCCCGCCATCGGCAGGAACAGCAGGAACGCGACGCCCATGCCGATCACGCCGTAGGCGAACTTGCGCGGGGTGCTCGGGGCACGGTTGCCCAGCCGGGTCCACAGCGTCGCGAAAAGCGGTGACAGCACGATGATCCAGACCGGTTCTATTGAGCCGATCCAGTTCGACGGCGCGGTCCAGCCGAAGATGGACCAGTTCATCCGTTCATCCGAGTACACCGCCAGCACGGTGAAGATCTGCTGAAACAGCGACCAGAACACCGCGTTCGCGATGAACAGCGGAATGAACGCGCGCACTCGGGTGCGTTCTTCGGAGTTCACCTTGGGGCTGGCCAGCAGCGTCGCAAAATAGGCAACCGATGCGGCAACGATGACTCCGGTGGTGACTTGCGACAGGTTCGCGAGCTGCACCAGCCGGGTCGCAAACGCAACCACGACCACGACGGCGGCGACGACGACGGTGCCGACCACCCATCCGGCAGCACTGCGCGGCAATGGGTTTGGCACATTGCGGCCATGAGTGCCGAGGTTGCGCCGGAATGCGACGTACTGCGCGAGACCCAGCGCCATGCCGACCGCCGCGGCGCCGAAGCCGTAGTGAAAGCCGATGCGTGTCTGCAGCAGACCGGTGATCAGCGGGCCGATGAAAGCACCGAGATTGATGCCCAGGTAGAAGAGAGTGAAGCCGCCGTCGCAGCGTGGATCGCCCTTCTGGTACAGGGTGCCCAGCAGCGACGACGCGTTGGCCTTCAGCGCACCCGAGCCGAGGGCGACCAGCACCAGGCCGACCGCGACGCCGACCAGCCCAGGTACCAGCGCCAGCGCGATGTGTCCGGCCATGACCACGACGCCGCCGTAGAGCACGGTGCGTTCCATGCCGAGCAGCCGGTCGGCGATCCAGCCGCCCAGCACCGTCGACAGATACACCAGGCCGCCGTAGGCGCCGACGATGCCGGTGGCGGTGCTCTTCGGCAGCCCAAGACCGCCCTCGGTGACCGAGTAGTACAGGTAGTAGCCGAGGATCGTCAGCATTCCGTAGAACGAGAAGCGTTCCCACAGCTCGACCCCGAAGAGGTTGGCCAGGCCGATCGGGTGGCCGAACAGGGTGCGTTCGGTGGCGCGGTCGTCCGTCTGCCCCACGCCGGTCATGCGGTCAACCCTTGCACGCCGGCCAACGACGGCCTAGACGCGCAGCGGCGAGCCTCGTAGATTCGGGGTGGCTGTCGCGTCGTCATCCGCCGAGAGGAGCCGAGATGGAGGACGCTGTCAGGACTTATAACTGGCCATCGCTGCGGGTTGAGGACTGGACGGCCACCCGAGACACCTTGCACATGTGGACCCAGATCGTCGGCAAGATCCGCCTGGCGCACATGCCGTTGATCAACCACTGGTGGCAGGTGACGTTGTATGTCAGCCCGCGCGGATTGACCACCGATGCGATCCCGTCCGGCACGGCGTTGTTCGACATGGAATTCGACTTCGTCGACCATGTGCTGGCGATCCGTCACAGTGACGGCAGCAGGCGATCGGTGGCATTGGAGCCCAAGGCGGTGGCGGAGTTCTACGGCGAAACCCTTTCTGCACTGGATGGTTTGGGGATCGCATCGCACATCGTCGCGCACCCCAACGAGGTGGACCCGGCCATCCCGTTCGGCGAGGATTATCAGCACGCCGATTACGATCCCGAGGCCGCACGCATGTTCTGGCAGCAGCTGGTGCAGGCCGACCGGGTGATCAGGGAGTTCCGCGCGTCGTTCGTCGGCAAGGTCAGCCCGGTGCATTTCTTCTGGGGCGCTATGGATTTGGCCTGCACCCGGTTCTCCGGGCGGCCCGCACCACCGCATCCGGGCGGCGCGCCCAACTGCCCCGACTGGGTGATGGTGGAGGGCTACTCGCGCGAGCTAAGCAGCTGCGGCTTCTGGCCCGGCGGCGGCGAAGAGGGCGCGTTCTACGCCTACGCGTATCCCGAACCCGACGGCTTCGCCGACTACTCGGTGCAACCCGGCGCCGCCTTCTACAGCGACGAATACAGTCAATTCCTGCTGCCGTATGAGGCCGTGCGCACCGCCGACAACCCCGACCGGACGCTTTCGGAGTTTCTGCAGAGCACGTACGCCGCGGCGGCGGACCTCGGCCGCTGGGACCGCGCCGCCCTCGAAGAGGATCCGCATCGCCTGCCGCCGACCGGCACATGACCGGCGAGACGTTGTTAACCAACTGTTCGCGTAGCGCTCCGGAAACGCGTCAACGCGCAGTGGCATAGTCCGATGCATTACGCTATCCAGCACGCACTCGGTGGGCGTGGTCGGATTCGAAAAGTCAAGGCGTAGAACAACTCAGGAGAACCCCATGGGCATACTGCCATATCAGGACAAGTTCGAAACAGTGTTGAGCCGTCTGGTGGTGATGCTCTCCGACCTGCCCGGTTTCGCCGCGCTACGGCACGCCCTCGAGAAAAGCGCGATGCCGCTCGAACACGACATGAAAGACGACCGCTACGAGGTGCGCGCCGAGATCCCCGGCATCGACCCGAGCGGTGACGCCGACATCTCCATCGAAGAGGGGTGGCTCACCATCGCGGCCGAGCGCAGCCAGAAGAGCGAAGGCGGCGGCCGCTCAGAGTTCCGCTACGGCTCGTTCGTCCGTTCGGTGCCACTTCCCGACGGCGCGGACACCGAGGGCGTCATCACCACCTACGACATGGGCATCCTCACCGTCTCGGTGCCGTTGGCGGAAGCCGACGCCGAACCCGCTGAGGAGGAAGCCGAACCCGGCGAGGAAGCCGAGCCCGAAGCCAGCGAAGAGGGCGACGAAGAGGGCCACGAAGTGGGCGACGAAGAGGGCGACGAAGAGGGCGACGCAGAGGAATCCGCCGAGCGGGGCGAGGAAGCGGAATCCGCTGAGGGGACCGGCCTCGTCACCCAATCCGCCGACTGAGCCGGTCAAGGATTCGTCGCCTGATACACGACAAAGGCCGGTGACCCGACGGTCACCGGCCAGGTTTGTTGGCTGTGTCAGCGGCTCTGGTGCACGGTGTTGTCCACGCGCGGCACGGCGACGACGCCGGGTCCGTACAGCTGCTGCTCGACCCACAAGTGCTTGTGGCTGCCGCCGTAGGTGCTGACTTCCCGCTCGCCGGGGGCGCCGATGCGAGCACCGGTGATGGACCAGTAGTTCGGCCCGCCGTGGTGACCCCTTGCCTGCGTTGACACTATCGCCGCTCCGTCGTTCGCGATGATCGCGTAGGCCGGCGCCAATATCACTGCGCCCACCAACACCGCGGCAACGATCAAACGTCGCGCCAGGACCGCCGATGCCGATGTGATGCTTGTCATTTGTGCTCTCCTCTTGGTAGGAGTGCGGTTGTTTACCGCTGTGCACAGGAACGCGGATTGTGCCGGTCATGAACGCGATGTCTGATACCGATTCGCAATGCCCGCTATAGGCCGGCGTGATCGCGGCGCCGACGCAAACCGATCCGACTATTCCTGCTCAATGCGGGTCGCCGGTACCGGCTGTCGGGTTACTGTCGAGTAGGTCCAGCAGTGGGAGGTCCGCATGACCGTTACCGGAGAAGTCAGCGAGCGGCAGGCCAGGGAGGTCGCCGAGCACGCCCGTGAGGCGCAGTGGCGCCAGCCTAGTTTTGGCAAGGAGTTGTTCCTCGGCAGATTGCGGTTGGACCTGGTTCATCCGCACCCGAGCGGCTCGGCGGAGGCGGTGCAGCGTGGTGAGGCGTTCCTGGCCAGGCTGCGCGAGTTCTGTGAATCGCAGATCGATGCCGCGGTAATCGAGCGGGACGGGCAGATCCCGGACAAAGTGGTGCTGGGCTTGAAGGAACTCGGCGCGTTCGGCATGAAGATCGGGACCGAGTATGACGGGGTCGGCCTGTCACAGGTGTACTACAACAGGGCGCTCGCGTTGGTCGGCTCGGTGCATCCCGCGCTGGGCGCGTTGCTTTCCGCGCACCAGTCAATCGGGGTGCCCCAGCCGATTTCGATGTTCGGGACCGAGGAGCAGAAGCGAACGTGGCTTCCCCGCTGCGCGCGGGAGATCAGCGCGTTTCTTCTCACCGAGCCGGACGTGGGCAGCGACCCGGCGCGGCTGCGCGCCACCGCCACCCCGGACGGCGATGACTACGTGCTGAACGGGGTCAAGCTGTGGACCACCAACGGCGTGATCGCCGACCTGCTGGTGGTGATGGCGCAAGTACCCAAGAGCGAGGGACACCGCGGTGGGATCACCGCATTCGTGGTGGACGCGGATGCACCGGGCATCGTGGTCGCAAACCGCAACTCGTTCATGGGATTGCGCGGAATCGAAAACGGCCTCACCCGGCTGACGAATGTGCGGGTCCCGGCCGCGAACCGGATCGGCCGGGAAGGCGACGGACTGCGAATCGCATTGTCCACGTTGAACGTGGGGCGGCTGTCGCTGCCGGCCGTGTGCACCGGCACGGCGAAATGGTGTGTGAAGATTGCCAGGGAATGGTCCCGCGAGCGGGTGCAATGGGGTCGGCCGGTCGGTGAGCACGACGCGGTGGCCGGCAAGGTGGCATTCATCGCCGCCACCGCCTACGGCCTGGAGGCGATGGTCGAGCTGGCCAGTGAGCTGGCCGACGCGGGCCGCACCGACATCCGGATCGAGGCGGCGCTGGCCAAACTGTACGGCTCGGAGATGGCCTGGCTGAGCGCCGACGAGCTGGTGCAGATTCGCGGCGGGCGCGGTTTCGAGACCGCTGAGTCGCTGGCCGCCCGCGGCGAGCGTGGGGTGCCCGCCGAACAGGTGCTGCGCGACATGCGCATCAATCGGATCTTCGAAGGCTCCACCGAGATCATGCACCTGCTCATCGCCCGCGAGGCGGTGGATGTGCACCTGTCGGTGGCCGGCGACATCATCGACCCGCAGGCCGATCCGCGGCAGAAGGCCCGAGCGGTCGCGAAGGCGGGCAAGTTCTACGCCGGCTGGCTGCCCACCTTGGTCACCGGCAAAGGCCAGCTGCCGACGTCGTTCACCGAATTCGGGCCGCTGGCCACGCATCTGCGCTACGTCGAGCGGGCCAGCCGCCGACTGGCGCGCAGCACCTTCTATGCGATGTCGAGATGGCAGGGCAAGCTGGAGCACAAGCAGCGGTTCCTGGGGCGGATTGTGGATATCGGCGCGGAGCTGTTCGCGATGACCGCCGCCTGTGTGCGGGCACAGCGTGACCGGGCGGACGGTACCGCGGTCGAGCTCGCCGACGCGTTCTGCCGCCAGGCCCGGGTTCGGGCCGAGCAATTGTTCGACCAGCTCTGGCACAACTGCGACGAGGCCGACCGGAGGCTGGCCCGCGGCGTGCTAGGCGATCGTTACACGTGGCTGGAGGAAGGCATCCTCGACCCGTCGATCGAAGGGCCGTGGATTGCTCAGGACGGCGGCGCGGCGAATCAGGACGTGCACCGCGTCATCCGCTGACGGCGGGCGGTAGCAAAGGCCGCCGCGAGGGGGTCGGCCGCGATATTTTGCGCCGCCGAACGTGACACCAGCGGCACGTCCGGTCGCGGGTGTGACTCTGCCGTCACGTTCGCCGCGCGGCCGCCGCCACGGGAATCAGCAAAGCGCCCTCGAGCGCTGCCGTTGATCTCTAGCATCAAAACCAGCGGTTGCCGCTGATGAAACGTCTGACAGACATGGTTAACTCATCAGCCTTGTTCAACGGCTGGTCGTCCAGCCGTAGCTACCATTCTGCCGCTGACAACACCGATTGCTGGTCGCAAGTCGATCGCTGGCATTCGGATCCCAAGTGAGGAGGTCACCGGTGGGTTGAACCCATCGAAGTACAAGGAGAAGAAATGAGGAAAATCGTCGTCGCGTTAGGCACGGCCGCACTGTTGGCCGGTGGAACTGTACTGGCCGCACCGGCCGGGGCGGATTGTGGCGGAGGCGGTAACGGAGGCTGGACGCCATGGGGCGGTGGCAGCTACTGCGACGGCGCCACCTATGCAGACGGCAGTTACGACCACTGCGTGAGCGTCACCGTGCTCGGCTTCGGCGGGAGCAACTGTTCGCGGGTATACCCGGAAGCGCCAGCGCCATGACGACCTAGCACGCCCCGGCGGCCTTGACTGTGAACTGGATCACCGTAATATGACCAGTGGTCATAAACGCGAGGAGGGCCGGTGCCGACGGTGACCTGGGCTCGTCTCGATCCGAATCGTCGAGCCGCGGTGGTGGAGGCCGCAGAGGCCGAGTTCGGAGCGCACGGGTTCTCAAAAGGCAGCCTGAACGTCATCGCTCGGCGCGCGGGGGTTGCCAAGGGAAGCCTGTTCCAGTATTTCGCGGACAAGCGCGACCTATTCGCGTTCATCGCCGATGTCGGCAGCCAGCGGGTGCGCTCCTACATGGAGGACCGCATCCGCGAGCTGGATGCCAGCAGACCGTTTTTCGAATTCCTCACCGACCTTCTCGACGCCTGGGTCGCGTACTTCGCCGATCATCCGCGGGAACGTTCGCTTCACGCCGCGGCGAGTTTCGAGGTCGATACCGATGCCCGCATCAGTGTGCGGAGCGTCATCCACCGCCACTACCTGGAAGTGTTGAGGCCGCTGGTGCGCGACGCGCACCGGCGCGGCGACCTGCGCGCCGATTCCGATACCGAGGCGTTGCTGTCGCTGCTGCTGATGATTTTTCCGCATCTGGCGCTGGCACCATACGTGCGGGGCATGGATCCGATCCTCGGTCTTGACGAGCCCACACCGGAGCAGCCGGCCCTGGCGGTGCGCAGACTCGTCGCCGTGCTGGCGGACGCCTTTTCGTCGACGGGTAAATCTGCGACCGGAGGCGCGGCGGTGCACGCCGTCCCACGCCGCCGCAGTGGCGGTGACACGGCCATCGACCCAACCACCAACACGATTTGAGGAGGTCACCAATGACACGGACAAGACTCGGCTCGCTCAGCGCGGGCGGTTTGAACTGGAATAGCTTGCCGTTGAAGCTATTCGCCGGGGGCAATGCGAAGTTCTGGAATCCAGCCGACATCGACTTCTCGCGCGACCGGGCGGACTGGGAGTCGCTGTCGGAGGCCGAACGCGACTCCGCCACCAAGCTGTGCGCCGAGTTCATCGCCGGCGAGGAATCGGTGACCCAGGACATCCAACCGTTCATGGCCGCGATGCGGGCCGAGGGCCGGCTCGGCGACGAAATGTATCTGACGCAGTTCGCGTTCGAGGAAGCCAAACACACCCAGGTGTTCCGGTTGTGGCTCGACGCCGTCGGCGTCACCGACGATCTGCACGGGTACTTCGACGACCTGCCGGCATACCGCAAAATGTTCTACGAGGAGCTCCCGGAATCGCTCGGTGCTCTTTCGACTGATCCCTCGCCGGCGGCCCAGGTTCGGGCCTCCGTGGTGTACAACCACGTCGTCGAGGGCATGATGGCCCTGACGGGATACTATGCGTGGCACAAGATTTGCGTGGAGCGCGGCATCCTTCCCGGTATGCAGGAACTAGTCCGGCGCATCGGTGACGACGAGCGACGGCACATGGCGTGGGGCACCTTCACCTGCCGGCGCCACGTCGCCGCCGACGATGCCAACTGGACGGTATTCGAAACACGAATGAACGAGCTCATCCCGCTGGCGTTGCGCAACACCGAAGAATTCTTTGCCCCATACGGCGACAACGTCCCCTTCGACCTGTCGAAGGAGGAGTTTTTGCAGTACGCCAGCGACAAGGGCATGCGACGCTTCGGGACGATCAACAGCGCCCGGGGGCGGCCGGTCGGTGACATCGACGTCGACTACTCGCCGCTGCAGCTGGAGGACACGTTCGCCGACGAGGACCAGCGGGCGCTGGCAGCCTCGGCGTAACGCAGGGTCAAGCTCGGCGGAACCGCTCAACGACTCGGTCGGCGGTGGGAGGATTAGTTCTCTAGTCGCTTAAGGAGAACGCAAATGACCGCGGTGGAGGCTAAGACGTACCACCTTGAGGGCCGGCTGCTGGAGGTGTGCAACTGCAAGACGCTCTGCCCGTGCTGGGTCGGTGAGGACCCGGACCCCGGCACCTGTGATGCCGTGCAGTGTTGGTACGTGGACAAGGGCGAGGTTGGCGGAATCGACGTCTCCGATCTTGGCGTCGCCATGGCCGTATTCGTGCCGGGGAACATCCTGGCCGGCCACTGGAAGGCCGCGCTGTTCGTCGATGACCGGGCCGACGGCCGGCAATACGAAGCGCTACGGGAGGTCTTCACGGGGAAGCTCGGCGGACCGGTCGGCGACCTGATGGCATTGGTCGGCGAGTTCATCGCGGTGGAGCCCAAAAAGATTGCGTTCACCATCGATGAAGGTGCCGGCGTGCTGTCGATCGACGGCGTGACCCACTGTGAAATCCAACCATTCCGCGGCCCGACCGGCAAACCGACGACGTTGAGCGACAGCATCTTCTCCACGATCCCCGGATCATCGGCATTCGTGGGCAAGGCCGCCGTATACAAGCGCACCACTGCGGCATACGGGCTGGCCGACCTCGACCTCAGCGGCCACAACGCGATCCAAGGGACGTTCCGGTTCGACACCTGATGAGATGACGACTTATCGCGACTTGGACCGCAAGGACCCGGCACTGTGGGCGTGGGCAGTGGCCACGGCGTGCTGGGCCGCGACGATCGCGCTGGCGGTGACCGGCGTAATGCGCACCGGCAACCACGACATCGTGCTGCATTCTTCCGGTGCGTGGCCGGCGCGGCTAGCGATGTTCGGCGCGAGCTGGCTGGTGATGATCGGGGCGATGATGCTGCCCACCACCACGTCGATGCTGCGCCACTTCTGGGTCGTGACTGCCGGGGCGCCCGGACGGCGGGGCAGCCGCGCGGCAATCGTGGCTGCTTATCTGACGGTGTGGTTGCTGTTCGCGTTCGCGGCGCTCGGGAGTGACAAACTGATCCACCAGACGGTGGAGCATTCGCGTTGGCTTGCCAACCGGTCTGGGCTGATCCTGGCTGGAGTGTTGGTGCTGGCGGGCGCATTTCAGTTCAGCGGGTTGAAGGATCGATGCCTGACGAGGTGCCGGTCGCCGTTCAGTTTTCTGGCCGGCGGTTACCGCCGCGGTGTGGTCGCGGCGTGGAACATCGGTGTCCGCCATGGGTTGGCGTGCCTGGGCTGCTGTTGGGCGCTGATGCTGCTGATGTTCGCCACCGGAGTGGGCAGCCTTATCTGGATGCTTGCGCTGACCGCCGTCATGGTCGGCGAAAAGACCGCACGTTGGGGGTATCAACTGGTCAAGCCGGTTGGGCTCGTACTGCTTGCCAGCGGCACCGTCATCGGCCTCGCGACGCTGCTGGTCGGGCCGGTGTGACGGAGGTTTCAGCCGCCAGTTGAGCCGGGCACGCGCTCAGCGGGCAGGAATCGGCGCAGGCGCGGACTGCTTGAGGCCGGATGACAGCACGAGCACCGCCAGCACGACGGCCACCAACAGCAGCGCCGGGACATCGCCCAACAGGTGTCCCATCTGGTGTCTGCTGCCGAACGACTGCACCGCCATGATTGCGGCGTGTACGACACTGGACCACACGGTGAACCAGATCAGGCTGAGATTGGCCGGCGGGTTTCGCGCCGCGTTGAGCAGGAAGACGCCCAGTGTCGCGTACAGGCCGACAATCATCATGAAGTACTCGGACTGGTGGGGCGCGCCGGAATGCCATGCCCAACCCGACGGCCAGACCAGGGCCAGGGGATATACAAGGAGAAAAACCACGCCAAAGACCGCGAGGGCGAGCTGAAGAAGTCTGTAGGCGGATGGCATTTGCCCTCCAAGGTGAGTTCCGTTGCGACATTCTAAGCGACGTCCGCACTCGTCCACATGGTCCCAGTGCCGCGCAACAGAAGCTCTGCCTCGACAAACACCGGGCGTTAAGCAAGAATCCCGCACTGATGATGCCGGGAGGGCAACGAGATGGCGGTGCTGACTCCTCAGCACGAAGACTTTCCACGGTGGTACCAAGATGTGCTGACGAAGGCGAAGCTGGCCGAAAACGGTCCCGCGCGCGGGACGATGGTGATCCGGCCGAACGGCTACGCGATATGGGAGCGAATGCAGGCGGAGATCGACGCACGGATCAAGTCCGCCGGAGCCCAGAACGCTTACTTCCCGTTGCTGATCCCGATGAGCTTCTTCGAACGTGAGGCAGAGCATGTCGAGGGATTCAGTCCCGAGCTTGCCGTCGTGACGCATGGCGGAGGCAAGGAATTGACCGAGCCGCTTGCCATCCGTCCTACCAGTGAAGCAGTCATCGGTGAGTACATGGCGAAATGGGTCGACAGCTACCGAGACCTACCGCTGCTCCTCAACCAGTGGGCCAATGTCGTGCGGTGGGAACTACGGCCGCGAATCTTCTTGCGCACCACGGAGTTTCTGTGGCAGGAAGGCCACACCGCGCACGCAGAAGAATCAGATGCGCGGCACTATGCCCGCGGCATCCTGCACGACGTCTACCGGGATTTCATGCGCCGGGTTTTGGCCATGCCGGTGATCGTTGGCCGCAAGACCGCCAAGGAGCGGTTCGCCGGCGCGGCGAACACCATGACCTGCGAGGGCATCATGCGTGACGGCAAGGCGCTGCAGATGGCTACCTCGCACGAACTTGGCCAGCGGTTCAGCCGTGCCTTCAACATCAGCTACTCCAGCGCCGAGGGATCGACCATGCTCTGCTGGACCACGTCGTGGGGCGCGTCGACACGCATGCTGGGCGGACTGATCATGTGCCACGGGGACGACCTCGGGCTCGTCGTGCCGCCGGCGCTGGCGCCGGTCCAGGTCGTCGTCGTGGTGGTCAAGGACACCGACGGTGCGGTCACCCGCACCGCCTCGGCGCTGGTTGAGGAACTCAAGTTGGCTGGCGTGCGAGTAAGACTGGACGACAACGTCGCTCAGGGCTTCGGCCGGCGGGCCACCGACTGGGACTTGCAGGGCGTGCCGATCCGGGTGGAACTCGGCCCGCGCGACCTCGCAGAGAACGCGGCCGTGCTCTATCGGCGAGACGCTCGCGACAAACACACGGTGAGCGTCGAGAACGTCGTTGGCGAGGTGCAGCGGCTGGCAGGTCGCGTCCAGACCGACATGCTCAAAGCGGCGACCGCACGCCGTGACGCATTGATCACCGACTGCGCGACGCTCAACGAAGCGCGTGAGGTGGCCCAAACGGGCGTCGCCCGCCTGCCTTGGGAATTGGTTGGCGCCTCCGGTGAGCAGGACCTTGCCACCAGCGGCCTCACCGTGCGGTGCCTGCAACTGGCTGACGGATCGCTGCCGGAAACCGAGGAAGACGCGGGTGCACTGGCCTATGTCGCGCGGGCCTACTGAGTTAGACCTCATCCGGTCGGCGGCCGGTGACCGGGAGCTCCACGTGCAGCAAAGTGCCGCCACCCCGGGGGCTGACGATGGTCAGCGTTCCGCCGAGTGCCTCGACGCGGTCGGTGAGCCCGAGCAGCCCGGAGCCGCGGGACGGGTCGGCGCCGCCCACGCCGTCGTCGCGCACCGTCATCGATAACCAGCCGTCCTGAACAGTTGCGCTCAGCCGGACCACCGAGGCGTTGGCGTACTTGGCGGCGTTGGCGAGGGCCTCGGCCGCGACGTAGTACGCCGCCACCTCGACGTAGGGCGAAAGCCGCGTTTCGACGTGCAGATCGGTCTCAATGGGCAGTGCCGAGCGGCGCGACAGCGCCTTCAAAGCCGGCACCAGGCCACCCTCGGACAAGATGGCCGGGTGGATGCCGCGGGAGACCTCCCGTAGGTCGTCAATCGCCTCGAGCAGCCCGCCGCCGGCTGCCGCCAACTGCTCACCGAGTTCCGGCGCCTCGGCGGGCACGGCGACCTCGACAGCACGCAGCCGCAACGCGAGCGTGACCAGCCGCTGCTGAATGCCGTCGTGCAGGTCGCGTTCGATGCGCCGCCGCGACTCGTCGGCGGTGGCCACGATCCGGGCCCGCGACGCGACGAGATCGGCGCGCGCCTGCGCATTCGCGACGGCAGTACCCACCAGGTCGGTGAACTCGCCCATCCGGGCCTCCGTGCCCTCGGCCAGCGGACGATCGTGCGGCGTCAACGCGGTCATCGCCCCCCAGAGCGTCCCGCCAACCATGATTGGTGTGCCCACCGCGGAATAGGAGCCTTCCGGCAATTCCGGTGGCGACTGCTCTGTGATCCGCATCGGCGTGCCGGTCTGCCGCACCGGCGCTGCGACGGTCCGGTCCACAGCGATGCGACAACCGCTCGGCAAGGGGTCGCCCGACCGCTTCCACGCCGCGACGACCGTCGCGCCGCCATCGGCCTCGAAGCGCAGCAGCCTGGTGATCTCCGCATTCAGCAGCAGCCCGACTTCCTTCGCGACGGCGGCGTATACCTCGTTGGACCGCCTCCCGTGCGCGACGAGCCTGGCGACCCGGCTCAGCGCGCGCTGTTCGTCGTTGAGCCGGGACAGCTCGTCACGGTTGCGCTGCAGCGACTCCGCCATCGAGTTGAACGCGCGTTCGAGCACACCGATCTCGGCTCCACCCGTCTGCGGCACACGTGCCGCCAAGTCGCCGGCGGCGAGCCGCTCGGCCATCAGGGCGGTCCGCCGGACCGGACGAACGACGCCCCGGGCGAGGTAGGCGGTGATGAGCGCGGCCACCGCGATGGCTGCCACTAGTCCG
>NZ_DASQVQ010000076.1:0-33698 GCF_035640695.1 Mycobacterium sp.
ACGACAACACCCATCGCGGCCAGGATTCGCAGCGGATTCACCGTCATCTGCACGCCCGTCAAATACGCCAGCGCGATGACGCCGATCACTTGCGCCACCGATCGCACACCGGCCGCGAACGACTTGCCCGTGATCAGCGCCGATGCGGGTGCAGGCGTCACCATCAGCTTGGCTAGTACCCCGGCGTCGCGATCCCAGATGATCTGAATGCCGTAGAAGATCGAGATGAACAACGCCGACTGCGCGATGATGCCCGGCGCCAGGAACGCCAGATACGGAACATGGCCGGTGTCGATAACGCGCAGCCGGGAGAACGTCGTTCCAAATATCAGCAGCCACAGCGCCGGCTGCACCATGCGGGTGACGAGCTCGGCGCGATCGTGGCGCAACTTCTGCAGCTCGACCAACGAAAACGTGCCGACCTGTAGCACCAAGCCGCGCAGCCGCCGCCAGCCGCGTGGCGCGCGAACGATCCTGGACTCGGCCGCGTGCTCAACTGACACGACGCACCGTCCTTCGCGTCGAACGGATTTCGCGCAGGCCGGTACCTGAGGTGTCGCCGCCGAGTTCGGATCCCGCGTGATGCCGGAACACGTCCTCAAGCGTCGCATCGGGCGCCACCGCCGCCTTCAATTCCGCGGGCGACCCGACAGCCCGCAGCGTGCCGTGGTGCAGCAGCGCGACCCGGTCACACAGTGCGTCGGCCTCCTCCATGTAGTGGGTGGTCAGCAGCACCGTCATCCCGAACTCGTCCTGCATCCGCCGCACATGCAACCACACACCGTCGCGCGCAATCGGATCCAGGCCCACGGTCGGTTCGTCCAGTATTAGTAAGGACGGTCGGTTGACGAGCGCCTGGGCCAGTTCCAGCCGCCGCACCATGCCTCCGGAGTACGTACTGGCCAGTCCGTCGGCGACGTCGATCAACTTCATCGCACCGAGGGCCTCCTCGACACGATCATTCCGCTCGGCGCGCGGCACATCGTAGAGCCGCGCGAACCACTCCACATTCTGTCTGCCGGTTAGCGCCGGCTCGATCGAAAGCTGCTGGGGCACATAGCCGATGTTGTAGCGGATATCCATGGTGTGCCGACGGGTGTCGAGGCCGAATACGAACACCTCGCCGTACTGAACCGGTGTCAGCGTGGTCAGCACGCGCACGACTGTGGTCTTGCCTGCTCCGTTTGGCCCGAGCAGGCCGACGGTCTCGCCGGCGCCGACCTGCAGGGTCAGGTCGTCGACCGCAACAAACTGGCCATAACGATGGGTCAGGTGTCGACAATCGATGGCCAGTTCGCTGAGCGCGCTCATGTTGTCCTTTCGTGAAGCCTCTGGGTCACTACGGCCATGACCCGCAAACCGCCCGTCAACGCGTCGAGCTCGCCGTCGTCCAGTTCTTCGAGCACACCCGACAACGCCGCCCGCCGTGCGGCATGCGACGCATCGGCAATCCGCTGTGCCGGATGGGTCAGTCGCAGCCGCGCGACCCGGCGGTCGTCTGTGTCGACAGCGCGGACCACCAGGCCGTCCGCGGCCAGCTTGGATACCAATGTCGACGCGGTGTTCGGCATCAGCCCCAGTTCGTCCGCGGCTTCCCGGATCGAGATACCCGGTCGCCGGGCGACTAACCGCAGCAGCTCGCCCTGGGCCTCCGTCAACCCGGCCATGTCGAAGCCGCCGCCCGTCGATCGGCGCAGCTGACGGCGAAATCGACCGACCACGGCAAACAGCTCGGATACGACGTCGGCGCGGGTCTCCACCACCCCCATAATAGCTCTGTGACAGAGCTATCTGAGCCGACGACACCCAGATGATGACGACACTCGCGATGACGACACCCGCGATAACGACACCCCGCGATGTGTCCGTGGCCGGCGGCGGCCGCCGCTACCGTCAGGCCGCGACGGATTCCGGTAAACCGAACGCGGTAACCAAGCCCGGATCGCCGAAAACGACGATCCGGGTGATGCCGGCCAGGGTGACCGTCAGCACGGCGATGCCGAATGCGTGCAGGCCGCCGTCGTCGGCGCGACGATAGGCCGCCACCGCCGGTTGCCCGTTCGCGGCAATTGCGACCATGCGCCAGTCTCCGCGGGATCCCAGTACCTGGCTCGCCAGGTATGGCACACAGCTGACGACGCCGTCGAACCATGTGCGGGAGCCGACCATTTCCAGTGCGGCGTCGTGCCGCAACGCTCGCTGCAACATTGCGGTGTCGGCGTTTTCGAAGGCGGCGATGTACTGGTCGACAAGTTCGCGAGCGCGCGGTTCGGTCGGTTCGGTGATCTCGTCGGGCGTCGGTGCCGCGTCCCTGATGTTGGCACGCGCCCGCTGCAACGCGCTCTTGACGGCAGACACGCTGATCCCGAGCATGTCGGCCACGTCCGTGGCACGAAACGCCAAAACATCTCGCAGCAGCAGCACCGCGCGTTGTTGTGATGGCAGATACTGCAGGCTGGCTAGCAGCGCGAGCCGCAGGCTCTCGCGCGAAGTGACGACCGCCTCCGGATCTCCGTAGGCCGACTCCACCAGGGCGTCCGGAATAGGTTGCAGCCAACTGACATTTGATTCCGCCGCGACAGGCTCGGCGTGCGGATCATCGCTGGGACCTCCGAGCCCGGATGGCAACATCCGCCGGTTGCCGTGCTGCAGAGCGGTCACGCAGACGTTGGTCGCGATGCGATGAAGCCAAGTGCGCACCGACGACCTGTTCTCGAAGCCGCCGTAGGACCGCCACGCGCGCAGGTAGGTTTCCTGCACGGTGTCTTCGGCATCTTGGACAGAGCCGAGCATGCGGTAGCAATGCGCTAGCAGTTCCCGCCGGAACGGCTCGGTGTCGCGGGCGAAGTCTGTGTTCAAGCGCTCGGCGCTGCCGGTGGCCATTGGTAGAGCCTCTCGGGGGTGATTCGAACAATCAACCGTTCGGCGTCCGGCTCGGGCGGCGGTGTCGCACCGCCCATGTATCTGTCGTACATCTCATGCAGCAGTCGTTTCTCCGGGTCGTCGGTGATGTCGACGGTGCCGCGGATCTCGACGTAACGGCCCGTCGTGGGGTTCACCACCAGCAGGCTCACCCGAGGATCGCGGAGCATGTTGCGAGTCTTCAGGCGGCCCTTGATCGTGCTGAACACCACCGCGTTGCCGTCCCGCTTGACGAAAATCACCGACGACTGCGGCCGCCCATTGGCGTTGGACGTCGCGAGGATCGAAACGTGCGGTCCGTCGAGCACCTCGTGTGCCACATCGTTGAGCTTGATCGGTTCCATGGCTATATGGACCGCGCGCCGGCCGGAAAGGAATCGGGCCGACGAGGTCGGTGTTAACTCAGCAAGACGACCGAATCACAATTAGAGGTGCATGCGCGACGAATCGAGGTCAACGGATTCCTCCGGCCACCCGGTCGATGCCGAATCGGGGCGGCCGGCTGTACGCGCACGGCTGCTCTCGCTGTTGGTGCACCCCACCGCACCGCCGCTGAGCCTCGGCGTCGCGGTCGCCGCCATTTTGATCGCCGCAGAAACGGTGTTGGTCCACGTCCTCCAGCAGGTTGGCCCGGGTAACACCTTCGGCGCCGTCTTCCTGCTCGGCATCCTGATCATCTCGGCCGGATGGGGGTTCGGGCTGGCGTTGTTGACCACGCTGGCGAGCGCCGCCGTCTACATGTATTCCCACCTCGGGACCGGCGGCGGGCTGCTGCCGACACGCCCGCAGGCTTCGGTGGCGATACTCGTCTTCCTGCCGATCGCGCTGCTGGCCAACGCGCTGGTGGGCCAGGCCCGCCTGCGCGCAGCCGAAGCGGACCAACGCCGACGCGAGGCGAGCCGGGCGGCTGCCCAAGTCAGCGTGCTCGCTCAGCAGCAGGCCGCGTTACGTCATATAGCCACCCTGGTGGCGCGAGGGGTTTCCGCCACGGAGGTGTTCACGGCAGTCGCTGACGAAATGGCCGAGGCGTTGGGTGTGCACAACGCGGGTCTGTTCCGTTACGAGCCCGACGGCTCTGCGGTTCTCGTGGCGGCCCACGACGAAGCGGGATCGCCGAGGATGCCGGTCGGCACGGTACTTCCGCTCGAGGGCGACAATGTCGCGGGGTTGGTGTTTCGCACCGGCAGCCCCGCCCGGATCGAAAGCCACCAGGACGCGGCGGGGCCGGCCGCAGAACGGGTGCGAGCATTGGGGCTTCGCTCCGGCGTCGGAGCGCCGATCGTCGTCGGGGGGCGGCTGTGGGGCGTGGCGATCGTTGGATCGTCGCAACCCGAACCACCTCCAGCCGACACCGAGGCGCGCGTCGCCGACTTCGCCGATCTCGTTGGGATCGCCATCGCGAACGCCACCGCGCGCGCCGAGTTGACGGCGTCTCGCGCCCGGATCGTCGCGGCGGCCGATGGCGCGCGGCGCCGCATCGAACGCGACCTTCACGACGGCGCGCAGCAGCGGCTGGTGTCGCTGGGGTTGCAGTTGCGGTCGGCGGAGGTCGCGGTGCCGGCGGACCAAGACGCGCTCAAGAAGCAGATTTCCGACATCGCGATGGGGCTGGTCGGGGTCTCCGAGGAGCTGCAAGAGATTTCGCGTGGCATCCATCCGGCAAACCTGTCCAGGGGCGGACTTGGTCCGGCCCTCAGGACACTCGCCGGTCGCTCACCGGTTCCGGTCGAACTCACTGTCGACGTCAAACGACGGTTGCCCGAATCCGTCGAAGTCGCCACGTATTACGTGGTGTCCGAATCACTAACGAACGCCGCCAAACATTCACAAGCGTCGACGGTGACGGTGAGCGTGGCCGCCTGCGATGAGACCGTCCGCCTCTCGGTCAGCGACGACGGAATCGGCGGCGCCGACCTCCGCAAGGGATCCGGGCTGATCGGTTTAAAGGACCGCGTCCAGGCGCTCGGCGGGCATATCGCGATCACGAGCCACCCGGGAGATGGCACCACGTTAGTTGCCGAGATTCCGTTCGAACTTCGATGAAACGCGTCAGGCATGGTCGGCGACCACGCCGGCGGCCCGGCGCAGCTGGCTGACGTCCGAACTCGTCGGGATGAGCTGCACCTCGTCGGTTCCGATGTCGGCGAACTTCTTCAGAGTGTCACGAAGCTCACCCTCACCGCCGGCCCAGCCGGTGGCGGGCGCCATCACGTCGACGTAATCGGTTGGGACCCAATTCATGTAATGCCGCAGATGCCGGTGAATCTGAGCGCGAGCGTCCGCCTCGTCCCCGATCGCGAACCAGAACGACGTGGTCAGGTGCGGCTTCCGCCTGCCGGCTTCGGCCCATGCGGCCCGCGCGACCTCGAACAGACTGTGCACCTTCGCCACATCCAAGTCCAGGGTCGTGCCGGCCAGGCCGTCGGCCCACGCCGCCGCGCTGCGCACCGTGCGCGGCCCCATTGTGCCGACGAGCAGCTCGGGGCCGCCCGCTTGCACCGGTCGCGGCCCGACGGGACGGATCGACTCCGTCACCTTCTCGCCCGCCCAGACGCGTCTCATGACCGCGACCCGCTCGGCCATACCGCGCATCGTCTGGGCCTGGGTGTCGGCGCCCACGGCGTGATAGTCCTCGGCACGACCGCCGACCCCGAGGCCGACGGTGAGTCGGCCGCCGCTGAGCACGTCGCCGGTCGCGAGACCCTTGGCGAGCATTACCGGGTCATGCAACTGCGGCACAATCACCGTGGTGACCAACCGAACCCGGTGCGTCCACGCCGCGAGCGCACCCAGCAGCGTCAGGGTGTCGGGGTTGTCGAACGCTATCCGCTCGCCGAGACACAGCGACGAGAACGGCCCGTCGTCGATGTCCCGCGCCCAGGCTTGTAGCGTCGCCGCATCGAGGTCCGGCTCCATCACCGGCATTGTCATGCCTACGTGCACGACGCCAGCTCCCCCATGATCTCGGCGACCGGGGCGGCCTTGGCCTTCTGAAATCCGGTGCCGGCCCACACGTTCGTCGCATGCGGGTCGCCCGCCCGCACCGAGGCCGCCCGGACGGGACTGGTCAGGTAGTGAATCTCGGGATAACCGAACGGTGCCTCGGGCTCGTGCTCATCGATGAAGCGATTTCGCAGCCCGCGCGCATAACGGCCGGAAAACGCCCGCGTCACAACGGTTTCGGTGAACTGCGCGTCCTGCAACGCAGCCCGGTGCACCGGGCTGCTTCCGGCCTCGTCCGCCAGCAGGAACGCGGTGCCGAGTTGAGCGGCCACGGCGCCGGCCTGCAGGACGCGTCGGACGTCGTCGGGCGTGATGAGGCCGCCCGCCGCGGCGACAGGAACATCGACGCGCGACAGCACCGCGCCGAGCAACTCGGGCAACGGTTCGGTCGCGGGCCGCGCCGTGGGGTCGAATGTGCCGCGATGCCCGCCCGCTCCCGGGCCCTGTGCCGCCAGCGCGTCCACACCGCGCGCCACCGCCGTCTGCGCCTCGTCGATGCTTGTCACGGTGCCCACGGTCGTGATCCCGGCGTCCCGCAGCCGCGCGCACTCCTCCGTCGTCGGCAACCCGAACGTGAACGACACCACCTCGGGCCGCAGGTCGAGCAGGACGTCGAGCTTCGCCGACCACTCATCGTCGGTGTAGCGCGGCTGCCCGAGCCGCACGCCGTAATGTTGCGCCTCGGCAGCCAGTGCAGCCGCATAGCCTTCGATACCATCTCGCGTGGCCGCACTGGGCTGCGGCACAAAGAGATTCGCCCCAAGCGGGCCCGATGTCAGCTTCCTTGCGGCGACGATCCGGTCCGCGAACGCCTCGGCCGCCAGGTAGCCGGCCGCCACGAATCCCAGGCCACCGGTGTTGGTTCCGGCGGCCGCCAGCTCCGGCGTCGACGGCCCGCCCGCCATCGGCGCGACGATCACCGGCACAGCAAGATCCCGTAGATCGAACCTCGTCGGCATCGTCGCCTCCTCGCCGGCCGTCCTACGCCAGCCCGTTCAACCCTTGGTATCACGGGGAACCGGATAATCTCACGGCACGAGACCAAGGCCACACCGATGGCGCGGCAGCCCCGCATGCTCTCTTCAAAGCGACGACTATGAGCGGTTCGTGGGGCGTCGGAGCCGACATTGCCGGCCCTTCCGGTGCGGCCCGGGTTCTGCTAGCGCATGGCCTTCGCGAACAGCAGCGAGTCCTGCGGCTCCGTGCTGAGGTTCGGGTACATGCCGTAGCGCACCAGCCGCCCTTCCAGCGACAGGCCGCTGCGCTGCAGCAGCCGCACCGATCGTGCGTTGTCGACATGGCACACCGCCCACACCCGGAACACCCTGGGGTCGCGTTGCAGCTCGGTCAGCAACAGCCGCAGCACCTCGGACATGATTCCGCGGCCCCACCATTCGCGGGCAAGGCAGTAGCCCAGCTCCACCGCATGGCTGACCCGCCGCACACCGCACAGCCCCACCGCCTCACCGGTCTGACGCAGTTCGATAAGCCATGTCTGCTCGTCGCCGACGTTGAACAGCTCGGTGATCACGCGGCGAGTCTCGCCGACATCCGAGTGCGGCATCCACGACAGGTATCGGGTCACTTCCGGATCGGATGCGATGCACGCGAACAAAGCCTCGGCGTCATCGAGCCGAGGCGGTCGCAGCAGTACGCGGTCCCAGATCAGGATGTCGCCGCCGGCCATTTCCTCATCCTGCAACGTGCTTCCCCGGTCGCTGCGCCCCGCCCCAGGCAGTTGCCACGGATCGATTGAAACTGGTTGACTGGCAACAGCGTCGCGTGCCGGTGACGGGCCGCGTCAGGCATGGAGGCGCCGACGTACAGGGGGTCTTCGATGACCATCACGTTCAACCACACGATCGTCGCCGCCCGCGACAAGAAACAGTCGGCAACATTCCTCACCGAGTTGTTCGATCTCCCGAGCCCTGCACCGTTCGCCCACTTCCTGACGGTGAGGCTGCCCAACGGCGTCGACCTCGACTACGCCGAGACGCCGGCCGGTGACGAGATCCGCCCACAGCATTACGCGTTTTTGGTGTCAGAAGAAGAGTTCGACGACATCTACGGGCGCATCCAGTCGTGGGGGCTCGACCACTGGGCCGATCCCGGCGCGACCCGCCCGGGCGAGATCAACCACAATGACGGCGGCCGCGGCGTTTACTTCTGTGATCCGGCCGGGCACTACCTGGAGATCCTCACGCGCCCATACGGGTCGGGCGGCTGATCACGGCTCAACCGACATACTGGGCGCATGTCGACCTGCACCGAAGCGCCCAAGGACGGCCGCGACGTCATCGCCCGGTTCCTGCCCGCGTCCCCGTTCGTCAAGAAGCTGGGCATCGTCGCCGACGTTCTCGAGCCGGACAACGTGCGGTTGCGGCTGCTCGCCCGCCCGCTCGACCGATCTCATCGGGGTCGGGCGTGTGTTGCGTCGCGGCAGGTCACTTGTCAACTGCGAGGCCGAAATACTGCTGTCGAACGGCGATCTCGTCGCGAAGGCGATTGCCACATACAAGCTCGGCTGACGCCTACGGCAGCCTGTGTTGGCGCTCCGCCTCTTTCGCCAGCGCCCGCGCCGCGCCGGTCATGGCCAGGGTCATCAGTGCCTCGAGCAGTTTGCCGACAACCGGGATTCGCGACCGGAACGTGGCCTCCCACCTGATCAGCGACCCCCCGGGACGCTCATCGATGTGCACGTCGGCCCGGTAGTCGTCGAGAGGAAGCCCAGACAACAGGGTGTAGCCCTGATGGTGCGGCGGATCGGCGACGACGATCCTTTCCCGCGCCGTCACCCCGGGTGCGCCGAACCGCCTGATCGCGCCGTCGCCTGCGCCGCCTGCGGGACCCTCAACATCCCAGGCGGCGCGGCGCACGCCCGGCATCCACGTCGGCCAGCGCTCGACATCCGCGAACACGCCATAGACCAGCGCCGGCGGCGCCGCACAGCCCCGTTCGATCCGATACGACAGCTCCTTCATGGCACGCACGCCACCACCGCGACATGCTTGCTCGGCGGCAACGGCAGCGGTCCCTTGAAGTCGCTTGCATACGCCGCATTGTTGGCCAGATATTCGTCGGTCACACTCATTGGGACCTCCTCGTACTGGTGGGTGCCGATGCTATCAACGGCCACTTCGAGATGGGCCGGTCACGATCACGACCATTCGTGAAAACGCACAAACCCCAGGCCCAGACCGGGGGCTACTCGCCCGCCGCCAGCGGTCGTAACGGCACCCATCCGACAGCAAGTTCACAGTTTATACACAGCTACCGGCCGCACGGCCGTTGACTAGCCGTCCAATCTCCTACTCTGAGCGCATGCAGCACGGACACGGCAGCCGCCGATGACGCGCTTCCTGGTGCGCCGGCTACTCAATTATCTCGTGTTGCTGGTGCTGGCGTCGTTTCTGACCTTCGGCCTCACCTCGGTGGCCTTCCACCCGCTAGAAAGCCTGTTGCAGCGCAGCCCGCGGCCCCCACAGGCCGCGATCGACGCCAAGGCCAGGGAGCTCGATCTGAACGAACCGGTTCCACTGCGCTACGGCCATTGGGTGGCCGGCGCGGTCAAGGGAGACTTCGGCACCACGATCACCGGACAGCCGGTGTCGCAGGAGCTGTGGCGCCGTATCGGGGTCAGCTTGCGACTGCTGGTGATCGGGTCCGTGGTCGGCACGGTGATCGGCGTGGTGGTCGGTGCGTGGGGTGCGATCAGGCAGTACCGCGTGTCCGACCGCTTGATTACGGTGCTGTCGCTACTGCTGTTGAGTGCCCCGAGTTTCGTCATCGCGAGCCTGATGATTCTCGTTGCACTGCGGGTGAATTCTTTTTTGGGCGTCGAGCTTTTCGAGTACACCGGCGAGACGTCACCCAATGTGACGGGTGGGTGGTGGAGCCAATTCGTCGACCGCCTGCAGCATTTGGTGTTGCCGACCATCGCACTGGCAGCAATCGGCATTGCGGGTTTCAGCCGCTATCAACGCAATGCCATGCTCGACGTGCTGGGTCAGGACTTCATCCGCACCGCTCGCGCGAAGGGCTTGACTCGGCGGAAAGCGCTGTTCAAACACGGATTACGCACCGCACTGATTCCGATGGCGACCCTGTTCGCCTACGGTGTCAGCGGACTGGTCACCGGGGCGGTGTTCATTGAGAAGATCTTCGGCTGGCATGGCATGGGTGAGTGGGTGGTTCAGGGCATCGCGACGCAGGACACCAACATCGTCGCCGCAATCACCGTGTTCACCGGCGCGACTGTGCTGCTCGCCGGCCTACTGTCCGATGTGATCTACGCCGCCCTTGACCCCCGGGTGCGGGTGTCGTGACCGCCGCTCCAGAAACAACCGCCACCGTGCGGGCCGGTCTCGACGCCGCGAAGTTCGTATCGCGACGCCACCTGGTGTTGCGCCGATTCCTCCGCAATAAACCCGCGGTGACCTCTCTGGTCCTGTTGGTGTCGTTGTTCATCGCCTGCTATACGTTGCCGCCGGTGCTGCCGTACAGCTACACCGACCTCGACTACACCGCACTGCTGCAGCCGCCGACCGTCGACCACTGGTTCGGCACCAACTCACTGGGCCAAGACCTATTGGCCCAGACCCTGCGTGGCATGCAGAAGTCGATGCTGATCGGCGTCTGCGTCGCGCTGATCTCCACGGTGATCGCCGCCACTGTCGGCTCGACCGCCGGGTATTTCGGCGGCTGGCGTGACCGCGCGCTGATGTGGGTCGTCGACCTGCTGCTTGTGGTCCCGAGCTTCATCCTGATTGCGATCGTCACGCCGCGCACCAAACAATCCGGCAGCATTTTCTGGCTGATTGTGTTGCTGGCCGGATTCAGCTGGATGATCAGCTCACGCATCGTGCGCGGCATGACGATGAGCCTTCGCGAACGCGAATTCGTCGCGGCCGCGAGGTATATGGGCGTAAGCAGCTGGCAGATCATCGCCCGCCACGTCGTGCCGAACGTCGCGTCGATCCTGATCATCGACACCGCGTTGAACGTCGGCGTGGCGATCCTGGCCGAAACCGGGTTGAGCTTCTTGGGTTTCGGCGTACAGCCCCCCGACGTGTCGCTGGGCACACTGATCGCCGACGGCACCCCATCGGTGACGACGTTCCCGTGGGTGTTTCTGTTTCCGGCCGGAGTGCTGATCGCCATCGTGCTGTGCGCCAACCTGGTTGGCGACGGGCTGCGCGACGCGCTCGATCCCGGCAGCCGGGCGCTGCGGCGGAGGCAGCGCAAGTGAGCGAGCTGCTCGAGGTCGCCGACCTTCGGGTGACGTTCACGACCGACGCCGAGCGGGTCTCCGCCGTGCGCGGCATGAGCTTTTCGGTCGACCCGGGGGAGGTCGTCGCGCTGGTCGGCGAGTCGGGATCCGGGAAGTCGGCCAGCGCCATGGCAATCGTCGGCTTGCTGCCCGAGTACGCCGAGGTATCCGGATCGGTGCGACTGCACGGCGCCGAACTGCTCAGGTTGGCCGACGGGCCGATGTCGCGCATTCGCGGCAAGACCATCGGCACCGTGTTTCAGGATCCGATGTCGGCGCTTACTCCCGTGTACACCGTCGGCGACCAGATCGCCGAGGCCATCGAGGTGCACAGCCGCGATGTTGGCCGGCGGGCTGCGCGGCAGCGCGCGGTGGAACTGCTCGAGCTGGTCGGCATCGCGCAACCCCAGCGAAGGGCCCGCGCGTTTCCGCACGAGCTGTCCGGCGGCGAGCGTCAGCGCGTGGTCATCGCGATCGCGATCGCCAACGACCCGGACCTGCTGATCTGCGACGAGCCCACCACCGCGCTGGATGTCACTGTGCAGGCCCAGATTCTTGAGGTGCTCAAGACCGCGCGCGACGTCACCGGCGCAGGCGTGCTGATCATCACCCACGACCTCGGCGTGGTCGCGGAGTTCGCCGACCGGGCGCTGGTGATGTACGCCGGCCGGGCGGTCGAGACGGCAGAAGTGGACGTGCTGTACCGGGATCGGCGGATGCCGTACACGGTGGGCCTGCTGGGCTCGGTGCCGCGGCTGGACGCGCCGCAGGGCGCTCGACTTGTTCCGATCCCCGGCGCTCCCCCGTCGCTGGCGACCCTGGAGCCCGACATCTGCCCATTCGTGCCCCGCTGCCCGCTCGCCATTGATGCGTGCCGCGACGGGGAACCGGAACTGATTCCCGTCGGCACTGCCCATACCGCCGCCTGCATCCGCACCGACGAGGTCACCGGGCGCAGCGCGTCGGAGATCTACGGCGTCTCGACGCAGCCCCGTCCGGCCCAACCTCGAGTAGGCGAGCCGCCCGTGGTGGTGCGGGTGCGGGATCTGGTCAAGACCTTCCCGCTCACCAGGGGCGTGGTGCTGCGCCGCCACGTCGGCGAGGTGCGCGCGGTCGACGGCGTCAGCTTCGAGCTACCGCAGGGCCGCACGCTGGGCATTGTGGGCGAATCGGGATCGGGCAAGTCAACCACGTTGCATCAGATCCTCGACCTGGCGGCGCCGCAATCCGGTCAGATCGAGGTGCTCGGCGAGGACGTCGCGACGCTTGACAAGCGGCGTCGCCGCGCGTTGCGAGGTGACCTGCAGGTGGTGTTCCAAGACCCGGTCGCGTCGCTGGACCCGCGGCTGCCGGTATTCGATGTGCTGGCTGAACCCCTGCGCGCCAACGGCTTCGACAAGCGCCGCGCCGACGAGCGGGTGGCCGAGCTGCTGGACATCGTCGGGCTGCGCCGCGCCGACGCGAGCCGCTATCCCGCCGAGTTCTCCGGCGGCCAGAAGCAGCGCATCGGGATCGCGCGGGCGCTGGCGCTGCAGCCGAAGATCCTCGCCCTCGATGAGCCCGTCTCGGCCCTCGACGTGTCGATCCAGGCCGGCATCATCAACCTGCTGCTGGACCTGCAGGACCGGTTCGAGCTGTCCTATTTGTTCGTCTCGCACGATTTGTCGGTGGTCAAACACCTGGCCCACCGGGTGGCCGTGATGCACAACGGCGTGATCGTCGAGCAGGGCGACGCGCAGCAGGTATTCGCGTCGCCACAGGACCAATACACGCGACGGCTGCTCGCGGCGGTGCCACAGCCGAAGCCGAACCGCAATTAAAGTCGTTCGGATGACGCGGCTGCGCAAACTCCGGGGCATCGCTGTGCTTGTTGTGGTGGCGGGTCTGACGTTCACAGGCTGTGCCGGCAGGCACCAGACCCCGTCCGCCGGCGGTCCCGCCGAGCTCGGCAAAACCAGCGATATCAACGCGCAGGACCCGGCCACGTTGCGGGATGGCGGCGACCTGAGGCTGGCGCTGACCGAATACCCGCCGAACTTCAACACGCTGCACATCGACGGCAACAGCGTCGACACCGGCGCCGTGATGAGGCCGACGATGCCGCGCTCATTCGTAATCGCGCCCGACGGCTCCAGCAGGGTCAACACCGACTATTTCACCAACGTCGAGCTGACCAATACAAACCCGCAAGTGGTCACCTACACGATCAACCCCAAGGCGGTGTGGTCCGACGGCACCCCGATCACCTGGGAGGACATCGCCTCGCAGATCCATGCGACCAGCGGCGTCGACAGGAGATTCGCGATCGCCGCCACCAATGGTTCCGAGCGCGTCAAGTCGGTGACCCGCGGCGTCGACGACCGCCAGGCGGTGATGACGTTCGATAAACCGTATGCCGATTGGCGCGGCATGTTCGCCGGCAACACGATGCTGCTGCCGAGAAGCGTGACCGGGACACCCGAGGCATTCAACACCGCTCAGTTGAACGGGCCGGGCCCGTCGGCGGGGCCGTTCATCGTGACCACGCTGGACAAGACCGCTCAGCGCGTTGTGCTGGCCCGCAACCCGAAGTGGTGGGGCGCCACGCCGAAGCTGAACTCGATCACGTTCGTGGTGCTCGATGACGCCGCGCGAATCCCGGCGCTGCAAAACAACGCGATCGATGCGACCGGGCTCGGTACGCTCGACGAGCTCACCATCGCGCAGCGCACACCCGGCATCTCGATCCGGCGCGCTCCGTCGGCCAGTTGGTACCACTTCACGTTCAACGGTGCTCCAGGATCCATCCTGTCCGATCCGAAGCTGCGGTTGGCGATCGCCAAGGGCATCGACCGTCAGACCATCGCCGATGTCACCCAGCGTGGGCTGGCCGACAACCCGAGGCCGCTGAACAATCACATCTACGTGGCCGGCCAACAGGGATACCAAAACAACAGCGCACCAGCCGCTTACAACCCCGACCAGGCCCGCAAAGAGCTCGACCAGCTGGGCTGGAAGCTCAACGGGCAGTTCCGCGAGAAGGACGGCCGCCAGCTTGTCATCCGCGACGTGCTCTACGACGCGCAAAGCACTCGGCAGTACGCACAGATCGCGCAGAACAATTTGGCGCAGATCGGGGTCAAACTCAACCTCGACGTGAAACCCGGTGGCGGGTTCTTCACCAACTACATCAACGTCGGCGACTTCGACATCGCACAGTTCGGCTGGTCCGGTGATGCCTTCCCGTTGTCGTCGCTGACGCAGATATATGCGTCACACGGCGAGGGCAACGTCGGCAAGATCGGCAGCCCGGAGATCGACGCCAAGATCGAGCAGACGCTCTCCGAGCTGGACCCCGGCACCGCGCGCGCGCTGGCCAACGAGCTTGACGCGATGATTTGGGACGAGGGCTTCTCACTGCCGCTGACCCAGGCCCCCGGCAACGTCGGGGTGCGGAGCAACTTGGCAAACTACGGTCCGACCGGCCTCGCCGATTTAAACTACACCGCAATCGGATTCACGAAGTGACACGCCGCGGCGAGCCGGCGGTCAGTGCGCCGAGGTCCGCAGCCCGCGCGGCAGCATGACGGGCAACACGCCCTCGATCGCGGCCGCCGCGGCAATCGCCGACACCAGCAGCCGCATCACGGGCCGGCCCGGCAGGCGGTCGAGCTTGGCCGCCTGGGCCGCCAACCGGTGATGGTCTCCGGCGTTGACGGCCTTCACGATCGCGAACACCGCACGCTCTCGGGTATCGAGAGCGCTGTGGGCAGCGCTAGGCAGGCGGACCAGCACCGCGTCTGGGACCAGCGCCGCAATTCGCTCCGCGATCGCGGGTGGCGTCGTCAGATCGCGACCACCGGAGATGACCACCGTCGGCCAGCTGAAGTTCGGCATCGCGGCGACGAGGTCGAACGGCTCAGCCTCGAAAGCCGGTGCATCCGTGGCGAACTCGCGCATAGCGACCGCCGGATCCAGCGGCAGACCATCGGTCACCGCGCCGTAGTTCAGCTCCCGGAAGCCGATCCGCTCGACCAGGTCGGCCTCGTTGCGATACGGCGCCTTGCGTTCGAGCAACAGCAGGCTCATCCGGTAGAGCAAGCGCCACAGCAAGCTGCGGCCGCGCAGCAGCAAGTCGAGTTGACGGTTCAGCAGCGCCGCCCCTCCGTACCCGTATACAGCTGCGGCCAGCGGTCCGGCCGCCGGCGTCAGCACACCGTCGTCGACCAGGCGCCTTACCTTCGCGGCGAGTTGGGCCGTGTCCGGATCCTCGCCGTCCCACAGCAGCCGCCGGATGGCCTCGCGGACCGACTCGATGTCGCGGTGCGACAACACCGGCGAGTCCAGGATCATCGAGCGCACCCGGTGGGGGTGGCGAACCCCGACACCCGCGGCGATGTAGCTGCCGTATGACGTGCCGTAGATGACCGCGTTCTCCACCTGCGCATCGTCGAGGACCGCCGCGACGTCGTCGACCACTTGCTCAATGGTCAACGCCTCGGGCGGCAAATCGGCGCCGGCATCGTCGTGGCGGGACATGCCGACGCCGCGGTGCTCGATCATGATCACGTCCAGTCCGTTGGCCGCCGCTCGCCGGCGAAAACCCCGGTACAGCGCAACCGACGCGGCGCCGGGCCCGCCGGGGATCACGATCAGCGGATGCGCCGACTTGCGGCCGGTGCGCACGTAGTAGAGGTCGAAGCGCCGGCCGCTCCCCGGCGTGACCGGTCGCCGCACGGGTCGCACCCCGGGCAGCGCGGCGAGCTTGGCGTGCATACGCAGGCGCTTGGCGTTCAGCGTCATCGCTGCCCATTGTGCACCGGCGCAGCGAACGCTGTTAGGAGCCAACGCTTCTAACTGGCCGCAGACCCGGTAAACCGAACTCCCGCGGTCACTTCGCCCGCAGCAGTATGCGCGCCACCTCGGCCGGTCGCTCGAGAGCGGAGAAGTGCCCGGCGTCGGGCAGGCTGATCCTCTCCACGTCGCTGAGCAGTTGTGCGACGTAATCGCGCTCCGCCGGGCGCGACCAGTCCGTGTCGCTGTATACCAGCGTGACCGGCGCCCGCACGTCCCCATAGCGGTCTCGCGCCTTGATGAACGAGTTCAGGCTGCGGTAGATTGCCCGGCTCACCCTCGCATAACCCTTTCGGCGACCGCTTCTTCGGAGCTCGACGAGGAAGTCGTTCGATAGCTTGCTCTTGTCGACGAAGCCGCCCTGCATGACGCCCCGAATGATCGGTCGGTTCTCGAGCTGAGCGAAGACGGGTCCCAGCCCGGGCATCCGCACGCTGCCAATGATGAACCGGGCGAGCAAGTTCCCCCGTTCGAGTCCGCTCGGGTAGTCGTAGCTGTTGAAGGCGACGACCCGGCCCACCCTTTCTTTCAGGTCGATTGATGCGCCCAACGCGATTGCGGCCCCGAGAGATTCGCCGGCCAGCGTGACATCGTACAGATCCAGCCCGGTGACGAACTCGACCACTGCCGCACGAAAAGCCGGTTCTTCATAGCCGGCGCCGGCCACGATGTCCGACCACCCCATGCCGGGCAGATCCAGCGCGTAGACGGTATAGGAATCCCAGACCAGGGGAATAACGCGCTGGAAGTAGTCCAATTGTGTGCGGACGGTGTGCAGCAGCACCAATGGCGGGCCGTTGCCAACGGTGAAGTACCGCAACCGGGAGCCAGTGGATCGGGTGAAGAACTTGATCTCTCCGCGGCCGTCGTTCCACGTCATCGTGTAGCTCATGCGCAGGCTCCTGTCGTCTCGGGCAGCGCGTCTTGCGCTGCGGTTGTGGATTCGCGGGCATGTGCCGGAAGTAGCCATGCCACGGCACCTGCCGCGCCTACCGCGACGCCCGCGCAGACCAACGATCCGACTTGAAGGCCGTTGAGAAATGCGTCGTTGACGGCATCGCGCACATCGGTGAGGGACTGCGACGGTAATTGCCCAATCACCTTGTAGGCCGCGGCGATCGACCGTTCCATTGTGGAACGAACATCGGCTGGCAACGCGGCCAGCCGCGATTCGGACGCGAGCCCACCGGAGTACACGGAGGCGAACACGCTGCCGACGACCGCGACGCCGAGCGTGCCGCCGAGTTCGCGGGTGGTGTCGTTGACTGCCGAGCCGACACCGGCCTTGTCTGCGGACAGCGACCCCATGATCGCCTCGGTGGCCGGCGCCGTCGTCAACCCCAGTCCGCCGCCGAGCAGCACCATCTGCATCGCGATCTGGGTGTACGGCGTGGCCGCGTCGAGGGTCGAGGCCCATGCCAGTCCGGCCGCGAAGATCGCCAGCCCGGCGGCCACGACGGCGGTGCTGCCGACTCGCTCGACGATGCGCGGTCCGACGATGCTCGCGACCGCGATCAATATCGCGACGGGAAGCAGCCGCACACCGGTCTCGAATGCGGTGTAGCTCTTGATGAATTGGAAATACTGGGTGATGACGAAGATGAAGCCGAACAACGTGAGGAACCCCGCGGTCACTGCCAGGCTGCCGCCGGAGAACCGCCGGTTCCCGAACACCGAAACGTCAAGCATCGGATGAGAGCTGCGCCGCTCCCACAGCGCGAACGCGGCGAGAACCACGGTCGCCGCCCCGAAACCGACGACGGTCCGGCCACTGCCCCAGCCCCAATTCGGGGCCTCGATGACGGTGTAGACCAGGGTCGTCACGCCGATCGAAGACAGAATCAAGCCGGGCACGTCGACGCGCGGCGCGGCCCGGTCACGTGACGTCGGAACAAACAGCACCCCGCCGACAATGGCCACCGTCGCGACCGGCACGTTGACAAGGAAGATCGAACCCCACGAGAAGTGCTCCAGCAGCCAGCCCGCGGTGATCGGTCCGGCGGCGACACCGACGCCCACCATGGCCGCCCACAATCCGATCGCCTTCGCGCGCGGTACCGGATCGGTGAAGATGTTCGTGATCAGGCCAAGGGTGGTCGGGAAGATTACCGCTGCGCCCACGCCCATCGCCGCGCGCGCAGCGATCAGCGCGTCGGCCGAGTTCGCGTGCGCCGCAATAGCGGAAGTGATCGCGAACACCGCAAGGCCCGAACTGAGCCACCCACGTCGGCCGTAGCGGTCGCTCAGGCTGCCGGCCGACAGCATCAGACCCGACATGACGAGCGTGTACGCGTCGACGATCCACTGCAGCTGAGCAGTATTCGCGTCGAGTTCGCGCGACAGTGTGGGCAGGGCGACGTTGACGATGGTCGCGTCGACACTGATGACGAAGACGCTCAGGCAGATGACGGCAAGCGCGGCGATCGGATGATCGCGGAATATCGGTGTTTGGATCCGCATGACCAAGACAGTAAACCGCATAGACAAAATAGTCAAGTAGAAAGTTGAGAAGTATGTCTCTCGCTGGTAGACTCCTCGATGTGGCGAGGAACTACAACCAGAACTGCCCGATCGCGCGGGGCCTCGATGTGCTGGGCGAGCGGTGGACGCTGCTGATCCTGCGCGAACTGATCGGCGGGCCACGCCGCTACAGCGACCTGCGCGCCGAGCTTCCCGGGATTGCCACCAACCTGCTCGCCGACCGGCTTCGCGAGCTCGAGGACGCGGGTCTCGTCGATCGCACCGAGCTGCCACCGCCGGTCGCGCGCACCGTGTACGCGCTCAGCGACGCCGGCTGGCGTAAGGTGCCGCCGGTCATCCAGGCCATCGCGACGTTCGGCCTCGACCTCCTCGAACCTTCCGAGAGTGCGATCACGCCATTGAATGGCTTCTTGGCAGGAATCCTGCTCGCCTTCGATCGCAGTATGCAGCTTGACGCCTCCTACCGGATCGAAATCGACGGGCGCGGTTTCGAATTCGGGGTGCACAAGGGCAATCTGACCGCCGCACACGGTGCACCCACCGTGGCGATCACCGCGACGGCGGCGGATTTGATCACTGCCCGATTAGCGCCGACCGCGGCGGAACGCAAGTCCGCACTGCGGCGCGTGCGGTTCGACGGCGACCGTGTGTCCGTCGACGCGATGCGGTCGGCATTCCAACTCGCCGGCGACCCCGGCTTGGCGGCCTAGCGGGCGCTCAGTTCGATGTGGCGGGCCGCGGCGATGCCGTCATAGCGATGCGGAGTGCACGTCAGCACGATGACCTGCCCATCGCCGCCGACCACGTCGAACACCTTCCCCATCTTGATCAACCGGTCGGCGTCGGTGAACCCGAGCGCGTCGTCGATGATCACCGGCACGGCGTCCTGCTTGGCGACCAGCGAGGCACAGGCCAGCCGCGCGACGATGCCGAGCTGCTCCTTCGCGCCGCCGGACAGCGACTCGTAGGGCACCGTGCGGCCGGCCAGCGTTCGGCTGCAGATCCGCAGGTCGCTGTCGATCTCGAGCTCGAAGCTCGGCCCGAACACCAGACCGCCCAGACGCTCGATCTCGGTGCGGAACGGCTCGACGTAACGCAGCCGGGTGGCGTCGCGATGGCGAGTCATCACGCTGCGCAACAATTGGACCGCTCGCGCCCGCCTGCGCACCCGGCTGTATTCACTTTCGGCGTGCTGGCGCTCCGTCTCGGCGGCGTCGAGCTTGCCCTTGCGCCCTTCGGTGCCGAATACCTTCAGCTGGGCGGTTAGGTCACGCAATTGCTCGGTGAGCTCGTCACGCCGGCAGTCCAGCGCCTCGGCATCGCGTTCGGCAACGGTCAGCGCGGCGGCGACCGCGTCGGGATTGGCCTCGGCAAGCCGTGCTCTCAGCTCCACCATGCTGCCCGTGGCGGCGCGGGCCGCCTCGCCGTCGGCCGCGGCGAGTTCGGCGATGTCGTCGTCGCTGCGGGCCGTGCGCTGCTGTTCGAGCCGGTCGTGGGCGGCGGTGAGCTCCGCGCGCGCGGCGGCCAGCCTTTCCCGCGCCACCGTCGCGCGGGTCGACTTCGCGGCCAGCCGCGTCGCGGCGAGCGCCGCGACCTTGCGGTGCGTTTCGCAGTCGGTGTCCGCCCGCTGCAACGCCGCAGCGGCAGCATGGAGTTCCGCGCGTGCGGTGGCAATGTCGTTGTGCCACAAGTCCGCTTCCGCGGGCTCACTATGACGCAGTGCATCGAGCCGAGCGCGAAGCTCATCAACGGGTTCGTCACCGCACAGGCCCTCGCATGCAGCGGTCCACCGTTCCCTAATGGCGGCCAGTTCGCGCCGTCGCCGGTCGACGATCCGTGCGTGGCCGACGTCGGCGACGTCGCCGCGCGCCAGCGCATCAGCCAAGAGCCGGTGCGCCGCGTCGAGTTCGGCCTGGGTGTCGCTCGCCGTGGCGCCGGGGATCACCCTGGCCGTCAGCACGCCGGGCAGCTCGATGTCGGTCGGTGCGGTGACACTGCCCGTCCAGCGCGCACCCGCGGTCAGTACCACCGGCTCAGCGCCGACCCGCAGCTCGACGTCGGCGACGGCGGACATCTCGATGCGGGCCGACATGAGATCGACTTGTCTCGCCGCCCGCTCGACCGCTGCTCCGGCCGACTCGATCTCGCGCATCGTCGATTCGGTCAGCGCGATCACCGCCAGCCCACGTCCGGCACGCTCGATCTCACGCCGCGCCGCGTCAATCTTGTTGAGCCGCAGGTGAAGCCGTTCGGCCTCCTCGCGATCAGCGAGTTGATCGACGGCCCGGCGGGCCGTGTCGGCGCGATCCTGCGCGGCCTGCACCGCCGCCCGGGCCTGTTCGGCGGCGTCCACTGCGGCGTCATGGACCTCGCTCGCCGTCTGCTGGTCTTCGTCGGCGTCCGCCGCGTCGGCGTCGAGTTCCCTCAGCGCGTTCGCGCGGTCCTCAACATCGGCGCGCAGCCGCCGTCGTTCGGTCAGCGCGGCCACCGAGGCGGCGTGGGTGGCGTCCGCCGCCGCGGCGACCAGCTCGGCCTGCTTCACTTGCGCGGTCAGTTCGGCGACCGCGTCGGCGGCGGTTCGCGCCGCGGTGAGCCGCCGCAATGCCGACCCTCGTTCGGCCGCCAATTCGGTCAGCTGCTCCGACAGCGCGGCGTGCCGGCCCACGCAATCGTCGACCTCGGCGACCGCGGCGGCGCAGCGCGCCACGTCGCCTTCGGCAGCCGCGAGCCGCGTAGTCGCCACCGCCCATTCACCGGTCGGGCGACCGGTTGCGGTGAAGTACCTGGAGTACTCGGCGTCGATGCGGTCGACGAGCAGGGCGCCGGCGCCGGTTGGCCCGGCCCCAGCTGATCCGGCGCCGGACGGCTCGCCGCCCGACAACTCGGCGGCCTCCCCCGCGGCCACGTCGAGCGCCCTCGACAACGCATCGCAGCCGGACAGTTCCACCGGCGCGGTGGACACCGCCTGCAGCACCCGCTGCGCCTGCCACAGGCCGGTGTCGACCGTTTCTGCCAGCAGCACGCACACCCGCTCGTGCGCCTCGTCGCCGGTGAGCTGCTCGCGCCGCGGCGCGAGCATGGTCAGCTCCGTCTCGCATTTCTTGTGAAACCGCTTGCGGTAGATGAATCGGTATGGACCGGTGCTGATTTCCGCCGTCACCTGGGCCCCTACATCGGCGTGGGTGGGCTTGACCTGCTTGACCTCCTTCTTTGTCGAACGGTCCTTGGCCTCCAGCAGCAGGTCCAGCGCCTCGATCATCGACGACTTGCCGATCTCGTTGCCCCCGCTGACCACCACCACACCGTGATCCGGGAATTCGATTTCGCGGTGGCTGATGCCGCGGTAATTGGTCAGCACCAGCCGGTGCAGCTTCATGCCACTCCCTTTCCGGCGAGGCGTAGCAGCAGCGCCAGCGCCGCCCGCGCGTCGTCGGCGTCCTCGCCATCACCGGCCCGTGCGGTCGCGACCAGCTCGGCCACTGCCGCGGCGGCGAATCCGCCGATGCCGATGTCATCGAACTCGCCGTCGGCGGGCACCACCGCGAGGTCGGTATTGCGCTCCCAAAGGCCCAGCCACGCGAACAGCCGCGCGTACCGGTCCAGGCAGGCGTCCAGTGTGGCGCGCTCGGTGACGGTCAGCGAACCGGTCAGTGCGAGCCGCACCACGGTGCGGTCCTTGTCGGGCAGCAGGTCGAGGTTGATGTCGAGGTCTGTGACGTCGCGGTTGCTGTCGATCGAGCGGCGCAGCGTCACGAACCGCCACTGCCCGACGTGCCGGGCGGCGACGCTGACGGATCCGTCGTCGTCGATGTCGACGACGAGCACGTGGCCCGGGTCGGATTCGATGTCGTCGAAGTTGGTGACCTCCGGCGAGCCCGAATACCAGATGCGGCCGGAGTCGCCGACCCGCGTGCGAGAGTGCTTGTCACCCAGCGCGACATAGTGGATCGCGCCCCGCGACAGCGCGTCTTGCAGCGCCGCCAGCCTGATCAGCGACGGCTTGCCGGGATCCGGGTCGAGAATGTCGACGCCACCGTGCGCCACGAGAATGCGGGTTACCCCGTCGGTCGGCAGATCCTGGACTGCTTCGGCGGCCAGGTCGGTGGTCGGCGCCTTGGACTGCCACGGCGCGGCCACCAGCTGCAGCCCGGGCCGCACCTGACGCACACCGGCTCGGTCGAGCGTGATCACGTTGTCCGGCCGCTCGGCGGCGAACAGCGCGCTGGTATACACCGACGACGCGTCCAGCGGATCGTGATTGCCTGGCAGCAGATAGACCGGAATTCCGATGCGGCGCATGGCCTCCAGCGACTGGCTGATCACCCGCGGTTCGAGCTGGTTGTGCTCGAACACATCACCGGCCACCACCACGAACTCCGCGCCCGTCTCGGCAGCAAGCGCGCCGAGGCCGGCGACCACGTCGCGGCGCGCGGCCGAATAGCGCGGCTGCGCCTCACCCGCGAGAAAGTGCCGGGTCATGCCGAGCTGCCAGTCGGCGGTGTGCAAAAACCGCACCTCAACCGTCCCTTCTCGTCGTCGGCTCTCCGGGCAACGCGAGTGTAGGGCCGGTTGCCGACAACTCCGCGGACCTCGCTCGGCATGGCTGTAATGTGCAGTCGACGCTTCGATCGAGGCGCCGCCGCATGACCATCGGGTGACGTTCATGGCTCGAGCATGGATCGGCTTCGGCCGGCGGATGGCGGTCACTGTGTTCTTGGCCGTCGTGGTCGTGGCGTGCGGGGGATCGTCTACGAAGACCGATCCGTACCTGTGGCTGGAGGAATTGGACAGTCCGCGGGTGCAGTCGTGGATCGCGTCTGAGAATGCCAAGACACTCGCGGCCCTGGACAACGATCCCCGGTTCGCGGACAACCTGGCGCAGGCGGCGCAACTCGGGAATGCGCCGGATCGGCTGCCGCTGCCGACGGCATTCGACGACGGCGTGGTGGGGAACTTCTGGCAGGACCCCGAGCATCCGCGGGGCATCTGGCGAGAGACCACCGTCGCCGATTACGAGACGCCGCAGCCGCACTGGAAGACAGTGCTGGATCTGGACGCGCTGGCCCGGGCCGAGCGGCGGAACTGGGTGTGGAAAAACATCGATTGTGATCCCGTTACGCGCATGCGGTGTCTGGTGAGTCTGTCGGAGGGCGGCGAGGATGCCGTGACGAAACGTGAATTCGACCGGGTCACGGGGCAATTCGTCTCCGGTGGATTCGTGCTGGAGCGGGGAAAGCAGTTCGCGTCATGGATGGACGGCGATACGCTGCTGGTGTCGCGGGAATGGCGGCCGGGGGAGACGACAACCTCCGGGTATCCGTACATCGTCAAACGGTGGCAGCGGGGGCAGCCGCTGGACCAGGCCGTGGAGGTCGCGCGCGGTGATCGGGCCGACGCTCTTGCTACCTCGGCTCTGCTGCTCGACAACGGCGCGGGGCGGCGGCTGAGTCTGGTGGTGCGCCGGCCGTCGTTCTACGAGAATCAGGTCAGTGTCATGACCGGCGGGCGGCTCGTGCCATTGCTGGCGTTGCCGCCCAAGGCCGACGCCAAAGCCATGATCGGTAACCAGGTGCTGGTGAAGCTTCGCCAGGATTGGACGGCCGGCGGTACGACTTACGAATCCGGATCGGTGGTGTCGCTTGACGCGGACGCGATGGTGCGCGACCCGGAGCACCTGCAGGCCACCGTCGTCTACGCGCCCGGGCCGCAGGAGGCGCTGGGGGACGTGCTGACCACGCGCGACCAAGTAGTCGTGACATCGATGTACGACGTCAAGGGACGCGCCACCGTGTACACGCTGCGGCCCGACGGCAGCTGGTCGGGTCAGCCGGTCGCCTTGCCCGACAACGCGACGGTAAATGCTGAGCACGCCGATTCGCGCGGGGATAGCGCCTATCTCTCGGTCACCTCGATGCTTACCCCGACCACCCTGTACCACCTGAACGCCGCCGACGGAAGCGTCGTGCCGGTGAAATCCGCGCCGGCACGCTTTGATTCGTCGCGGTTGGTCGTCGAGCAGATGAAGGCCACCTCACCCGACGGCACCAACGTCCCATATTTCGTCGCGCACGCTGCCGGCTTGAGGTATGACGGCACCACGCCGACCATCCTGTGGGCGTACGGCGGTTTCGCCTCCTCCCACACGCCACATTACGACGGCGTGCGGGGCAAGCTCTGGCTGGAACGCGGCGGCGCGTTCGTCCTCGCCAATATCCGCGGTGGCGGCGAATACGGCCCCGCTTGGCACGATGCGGCCTTGAAAACCCAGCGGCAGAGGGCATTTGACGATTTCATCGCCGTCGCCCGCGATTTGATCGGCCGCAACCTCACCACCCCGCGGCATCTCGGCATCCAGGGCGGCTCCAACGGCGGCCTGCTCATGGGGGTTGCGTTGACACAGCACCCGGACCTGTGGAACGCCGTGGACATGGAGATCCCGCTTTTGGACATGGTGCGCTACGAGCAGATCGGGGCGGGCGCGTCGTGGGTGGGCGAATACGGCTCGGTAACCAACTCCGGCGAGCGCGCATTCCTCGAATCCATCTCGCCCTATGCACAATTGAAGCGTGGAGTGAAGTATCCGGAGCCGTTCGTCTGGACCACCACCAAGGACGATCGCGTCGGCCCGCAGCACGCCCGCAAGTTCGCCGCCCGCCTATCCGAGTTCGGTAGCCCGTACCTCTTCTACGAGGCCACCCAGGGTGGCCACGCTGCCGGGGCCAACATCAACGAGAAGGCCCGAACGAGCGCGCTGGAATACACCTACTTCCAGCGGCAGCTCATGTAGCCGGCGTGTCGGGCACTACGGTAAGTGGGTGACTCGCACCCTGCTGGTGATGCGGCATGCCAAATCGGCCTACCCCGAGGGCGTCGCAGATCACGACCGGCCGCTGGCGGACCGGGGGAACCGGGAAGCCCGGCTGGCCGGCGACTGGATCCGGTCGAACGCGCCCGAAATCGACGCGGTGCTGTGCTCGACGGCGGCCCGGGCGCGCGAAACGCTGGCCCGTACCAACGTCGCGGCACCCGTCAGGTTCCGCGAACGCATCTACGACGCGACGCCGGGCACGGTGATCGACGAGATCAGCCGCGTCGAGGACGACATCCACACGCTCCTGCTGATCGGGCACGAGCCGGCCATGCACGAGGTCGTGCTCGGGCTCTCCGGTGCCGAGGGAACGAATGATGAAGTCGCCGCGCATGTCTCGACGAAGTTTCCGACCTCTGCGGTCGCCGTGTTAGAGGTCGACGGGCCGTGGCGTCGGCTCGAACTGGGCGGCGCCGCGCTGGTCGAGTTTCACGTTCCGCGCTAGCTACGAACTCGTCGCGAGCGTCATCTCCATCAGCTTTGTCGCCTGGCCACACGCGTCGATACCCGGCGCCTGCGGATTGACCCACCAGCCGACCACCCCGCCGGCGTCGCTGGCCACCCCGCATGCGCCGTTGGGGTCGTTCGGATGCATCACGATCGATCGAACTCCGGCGATTGACTTCTGTTCGATCTGATATTTCAGGTTCTCTGCGACCTTGCGCTCGTTGTCGAGGCTGCCCTGCTCGAACCAGAACCGGGTGATGTCGACGAGCCCGGCCGGGTTGGCTGCCTGCCAGCGGCAAACCGCGCCGACGAACGTGCTCTGAATGTCTCGCGGATCGGCGCCGACCGTCTTGGCGATGATGTCGTCGGCCAGTACTTCGCATTCCTTGAGCAGGTTCGGATACTGCTGTGCGGAATTGCCGTTGGGCGAGGGCCCGTTACCGGCGCCCTCCTTGACCGCGTTGCCGCCCACCGATCGAGCACAACCACCTATGATGGTCGCCGCCGAGGCGAGGGCGATGATCGTGGCGATCGTTCGGCGCATCATTTCGAATTCGCAATCGATTGACGGGTCAGTTCCTTGGCAATATCACAGGGGTCGGGGAAGGGCTGCTGGCTGAAGCTGATCGACCATTCGATGAAGTCGTCCTGGAATTGCATGCCGATCTCACACAGGCTGTTCCCGAGTGTCGGGTCGGAACCGACGGCGATGAAGCCGTTGTGTCCCTCGATATTGATGTCCTGGACGCTCGCGCGCGACAGCTCCTCGGTCTTGCGCTCACGTCCGACTGGGCTGCCTCGATACCAGGTGAACGAGAAGTGCGGACCTTGGATGCCGCCGCCCGCCAACCACTGACAGCCCACGGAGTTGCGGGCGGTGTTGACCAGCCCGGTCACCCTGGTCTGCTGGCTCACCGTCTGGTCGTTGACACCGCCGCATTCCGGGAAAAACGGTCCGTGGGTGGCGTTTGCGGGTGACGGTGGCGGCGCGGCGGTATTACTTCCCGGGCCGGACGACGCGTTGTCGGAGCACGCGGCGAATAGGGGGGTCAGCAGCGCGACAGCTGCGGCTACCGCCGGCAGTTTGCGTCTCACCAGATCGCCCGCCTGCTGCTCGTCATGGCGCACAGGATAGCGGCACCGGGCCAGTGCCCACCGGAATGCCGGTTGACCAGGGCTTTTTGACCAGCGATTGCGGCCAGCCGCGCGCACAGCCGTGGGCGAGGTGTGCGACAGTACGGGAATGCTTCTGGCACTGCTGCGACAGTACGTGCGGCCGTACAGATGGCTGTTCGCGGTGGTGGCGCTGCTTCAGGCGATCAGCACCATGGCTTCGCTTTACCTGCCGACGGTCAACGCGGCGATCATCGACGACGGCGTCGCCAAGGGCGACACGCATACCATCGTGCGGCTCGGCGGAGTGATGCTCGCGGTCAGCGGCCTGCAAGTGATCTGCGCGGTCGGCGCGGTGTACTTCGGCTCGCGCACGGGCATGGGCTTCGGCCGCGACCTGCGCTCGGCGATCTTCCACCACGTCACCGGTTTCTCCGCGCATGAGACTGCCAAATTCGGGGCACCGTCGCTGCTCACCCGCACCACCAACGACGTCCAGCAGATCCAGGTGTTGGTGCAGATGACCTGCACGATGTTGATCACCGCTCCGATCATGAGCATCGGCGGCATCTTCATGGCGGTGCATCAGGACGCCGGACTGTCGTGGCTGTTGCTGGTCAGTGTGCCCGTGCTGGCGATCGCGAACTACTGGATCGTGTCGCATCTGCTGCCGATCTTTCGCAGCATGCAAAAGCAGATCGACGGTATCAACCGGGTGATGCGCGAGCAGCTGTCGGGCATCCGGGTCATCCGGGCGTTCGCCCGCGAACCGTTCGAGCGCGGCCGATTCGGCGAGGCGAATCGGCAGCTGTCCACCACCGCGCTGGAGGCCGGCCGGTGGCAGGCGCTGATGCTGCCGGTGACCACGGTGGTGATCAACGTGTCGTCGGTCGCGCTGATCTGGTTCGGCGGTCTGCGCATCGACCGCGGCGAGATGCAAGTCGGATCCCTGATCGCGTTCTTGTCCTACTTCATGCAAATCCTGATGGCGGTCCTGCTGGCGACTTTCCTGTTGATTTTGGTTCCGCGCGCATCGGTGTGTGCCGAGCGGATCACCGAGGTGCTGTCCACCACGACCGCGATCACCAACCCCGAGCACCCGGTGCGGCCGGCCCGGGTTCACGGCGTGATTCGGCTGCGGGCGGTGGCGTTCTGCTATCCGGGCGCGGACCGGCCGGTGGTGCAGGACATTTCCTTCACCGCGTCGCCGGGAACCACGACCGCAATCGTCGGCAGCACCGGGTCGGGAAAGTCGACGCTGATCTCGTTGATCTGCCGGCTGTACGACGTCACCGGCGGCACGGTGTTCGTCGACGGAGTCGACGTGCGCGACTATGACACCGAGCAGCTGTGGTCGGCGATCGGGCTTGTGCCCCAACGCGGCTACCTGTTCTCCGGGACGGTGGCCGACAACCTGCGCTATGGCAAGGCCGATGCCACCGACGCCCAGATGTGGGAGGCACTGCGGGTAGCGGCCGCCGACGATTTCGTCCGCGCCCACGGCGACGGGCTCGACTTGCGGGTTGCCCAGGGCGGCGTCAACTTCTCCGGCGGCCAGCGCCAGCGGCTGGCGATCGCGCGCGCGGTGATCCGCCGCCCCGCCGTGTATCTGTTCGACGACGCGTTCTCGGCGCTGGACGTGCACACCGACGCGCGGGTGCGCGCGGCGCTGCGCGAGGCATCCGCCGACTCAACGCTCGTCGTTGTCTCGCAACGCATCTCGACGGTGGCCGAGGCGGACCAGGTGATCGTCGTCGAGGACGGCAAGGTGGTCGGCGTAGGTACGCACGAGTCGCTGCTGGCCCGATGCCCGACCTACGCCGAATTCGCCGACTCACAGGCGGTGGTCACCGGAGGGCCGGTGCGATGACAGTACCGATGCGCCGGCCGTTCGGCGGAGTGATTCAGGCGCCGACCGAACGGCCTCGCGAATTTCGTGGGACAGCGATTCGGCTGCTAAAGCTTCTGACACCGCAAGGCGGCATGGTGGCCGCGGTGATTACGTTGGGCATCAGCGGGATTGCGATCAGCGTGATCGGTCCACGAATACTCGGCCACGCCACCGACTTGTTGTTCAACGGGGTCATCGGCAGGCAACTGCCGGCAGGCATCACCAAGGAGCAGGCGGTGGCGGCGTCGCGTGCCCGCGGCGACAACACGTTCGCCGATCTGCTGTCGGGCATGAATGTGCGGCCGGGGGTCGGCGTGGATTTCGGGGCGGTCGGCCGTACGCTCCTGGTGGCGCTCGGACTGTATCTGCTTGGAGCGCTGTTGGTTTGGGCCCAGGCGCGACTGCTGAATGCCACGGTACAGCGGACCATGAGAGCGCTGCGCGCCGATGTCGAGGACAAGGTGCACCGACTGCCGTTGTCGTATTTCGACTCCCGGCAACGCGGCGAGGTGCTCAGCCGCGTCACCAACGACATCGACAATGTTCAGACCTCGGTGTCGATGACGATCAGCCAACTGCTGACCTCGGTGCTGACGATTTTCGCGGTGCTGGTGGTGATGACGACGATTTCGCCGCTGCTGGCCCTGATCACGGTGCTGACCGTGCCGCTGTCGTTATTGGCAATACGGACGATTACCCGGCGCTCGCAGAAACTGTTCGTGGCGCAGTGGGCCAACACTGGGCGGCTCAACGCCCACATCGAGGAGACCTACAGCGGTTTCAACCTGGTCAAGACCTTCGGTCACCGCGCGGCCGCGCAAGATCAGTTCCGTGACTTTAACGCCGACGTGTACCAATCCGCGTTTGGTGCACAGTTCCTTTCGGGCCTGATCTCGCCGGCGACGATGTTCATCGGAAACCTGAGTTACGTCGCGGTGGCAGTGGTCGGCGGCCTACAGGTCGCGACCGGCCAGATCACGTTGGGCAGCATTCAGGCGTTCACACAGTACGTGCGTCAGTTCAACCAGCCGCTCACACAGGTCGCCTCGATGTACAACACGCTGCAGTCCGGAATCGCCAGCGCGGAGCGTGTTTTCGAACTGTTGGACACCGAGGAGCAGCAGCCCGACCGTCCGGTGGCATTGTCTTCGCTGAACGGCGACGAGCCCCGCGGCCGGGTGGAGTTCGACCACGTCTGGTTCGGGTATCACCCGGACACGCCGGTGATCGAGGACCTCTCCCTGGTCGCCGAACCGGGCAGCACGGTGGCGATCGTCGGGCCCACCGGGGCGGGCAAGACCACGCTGGTCAATCTTTTGATGCGGTTCTACGAGGTGGGGTCCGGCCGGATCCTGATCGACGGCGTGGACATCTCGACGGTGAGCCGGCACTCGCTGCGGTCGCGGGTCGGGATGGTGTTACAGGACACCTGGCTGTTCGGCGGCACGATCGCCGAGAACATAGGGTATGGGCGCCCCGGCGCCACCGAGGACGAGGTTATCGAGGCGGCCAGGGCTGCCTACGTGGACCGATTCGTGCAGACGCTGCCCGACGGCTACGACACCGTCGTCAGCGACGACGGTGTCAACATCAGCGCCGGGGAGAAACAGCTGATCACGATCGCCCGGGCGTTCCTTTCCCGGCCGCAGCTGCTGATCCTCGACGAGGCGACCAGCTCGGTCGATACCCGCACCGAGCTCCTGATCCAGCACGCGATGTGCGAGCTGCGCCGCGATCGCACGAGTTTCACTATCGCGCACCGCCTTTCGACTATCCGCGATGCGGACCTCATCCTGGTGATGGAGGCGGGCCGGATCGTCGAGCAGGGCAGCCACGCCGAGCTTCTCGCCCGCCGCGGCGAATACTGGTCGATGACGCAGGCTTAAGGACGCCCGCACCACCGCGGCTGAAACCAGGACCGTGCACACGTTCCGCCGGTACGGCGGCTATTTGCGCGCATGTATGCGGGATGCACGCCTAGAGCTCTGGGCCCTCGGCGCGCAGATCGTCGACCTTCGACATCGCCTCCCGCAGCTTGGCCAGCCACTCCTCGGTGTGTTCGCCGACCAGCTTGACCGACCAGGCCAGCGCATCGGACCGCGACCGCGCCACCCCGGCATCGACCAGCGTGTCGAGGACCTGCCGCTCGGGTTGCCGAAGCCGAGTCATGACCGGAACGGCGACGTTGGTGAACATGATTCGCTCACCGCCGATCTCGACGCCCCAGGAGACGGTTCGCCCGTAGCGAGCCTGCGCCTCGTCGGCAATTCGCATGCGTTCCGCCCGCGTCTCCTCGCGGAACCGGGCGGCGCGTCCGGCCTCACGGGCCTGGGCGCCTTCGCCTTCCGCGCCTTCGGGTTCGGGCAGCCGGCCGATGACGGTGATCTCTTCGCGGTCGACCACGACGGTCGGTGGCTCGGTGAACCACCCATCGGGCAGTCGTCCGGCAAACCAGTCGGCGGCGTCGCTTGCGTCGGGTTGTTCGGCCTGCTGCCAGCCGCCGGGGCGGCCGAAGCGGCGCCCATGTGCGTGATGGTGTCTCATGCTTACATGATTACATCGTTGCAGCACCGCCGGGACGACTTTCTCCCACAGCGAAGCTTGCAGGTGAACCGGGGCGCTAGCGCTTGCGGACGAGGGCGAAGCCGCCGCCGAGGAGCAGCACGAACAAAGCCACGATCGCCCAGCCCGCGCCTCCGAGCCACCAGATCAGGCCAACCAGCACCAGCGCAGGGGAGGCGGCGAATAGCACCATCCCGGGGTGCTGCTTGATGACGTCCAAAGCGCTGCGCGCCCGGACGGGGTCGATTTCTTTGCCCGGCATGTGACCAGGATGCCAGGCCTTTCGCTCGGCCATCAGAGCTCCAGCAGCACGGTCACCGGGCCGTCATTGATGAGTTCCACCGCCATATGAGCACCGAAGACGCCGACCTCTACCTGCGCACCGAGCCGGCGCAACGCGTCGGCGAACGCCGTCACCAAGGGTTCGGCGACGGCCCTCGGCGCGGCAGCGTTCCACGACGGCCGCCGGCCCTTCGCGGTGTTCGCGTAGAGAGTGAACTGGCTGATCACCAGAATTGGGGCTCCGACATCGGCGGCAGACAGTTCGTCGTCGAGAATGCGCAACTGCCAGAGCTTTTCGGCCAGCCGTTGCGCGGTCTCGACGACGTCGCCGTGCGTGACTCCCACGAAGGCAAGCAGGCCCTGCCCATTGGGTCGAATGGCGCCGACCACGTCGTCGTCCACCCTGACCCTTGCCGACGACACCCGCTGCACCAGAACGCGCATGGTCGCAGATGCTGCCATGCGGACGTTTGACCGTGGTCCACCGCGGGGATACCGGATGAGCCGGGCAGATCGTTCCGTTGTGAGACACGACGGATTAGCATTTTGGCAAGCTTCGTGGCAGCCCGACCACGCACATTTGGAGGACCTGTGACCGCCGAAGCACCGCCGCTGGAAGGTCTCGAGCCGCGCCGCCCGTTCCCGGCCCGGCTGGGCCCGAAGGGCAATCTGGTCTACAAGCTGGTGACCACGACCGATCACAAGCTGATCGGGATCATGTACATCGTCGCTTCGTTCGGGTTCTTCTTCACCGGCGGCCTGATGGCGCTTTTCATGCGCGCCGAACTGGCCGCGCCCGGTCTGCAGTTCCTGTCGAACGAGCAGTACAACCAGCTGTTCACCATGCACGGCACGATCATGCTGCTGCTCTATGCGACCCCGATCGTGTTCGGCTTCGCCAACATCGTGCTGCCGCTGCAGATCGGCGCCCCCGATGTCGCGTTCCCGCGACTGAACGCGTTTTCGTTCTGGCTATTCCTGTTCGGCGGGCTGATCGTGCTCGGCGGTTTCGTCACACCCGGCGGCGCGGCCGACTTCGGCTGGACCGCATACACGCCGCTGACCGACGCCATTCACAGTCCTGGCCCGGGCGGGGATCTGTGGATCACGGGGCTGATCGTTGCCGGTCTTGGCACGATCCTGGGCGGCGTCAACATGATCACGACGATCATCTGTATGCGCGCGCCGGGGATGACGATGTTCCGGATGCCGATCTTCACCTGGAACATCCTGCTGACCAGCGTGCTGGTGCTGCTGGCCTTCCCGATCCTCACGGCGGCGCTGTTCGGGCTGGCCGCGGATCGGCACCTCGGTGCGCACGTGTTCGACCCGGCCAACGGCGGCGCGATCCTGTGGCAGCACCTGTTCTGGTTCTTCGGCCACCCCGAGGTTTACATCGTTGCGCTGCCGTTCTTCGGCATCATCACCGAAGTCATCCCGGTGTTCTCCCGCAAACCGATCTTTGGCTACACCACGCTGGTATACGCAACCTTCAGCATCGCGTTCCTTTCCGTTGTGGTGTGGGCACACCACATGTTCGCCACCGGCGCGGTGCTGCTTCCGTTCTTCGCCTTCACCACATACTTGATTGCGGTGCCGACGGGGATCAAGTTCTTCAACTGGATCGGCACGATGTGGAAGGGCCAGTTGACGTTCGAAACACCGATGCTGTTTTCGATCGGGTTCATTCTGACGTTCCTGCTGGGCGGACTTTCCGGGGTCATGCTGGCCAGCCCGCCGATCGACTTCCACGTCACCGACTCGTATTTCGTGGTGGCGCATTTCCATTACGTCTTGTTCGGCACCATCGTGTTCGCGACGTACGCGGGCATCTACTTCTGGTTCCCGAAGATGACTGGTCGCCTGCTCGACGAGCGGCTGGGCAAGCTGCACTTCTGGCTGACGTTCATCGGCTTCCACACCACGTTCCTGGTGCAGCACTGGCTGGGCGACGAAGGCATGCCGCGCCGCTACGCCGATTACCTGCCCACCGACGGGTTCACCACGCTCAACGTCGTGTCGACGAT
>NZ_DASQVQ010000077.1:0-12376 GCF_035640695.1 Mycobacterium sp.
GTTGGGCGTTCGACCGGGCTTGCGCCACGCCCGCTTCAAGCGGCATTGATTGCGGTGGCGACAGCCGCCGTCCTGACGATGGCCGTCCTTACGCTGGCTATGGGCGCCGACCGGGACCTCAACGGGAATGTCACGGCCGTAATCGCCGATACGACGACGACGAATTCCGTGCAGTCGGGAGTGCTTTCAGCTCCGAGCGTGGCGCCCACACTCAAGGCGCCGGCCTTCGCCGGCGGTGGGTGGCCCGGGGCCGGTCCGTTCCACGGCGGTGGCTGGCCCGGGCGGTAAAGCGTGTTGTCAGCCGTTGGCGCGGTTAAATGAGAAGCGATACAAGCGGTGCGAGTCGCGCACCATCGGCAGTCTATAGAGGCTCCCGAAGACCAGTCGCTGGGGCGTGAGCGGGATCCGCTCGTATCCGCTCATCGCCGACGTGGACTCCAGACAGCGCAGCCGTGGGTTCCACCGTTCGATTTCACGGCGGTCGCGGACACCTGACTTGATCAGCTTCGAGGTGCGCGGTCCCCACTGCGACAGCACGTCGAAAATCACTTCGCCGCTGCCGAACCGGTCGGTGATGCGCTCAAGCAGCTGCCGAATTTCGGCCTCGGTCAAGTAGGGCAACAGACCTTCGGCGACCATCAGCGTCGGATGCTCGGCCGGAACCTCGTCCAACCAGCCAGGATCGATGACCCGGGCGCCGATCATCCGATAGCCATCGGTGCCGTCACAGAGCCTGCGCCGCAACGCGATCAGTTCGGGCACGTCGACATCGAACCACTGCACCTCGGGCGGCGGGGCCACCCGCAACGCCCGGCTGTCCAGTCCGCACCCTAGATGCAGCACCACCGCATCGGGATGACGGCTCACAAAGTCGGTGGTCCAGGCGTCGAACTGCCTCGCGCGCAACGCCACCCGGAACTGAGTAGTCCACGGCAACGCGGCACGGTGCATCCGGTGCCAGTCATAGTCGATGCGCTCCACCGCCTCGGCGGCGAAGTGATCGCCCAGCATCGGATCGCAGAGCCGGCTTTCGCAGGCCCGCAAGTACAGCGTGCACAAGGCTGTCCACTCAACCGAGCGCCAACCCACCGCGGTGAAGTCAAGCTTGCCCGTGCGGCTCGTCATGAGCGCCTCCGTTTCTCGCGATACTCGTTCCACGAAGCCATCCACTGCTGCCCGTACTCGTGGGCGGAGAACTCGCAAAAGTCGCGGAAGTCCTCCAGGCGTTCCCGCTGTTCGGCCCGGTTCTCAGCCAAAATCGACAACCCGAACTCGGCCGCCGCGACCCCCAGGCTCATGCGCGACAGCTGAGTGCCCAGCACACTGGTAAACCCGCCCGGGGTGACCCGATACAGGTGCTGCCGCGTCGAGCTGGGTATCCGCTCGATCATGCCGGCGTCCTGCAAGAGGCGGGCCACCGTGCTGACCGAGGCCTTACTGACCGACAACGCCTGCGCCAAGTGTGTCAACGACTGCGCCGGCGGGTCACAAATCAGCAGCCACCCATACACCCGGCCCATGGTGCGCGGACCGCCCGCCATCTCGAAGAACAGGCCCATCCGGCCGACGAACTCGGCCTCACCCGGCGACACAAACCGATACTAGTACGTTTAGTACGAACTGAACGAGCTATACAGATGCTGCTATACAGATGCTGTCGTCAAGGAAGGTTCGGGTTCGGTTAAGCCGCGTCGGCCACGCAGCGAAACCCGATGTGGGTCGTCGCGCTGTCTTGGGACTGCGGCGATCGTGCTGCCGGCCGGTAGCGGTGGCAGTACTCGGGCGCGCATAGGTGTGAGCCGCCCTTGAGCGTCTGGTTGACGGCCGGGTCCACGGCGGGCGCGCAGCAGGCCGTCTGCTGGGCGCCGCCGACCCGGTGATGCGCGGTGTAGACGGTCGTCGTCCACTCCCAGACGTTGCCGATCATGTCGACCAGCCCGAAGCCGTTCGGCGCGAACGTGCCGACCGGCGAGGTGCCGAACCAGCCAAGGGCGCCCTCGTTGCGGTACGGGAACTTGCCCTGCCACGTGTTGGCCATCAACTGGCCGCTCGGCGCGGGCTGGTCACCCCAGGGATAGGTGGTTGCCGCCCCGGCGCGCGCGCCGTACTCCCATTCGGCTTCGGTCGGCAGCCGGCGGCCGGCCCAGCGCGCGTAGGCCAGCGCATCCGCGTAGGCGATCTGCACCACCGGGTGGTCGGCCTTGCCGGACACGTCGGAATCCGGCCCGAAGGGATGGCGCCAGCTCGCGCCCGGCGCCCAGGCCCACCACTGCCGCCAGTCGCGCAGATCGACCGGTCCGGCCGTCGGCCGGAACACCAGCCCGCCCGGCGCGAGGTCCGACGCCGCCGCACCGGGATACAACGCGGGATCGAGCTCTTGTTCGGCGACCGTGACGTAGCCGGTGTCGCTGACGAATTCGCCGAATTGCGCATTGGTGACCGGATGTTGCTCGATCGCCAAGGCGCCGACGACCACGGTGTGGATGGGCGCCTCTTCGGGGTAGAAGCCCGTCGAGCCCATGCGGAACGATCCGCCGGGCACCTCGACCAGCTCGGTCAGCATGTGTCCAGGGTAGGACGTTAATCGCGGGCGAACGCCTCCGCGAACGCGCTTTCCAGATCGAGGTAGGGCTTCCCCGACACATCGACGTTGACCTGCGCGATCGTGCCGCCGGTGAACGGGAACGGCGCCTTGTACGCGCGCGACACCGGAGAACCGCTGTTGCGCCCGATGCTCAGGCTTGCACCGGCCAGGCCGAATGTCCCGGGATGGGTCTGCACGCCCTCCAGCGTGGCGACGACGCTGTCGTCGATGTACAGCGTCGCGTCGCCGAGCGGGGTGTGGCTGTTCGCCACGGTGCCGGTGCGGTCGTAGGCGACACCGAACGTGTGCTTACCCAACGGAACCGCACCCGACGACGACAACTTCTGTTCCTGCTCGCCGAGGAAGTTGTAGACGTAGTGCAGACGTCCATCCTGGACGAACAGCACGTGGCCGCCGTGCGCGCCGCCCTGCTTGAACAACACCCCCTCGGCGCCGGTGGTGTCCATCGTGACCTCGGCCATCACCGCAAACGACCGGCCGCGGATCTCGACTGCCGCACCGATGCCGACGTCGGCGGTGCCCGGGTAATAGGGGTAGGCGTCATGCTCGCCGGCCAAATACGGCCGCCAGCGTGTCATCGTCTCGATAATGTTGAGATCGGCCAGCGGGAGCCCGTTGTACTTGGCGGCCTCGGAGAACCAGAGCGCCTTCATCTCCTCGAGCTTGTCGGGCTGCTCAGCGGCGAGGTCGTGGCACTGGCTGCGGTCGGCCTCGATCTGGTAGAGCTCCCAGCGGTCCTTGTCGAAGTGCGACCAGCCGGCCGGTGTCGCGGCGTGCACGGTGTTGGCGAACCAACCCTGGTGCCAGACACCGCGGGTGCCCAGCATCGTGTAGAACTGGGTGTGCTTGCCGGTGGGAAGCGACGAATCGGTAAGCGCCGTTTTGAAACTCACGCCGTCGAGCGGCTTCTGCGCGACGCCGCGCACGGTCGCGGGCGCAGTGATGCCGAGCAGGTCGTACACCGTCGGCGTGACGTCGCAGACGTTGACGTAGTTGTCGCGCACTTCGCCATGTGGCGCAATGCCTCTCGGCCACGAGATGATCGCCGGATCAGCGATCCCGCCTTCGTGGGAGGCATAGCGCTTGTACAGCTTGTACGGCGCGTTGAACGCCATCGCCCAGCCGATCGGGTAGTGGTTGTATGTTTCGGGGCCGCCGAGATTCTCGATGAAGCCCATGTTCTCTTCGACGGTGTCGATGTAGCCGTTGAAGAACTTCACTTCGTTCACGGAGCCATTCGGGCCGCCCTCGCCGCTGGCGCCGTTGTCGGAGATCACCACGATGATCGTGTTGTCCAGTTGGCCGGACGCCTCGAGATAGTCCAGTACTCGGCCAAGCTGGGCGTCGGTGTAGCTCTGGAAGCCGGCGAACACCTCGGCCATCCGGCAGAACAGCTTCTTCTCTTCGTCGTTGAGTGTGTCCCAGGGCCGCACGGTGTCCTGCGGCGGCCACGGCTCGCCGTTGGGGCCCTTGACATCGAGGTACGGGTTCACCGGCGACAGTTCGGTGTCCGGCGGCACCAGCCCCAGCCGCTTCTGGTTTTCCAGTACCACTTCGCGATAGCGTTCATAACCCATGTCGAACCGGCCGGCATAGCGGTCGGCCCATTCCTTGAAGACGTGGTGCGGGGCATGCCCGGCGCCCGGGCACACGTAGCCAAACCACGGCTTGGTCGGGGCGATCACCTTCGCGTCGCGGATGAACTCGATTGTCTTGTCGGCGATGTCCTTTGACAGGTGGTAGCCCTCGTCCGGGGTGGCCGGCGGCGCCACCGGGTGGTTGTCGTACACCAGATCGGGGTACCACTGGTCGGTTTCGCCGCCCATGAACCCGTAGAATCGCTCGAACCCGCGCGAACATGGCCAATGTCGTTTGGTCGAAGCGAGATTCGACTCCTCGAGCGGAGTCAGGTGCCACTTGCCGACACAGTAGGTGTTCCAGCCCTGTTCTGCGAGCACCTCGGACAACAGCGCGGTCTCGTACGGGATGCGGCCGTTGCAGTTCGGGAACCCATCGGTGAACTCCTCGATCGTCGCCATGCCGACCGTGGTGGCGTTGCGCCCGGTCAACAGCGACGCCCGGGTCGGCGAGCACAGCGCGGTCGTGTGGAATTGCGAGAGCCGCACGCCGCGGTCGGCGATCCGGGTCATGGTCGGCATGTCGACCAGACCGCCGAAGCAGTCCCAGGTGGCGATGCCGGTGTCATCCCAGACGATGTAGAGGACGTTCGGCGCGCCCTCGGGCGCCGTCGGCGCGGCGTACGGGCCCCAATCCGGTTCGGAATCCCGGATATCCACCTCGATCTTGCCCTGAAACTCCGTGGCCATCGCCGGCTCCGTTCTGCGGTCGCTCCGCCATGTTCGTGGGTGGCGGCGACGTTACACCCGCTACCTGTCGGTTTGTCCCGGAATTGACGACGGCGGCATTACTTGTTGGCATCGTTCTTGGCGCCGTTCTTGGCGCCGTTCTTGGCGCCGCTGCGCCCGACGCGGCCACCACTGGACGGTCGCCACCGGGGATCGTCCATCCCAGCCAGCCGGTCGCTGGCCGCGGCACTGGAAGCCGGCGCGTTCGATCGCGTTGACCACGATCAGCTCGCCGACTTCCATGCCGGGATCCGACACGTGCTCGATGGAATAGAGGTGCAGGCCAAGCGTTCTCGCCGGTAGCGGCCGGCCGCACTGAGCGAGGGCCTCGCCAAAACCTCGCCGGTCAGCGAGCCTTTTCGAGGATCTCGACGAGCCGCCAGCGTTTGGTCGCCGACAACGGACGGGTCTCCATCAACGAAACCCGGTCACCGATGCCCGCGATGCCGTCTTCGTCGTGCGCCTTGACCTTCTTGGTGGTGCGGATGATCTTGCCGTACAGCGCGTGCTTCATGCGGTCCTCGAGCTCGACGACGATTGTCTTCTGCATCTTGTCAGACACCACGTAGCCGATTGCCGTCTTACGCCGGCCGCGCGGCTTCTGCTTGCGCGGAGTGTGCTTGGGCCCCTTGTCTTTCGGCGCGGCCTTGGTGGCCTTCGCCGCGGTATCGCCGGTCGTCTTCTCTGCCATCACGATTCCTCACCGCTGGGACCGGAGGCCAGACCCAGCTCACGCTCGCGCAGCACCGTGTAGATGCGCGCAATCTCCTGGCGCACCGTGCGCAGCCGACGGTTGTTGTTGAGCTGGCCGGTCGCCATCTGGAAGCGCAGGTTGAACAACTCTTCCTTGGACTCGCGCAGCCGCTCGGTCAACTCTTCGTCGGTGAGCTCGCGCAGCTCGCCAGCGGACACTCCCACCGCCATCAGAACTGCTCCTCTCGGGTCACGATGCGTGCCTTGATCGGCAACTTGTGGATCGCACGGGTCAACGCGGCGCGGGCGATCTCCGCATTGGGGTAACTCAGCTCGAACAGCACCCGGCCCGGCTTGACGTTGGCCACCCACCACTCCGGTGAACCCTTGCCCGAACCCATGCGGGTTTCGGCGGGCTTCTTGGTCAGCGGACGGTCCGGAAAGATGTTGATCCACACCTTTCCGCCACGCTTGATGTGCCGGTTGATGGCGATACGGGCCGCCTCGATCTGCCGGTTGGTGATGTAGGCGTGCTCAAGTGCCTGGATGCCGTAGTCACCGAAACTCACCGTGGTGCCGCCGCTGGCGATGCCGCGCTGCTTGGGATGGTGCTGCTTGCGGTGCTTGACCTTGCGGGGGATCAACATGATTCAGCTCTCCGTGCTCTGCGTTTCGGTCGCCGTGTCGGTGGGCGGCGCGGTGGACTCGCCGGCCGCGGCTTCGGTGCCCGCAGCGGCTTCAGCGATCGCGGGCGCCTCTTCCACACCGGCCGCGGCTTCCGCGCTGGCGCGGCCCGCTTCGGTGCTCGTCGCCGTCGTGCCCGACGCGCCGCTGCGGCGAGGCCGGGTGCCGGACGGGCGCTCGCGCCGCGGGCGCTCCCCGCCGGATGGCGGTGCAGCGGCCAGCTCCCGCTTGCCACCGACGATGTCGCCCTTGTAGATCCACACCTTCACACCGATGCGACCGAAGGTGGTCTTGGCCTCATACAGGCCGTAGTCGATGTCGGCGCGCAGCGTGTGCAGCGGGACGCGGCCCTCGCGGTAGAACTCCGAGCGGCTCATTTCCGCGCCGCCGAGGCGGCCCGAGCACTGCACCCGGATGCCCTTGACGTTGGGCTGACGCATCGCCGACTGGATCGCCTTGCGCATCGCGCGGCGGAACGCGACACGGTTCGAAAGCTGCTCAGCCACGCCCTGGGCCACCAGTTGCGCCTGCGACTCCGGGTTCTTGACCTCGAGGATGTTGAGCTGAACCTGCTTGCCGGTCAGCTTTTCCAGGTCGGCGCGAATGCGGTCGGCCTCGGTGCCGCGCCGCCCGATCACAATGCCCGGCCGCGCGGTGTGGATGTCGACGCGGACCCGATCGCGGGTGCGCTCGATCTCCACGTCGGCGATGCCGGCGCGCTCGAGACCGGTGGCCAGCAGCCGCCGGATCGCGACATCTTCCTTGATGTAATCGGCGTACTGCTTGTCGGCATACCACCGCGACTTCCAGTCGGTGGTGATACCGAGCCGGAAGCCGTGCGGATTGATTTTCTGGCCCACTACTGCGAGCCTCCCTTCGGTTCGGAAGCCTTCTCGGGCGCCTTCTTTGCCGGGGCCTTCTTGGCGGGCGCCTTCTTGGCGGGCGCGTCCGTCGCAGTGCCCGATGTCGCCGACCCGGCGGCCTTCTTGGCGGGCGCCTTCTTGGCGGCTGCCTTCTTGGCGGCTGCCTTCTTGGCGGGCGCCTTCGTCGCAGTCTCCGATGTCGCCGACCGCGCGGCTCCGGTGTCCGATGTCGCCGACCGTGCGGCTCCGGTGTCCGATGTCGCCGACCGTGCGGCTCCGGCGGCCTTGCTGGCTTGTGCGCGGCGGGCCCGCGCGGCGCTGGCCGACCTGCCGGCGCGCTCACCACGCTGCGGGCGGCTCTCCACGACCACCGTTATGTGGCTGGTGCGCCTGCGAATCCGGAACGCACGACCCTGCGCGCGGGGTCGGATGCGCTTGAAGGTCGGGCCCTCGTCGGCGAACACCGACGCCACCACCAACGTGGACGGGTCCAGGCCATTGTTGTTCTGCGCATTGGCCGCCGCACTCGCGATCGCCTTGGCGACCGGCTCGCTGGCGGCCTGCGGCGCCCACCGCAGGATGTCGAGGGCCTCGGACACCGGCTTGCCGCGCACCAAGTCGATCACCCGGCGCGCCTTGGTCGCCGAGACCCGCACGAAGCGGGCCTTCGCGACCGCGGTCGGAAACTCGGTGCTCGTCATCGCCTCTTGGCCCTTCGGTCATCCTTGATGTGGCCCTTGAACGTCCGAGTCGGCGCGAACTCGCCAAGCTTGTGCCCGACCATCGCCTCGGTGACGAACACCGGGACGTGCTTACGGCCGTCGTGCACGGCGAAGGTGTGCCCGATGAAGTCGGGGATGATCGTCGAGCGACGCGACCAGGTCTTGATGACCTGCTTGGTGTTCTTCTCGTTCTGCGCGTCGACCTTCTTGAGCAGATGGCCGTCGACGAACGGACCCTTCTTCAGACTGCGTGGCATTCCATGAACTCCTGGCTACCTCTACCGGTGATGCTTCTTGCCGGTGCGCCGGCGTCGGACGATCAGCTTGTCGCTTGCCTTGTGTGCCCTGCGGGTGCGGCCCTCGGGCTTGCCCCACGGGCTCACCGGGTGGCGGCCGCCGGAGGACTTGCCCTCACCACCGCCGTGCGGGTGGTCAACCGGGTTCATCACCACACCACGAACGCTGGGGCGCTTGCCCTTCCAGCGCATGCGGCCGGCCTTGCCCCAGCTGATGTTCGCCTGATCGGCGTTGCCCACCTCGCCGACCGTGGCGCGGCAGCGCACGTCGACGCGGCGAATCTCGCCGCTGGGCATGCGCAGCGACGCGTAGCTGCCCTCCTTGCCGAGCAGCTGGATGCTCGAGCCGGCGGAACGGGCCAACTTCGCACCACCGCCCGGTCGTAGCTCCACGGCGTGGATCTGGGTGCCGGCCGGGATGTTTCGCAGCGGCAGGTTGTTGCCGGGCTTGATGTCGGCGTTCGGGCCGGACTCCACCCGGTCGCCCTGACCGAGTCCCTGCGGCGCGATGATGTAGCGCTTCTCGCCGTCGAGGTAGTGCAGCAACGCGATCCGCGCCGTGCGATTCGGGTCGTATTCGATGTGCGCGACCTTCGCCTCGATGCCGTCCTTGTCGTTACGACGGAAGTCGATGATCCGGTAGGCCCGCTTGTGGCCGCCGCCCTTGTGCCGGGTGGTTATGCGGCCGTGCGCATTACGGCCACCGCGACCGTGCAGCGGCCGTACCAGCGACTTCTCCGGTGTCGAGCGGGTGATCTCCGCGAAGTCGGAGACGCTGCCGCCGCGACGCCCGGGGCTTGTCGGCTTGTACCTGCGAATTCCCATGTCTTCTAGGTCTCTCTGCTATCCGCCGGCTACGCCGGGGCTCCGAACAGGTCGATGGGCTTGCTACCTGGCGCCAGCGTGACGATCGCCCGCTTGGTGTTCTTGCGCTTCCCGTATCCCGTCCGGGTGCGCTTGCGCTTGCCTTGGCGGTTGGCCGTGTTGACCGAGGCGACCTTGACGTTGAAGATCTTCTCGATCGCGATCTTGATCTGCGTCTTGTTCGAGTCCGGGTGCACGACGAAGGTGTACACGTTGTCCTCGATCAGTCCATAGGACTTCTCGGAGATGACCGGGGACAAGATGATGTCGCGTGGGTCGGTGACGGTCGCCATCAGGCCGAAGCCTCCTGCTGCTGCTTGATGTTCGCGGTGATGAACGCGTTCAGTGCCTCGACGGAGAAGACCACGTCGTCGGAGCGCAGCACGTCATAGGTGTTGAGCTGGTCGGGCGCCAGCACGTGCACGCCCGGAAGGTTGCGCACGCTCTTGGCGCCGGTTTCGTCGCTGCGGCCGATCACGATCAGCACCCGCTTGCGGTCTGTCAGGTTGCCCAGGAAGGCCCTGGCGCTCTTGGTCGACGGCGTCCGGCCGGACACCAGCTCGGTGACCGCGTGAATACGGCCGTTACGCGCCCGGTCCGACAGCGCGCCGCGCAGCGCGGCCGCGATCATCTTCTTCGGTGTGCGCTGGCCGTAGTCGCGCGGCTTCGGTCCGTGCACCACGCCGCCGCCGGTGAACTGCGGCGCCCGCGTCGAGCCCTGACGAGCCCGGCCGGTGCCCTTCTGCCGGTACGGCTTGCGGCCGCCGCCGCGGGTCTCGCCGCGGGTCTTGGTCGAGTGGGTGCCCTGGCGCGCCGCCGCCTGCTGCGCGGTTACCACCTGATGCATCAGCGCGATGTTGGGCTCGACGTCGAACAGCTCGGCGGGCAGCTCGACCGTGCCCTCCTGCTCGCCGGCCGGGCTGTGCACGTCAATCTTCAGTGTCTTGGCTGCCATTACTTCTCGCCTCGCTTGATCGCGCTGCGGACCATGACGAGTCCGCCCTTGCGTCCGGGAATGGCGCCCTTGATCAGCAGCACGCCGTTTTCCGCATCGACCTTGTGCACCAAGAGGTTCTGCGTCGTTACCCGGTCATTGCCCATCCGCCCGGCCATCCGGGTGCCCTTGAACACCCGGCCCGGGGTGGCACAGCCACCGATGGATCCAGGTCGCCGGTGCACGGCCTGCGCGCCGTGGCTGGCACCCTGGCCGCGGAAGCCGTGCCGCTTCATCGTGCCGGCGAAACCCTTGCCCTTCGACGTGCCCGTCACGTCGACATAGCTGCCGTCGGAGAAGATCTCGGCGGTCAGCTCCTGGCCCACCTCGTACTGGGCGGCGGCCTCGGGGTCGTCGAGGCGCAGTTCGGCCAGATGCCGCCGCGGGTTCACGCCTGCCGCGGCGTACTGGCCGGTGACCGGCTTGTTCACCTTTCGGGGGCTGATCTCGCCGTAGGCCAACTGCACGGCGCTGTACCCGTCGCGCTCCGGGGTACGGATGCGGGTCACCACGTTGGGCCCGGCCTTCACGACGGTCACCGGAACGACCCGGTTGTTCTCGTCGAACACCTGCGTCATGCCCAGCTTGGTGCCCAGAATGCCGCGCCGCGGTGCGGCGGATTTTCGCTGGCTCGCCATTTCTGCAGGGTCTCCTACTGGATGTTGACGTCGACGCTCGCCGGAAGATCGATGCGCATCAGGGCGTCAACGGTTTTCGGCGTCGGATCGATGATGTCGATGAGTCGCTTGTGGGTGCGCATCTCGAAGTGCTCGCGCGAGTCCTTGTACTTGTGCGGCGAGCGGATGACGCAGTACACGTTTTTCTCTGTCGGCAGCGGCACAGGGCCCACCACGCTGGCGCCGGTGCGGGTGACCGTCTCGACGATCTTGCGCGCCGAGGCGTCGATCGCTTCATGGTCGTAGGCCTTGAGCCTGATGCGGATCTTTTGTCCCGCCACGCTTGGTTACCTCACTCCTATGGCCCGGCGCAGTTCGCGCTGTTGTGCCGCCGCTGTTTACCTGTCCTGGTTCACCGACCCCCGCGGTCGGGTGTGTCACCCGCACGCAGCCCCGTCCACGCCGGAAATCCGTCGCATTACGGGGTGGGACCGGAGCGCCCGTCCGGGCGCCGATCGCATGCCCGGGCCTGCCCGCGCCGAAGCGCGCACCTGCCGCAAGGCAACCTGAATAGTATGCCTGACGATCCGCTGTGCGGCCAAATCCGCTCTGGTGAGGAGGTTGGCCGCCGGAATCGAGGCTTTCTTACTCCAGAGTAAGATGCGGCACGTGACGAGTCAGCGCGGCACACGTGTCGTCGCCGCCGGTCATGTGTCGCGACGTCTAGCGGGGCGGCAGGCCGGCCCAGAACGGGCATTGATGAGCTAGGTCGAAGTTCGTCACCGTGCGCAGATCATCGGGCAGCAGCGACATCCGCGGCCCGGTGGTGACATCGTTTCCCAGCGCCGGCCACGGCGGCGCGCCGGTCACTTGCGGTGATCCGGTGGCGACGAACTGGCTCCAGTAGCCGATCATCTGGTCCGACAGCCGGCGCTGGGCCGGCGGCAACGGCGCGCCTCCGATGTCGAACAGGTAACGCAGCTCGAGCGAATGGCTCGCGCCCAGTGGAAACGGCAGCCGCTGAAACGGTTCCGGCGCCGGGGCGGCGCGGTCGCCGAACTCGTAGGCGAAAACAGGTGCGCCACGTGCCAATCCGTCCGCGATCCGGTCGGCGGGACAGGCGAACACGCCGTCGGTGACGGTGGCCGCATAGGCCAGCGCCGGGCTGCCGCCGTAGCGGTCCAGCGGATAGCGCGGCGCGATTTGGCCGGCCGGCGCGCCGAACGTCTCGTCGAGCGCCTGCGCGTACCGCGGCATCTTGCCCGTCCGCAGATACTGCAGACCGACGAACAGCGTGAACTCGTCGGAGTTGGTGCCGATCAACACCGGCACGCGGGCCGCGCGGCCCTGCGCGAACGCCGTCATCGGGTCGATCGGAATCTCCGCGGTGCCAGTGACCGGCCCGGTCAGCGAGTCGTCGCCGACGTGGTAGTACCACGGTGGGGTGGTCAGCTTGCCGGGCGGTAACGCGCGCAGGCAGCCGGCGGCCGTTTGCACGTCGCCGCAGCCGAGCGCGGCGGCGTAGTCGACACTGACCCGTTCGGCGGTGGGCCGGTCGGCCTGCGCCTGACACGGCCCGCTCTGGATGATCGCGGCGCGGAACAGGCCGGCGGAACCCGGCGCAACCAGGTGGTCGCACACCGACATGCCGCCCGCCGACTCGCCGGCGATG
>NZ_DASQVQ010000078.1:0-10315 GCF_035640695.1 Mycobacterium sp.
CGACAGGATCGCCCACTTCTGTGCGTAACGCCTCTGCGTGCAAGTCCAAGTCGACGAAGTGCACCAGGGTGCCGTCCGGCGCCTCTGTGAATCCCCGAGGTTCTGTGCTCAATGCCATTCGATGTTCTTCCTTTGCCACGAGTGTCGCCTTGCGGGCGTGAATGAGCCGAAATGGGTGCTCAGCGGCGCAGTTGGTGCAACAGGGTGCGGGTGCTGGGGGCGGGTGTGATCCCGGCGGCGCGTAGCGCCTTCTCGCATTGCGCGAAGGTGGTGATGACGCCGTCGTAGTCGCCGACGGCGCTACGGGTCCGCATGAGGGTGTGCCAGGTCGCCTCGCGAAGTGGGTCGGCGGCCAGTACGGCCTCGGCCAAGCTTTGGGCGTTGGGGTATTGGTCGGCGGCATAGGCCGCGTCGGCGGCGGCGGCGCGAGCGGTGGTCGCCAGCTCGGCAAGCTGCTCTCGGCGGTCGTCCACCCAGGCCGAACGGACACCGGGAAAGTAATCGCCCCGCGCGCTAGCGGTGCGAGCGCTTTTTCGGTGGCCGTACAATCACGCTTAAGCAGCGCCATGATCATCATTTGTAGGTTCTCAAATTCCGTGTCATATCGCGACGAGCTGCCCTGCGGCGATAGCCGGTGTCTCACATGATGTCATTCGCGTTTGTCTAGTATTCGTGTCATTTCCTACAGGACGGGGTCCGCTGCCATTCGGAAAGTCCCCAGTGCTTCCGTGTGCACCGACGCGAGCGGACGCATGATCCGTCATATGACGGTCGCTTTTGCGATTACGGCATCGGCGCCGAGCCTCACGCCGGTGCACGCGGTCATCCGGCGACTTCGCTCGCGGCCAGGCTGCGCAGTACCGCCCTCACCACCGCCCGATGCGACAGCAGGTTGACGTAGCGACCCCGGTCAGTGACAGCCAAGTAGTCGTCCTCGGCACGCAGCAGGGTGCGCAGCTGATCGGCTTGCGATACTTCCTCGGCGAGCGAATCCGTGTGCAGCACCGACGGGAAAAGCTCCGTCTTCACGCCGAAGGCCGTTACTTCGACTCCGCCGCCGAGGTGGCCACCCTCGAGCTCGAGCAATCGGCCGAACAGCATCCGCTCACCGATGAAGTCATCGAACTTGAACGGAGTCGGCAGGTTCTTGCCGTCGGCCATAGCGACCGGGCTCTCCAATCCGCGTTCGGGATGGTCCCAATCGGTCGGCGTGCCCAGGCCGGCAAGGTTGGTGTCCCGCAACGCCGACAGGTAGGCGCGGCGAAGCGCCTCGTCGGATGCCAGAAGACACTTCACCACGGCAGCGGACGGTGCCCACCCGACGAACCGATCCGGTTGCTCGCCAAGCAGAGCGGTGAACACGATCGCACTGCCCGGACGGTGCCGAGACATCCCGGAGGCTAGCAGCAGCAGGCGCGATTGCCACCACTGTTGTCCGTCGCCCAGGTCGACGACGACGACCTGGCTTGCCGTACCCGCCTTTACGGCTTGAAGGATGCTCCCACCGGAGGAATCCATGATCGGCGAACCCGGCGGTGTCCCGAGGTTTCCGGAGATCTTTATCCTCGCCGCCGCCCCCGCCGTTTGCACCGCATTCTGCACCGCCGCGAAACTCACCTCCACGCCGGCCGCTTTGACCGAAGTAACCCGTTCGAGGATGAGCGCGAGAACGGGGATGACCCCAAGAGCTACGACGACAAGCGCGACGAGCGGGGAAATCCTGTCGTCGAACAGAATTCCAACCCATCGCAGGAGAGCTGCCAGTCCGAACAACAGCGGAACCAGCAACAGGGATGTGAACCACGCTGTCTTAGCACTGAATGGCCAGAAATTCCCAGTCGTCATCGCTGTCTCCCCCGCAGCAGTTCGCGATTCGTGCGCCAATCCTCCCACCACGCTCGGCTAGCAGGGCGATATCACGCAGACAGTTCGATCTCCTCGTCGATGACGCTGAACAGATAGCGACCCAGGACCGTGAGCTCGGCGTGCAGATCGCCGAGTCCGGCGAGCAACGCACGGAAGCGACCCTCACCCTCGCCACCCGTAGCGGCCTCTGGAACCCGGACCCATCCGCATCGGACCTTAATGGGTCACGCTCCCCGCACCGTCCAGCGGACTCGCGATTAGGCATCCGGCGCACAGGCGAACATGCTTGCTACCGAATCATTCTCGAAGACGGCTGGCCGCGCGGCGCAGAACTTGGTTCGCGGCGCCTACAACGGCTCGGCGACATGAGCTGCTCGTGTTTGCGCCAAACCAACCACTCGAGCCGTCTCGGATACATCACTGATGAGAATATGACACCGAATTTGAAAACCTACATCCGCCGAAATTGGAATCGACATCATCTGCCTGTCGGTTCTCAAACTCGTTGTCATGCAGCGGTGCGCTGACCAGCGGTGATGCATAGCGTCTCACGTCGTGTCATGGGCGGCTTGTCTCATAATCATGTCACTTTCAACTCTGCGCGCCGAGCCGCCTAATGGGTATCGATCAGCGTGCCGTTGACGGGAAGTTGGCCCTCATCGAGGGAGGCTGGTCAACCGAGCCGCCGACCGGTGAGCACTTCCGCCGCCCGGAGTGAGTTTCGGCCTCTAGCCTTAGATCGTGCCCCGGCCGGTTGGTGAGGTGGCCTGTAGCGCTGGTGGGATGTCGTGCCGGTTCGAGCACTGATCCATTAGGTCGCTGCCGGGTGCCTCGGCTCGAAACAGGGTGATTGACAGCCAAAATCGAGGAAGGCGTTCACCGAGCAGTCCGGCGGTCCAGTGCTCGAGTAGGGCGGAGTTGTCGGTGTCGTCGGGATGAAAGCCCCGCTTGTTTCATGAACCCGTTGGAAGCTGATCATTGAGAACGGAACCACAATGCCCCCACATCAGGAAGGACCTGTAGTGCAAGCCATCACTGTTTCAGATCGTGACGCCGGTGTCGCCGGCATGTCGCTGACAGAGCTGCCCCGCCCCGAGGCCGCCACGAACGATGTCGTCGTGCGCGTACACGCCGCGGCTTTCATACCCACGGAGCTGGACTGGCCGGACACCTGGACCGACCGCGCGGGCCGTGACCGCACACCGAGCGTGCTCGGCCACGATCTATCCGGGGTCGTGGTTGAGTTAGGTTACGGCACCACCGGATTGAGCGTGGGTCAGCGGGTGTTCGGGTTGACCGACTGGTCCCGCAACGGCTCGCTGGCGGAGTACACGGCGGTGGAAGCTCGCAACCTCGCACCGCTGCCAATCGATATGGACCACACTGTGGCCGCCGCGCTGCCGATCTCCGGATTGACCGCCTGGCAGGGTCTGTTCGACCATGGCCGCCTCTCCGCTGGACAAACGGTCCTGATCCACGGGGCCGCGGGTGCGGTTGGGTCGATCGCGGTGCAGCTCGCTCGCGAGGTCGGCGCGCGCGTCATCGGCACCGGACGCACCGCAGATCGAGACCGGGCGGCCGCGCTCGGCGTCCATACCTTCCTCGACTTGGATGCCGAAAAGCTTGAGGATGCAGGGGAAGTTGACGTGGTGTTCGACGTGATCGGCGGAGACATTCTGGCCCGCTCGGCCGCACTGGTGCGCGCCGGCGGAACGCTTGTCACCATCGCCGAGCCGCCGCAGACCCAGCCGCGCGAGGGGCGGGCTTTATTCTTCGTTGTCGAAGCCGATCGCGCCCGGCTCGCCGACCTCGCCGCGCGAGTACGGGATGGACGCCTCAAACCGGTGGTAGGCGCCGTGTTGCCACTCGCCGAAGCCGCCGCTGCATTCGCTCCCGACAAGCGCATCCCTGGCAAGACGATCCTGCGCGTAGCCGAAGACTGAAACGGATCCGCAGCAAGCGCAGCCGCAGCTTACGCGAGCCTCTAAGTGCAAAAAATTTGCCGGTTGAGCACACAATTCGCCGGTGGCGAGTAGGAACCGGTCAGCACGCCCCTTAGACCACCTGTGGCTGAGCCACCGGGTGCAATGACGCGATTCCAATTCGCGGGGGTGAGAACATAGTGCGTGCCGGATTGGGTAAGGGTGCTGTTCCACGTGTGCGAGACACCTTCTCCCACCGGCAAGTCGAATTCAAGCTTCCAATCGGTTAGCGGCACCGTACTCGAGTTGGTGATGGTGAAGTGGGCGATGAAACCGGTCTGCCACGTATGTGACACCGACAACGTCGCCGTGGCCGCAGCCGCATGAGCTACGGGGGTGATGGCGAGCCCGAGGACAGCAACCATGAATGCCAACACAATTGCGTGAAGCGCTGTGCGCCAGCGCTTCACGCAATTGTTGAGTCCGGCCATAGCAGCCAACGCTAAATCCGAACAGCCGATATCTGCCCTCGCATCGCGGGTAAGCTGCAGTACCTTTGCTCAACTGAAACCGTCATGAAATTTTGCCTCATAGTTGGAGGCAGCGGTGAAGGCTACACGCGACCCGCAATGGGGCGGTATGGGCACTTCGCTATCGAGGGGCTACCAGCGGGCTTGGCGCTGCTGGTCGTGAAACGGGGTCCCACCGAACGACGTACGGGGGCGACCGGCCTCATCCATTAGAGCTCTGTAGGTTCCCAAACTGCGTGGCGGATACCGATACTCGCACCTGCACCTTTGCAGAATTCTCATCAAAATGGCGGACGGGTTTTTCTCAAGTTCGTGGCGGATCCTATAACCGTACGGTTGTGCAGGACTCAGCTCCTAGGGCGGGACCGCTGCACAGAAAACGGGCGAACAACGGAGCCGTGATCGGCGCGCTTGACCTTGCCCGCCAACAAGGCACGACGCCGAGCCCGGCTCATCAAATCCGCAGCCGGTCCGCAATAGTTCGGGCCTGCCTATCCAGATCCGACAGCATCGCTTTCGGCGAGTCGACGGGCGGCGAATTCCCAGTTGTCGGCTATTTGGGCGAGGGGAATGTTTTGCTCACGGATTTGGTGCAGTACCAAGCGCGCGTCCAGGCCGGCGAGTAGTAGTTGCGCTGTCAGAAGGTGATCGCCTCTAGCGTCGGCCAGCCGCAACAGGATTCGGATGTGGCTGAGCATGATCCAATAGGCGCCGTCATTGAAGACGGCGTCGCCTGCAGCGGCGAGCATGTCGCCCTGAATCGGAATGAGGTCGAGTTTGGCACGGCCGAACGCGACGAGGCGGTCGGTTGGGTGGGCGCCCGGGCCGAGAGGGGGTGGGCCGGAGATCATGGCGGCCTGCAGTTCACGCTCGGAGTGATCGAGCAGTGCGAGCATCAGCCCGGAGCGGCTGCCAAAGCGTCGGAAGACGGTTCCTTTGCCCACGCCGGCGCGTTGGGCCAGCTCATCGATGGTCAACGCGGCCGCACCGGATTCGGCGATCAGCTGAGTGGCCATGTCCAGCAGCACATGGCGGTTGTGGGCGGCGTCGCTGCGCTCGTCGGGCGCGTTGGCGAGCAGCGGCAGCAGCCGCCGTTCGTGGGAGGAGGTGGGTACGGTCATGTCGGGGCGCGACTTTCGTTCTGCGGTCCCTACCCTAGCGGTGCACCGTGCGGCGTGGTGGGGCGGCTTTGCCTTCACCGATCCACGACTGACGACCGCATTACCGGTAAAACGTCGCCGTGTGTGTTATCGTATTGCACCACAGGATATTTCGGGACGGTGGATCGGCCTGCGCCACTTACCGCTGGTGTCGGTAGGGCTAAAAGACTGGCTGACTGCATATTTGGGTAGATGACGCTAAGCGGCTACGACGGTAGCCTCGGCTCTTTGCGTCGACACGCCATTGCGGACGTTGGGCATCGGCGGATCTGGACGCCGCCGCCGCCGTGCTGCAGCCGAACGAGTCTTGGCGGAGGCGCTGCATGCTTTGGCATCGGCAATCTCTGCATCGGAGTCGAGACCTTCCCCGGCTACCACGCGCGCGACATGACGGACCTGCTCCTCGCGGGCCATGCGAAAGCCGACGCCAACCGAGCAGTCGGGCTGAACAGCGCCCGCGCCGGTGCTCCCGCCGATACAGACGACTGGGTAGTCCGTTCGCTAAGAACTGATCCGTCGTGTAGTTCAACCGTGCTCGGCATGCTGGACTTCGTCACGGTGCAGCCACCACGTGCCGCTACTTCACGAGTCGCTGCAGTCGACTCGTCATGTCCTCGACGGACGCACCGTCGCCGAGATGTGTTATATACGAGCCTGTTTCGTCAAACACGTAGGTGATGGCGGTGTGCGGCATCCGGTACCCGCCTGGGGCACCGGGGTCCTCGATGCGGCGGACGAAGACGTTCATGGACTCGCGTAGTCGTTCGAGTTCGCCGGGGTCACCGGTCAACCCGACGAATCCCGGCGCTGTCCTGTCGAGGTACTGCTTCATGGTGGTCGGCGTATCGCGGTCCGGGTCGACCGTGACGTAGACCGGACAGAATTGCGAGGATGACGGTCCCAGGCGTTGCATGACTGTACTGAGCTTGCCCAGGGCAGTGGGGCAGACCATCTGGCAGTTGGTGAATCCGAAGAACATGACGACGTTTCTTCCCCGAAGGTCGGCGCCCGTCACCGCCGCGCCGTCCTGGTTGATCAGCTCGAACTCGAGTTGTCCTGGCCCAATACTCATTCCGCATTCCAGGTGGGTACCGTCAACACCATTTGGCGGTCGCCGCCGTCGGGCACCTTTAGGGACAGCGTCTCGTCCTGCCGGGCGGCCAGGTCGTTCCCGGGCGCTCCGTCCAGTGTTAGGGAGTAATCGCCGGGCACGTTGCTCAGTGCCAGCGTGTAGGGTCCAGAGTGTCCTGGGCGGCGTCGCGCCCGCAGCGTGAGTCGGCGACTTTCGCGGTCGAACCACGCGGTCGTGATGTCGACCGAGTCGGACAACTCCACCACGAGTGGCTCCCTGAAATGAGCCCGATCCCAAGGTGTTTCGAAGAGAGCGCGCAGTCCATCGGTGGTGTTGAGTCGCGAGTAGGCCAGCAGAGTGTTGCCGGTGAGAGGCTCCACCAGGGTGCGATGCCCCTGGTCATCGGTCCGGGCGTCGCTGCGGGGGTAATACAGCACCCCATCGACCCAGGTCGGGTTCATGTAACGGTCGGCATGGGCCAACAGGCCGTCCAGCGTGTCGCGATCGCCCATCTCCGAGGCCCACACCGCGGACCAACCGAACTCGTTCTGATCGCTGTCCTGCAGACGGCCCATCACCTCACGGGGAGCGGTGAACTTGACGTCCAGCGCACCGTCCTGCCCGGCTATCAGCTGAGACTGCATCTGCTCGTCGTAGTGTTGGCGCACGAAGTCGGAGTTCCACATGTTCATCAGGGCGCCCAGCCAGGCGTCACCGCTAGCACTACCAATGTCGTTGGGCAGCGCCACCCCGCTGTCTTGGAGCACCAGTGGGAAGTAGTGGCCGTAAGCGTCGAGGTCGCCGTAGCGCGCCCAGGCCTGCTTGTAGCCTGCGATGACCTCCTCGGCGACCGACTCACCGGTCAACTGGTCCCGCAACCGGAAACCCAGAATCGCCGGCTGATTGCAGATCTGGAAGATGCAATTGGGCTCGCACGCAACGCCGAGGTACCCGTTCTTGACCATCTGCCAATAGATGATGTCGGTGAGCGAGTTCTGGTCGTAAGAGAAGGTCCGTGGTGCGCCACCCCAGAAGAACGACCAGTAGTCGATTGTCAGGGCGCCGTCTCTGGCGTAGCGATCGTCGTCGAACAGCACGTTGTACATCAGTGCCATCGAATTGAGATAGGCGCTGTACATGATGTTGTCCTCGGCGACCGGATCCCACCGTTCCCTCAGTTGATCGGCGAGATGGGCGTTGAAGATCGATCCCCCGCGACTGACCTGCGCCCAGTACTCCCACACCTCCGGGGAAAGCATCTTGGCAATCAGCCGCTCGAAGATCGGCTTGAACACCGCCGGAGCATTGGGGAGCCGGTGGCGATGGGCAAGCCCGAGGGCGTAGGCCCCATAGGCCATCTGGAATCGGTAGCCGCCGAACGCGGCCTGCCCGACCTCACGATTGGTCATACCGGACCAGTCATTCTCCTGCAGCCGCGACAACACTTCGAACCGGCGGATGTGGCCGAGTTGCTCACGACTGAGACCGTCCTTGTGTACTGCCGTCACGGCTCTGGTCATCCGTCCTCCTCCAGTTACCCTCGCCGGGTTCTGACCAACGGCGCACAAAACACGAACACGAATCGTATTGGACTGTACTTATCGCGCTGCCAACCGAAGCCGCGCCCCGGCGGCGTACAAACAGATGCTGATCGATGCCACCCTCGACGACGTCAAGCTGACCCGCGCCTTCACCGGCCTTCCCACCAGCATGCTGATCCGCTCCGTCCAAGCCGCCGGAATCGACCCCAAGGCCCTCAACGAGAACACCACGCCGGCGGAGGCAGCAAGAACTGTTCGGCGCCGCGGGCCAAGGCCCGCACCGTTGGTCAGGGATCTGCAGCGCCGGGCATTCCGTCTCCGGGGTACGCGAAATCAGCGGCGCAGAGCTACTCATCGCGCGCGTCGCCGACGAATATGCCCGGCCCGCGCGGGCCGCGGTCCCAACCTTCGAGCCCAAGATCAGGCGGTAAAAGAGTGACTGGTCGTCGACTGATCATCGCACCGGTCAGCTTGGACAAAACGCTGCAGAGCCGCAGTGATCGCAGGAAGGTCGAGGTCGGTTACATGATCCACCACATGGCGACGCACGCTACGCAGATGACTGGGCCAGGCGCTGCGGATACGGGCCAGACCCGCATCGGTGAGCACCGCATTCCAACCGCGGCCATCAGAACTTGAGCGTTCCCGCGTGACCCATCCCTGCTGAGCCAGGCGATCCACGATTCGGGTCATACCGCTCAACGACAACGAACACGTGGTCGCCAGATCGCTCATGCGCAAACGGTGGTCCATGCTTTCCGACAGATGCATCAACACGGTGTAATCACTGAGCGAGAGGTGCTCCTCCCGCTGCAGGTCGGTGTCAAATAACCGAGGCACCACCACCACGGCGCGCGCGAACGCCCTCACGAATGCTTCTTCGTCGGCCGCGAGCGGCTCAGCGTCGCGAGCAGATTCCCTATTAGGCATGCCGCGCATACTACTTGCTTGACGCTGCAATATTCTACCATATATTTGCTTGTCGTAACAAGTCTAATGTTCGCTCACGGCCGCCTACGGACCTGCGGTGGGCGTGTGCGCCCAAGAGAGGAAAAGATAATGAACGTTGCCCTATGGGTGATCGCCGGATTGCTTGCGGTGGCAATGCTGGGCGCCGGTTCGATGAAGCTGGTCAAATCGAAGACGCAACTGGCAGCCAACCCTCAGATGGCGTGGGCCGCCGACTTCTCCCCCGCACTCATCAAATTCATCGGCGCCGTCGAATTTCTCGCTGCGATCGGGCTCATCTTGCCGCCTAACGTCGGCATCGCCCCGGTGCTCGTCGCCGTCGCCGCCGCGGGCATTGTGTTGCTGATGATCGGCGCCGCGGTGACCCACGGCCGCCGCGGCGAGTACTCCCCGATCGCGATCAACGTGCTATTGCTGGCGCTCTCGGCAGTGGTCGTGTGGGGTCGACTCGGGCCATACCGCTTCTGACAACCGCTGCGCGCGGCCGCAACACACCGGCACCGCTAACAGCTCATGTGAGCGCCGAAACACGTTGCCGGCATTACGCAGTCGACAGCTTTCGCGGACTTCCCACACCTTGGTGCCGTGTTCCCAACGAGCCCGATGCGGCGGGTGTTGTGTCTGCGGTGGTCGGGACTGGGTTCGACGACGATTCGGCTGGCGCGGTGGGTGCGGCATCCCGGAGACGCCGAGATCCGCGGCGGGCTGCTGTGCCCCGAGCCATGGCTGGCCTTGAACCCCGCGTTCGAGCCGGGTGGAACCGTGCGCGACTTTCAGTCCGTCCTGATGGCGCGGCGCGCCCGGGGGCCCGTGCTGCGTCCGGGGCGGCGGCGGCATTCCGTACGCCGCTCCGCTGTCGGTTCTCATTTCCGATGTCATGTGGCGATGCCTCTACCTGCTGCGATGCGGCGTGTCTCACACGATGTCATCTACGATTTGTCTCACTTTCGTGTCATTTCTTCGTACCGACCTCGGATGCCGATGTGTAACGGCGCAGGTAGGAGGCAATTTCTCTGAAACGTGTTATGCTTGGTGACACGAAAGTGAGACTGGGACAAGGGTTTTGAGAACCGACATCCGCGTCTACTATTTCGCCATGTTGGTGAAGCGCGAGAGGTGAAGCTGGTGAGCAACCGTGACGGTCTTGGTCGGGCCGTTGCGGTGCTTGGCAATAATGAGGTCCGCTTCGCCGCCGCGGGGGTCGTCGCGCTCAAACGCGTCTGGCCTGTGCAGCAAAATCACTACATCGCTATCT
>NZ_DASQVQ010000079.1:0-12498 GCF_035640695.1 Mycobacterium sp.
TGGGCCAAGGACACCGGCGCGGACCTGGCGAAGACGAACGTCAACGGCGGCGCGATCGCGATCGGGCATCCGCTCGGCGCCAGCGGGGCACGCATCATGACCACGCTGGTCAATGCGCTCGAGCAGCGCGGCGGCCGATACGGCCTGCAGACGATGTGTGAGGGCGGCGGGATGGCCAATGCCACGATCATCGAGCGGCTGGCCTAACTTTTCGCCGAGATAGCGGTTATGGGTGTGATCTCATCTCCTTCGCCGGGATGGGAACGATACTGGCATCGATGACCCAGACCGACACCCTCGCCGAGCGGCTAGCGCGGCTGATCCGCATCCCGACCGTCTCGGCTCCGGGACAACGCGACGAAGCCGTGTTCGAGAAGTTCCGAGACCTGCTGGCCGAGCTGTATCCGCTGACCCACGAGCGGCTCGAGCACGAACTGGTGGCGGGCGGTTCCATGCTCTTTCGGTGGCGCGGCGGCCAGCCGGGCCCGACGACGCTGTTGATGGCCCACTACGACGTCGTCCCCGTCAGTGGGCAGCACTGGTCGCGCGAACCGTTCGGCGGTGAGATCGACGACGGCGCCGTGCACGGCCGCGGCGCGTTCGACGACAAGGCCACGCTGTTGGCGATCCTGGAAGCGGTAGAAAGCCTTCTGGCCGAAGGCTTCACGCCGACCGGCGACGTCTACCTGTCGTTCGGTGACGACGAGGAAATCGGCGGCCCGCACGCGGCCGAGGTCGCCGACGTGCTCGAACAGCGCGGCATCCGGCCCAGTGTGGTGATCGACGAGGGCGGCGCGGTCTTCTCCGACATGTTTCCGCTTGTGTCGGGCGAACTCGCGCTGGTCGGCGTCACCGAGAAGGGCGTGGTCAACGTTCGTCTGACGGCGCGGAACCCGGGCGGGCATGCGTCTGCTCCGCCGAAGAACGGCGCGACGGCGCAACTCGCCCGCGCAATCATCGCGCTGGAACGCGACCCGTTTCCGCCGCGGTCCAATCCCGTTGTGGTGGAAATGGTCAAGACGCTGGCCACTCGCATGCCGGGGTGGCTGGCGCCGGTCGTGTCGTCTCGGATCGCCGAGCCGTTGGTCGCGCGGGTTCTGAACAGGCTCGGCGGAGTGGCTTCCGCGCTGGCTCACACGACGGTCGCGGTGACGATGCTGTCGGGAAGTTCGGCGCCGAACGTGCTCGCCAACGAAGCCAGCGCGACGCTGAACATCCGGATCGCACCCGGCGAGACGGTCGCGTCGACCCGAGCCCGCCTCGAGCGCACGTTGCGGGGCAGCGGCGTGGAGATCGAGTCACTCGTGGGCTGCGATCCCGCCCCGATCTCGTCGACCGGCGGCGCGTCGTTCGCACGAATGAGGGCAGCGCTGGCCAAATCTCATCCCCGCGCGTTGCCTGTCCCATACGTGATGGTGCAGTCGAGCGATTCCCGGCACTTCGCAAAAATCAGCGACAACATCTACCGCTTCATGCCGTTCAAGATCTCCGCCGGTCAACTCGCCGCGATTCACGGTGCCGACGAGAGCCTAGACGTGTCAGCGCTGCGCGCGGGCGTTGAGTTTTACCGCCAGTTCATCGCCGGCGCATAGGTGAGCGCACAGGTGTGCGGCTCAACCCTTTTCGGGTTTGGCGTCGATGCCCGACTCTTTGCGCTGCTGCGCGGTGATCGGGGCCGGCGCACCGGTGAGCGGGTCGACGCCGCCGCCGGTCTTGGGAAACGCGATCACCTCGCGGATCGAATCCGAACCCGACAGCAATGCGTTGATGCGATCCCAGCCGAACGCGATGCCACCGTGGGGCGGCGCGCCAAACGTGAACGCCTCCAACAGGAATCCGAATTTCTCCTGTGCCTCGGCCTTGTCGAGGCCCATCACCTTGAAGACCCTTTCCTGAATGTCGCGGCGGTGGATACGAATGGAACCGCCGCCGATCTCGTTGCCGTTACAGACCACGTCGTAGGCGTCGGCCAGCACGGCGCCGGGATCGGATTCCAGCAAGGCCTGAGACTCGGGCTTCGGCGCGGTGAACGCGTGATGCACCGCGGTCCACGCACCGTGGCCGACGGTCACCTCCCCCGCCGCGGTCGCCTCGTCGGCGGGCTCGAACAGCGGCGGATCGACCACCCAGGTGAAGGCCCAGGCGTTCGGATCGATCAGGTCGAGCCGCCGCGCGATCTCGATGCGCGCCGCGCCCAGCAGCGCCCGCGACGACTTCGGCGGGCCCGCCGAGAAGAAGATGCAATCTCCCGGCGACGCACCGACGAACTCGGCCAGCCCGGACCGCTCGGCGTCGGAGAGGTTCTTGGCCACCGGGCCGCCCAGCGTGCCGTCCGCACCCACCAACACGTACGCCAGGCCGCGATGCCCACGCTGCTTGGCCCAGTCCTGCCAGCCGTCCAGCGTGCGCCGCGGCTGCGACGCCCCGCCCGGCATCACCACCGCGCCGACATAGGGCGCCTGGAACACCCGAAACGGGGTGGCGGTAAAGAACTCCGTGCACTCCACCAATTCCAGGCCGAACCGCATGTCGGGCTTGTCGGATCCGAAGCGGCGCATGGCTTCGTCGTAGGTGATTCGCGGCAGCGGCAACGGCACCTGGTAGCCGATCAGCCGCCACAGCGCGGCGATGATCTCCTCGGAGATCGCGATCACGTCCTCGGCGTCGACGAAGCTCATCTCCATGTCGAGCTGCGTGAACTCCGGCTGCCGGTCGGCGCGGAAGTCCTCGTCGCGGTAGCACCGCGCGATCTGGTAGTAACGCTCCATGCCCGCGACCATCAGCAGCTGCTTGAACAGCTGCGGGCTTTGCGGCAGCGCGTAAAAGGTGCCCGGCTGCAGCCGCGCCGGCACCAGGAAGTCACGCGCGCCCTCGGGAGTCGAGCGCGTCATCGTGGGGGTTTCGATCTCGACGAAGTCGTGGCTGCCCAGCACTTCGCGGGCCGCGGCACTCACCTTGGAGCGCAGCCGAATCGCCGCGCCGGGGCCGTCGCGACGCAGGTCTAGGTAGCGGTACTTCAGCCGCAGCTCCTCGCCCGCCGGCTCGTCGAGCTGGAACGGCAGCGGCGCACTCTCGCCAAGCAGTGTCAGTGCCGATGCGTTGACCTCGATTCCACCGGTCGCGATCTCCGGGTTCTCGTTGCCCTCCGGCCGCATTTCGACGACGCCCTCGACCGCGATGCAGTACTCCGCCCGCAGCCGGTGCGCCTGCGCCAGCACATCGGCCTCCCGGAACACCACCTGCGACACGCCGGACGCGTCACGCAGGTCGATGAAGATCACGCCGCCGTGGTCACGGCGACGCGCGACCCAGCCGGCCAGCGTCACTTTCTGACCGGCGTCGGCGGCCCGCAACGAACCGGCGGCGTTACTGCGCAGCACAAAAACTCCCTGTGAAAGACCTGACGAGACGACTGCCACAGTGTAGAGGGGGTTATCGCGCCGGTAGCTTGGCGAGCGTGGGCACTCGCATCGCCGTTGTCGGGCCCGGCTCGATCGGCTCGACGGTGGCCGCTGGCCTGCACCGCTGCGGTCACCCCGTTCTGCTGTGTGGCCGCACGCCGCGGGAACGCATCGAGGTGCGGCCCGACGACGGGGAGCCGATCGTGATTGACGCCCCCGTGCACACCGATCCGGCGGACGTCGACGGTCCGGTCGAGGTGGTCCTGCTGGCGGTCAAGGACACCCAGAACGAGCAAGCCGCCGGCTGGCTGGCGCGACTGTGCGACGAACACACGGTGGTGGGCGCGCTGCAAAACGGCGTCGAGCAAGCGCAGCGGGTGGGACGGTTCTGCCCGTCGTCACATGTGGTGCCCGCGGCGGTGTGGTTCTCGGCCGAGACACAGCCCGGGGGCTGGGTGCGGCTGCGCGGCCGACCGGCGGTGACGCTGCCGACCTGTGGCGGCATCGTCGCCGATGTCTTGCGCGACGCCGGCTGCGACGTCACGATCGCCGACGACTTCACCACCGCGGCGTGGCGCAAGCTGTTGGCGAACGCACTGGGTGGGCTAATGGTGCTGACCGGACGGCGGGCCGGCATGTTCCGGCGTGACGACGTCGCCGCGCTGTCGCGTCGGTATCTGACCGAATGCCTCGCGGTCGCGCGCGCGGAGGGCGCCAACCTCGGCGACGACGCGATCGACGAACTGCTCGAGCAGTTCGCCAGTGCTCCGGCCGACATGACCACGTCGATGCTCGGCGATCGCGAGGCGCACCGGCCGCTGGAGTGGGACATCCGCAACGGCATAATCCTGCGCAAGGCCCGCGAGCACGGCCTGGCCGCGCCGATCAGCGAGGTGGTCGTGCCGCTTCTCGCCGCCGCCGGCGACGGCCCCGGCTAGGTCGTTGCGAACGGCGGAATCTGAAGCCGCCCAACACAATCGGTGTTGTAGTCGGCGGGATTGTCGTAGAAGTTGCGCATCACTTCAAGGAAACACGTCGCCGCCGCCGGGGTATTCGATGCGACCTCGTGCCCGGTGCCCGGGAACACGAGCAGCCTCGAATTGGGCAGCGTCTTCGCGGCTTCCTCGGCGAAGCTCGGCGGCGTCGCGGAGTCGAAGCTTCCGCTGGCCAGCAGCACGGGAACAGCACTGCGGGCCGGTGCGGCGACCTCGGGCGGCGCGGCGGGCACCTTCCATTGGTCGCAATCCCGCAGAATCGACGGGGCTTGCGCCGGTCGGGACAGCACCGAATCAGGGAAGTCGGGCAACGTGTGCCTGCCGACGGCGAGCACGTTGTCGGCGTTGGTGCGCGACACCGCCTCGGCGCACAGCACGCCGTATCGCAACCCGTGACCGACCAGGTTCGGCGGGGTCGTCGCCGTCAGCGCCGTTGCGACGTCGGTGGGATCACCGGTGGCAAGCTTGTGAATCATGACCGGGACGCGGGCGGGCCGGCCCGGAGTCTGGGCGGCCGCTGCCACCACGCCACCGGCCAGTTTGTATCCGTCGATGACGACGTCGGTCGGCTTTCCGTTGGCATCGTCGACCGTGACCTGCAGCGGGCTCGCGGACAGCTCGTTGACCATGCGGGCGAATTCGCCGCGGACGTCGGGGAAGGCGGCCGCGCACGCGGCATCGGCCGCGCAGCCGTCGAAGATCGCTTTGAAACTCGCCGCTGCCGATGCCCAGCCCGATTCGATCAGGTTCGCCTGTGGCGGCAGCACCGAGTCCAGCACCGCCGACCGGATGCCCTGCGGATGGTCACGCAGCGTCTGCAGCGCAAGATCGGCGCCATAGGACAGCCCATAGACGTTCCATTGGTCGATACCCATCGCGACCCGTAAATCCGCGACGTCGGCGGCGCTTTCGGTGGTGTTGTATGCGGCGACGTCGAGCACCTGGCCGGCGAGGCGCTGCCGGCAGGCAAACACGGCGGCGGCGCTTTGCTCGGCGAAGGCCGGGTTTTCCGCGCCGATTGCGATGGCGTCGACGAGGAATCGGTCGACCTCGGGGCAGGACAGGAACGGGTCGTCGGCCATCGTGCCGCGCTGATCGACGAGGATCAGGTCGCGATCGAGCTGCCAATCGTCGAAGTTGTGGATCAACGCGGGATTGCCCGGGCCGCCGGCGAGGTAGACCACCGGATCGGGTCTCGGGTCCGGCGACGTCGACTTGCGCACCGCCACTGCCAGCTTGATCTTGCGGCTGTTCGGATCGGCCCGGCGCTGCGGCACGCTCAGATAGCCGCACTCCACGTCCGGCCCCAGACCGAGCTGTGGCGCGTCGGGGTAGATCGGGTCAGGGCACGGCGCCTTCTCATACGACGCCGCGGGTGTCTTCTTCGGGGCGCTGCCCGGTCTCGCGGATTGGCGTTGTTCGCCGGATCCGCAGGCGGCGACGAGCGCGAGTAGGGAGAAAAACCCGATCACGCGAAGCGGCGCGATGCTCATCGCGATTTCCTCTCGGCGGACACAAATCAGTACAGACCCGACCACGCCAGCCGGCGTGCGCGGTCGGGGTCCTCGATGACCATGTCGCGGGTCGACAAGATGACCCGGGTGGTCCGCCGGGCGGTGTCGTAGATCGGCCAATCGTGGCCGTTGGACCAGTGGATCTCGCCGCTCTCCCAGCCCTCTGTGGCGAAGTCCAGCCAGGTCCGCTGCATGCGCCGGCCCACCGACGGTTGCACCCGGCGGCCCAGCGGGTGCAGCAGCCGGCCGAGGTAGGAGCCGTAGCTGTGCTGTACGTGCACGATCTCGCTGCCGTGCGTGGCACCGAGGCCCAGCGCCCGCAGGCTCAGCCCGACATGGTCGAAGCGGTACACATACGTCGGCGCGTACGCGCTGTAGGCGTCGGCGAACGCCCACGTCGGCGCGCCGAACATCACGTCGGAGCCGAACGCGATCAACGCGCGTCGCCGCGGATAGTGCGGGTACGCAGCCAGCATCCGCTCCTTGCGGTCCGGGGCCACCCTGTCGAGGTACGCGTCGATGGTCGCGGGCGTGGTCGGCAGCATCGGCGGCTTGGACCACGCGAACATCGACGCCTCATGGCTGTTGGTGCCGACGATCAACGGCACCTTCTTCATCAGCGCGCCGGCGCGTGCCGCGTCGACCGGATGATTCGGCACCAGGTCAACGCCGAAGGTCAGGCCGTAGGCGAGCGTGGGTGACACGGCCGCGCTGCGCAGCTGCAGTTGTCCCGCTGCGTGTCGCAGCTGCCGCTGTGGCAATGTCTTGATCGCCTTGATCGCCGCGGCATCCGATGCGTTGACGCCGAGCTGGTGCAGGAACTCGTGCGCCCGGCGGGCGCGGATCTCGCGGTCGGCGATCAGCGGCAACGCCGGGCTCTGTGCGATGGCGCGGCTGAACAGACCGTCGGCGGCGGGGCTGGCCAGCAACGCCAGCACCGAGGTCGCGCCGGCCGACTCGCCGAACACCGTGACCCTGTCGGGGTTTCCGCCGAACGCGCCGATGTTCTCGCGTACCCATCGCAGCGCGGCGATCTGGTCGCGCAGCGCGAGGTTGTCGTCGAATCCGTCGCCGAGCGCGCTGAGCTCCAGGCCCCCGAACACTCCGATCCGGTAGGTGACGTTGACCACCACGACGTTGCCGTTCGCGGCCAGCCGCGACCCGTTGTAGAGCTGGAACTGGCCCGCACCGAAGACGAATGCACCGCCGGGAATCCAGACCATCACCGGCAGCGAGCCGCTGGTGTCGGGCGACCACACCGTCAGTGTCAGGCACGCCTCGTGGCGAACCTTCGGGTCGTCGCGACCGCCGCCGACGAATGACTTGCCCTGCGGCGGCAACGGTCCGTGCTCGACGGCGTCGCGCACGCCGGTCCACGGCCGCGCCGGAGACGGCGCGAGGAATCGGCGTTCGCCGAGCGGTTGCTGAGCGTACGGCACACCGCGCCAAACCCGGACGCCGCCTTCGGTTGTGCCGCGCAGGTCCCCCAGTCCGGTGTGCGCGACGGTCGTATCTTCGACATCGACGACCACATTTGGATCGTAGTGTGCGAAGCTGGGCAAGACCGGTAACCAGCGGCGATGGAGTGGTGCGATGACCTTCAACGAAGGTATGCAAATCGATACGAGCACCACGACCAGCAGCGGTGGCGGCGGTGGCCGCGGCATCGCGATCGGTGGCGGGATCGGCGGCTTGCTGATCGTCGTGGTGGCGCTATTCCTCGGTGTGGACCCCGGTTCGGTGCTGCCGCAGCAGGGCGCCGGTGCGGGCGCACCGGCCGCCGAGGCGCCCGGCTTCGACCTGAGCCAGTGCAAGACCGGGGCCGACGCGAATCGCATTGTGCAGTGCCGCGTGGTCGCGACCGGCAATTCCGTCGACGGGGTGTGGAGTCAGTTGATGGGCTCGCGCTACCAGCGGCCCCATGTGCGCTTGTTCAGCGGCTATGTGGACACCGGCTGCGGCCCAGCGACCAGCGACGTCGGCCCGTTCTATTGCCCGGTTGATACGACCGCCTACTTCGACACCGACTTCTTCCAAGTGCTGGTCGATCGGTTCGGGTCCAGCGGCGGCCCGCTGGCCCAGGAGTACGTCGTCGCACACGAATTCGGCCACCACATCCAGAACCTGCTCGGCGACATCGGCCGCGCCCAACAGGGCGCGCAGGGCGCCCAGGGCAACGGCGTGCGCACCGAGCTGCAGGCCGACTGCTACGCGGGCATCTGGGCGCACTACGCCGCGACCGTCAAGCAGAAGCAAACCGGCGTGCCGTATCTGGAGCCGTTGAGCGACAAAGATATTTCCGACGCGCTGTCGGCGGCGGCCTCGGTGGGCGACGACCGGATCCAAAAGCAGGCGACCGGCCGGATCAGCCCGGAGCGGTGGACGCACGGGTCATCCGAGCAGCGGCAGCACTGGTTCACCGTCGGCTATCAAACCGGCGAGCCCAAGCAGTGCGACACCTTCCACGCCGCCGATCTTGGGTAGGACGCCAACCGCGGTCGACGCAGTGGCGGAACGCTACCTGGAGACCTTCGCCGCCTTGGATCCCTGCGCGGCAACGGAGTTCGGCATCGCCGGTCACGACGACCAGATCACCGACTACTCGCCCGAGGGGGTGGCCGCACGTGCCGACGCCGCCCGCGCCGCGCTGCGCGAGCTGGCCGGCGTCACCGCGGTTGACGGCGTCGATCGGGTGACGATCGCCGCGATGCACGAACGGCTCGGCGTCGCAATAGAACTCCATGACGCCGGCCTGGATGTCGGCGAACTCAATGTGGTCGCGTCACCGCTGCAGACCATGCGCGACGTTTTCGACCTGATGCCCACCGGCACCGAGGATGACTGGGTGGTGATCGCGCGACGCCTCTCCGCGGTGCCCCGGCGGGTGAATGATTACGCCGACGGATTGCGCGCCGCCGTCACCGCCGGGCATCCACCGGCGGCGCGTCAGGTCGCTCGCGGCGTCGACCAGGCGTATCGCATCGACCAGCTGTTCCGGGATTTCGGGGCGCGCGCACCATCGGACATCCCCAAGTTGAGTAACGACGTGAACCGCGGGGCCGCCGCGGCCGCCGAGGCCTATCGCCGGCTCGCCGATGTGCTGCGCGACGAAATCGGCCCGCACGCCCGCGATCGGGACGCGATCGGCCGCGACACCTACCGACTGTTCTCCCGGGGATTCCTCGGGTCGACAGTCGACCTCGACGAGACCTACGAGTGGGCCCTGGATCAACTGGAAGGCACGGAAGGCATTGTTGCCGAACAAGAAGCGATTGCCGAACGGCTTTACCCGGGCGCGCCGGCGGCAGAGGCGTTGCATCGGCTCGACAACGAGGACCGCTACCGCATCGAGGGCACCGACGCCCTACGGGACTGGATGCAGGATCTGTCGGACCGCGCGGTGGAGTCGCTGGCCGGCAGGCATTTCGACATCGCGCCCGCGCTACACCGCCTGGAATGCCGGATCGCGCCGACGCAAACCGGCGGCATCTATTACACCGGCCCCTCGGAGGACCTGTCGCGTCCCGGCCGCATGTGGTGGTCGGTGCCACCGGGGGTGACGACGTTTCACAGCTGGCGCGAAAAGACCACGGTGTTTCACGAGGGCGTGCCCGGGCATCACCTGCAGATCGGACGCGCGGTGGCGCTGGCCGGCGAACTGAACCGGTGGCGGCGACTGGCGGGCTGGGTGTCCGGTCACGGAGAAGGCTGGGCGCTGTACGCCGAGCGGCTGATGGCCGAGTTGGGCTACCTCGACGATCCCGGCGAACGGCTGGGAATGCTCGACGCGCAACGGTTCCGCGCCGCGCGTGTGGTGATCGACGTCGGGCTGCACTGCGAGATGACCGCGCCCGACGGCGGGATCTGGGATCCCGGTCGGGCGTGGGCGTTTCTGTGTGACCACTGCGCCGAGGGCGAGGAGACGTTGCGCTTCGAGCTGGACCGTTATCTGGGCTGGCCCGGTCAGGCCCCGTCGTACGCGGTCGGTCAGCGCATCTGGCAGCAGCTGCGTGACGAAACGCTCGGTCGCGGAGTGTCGTTGAAGGATTTCCACAGCCGCGCATTGGATCTCGGCGGCCTCGGCTTGGACGTGCTCAAGACCGCGCTGCTCGGGCACGCGTAGCGGGATGACCGCTCCGGTGACTTCACGCGCCGGCTGCGGCTAAGTGTCGTTGACCATCGGGAGTATCTCGAACAGCTCCGTCAACTCCGCGTCGGCGAGCGCACCCCCGACCACGCTGCTGCGCACCGCGATCAGACACAGCGCGATGTCGGATTCGCCGGCTTGCGTCGCCGCGGATACCAACGCGTCGACGCCGGCCTCGTCGATGCGGGTCACCCCGGCCAAGTCGAGGACCAGCGCGGTCGGCGACCGGTTCAGTTCGTCGGCAATGATCCGACGCAATTTCGGCGTCGAAGCCGACAGGAGTTCACCCTTCACTTGCACGACGCAGCTTGCATCCGGCGATCGTTCGACGTCGATGCCCACCCGGCCAGCTCGCCGTGCATGATTCTCGAGTGGTTGATTCATTTCACCCTCCGTGCACTCACCGCGCTGCCAAGTGAAACTTGTTGAGTTATAAATCAGCTCTGGAACGTGCGATCCCAAAGAAGTTCTGCATGCCGACGACATTCAGGAGGCGCCACACCGCCGCCGGTGGTTCTGCCAACCGAACCGATCCACCGGTCGCCGTGGCTTGTTGCCCAAGGTCGACAAGTGCGTGCAGGCCTGCCGTGCCGAGGAAACGCAGGGCCGCCAGGTTCAGGACCACGTCACGACCCTCGGCCGCGAGGGGAGACAACCGGTCCGCGAGCCAATCGACGGAGCTGATTTCGAGCTCTGTGTCCAGATACGCAATGGCGCACTCGTGGTTGGAAATCACTGTGCAGGTCAACAAGTCCGTCATTCGACTCGCTCGCTTCGTGCCTCGACGCAGTCGTGAACGAAGTGAAAGTAGCCGTGGGACCATAGCGGGTGCGTCGACCTTGGCGTTCAAAATATCGCCGTCCGAGTGGTCCTGCGAGGCCGAAGGTCAGCCGTCAGGGTTGAGGAAACGCCACGCTCGCGTCGCGGCGTGCAGGTTGAAGCGGGTGTCGACGTCGCGCAGGTCGTAGCCCGTCAGTTCACCGATCCGCGCGAGCCGGTAACGCAGCGTGCTGCGATGCACGTGCAGCGCGGCGGCCGATTCATCGTAGTTTCCACCGCATTCGAGGTAGCTGCTCAACGTGTGAACCAGTTGGGAGTTCTTGTTTTCGTCGTAGTCGAGCAGTGTGCCGAGCCATTCGCTGACGAAGTCTTCGACGGCGCCGGCGGTATGCGCGGCATCGACCAGCCGGTAGAAGCCGAGCTCATCGTAGGCGGAGGCGCCGGCGGGTGCCGCGGAGTGCAGCCGAATGTTCAGCGCGTGACGCGCGGTGGCGAAGCCTTGCGGAAACGCGCTCGGAACGTCGCATCTCGAGCCGATCCCGATCGCGCTTGCCTCGCTGCCGAGCTGTCGGCTGATTGCACGGTGCAGCGCACCGGGCTCTGGACGACCATCGAGCAGCAAGACCAGCGTTCCAGCGTTACGGCCCTGCAGATAGTTGAGGTGTAGCGCGGTCACGGCGTGGCCGGCCGCCGACGCCACCGACGCGTCGGCGCCGCCGGGATTCTGTACCACCACGACGTAGTGCGAGCGGCGCAGGTCATGGCCAAGCGCTTCGGCCCTGGCGTAGGCGCCGTCATCGTCGGTGCCGGCCAGCAAGTCGTCAACGAACTCGCGCCGGACGTTGAGCTCGATCTCTGCCAGGTTGCGCTGATGGGAAAGCTCAAGGCCGAGCACCATGCGCGCGTAATGCAGCGCAAACAGGTCATCCTCGGTCGCCTGTTCGCCGGGATCAATCAGCGCCAACACGGCAAGGGTTTCGGCGTGCGGCCGCACCAGGACTACGACGCGATCCCCGATCCGCGTGGAGGTGTCCTGTACGGCCAACCCGCGGAGCAACTCCTGGCGCTGGGCAGGATGCGGTTTCGGGTAGCTGTTCGGGCGCTGCGGACCGGCCCAGCAGCGCAGGTTCCCGAACTTGTCCTCGACGCACACCGAGAGCGCGGTCAGTTCACGAAGCGCGTCGGCGATGCCTTGCTCTCCGCGGCCCTCGGTTAACGCCCTGGCCAGCGACTCTTGGACATCGGTGCGCTTCTCCAACCGCTGCACCGCCGTCGCAAGATTCTCATTCGCCGCTGCCAGCAGGTCGGCCGAGACGGCGTCCCGGTGATGCATGGCCGCGCACGCCAAGGCCGCACCGATCTGTTGGGCCAAAATCGTCAGCAACAAGAAGTGATTGCGTCGGGGCTGGTTCTCGGCGCTGACGACCAGACAACCGTAGGCGATGTCTTGATGAGTCAGCGCAAACGCCCATGCCCAAGCCCGGTCGGGCAGCGTTACTTGACCGTGCCACCCGTTTCGGCGCAGAACCGATTCCATACCCGGATGCTCGGCCGGTGACGTTGGGCTCAAAATCATCGATTGCCCGTCGTGCCGGTAGCTTGCCTCCACACGGAACGGTGCGAGCGCACCAACGGCACTGGTGGCAACGTCCAGAATTTCT
>NZ_DASQVQ010000080.1:0-5635 GCF_035640695.1 Mycobacterium sp.
CGCGCCCGCTCCGGTGGTCGCTGCCCCTCCGAGGGTGCCGACCAGGGTGGCCGATCCGCCGGCCGCCGTCCCCGACGCGCCCCAGCCACGGCACGCCGCCACGCCGACGAACGAGCCGGCGCCGCTTCCGGCCGTACAGAACCCGTCGAACCCGATGCCGCACACGGCATCTGCGCCTGGCGCGGTGCCCCCGGCGGCGCCCGCCCAGCCGCCCCCAAGCGTGGCCACCGCGTCGCCGCCGGCGCCACCCAACCTGGACAGCAAGGCGGCAACGGCCAACCGAACCCCGCCTCCGGGCGGCGCGCCGGTCGGCCCCGCGCGAGTCGGCTCCGACACCGTTCCCTCGGCGTCCTCCCCGGTTTCGCAGGCGGGCAAGGCGATTGAAGTTCGCCAAGCCGAGAAGCTGCAGGCGCCCGAGCAGGATGTCCGAATCGCCAAGGCGTCGGCGCCCATCGAACAGCGGCCCGATCCCGCGCGCAAGGCCGACATCGACGACCTCGAGCGGGCGGTCAGATCGCCGGACATTAATCACGACGGCCGCGATCACAACGGTCACGATTGGAACCGGCCGGACCCCATGCGCGACGATCGCCACGATCACGACTGGGACCACCACGATCACGACTGGGATCACCCGGTGCGCCAATGGGATTCCCGGTGGGTGGATTACGACGACTACTACCGGCCGATCATCTGTAACCCGTACCACGACGAGCTGAGAGTCATCTACATCTACGAGTACGAGCCCCGGATCGTCGTGATCCCGCCACTGGCCAGCGTCGTCTTGGGCGCGCTCGATTACGGTGCGTACAACTTCACGGCGCTGCTGTTCGACCCGGTGGGAACGGCGCTGAATGTTGCGGTGGGTAGCTTCTTCGGTGGCGGTTACGACACGGGCCCGTTCCTGGCGCCTCCGCCACCGCTGCTGACCTATGACGACGTTCCGGTCTTCGTCAATTATCACCAGGCCCAATACGAGCCGTTCGTGGCGCGGCGGATCGTCGACGCCGGTGACGATGCCCGTTACGGTGAGCACAAAGTGTTGCTCGACGGCGTGACGCCGGTGTGGGGTAATTGGACGCAAACTCCCGATGGGCAACGCCAATTCGAGGTGCACAAGACTCAGCAGTTCCCGGGTTTGGATGATCCGCGGGAGGGGCCGCTGCCGGGCGACTACCAGCTGAGACTCGCCGACAAGTCGTCGGGCTTCAGCAGCAGAGACGTCTTCGTCGTAGCGGCCGCGGCGGTAGTCACGACGTTGGGGCTCTGCGGGGCAATCGCGCTGGCCGTCTCGCGACGGCGTGCGCGTGCATTGCACTGAGCGCGCCAGTCCGGCCGCTGGGGTGATTTTTCGCTTCCGAATCGGGGCCCGGGGGTACGCTGCGCGAATGGATGCCGGGCATCCCGGGCGGCCGGGGAGAGCAATGTGGTTCATGCGCGCCCGCCCGGCCGACTATCTCCTCGCGTTGAGCACGTCTTACGCGGCCCTGCCCGTGGTCGGCAAGCACCTGGAGCCGCTCGGCGCGTTGACCGCGATGGGCGTGTGGGGTTACCGCCACGCCCCGGATTTCGTCGCGTCGGCGGTGCAGAGCAAGCTCGCCGGGGGCGCCGCCGAATTGCGCAAACAGGCGAATATCAACGAGGTCGGCGTCGCGGCCCTGCGCGGGATCGTGGCGGCCGACGAATTGAACCTGGAGTGGCCGACACCCGACCGGTTGGCTCCATTGCTGCGCTACTCCCAGCAGCGTCGCCACTACGTGTTTCGGACCTCCGTCCGATACGGCGATGCGCCGCAGCAGGAGCTCGACGTCTGGCGGCTCAGACGGCTGCCGGCCGAGCCCGCGCCGGTGCTGATTTTCGTGCCCGGCGGCGCGTGGGTGCACGGCAGGCGACTGCTGCAGGGATACGCGCTGATGAGCCACCTGGCGGAGCAGGGCTGGGTGTGCTTGTCCATCGACTACCGGGTGTCGCCGCACCACCCCTGGCCGCGCCACGTCAACGACGTCAAGGCGGCGATCGCGTGGGCCCGCGCGAACGTCGACCGGTTCGGCGGTGACCGTGACTTCGTCGCGGTCGCCGGCTGCTCGGCCGGTGGCCATCTTGCCGCACTGGCCGGTCTGACACCCGACGACGCGAGCTTCCGCGGAGAACTGCCGGCCGACTCCGACACGTCGGTCGACGCCGCGGTCGGCATTTACGGTCGCTACGACTGGGAGGACCGCTCCACCGCCGAACGCGAACGGTTCATGGACTTCCTGGAACGCGTTGTCGTCAAGAAGCGCTATGACCGACACCCCGAGCTGTTCCGCGCCGCATCGCCGATCGCTCGCGTGCGGCCGGACGCCCCGCCGTTTTTGGTCGTGCACGGCTCGAGCGACACGGTGATACCGGTAGCGCAGGCGCGTGCGTTCGCCGAGCGGCTGCGCTCAACGTCGAGGTCGCCCGTCGGTTACCTGGAGTTGCCGGGCGCCCACCACGGATTCGACTTGACCGACGGCGCACGCACCGCGTCGGCGATGACGGTGATCGGCCTGTTCCTCAACGAGATCCATCGAAGCCACGTGCTGAGCAGGGCGAAAGAGGTTATATAGGAGTCTGCGACCGGGCCGTGATTGGGGGTGGCGCCAGTGAAGCGACTCAACGGCTGGGACGCCATGCTCCTCTACAGCGAGACGTCCAATATCCACGCCCACACCCTCAAGGTCGGCGTCATCGACGTCACCGACTTCGAGGGGAATTTCACCTTTGAATTGTTCCGCCGCACCATCCGGCGTCGCCTGCACCTGCTCGATCCGCTGCGGTACTGCCTGGTCGAGATCCCGTTCAAGCTGCACCACCCGATGTGGATGGAAAAGTGCGACGTCGACCTCGACTACCACTTGCGCCGCGTCGAGGTGCGCAGCCCCGGCGGCCGCCGGGAGCTCGATCAGCTGATCGGCGAGATCGCCAGCACCCCGCTGGACCGCAGTCGGCCGATGTGGGAGTTCCACTTCGTCGAGGGCATGGCCCAGAACCGGTTCGCGGTGATCGGCAAGGTGCATCACGCGCTGGCCGACGGCGTCGCGTCGGCCAACATGATCGCCAAGGCGATGGACCTCGACGGGCCGATCCAGGCCGAGCGCGATCTGTATCCCACCAACGCGCCGCCGACGAAGGCCGAGCTGGTGCGTGCTGCCGGCCGCGACCACATGCGGCAGCTGCGCAGGCTGCCCCGGCTGGTCAAGGAGACCGCCGAAGGGATCTCCCGCGTGCGCCAGCGGGGCAAGGAACGCGGCGAGCTGCCGGGTCTGGCGCGCAACCTGAACCCGCCGAAAACGTTTATCAATCATGTGGTTTCGCCCGGCCGGCGGTTCGCCACCGCGACGCTGGCGCTGGCCGACGTCAAGGAGACCAGCAAGCATCTCGGCATCACGATCAATGACCTGGTCCTCGCGATTGCCGCGGGCGCGCTGCGCGAGCTGCTGCTGCGCTACGACGGCCACGCCGACGAACCGATCATCGCATCGGTGCCCGCCAGCCTCGACCCGTCGCCGCACCGGCTCACCGGCAACGAATTCTTCGGGCTGAACGTGTCACTGCCGGTGCAGCTCGCTGATCCGATCGAACGGGTGCGGCTGACCTCGGTGGCCACCTCGATCGCCAAGGAGGACTTCCACCTGCTGGGCCCGAAGGTGGTGTCGCAGTGGGCGACTTACCTTCCGCCGTCGGTGGCGCCGCAGGTGTTTCGCTGGTTGTCCAAGCGTGAGGCGCAGACCAAACTGCTGAACCTGCCGATCTCCAACGTCCCCGGTCCGCGGGAACGCGGTCACTTCAGCGGCGCGACCGTCAGTGAGATCTACTCCGTCGGGCCGTTGGTCGCAGGCAGCGGCATGAACATCACGGTGTGGAGCTACGTCGACCAGCTCAACATCTCGGTGCTCACCGACGACCTCACCCTCGACGATCCGCACGAGGCAACCGAGGCGATGATCCATTCGTTCGCCGAAATCCGGGGCGGCGCCGGTCTTTCGGCGCACCTGACGCCCGTCGACACCGCGCTGGCCCAAGCCACTGTCGCCACCTGAGTTCATCAAAATCTCAGCACCCTGCCCCGGAATCCACCTGCGAGTGGCAGGCTCCCACCATGGCGTTCAAACTCACGTACCGCGACGGGCAAGAAGACGATTACGACGACAGCACCAAGTGGGAAGTCGAGGCTGGGGTTCTCAAGATGGGACGGCAGCCGGGCGAGTGGACGGTTTTCGTCTCCCCGAGTCATTGGGCCACCATCGAGGTCGGCGCTTCCCCTGCCCAAGACAAAGACAAGCCCAAAGACAAGGACACGGACAAGGGCGACGACCAGAACAAGAACCGCGACAGAAACCACGACGAGGACAGCTGACCTCAGGGTTGGCGCCGTAGATATCGCTCGGGGTGGAAGTAGCCGTTGGTGGTGGGTTTGCCCTTGTCCAGGTGGGGTGGCGGGATCCATTCTTAGCACCGACGCCGACAAACTATTTTTCACCTCTGACGCCCGCTGTGGGCGGAGCCCCAACTCTGTGGTTCGTGCGTTCGTCAACCGATCGCATCGGATTTCTCACTATCCCGCAGGTGGGGGCCTACGCTGCTGAGTTGTAACTTCGGGCACCGGGCACCGGGGGTAACAGATGCCGTGTGATCCGTTCGAGATGGCGTTGGTTCACCGTGGCTTCCGCAGGGAGTTGCACAACGCTGCTGACCTCGTACGCGGTGTCACTGCTGGTGACAGCGGACGCGCCGCAGTGGTTTACAAGCACATCGACTTCATGATGACGGCGGTGCATTTTCATCATTCGGCCGAGGACGAGTTTGTGTGGCCAAGGTTGTCCGCGCGTGCGCGTAGCCGCGCCGCCGAGTTGACCCGGATGGAGGATGCGCACCGCACCATCGACGATGCCAGCGAGCGAGTTCGGGCCACCGCAGTCGCGTGGGCCGAGGTGGGTGACCCAAGGCGTGCCGAGGAACTCATGTCCGAGATCGCGAGATTCGCGCCTCTCGTCGACGAACACTTCGACGACGAGGAGAACAACGTCGTTCCAGTTATCGCCGAATACCTCAGCCCCAAGGAATGGAGAAAGTTTCTTTCGCATGGGTCGGCGTTCGTGAGGGCACACCCAAGGCGGGGGCTCGCTCTCGGCGGCATCGTGCTTGACGGTGAGTCTGCCGAAACAAGGGAGCGCTTCCTCGGCAATTTGCCATTCCCCCTGCGAACGATCTTCAAGACCATCGGTCACCGCGTATACGCGGGATACCGGGCGCAGACGTACGGGTCGGAGTAGAGCTGGGGATGTGGGTAGTCCCTTGGCAACGCCGGGAAGTCTTGTCGGGGCGGGATCCATTCGGTAGTGCCGTCGACGCGTTTGCGGGTTTTCCAGCCGTGGTGGTCGAGCACCCTGTGATGGGGCTTGCAGGCAAAGGTGAGGTTGTCGATGTTGGTCGGCCCGCCGTTGGCCACCTCGTCGACGTGGTGGGCCTGGCAGAGGTAGCCGGGCACGGTACAGCCGGGTTTGGTGCAGCCGCGGTCTTTGGCGTGCAACACCAGTCGCTGGCTCGGACTGGCCAGGCGCTTGGCGTGGGCCAGATACAGCTCTTGGCCGCTGTGTTTGTCGAAGACCCG
>NZ_DASQVQ010000081.1:0-3347 GCF_035640695.1 Mycobacterium sp.
TGCCGCGTCGGCGGCTTGCTGTAGCCGCAGCGTCACTATCGCCGGGGTGGCGCCGGCGTCGTTGAGCTCCCACTGACCGAGCACGGGCGTGCGAGCGAAGAAGCGTTGCAGAGTCGCCTGCCACACCTGGTCGAACCCGTCGACGCTGGTCCGGACGCGCACCCGTGCGTGCGTGACGGCGTCAGGGTCGTCGTCGCGCGGCTCCAGGAGAATCTCGAGGTCACCGGAGGCGACGACGCCGATATGGACTCGCCGCGCTGGTCGCCGGGAAGCCTCGAACTCGTAGTGCAGGGTCCGCATCTTGTCAGTCCTTCCCGGCTCCGCCGACACGCGTGTGAACGGAGTCGACGAATATCGCCGCCGCCAGCACGTCGCCGCTGCCGCCAGTTGACAGCCGCAGACGCCGGGTGGCCAGATCGAGTTCATGCAGCAGCTGCCGTCCGCGCGTGGTGGCGCAACCGCCGGCCCGCATGATTGCGGCGGCGCCATCGCGGACGATTGCCAGGCCCTCGACGCCGCCGCGGTGCAGCGTGCACGTGTCCTGCAGGCTGGCCATACAACTCAACAGCGCCCCGAGGCGTGCGGTGTCCTCGTCGCAGCCGGCGGCGCGGGCGGCTCGCAGCGTCGGCAGGGCCACGTGCACGGTGTGGGGAAAGCCGGCGCGGGCCTCGCCGAGGGCTCCGGTGGCGCCGTAGCGGCGACGGGCAAGCGCGCCGTGCGACAGCCTCAGTCCAGCCATGGCCGGGTCGGGGATGGTGGCCAGTCGCGCCGCGAAGGTGGCGGCCGACGCGGGATCGGGGTGTACGGCCAAACCGGCGGCGAGCAGCCCAAGCACCCACAGTGCGCCGCGGTGGGTGTTGACACCGTCAGTGGCATGAAGCATCCGCTGCTCACCGACGCGGCCGATCGCTCCGATGCGCGCCCGCAGCTGCGGGCCCAGCGGCGTGGCGCGGGCGGCTTCGGCGCAGCGGGCGATCGGGTCGGCCAGCGCGTCGGCGGAGGCGAGCAGAGTCTCGACGTCCATGTCGTGGTGGGTGTTACCACCGCGCAGGTCGACCAGCCCTGGCTTGGGTGTGAGGATGGCCTCCTCACACAGGGCTCGTGCGGCCAGCCGCCCGAGCGTGTCGGGACTCAGAGCAGCAGACCGCGGCGCCGCGGTGCCGGAGGCTTCGGTGATGGCGGTCATCAAAGGCATGTTTCACCAATCCCGGAATTGCGGCGGCGGCTCATACAGGCCCCCGGACCACGCGACGAGGTCGCCGATGCTGCGGGCGGCCAGCAGTGATCGGTTGGCCAGGTTCGCGTCGATCTTGAGGTCTTCGGGCAGTGCGACCAGCCCGTCGCGGCGCAGCCCCTCGAGCCGGGAGGTGTCCGCGCCCCGCCCCAGTGGGGTGACCCCGGCGATCGCGGCCAACGCGGCGCGTCGATCCTCCAGCGAGGAAGCCTTGTACAGGTAGGCGACGCCCTCCTCGGTGACGACGTGGCTGACGTCGTCCCCGTAGATCATCACCGGTGGCAGCGGCATGCCCGCTTTCTTGCCGAATTCGATGGCGTCGAGCGACTCGACGAACGTGGGAGTGCCGCTGGACTGGAACGTTTGCACGATCTGCACAACGAGTTTGCGGCCGCGCATCGCGGCGCCCTCGCCGTAGTGCAGGTCCAGCCATGCCGGGGTGGAATGGCGCCGACCGTGTGGGTCGTGTCCCATGTTGGGTGCCCCGCCGAACCCGCTCAGCCGTCCCTCGGTGACCGTCGACGAGTTGGCGTCGGCGTCCATCTGCAACGTGGAGCCGATGAACATGTCGATGGCGTATTGGCCCGCGAGCTGGCACAACACGCGGTTCGAGCGCAGCGAGCCATCGGCACCGTTGAAGAAGACATCCGGGCGGGCGGCCACGTACTTGTTCATGCCTGACTCGCCACCGAAGCTGTGGATGGTCTCCACCCAGCCTGATTCGATCGCCGGAATCAAGGTGGGATGCGGATTTAGGGTCCAGTTGCGCGCAATCTTGCCCCGAAGGCCCAACTGTTCGCCGTAGGTGGGCAGGATCAGCTCGATGGCTGCGGTGCTGAATCCGACACCGTGATTCAACGACACCACCTGATGGCGCTCATACACTCCACGCAGGGCGATCATCGCCTGCCGGATCTCCACCGGCCCGATCTGTTTGGGGTCGCGGGTGAACAGCGGCTCCAGTGCAAACGGCCGGTCGGCCTGCACCACCAAATCCACCCAGTCACCGGGAATGTCCACGCGGGGCAGCTCGCCGCTCTCGACGATCTCGTCGGCTTGCACGATCACCACCCCGTCGTGAAACGCAGCGGCCTCCGCGATGATCGGGCTGTCTTCGGTGTTGGCGCCGGTGTAGAGGTTCCCGCTGCTGTCGGCGGCCTCCGCACACAACAGCGCCACGTCGGGCCGAAGGTCGACCACCATGCGGGCGTACAGCTCGACGTAGGTGTGCACCGCACCGATTGAGACGGTGCCGTCGGCGACCAGCTGAGCGATCCTCACGCTTTGCGGACCGGCGTAGGCCAAATCAAGTTTGGACGCTATGCCCAGCTCAAACAGGTCGAGATGTTCCACTCGAGACACCGACCCGATCAGCATGTGCAGGTGGTGCAGTTTTGTCGGGTCGCAGCTGGCCAGCGTGCGGGACAGAAAGTCCGCCTGCTTCTGGTTGTCGCCCTCCAAAGCCACCTTGTCACCGGGCCGGATGATCGTCTCAAGCACCGGGGCGAGCTGAGCCGGCTTGACCAGTTTGCCGTCCACAAACCGCCGCGCATCAGCCAAGCGCTCGGCTTTGGCCCGCCGTCGCGTGTCCCAAGCCGGTCGGCGCACATCGTCTTCTGCTGTCATCCGGCTTCTCCGTAACGGCATCGATGCGGTGAAGGTGCATACCTCCGGTTGGCCGGGCGACCCGGTGGAAATGCGCCGATAACCGTGGCCCCTGGAATTCCGTCCAGCCACCCAGGCTAGTCGTTGCAGACTGCCCGCGCCTGGTGTATCCGGTGCTGGGCGGCGCCGTGGACTCCGTGGGTTGTGCTCAGTGCGCATCGCATTAGCCCACGTCGCCCACAGTCGAGGCGACTTCACCCCGGTCACACGGCGCATCGCCTGAACACGGGAGTCGATTGGATGCCCAAACACCATGCGGTTGTTCGCGTATTCGATGGCGGTGTCGAGGAACCAGTGTTGGGCTTGCCCCTATTGGTGCTGCAAAATTTGCAGACCAGTTCCGGCTCTCGGATCTGTTGGCTCCCGCGGGACAACGGCCGCGGTCGCCGACTCAGAGGCGATCGCCGTCGCGACGTCGCGTGGATAGGTGCGGCGTGCCACGGACAAG
>NZ_DASQVQ010000082.1:0-5707 GCF_035640695.1 Mycobacterium sp.
ATTGGACGCCAATGGCGACCGCCAGCGGGCTCATTACGACGGGCTGCCGGTCGATTTCGTTGCCGAAGCGATCGCCACCCTGGGCGCAGCCGTGCAGGAGGACGGGTATCAGACCTACCACGTGCTCAACCCATACGACGACGGCATTGGGCTCGACCAATTCGTCGACTGGCTCAACGCGGCCGGCTACCCGATCCAGCGCATCGCCGACTACAACGACTGGCTGCAACGGTTCGAGACCGCGATGCGCGCACTGCCGAAACGCCAACGCCAGCAATCGGTGCTGCCACTGCTGCACTACTGGCAGGAGCCCGAGAAGCCGCTGCGCCAGGCGCTGGCATCCACCGAAGCGTTCCGTGCGGCAGTCCAAGAGGCGAAAGTCGGTCCGGACAAAGATATCCCACACATTACGGCCGATCTCATCGTCAAATACATCACCGACCTGCAGCTACTCGGATTGGTGTAAGCCCGATGTGTGGCGTGATCACAAGGGACGGTGACCAATGGACCTGGGTCTTCACTATTGGACCTTCTCGGCTCCGGGTGGTCCTCAGCGGATCCCGGAAACGCTCGCCGCGGCTGCGAAGACCGCCGAGGAGGCGGGTTTTGCTGAACTCAGCGTGATGGACCACTACTTCCAGATCGAGCAGCGGGGCCCACGCCGAGGAACCGATGCTGGAGCGTACACCACGCTGGGATACGTGGCGGCGCTGACCCGACGAATCCGGTTGGCAGTTCTAGTGACCGGCGTGCTGTACCGACACCCCGGCTTGCTGGCCAAAATCGTCACCACGCTCGACGTCCTGTCCGGCGGTCGAGCGCAAGTGGGCATCGGCGCCTCCTGGTATGAAAAGGTTCGCGAACAACGCCTCATCCCGGGATGGACGCGCTTCTTCCTCTCCAACGAGGTCTTCACCGCCAATCAGTTACCCCAACCCGGTTGGCGGCGTTGGCTGCCCTTGACGCGACTGCTGCCCAACCTGCGTGACGAGATCTGTCGCCGATGGATACCGGGCTACGATCAACGGTTGGACGCCCGCAAACGCGCGCGTCGCACCGCATGGCTACACGAACACACCCAGGGGCGAGCCGCTCAGTTGAAACCGGTGGAAATGCTTTCCCGGTGAGTGCCAACGCGATGGACATCGCCCTCTGGGGGCCGGGATCGCCCCTATCCTCACCACACTGGCCGCGAGCGGGCTTGCCCTCGTACAGGTCGCGCTGATCGTGCAGGCACGCCGTCGCGAATGGAAAGTCCTTCCGGTCAACCTGATTCTGCTCGCGCTGCTACGCGATCCGAACTCAGGCCACGCCATGCTGCACGGCGTGGTCGACAACGGCGGGCAGGTCGTCACCAAGGTTGCCGGACAGCCATTGCTGAGCCAGTTCGGCCATCGCGCCGGTGTACATCGCCGCGTCCACCCGCGCACCCACCGAGTCCTGGCCGGCTTGTGCGCGACAGGCGGCACTGAGGAACATCGAACGCAACCGATCCTGGGTCGCCATTCGCCGGGCGATGAGCACGGGATTGGCTCGAGCCTCGGTAAACAAAATCCGGCCCCGACGGGGGTCCGCAGAGCTGAATCCCAGCACCGTACCGATGCCTGCGCGTGACTTCGCCGACCGTGAACGGCCCGCAGCTCGCAATGCCTCCTCGATCGCTACCCACATCTCTCTAGCCACAGCATCGTAGACCGCCCCCAGCAATTCATCTGTGGTAGAGAAGCTTTCGTAAAAGTAACGCGAGTGCATGCCGCTTTCCCGGCACACCGAACGCACGGACAGGGCGGCTTCGCCGCCTTCGCCGAACAGCTGAAACGCGACGTCGATCAACAGCGCACGCCGCTCGGCGCCACGTTCAGTAACCGGCACTCCGGCCCATCGCGTTGTTTTCGGCACGCGAGCTAGGTTATCGACTCCGTCACATTCTTGCCACGCCCGTGGCCAAAAAGCTATTCTGTCCACGGGCGTGGCCAGACACTCGGAGCGCTTCTGGACCTGAGCGAGACGCACTAGAAGGTGACCGTGCCTGACACCGACCCATTCCGAAGTCGGGCCGACGTCGAGCACAGTCCTGCCGAGACGACCTCAGAACGAAGGACCTGACCTAGGGAGCGCCGATGCTGGCACTGCAATGCCTCGAAACAGGAACACTGGACAACCTGACCGTGGGGGAAGTCGACGACCCGGTACCCGGGCACGGCATGGTCGTCGTCGACATCAAGGCGGCGGCGGTGAACTTCGTCGACGCACTCAGTGTCTTGGGCAAGTACCAAATCCAGTTTCCCGCACCCTTCATTCCCGGCATCGACATCGCTGGCGTGGTGTCGGCGGTGGGCCCGGACTGCGATTGTTTCGTGACCGGAGACCGAGTGCACGGCATGACGCTGCTTGGCGGTTTCGCCGAACGAGCCGCGGTACCGGCGACGCTGTTGCGCCACACCCCCAACGGGTTGCCGTTCGATCTCGCCTGCACCACCGGAACGACCTACCGGACGGCCTTCGACGCACTGACGTCGGTGGCCGACCTGTGCCCCGGCGAAGACCTTGTCATACTCGGCGCCGGCGGCGCCGTGGGAAGTGCAGCCATCGGCGTGGGCAAAGCGCTCGGCGCACGCGTCATCGCCTGTGCCTCCGATGAGGAGAAACTGGCCTTCTGCCGCAAGCTCGGCGCCGACGAAACCGTCGACTACGCCGCAACCAACCTCAAAGACGAGATCAAGCGACTCTGTGCCAACGGCGCCGGAGTGGTGCTCGACGTCATCGGCGGCGACCTCTCCGAACTCGCACTGCGCGCAACCGGTTACGGCGGTCGGTTCGTCGTCGTGGGCTTCGCATCCGGAACGATCCCTCGAGTCCCGCTCAACATCATCTTGCTCAAGGGTTCCAAGATCGTCGGCTACGAAATCGCCGAGTTCGAACGACGCCATCCACGCGAAGCCGAGACCAACCGCGACAGGCTGGAGGGCTGGATCGCCGAGGGGACCATCCAACCACCGATCGAGGCGCGCTACCGCCTCAATGACGCCGCCGAGGCTGTTCGAAGAGCCGCCAGCCGCACCAAGTTCGGCATCACCATCATCGACAACACGAGCGCCTCGTGACCCAGCAACGGCGAGGCAACGCCATCGCAATGACGCCCGAGGAACGCGACGACTTCCTAGCTGAGGAGCGCACCTGCCGATTGGCGACTGTCGATTGCCGAGGCAAGCCGCACGTCACACCGTTGTGGTTCGTGTGGGACGGCACCGCCATCTGGCTGTACTCGCTGGTGAAGAGCCAGCGGTGGACCGACGTCCAAAACCGCTGTGATATCGCAATGGTCGTCGACTCCGGGACCGACTACCTCACACTCCGTGGGGTCGAGATCCGTGGCACTGCCATGGCGGCCGGAGAGGTGCCCCGGACCGAAACCCCGGACCCGTCACTGGTCACACCGGAGCGTCTCTTCGCTCTCAAGTACCTGAGCGGCGGTGACTTCTACGCCGATCACCGCCACGCCTGGCTACGTGTCACACCCCAGAAGATCACCAGCTGGGACTTCCGCAAACTAACGACCAGCGACAATCTCAGCCCAGGGTAGACGTAGCAGCGCGCGGCCGCTTGTCGGCGGGGATCAGGGACGGGCGCTTTCCGTTATTCCCCCTATCCCGCTGCCCCTTCAGCGGAGTCTTGTCAATCATCGCTGCATCTCGACAGCCGCCGGTGTCGGGTGTCGAGGTTTTGTCTCTTGAAGAAGGTCGCGATGCGCTCGATGGCGGCGGCCGACTCGGGCAGCCCCGACGAGACGAAGACCTGCCACACGTGGACTCCGTGTCGCCAGGACTCGAAGGTGATGTCGACGCCCGCGGCGGTGGCGGCGTCTCGCATGCGGGTGGCGTCGTCGTAGAGGATTTCGTTCTCGCCGACTTGGATGAGCATCGGCGGGAGGCCACGCATGTCCGCGAAGATCGCAGAGCACCGGGGGTCGCGAGGGTCAGCACCGGCAAGATACTCGGCTACCGTGTACTCGAACATTTCGCGAGTGACCAAGGGGTCCAGGTGTTTACGCTCCTCGATTGAGGCGCCGCCGAGGGTCAGGTCGGCCAGCGGCGACAGCACCGCGAGGGCGGCCGGAAGCGCCAAGGCCTCATCTCGCACCGCGGCGGCGACAGCGACCGCCAGGTTCCCACCCGCCGAATCACCCAATACAAAAAGAGCTTTCGGATCTACACCGGAGACGGAGACAAGCCAGTCGTATGCGCGCAGGCAGTCGTCGAACGCGCCAGGAAAGGGGGTCTGTGGGGCGATCCGGTAGTCCACCGCGTACACCCGGGCGTTGGCGGCCAGAGCCACCGCGGCCGCGAGCGGAAGGTAACGGTCAGGAGGAGAACCACTGACGTAGCCGCCGCCGTGGAAGTACACCACGGTGCGATCTGGCTGCCCAGCCAGTGGTTGGAGTGTGATGGCGGGCACACCGCCGAGGTCGCTGATCCCGCGTCGAACGCCCTCCAGCCCAGACGAGCCGTCATCGCTCGCTTGGCCCGCACGAAGGTAGTCGACGAACGCGGCATAGAGCTGTGACGGCGAACCGTCTTCAGAATCGTCGGGCATGGTCGTCAATATACGTGATATATCATGCACCATCTAGTTGGTTTCTGCGGCCATCGTCGAACTGTGGCGCAAGCTATCGGCCATCACCGCGAGATCCTGGGCGAATAGTCCGACGAGGAATGGCCGAAGTGTCACGTACTCCATGCCGAAAGCCTGCACGCGATCCCTGGCTGTCGGCAGCCCAGCTGCGGGCTTTCCGCGCATTCATGAGCGTCCAGATGCGGCTGAACTACGAGATGAATCGTCAGCTTCAAAGCCACACCGACATGTCGCTCGCCGACTACCACGTCCTGAACGCGTTGACCGGCGCACCCGACGGTCGCCTCCAGGTCTCAGACCTTGCGGCGCTGATCGGTTGGGAACGTAGCCGAGCGTCACATCAACTGCGCAGATTGTGCGAACGCGGCCTCATTGAGCGGGTTCCCTCGAATGAGGACGGCCGGGCTACCGACGCGACCCTGACTAAGGCGGGCCGCGCGGCGATCGAAGCGGCGGCGCCCGGCCACGTGGACCTCGTGCGGCGCATGTTCTTTGACCCGCTGCCCGACGAACTCCTCGCACCCTTGACCGCGGCCCTGGAACACATCCAGGTCAACATCAACTTCAATAGCTCCCTGCCGCCAACTCCCTGGTGAACAGCCAGGGTTTGAAATCCGCCTGACCTTGGTCAGCCGAGCCGGGAATACGCGCGCGGCCGAACCGCTTGCAGTAAGCGTGACATATCACCTATTGTCGGCGGCACCGGACCAGCAGCGACGAGAAGGACTCTCATGGGTGCAGTAACGCGTCCCCAATCACGCGAACTCTTCGCGAAGACGGACTCGATGGACGTAGACGCGATAGTTTCACTCTTTGCGCCGGATGCACGCGTTGTTTTCGGCAACGGCGACCCGCTGGTCGGACACCACGAAATCCGCACGGGCACGACCGCGTTCTACGACACCATCGCGCGTCTTCGGCACTCGATCGTGAGGGAATGGACCTTCGCCAACGACACCATCGACGAGCTGAAGGTGACCTACGACCGTAAGGACGGCAAGCAGGTCACCATCCCGTGCGTCACGATCTTCCACACCGACGCCGAGGGCAAGATCGACGACTACCGCGTGTACTT
>NZ_DASQVQ010000083.1:0-7666 GCF_035640695.1 Mycobacterium sp.
TGGTCGCGCGAGCGCGCCGATGACAACCAGTAGGTCGTGCTTGTTCAACGGCGAGAACTCAACGCTCAGCAGAACCTCGTGCGGACCCGGTGGCGGCGGCTCCTCGATGTCGACGACGCGGAGCACCTGCGCGGGGTCGCCAAACTGTTCCATCTGGATGGCGCGCATGTTAGTTCCTCTCCATCGAAGGTTAGGCCGCGGTGCGAGCCTGCCTAATGGTTACGCTCTGATCCACCGCGGGGAGAACGATCGGACCCCGCCTGGAAATCCGGCGCTGACCGCGTTCACGGGGCATACGGCGACGCCCCGACTTGGCTCAAATTGGTGCGCGTCTGCGCGGATCTTGATGAGGGCGTTGCGGAGATTATCGGGTTGCGGGTCGGCGGCGGTGCGGGATTGGTTGCCGGCCTTGATTTTCACGATGCGGTAGCAGCGGCTTGCGCAAACGAATTTCCTGATGCCCCAAACCTTTTCAGCCTCGATGCAGTGCTGGCAACGACGCGGCCCCAGCGCCCGACCTAGTTGTTGGTCGGTGGTGGTTGGGGCTGGAAGGGTTCATACCACCACCAGTCGGCGCGCTCGCCGGTAGGTCCCGGGCACGGCGCCACCGCGGGCGGAGGATGATTCGGCGGGCGCGCCAGCGACCCTGCGCACAGTACTCGGCCCGCGCTGTCAGTCACCGAGAGCTGGTGTGCCGGACCGGTGATGGTGATGACGCCCCGATGATGCAACCGGTGATGATAGGGGCAGACCAGCACCAGGTTGAACAGCTCGGTGGGGCCGCCATCTTCCCAATGCCGGATGTGATGTGCATGCAGACCGCGGGTGGCCCCGCAGCCGGGAACCGCACACGTGGGGTGGCGGTGCTCGAGGGCACGGCGAAGCCGGCGGTTGATCAGCCGGGTCGACCGTCCGGCGCCGATGACCTGGCCGTCACGTTCAAACCAGACTTCGCAGGTGGCGTCACAGGTCAGGTATTGGCGCTCGGCCTCGGTCAGCAGCGGGCCCAGATGCAACGAAGCAACGCGCCGCGCGACGTCGAGATGCATCACCACGGTGGTGTGCTGCCCGTGCGGCCGGCGGCTGACCTCGGCGTCCCACCCGGCCTCAACCAGGCGCATAAACGCCTCACCGGTGGTGGGCAACGGCGGTGACTGACCTGGTGCGCGGTCACCGTTGTCACGATCGTGCTTCCACTCGGCGATCAGCGCCTCCTGATGAGACTGCAGCGCCGTATCGAACTTTGCCGCGTCGTGGTGGGGAAGTGTGATCCGGTAGCAGGAGCCCTCCTCGTCGGAGGTCTTAGTGATCGATTGCTCCGGTCCCCGCCGACAATCAGGATCGGGCTCGGGTTCGGGTCGCGGTTCCAGCTTGACCGCGGTGCGCAGCTGGCTGACCGTGGCGACCCCGGCCAGCTCCGCATAGTGCGCATCGGATCCCTCGCCCGCACGCGCCGCGATGACCCCGACCTGATCCAGCGACAGTCGGCCCTCCCGCATACCCTGGGCGCAGCGGGGAAACTCCGCCAGCCGGCGCGCCACCGTGGCGATCGTGGCGGCGTTTGCCGACGAGGTGCCGGTCTTCCAGGCCACCAACGCCGGCACCGACCGCGCACCCGTCGCACCCCACAACTCGTCGCGATCCACCTCGGCGACGATCTCCACGATGCGCGCGTCAATCGCGTTGCGCTGACCGGCCAACTCCGCCAACTCATCGAACAACGCCTCAAGACGCTCATCAGGACGCACCGCCGCGGCGCCGAGAGATGCGGTCGAGGACATGACGCCATCATCGCAGCCGGGTACGACAAATCCCGGCCGCCCGACCCTCGCCGGGGTTTAGCCGTCATCATCTGCCAAGAGGTGCTCGACAGCGGCTCCCACCCCGCTGATGCGGGCACACCCGATCCAGCACGGCCCGATTGGCCGCCAACCGCTGCGCAGCCGCAGCCTTCAGCGCGGCCAACTCGGCCTCATCACGCGCCGAACCACAGGCCACGCGGCTTTGGCCGGCCGTCGAAGCGTCGGACCGGTTGGACGACCTACCCTCTGAGTTGCGCGCGTATGTCGCTGGGCAAATGCACGCCTCGGGTTCGCAGATTGCCGATGAACCGCGCCGTGAGCGGATCCGATGTGCTCGGCGTTACTGCGACGAGCTGTCTGATCCACCGCGGGGAGAACGATCGCACCGCGCCTGGAAATCCACCGCTGACCGCGCTCACGGGGCATACGGCGACGCCGAGGCCCGCGGCCGCGAGCCACCCTGTTCCCCCGTACGCGGCTGTCGACGCCCCGGCCTACGGGGGTGCGGGCGACGCCCGCCGCATCAGGAGCGGCCACTACGTCTGTGGAAGAGGCAGCGGTCCGTGGAAGAGGCAGCGCCGAGCGCGAGCGCGAAGGACCGCGCGCGACGCCAGGCCGTAGCGCTCGCCGAACTCACCGTGGAGGACGCAAAAAGCGGCTGGTGCTCGACTGGACGACGCCGCTACGCCACCCGACTTTGTACAAGGCCGTGTTCCGGCCCGCCGTGCTCCGAGCTAACCGGCTGACACCGACCGCGAAGCTCCCCGCGGGGTTGCGGTTCCATTCGCTCCGACACACCTACGCGAGCCTGTGCGCTGCAGTGCCCACAATTTCGGTACGGCAGGTGGCCGAGTGGATTGGGCACGCGAACCCGACGACGACCGAACTCGTCTACACACACCTCTACGCGAAGGCCGAACACGACGACGAGATGGCCGCGCTGGGTGCGCTGGCGGCTACCCCCAAAATATCACGGCGACAACGTGATACCGCCGCATGGCTAACTAGTCGCGACGCATTGCGCGTGCACACCCAGGGCGAGCGCGTGGACTTCTTCCCCCGTTTACTTCATATGGGTGTCGAACCACTCAATCGCTGGTTCAGGATGCTCGCCGAAGTAGTTGTAGCCGCGGAAGCGTTGGTCGGTGCCTTCGATCCAGTGCAGCTTCTTGTCGGCGGCGGCGATGCTGTCGAAGATCGTCTGTACGTCCCAGGGATAGGTCAGGGTGTCGTCGTGTACCTGCGCGACTAGCGTTGGCACCCGCACCGACTTCGCATACCGGGCCGGTGACTGTTCCTCGACGCGAATGCCCGTGCGTCGGCGCAGCCCCTCGTCGAAGAGTTCGACGCCGTTATCAATGCCAGCGACCTCCACGATGTTCTTCTCGATGAACGCACGCGCCGAAATGGGCTGCAAGGCGATCATCACCTTGATGTCGGCGAACTCCTCGGGGTGCTTATCCATTGCCACGAACGTCGAGTCAGCCCCCAGACACTTGCTGAACAGCCCCGTCGTCATCTTGGCCGTCTCGGACCGAGACTTCGCGTAGCGGACCGAACCGATCACGTCACGGTACTCAAACACACCGATGCCAACCGTGTGGCCGTTGCCGTCAGCGCTTTGGCCGTGATTGCGGATGTCGTAGCACAAGATGTTGTACCCGGCGTCGTGAAGAGCCTTGTATTCCGGCAGGAAGTTCACTTCGAACCCTCCGAAATCCGTCAGTCCATCAAGATGGCCGGCATAGCCGTAGCGGTTGCCGGGTAGGAAATGGTTCGCGATGAGCAGCCGGTCCGAATCGGCGGGAATGAACCAACCTTCCAGCGCCACGCCGTCCATCGACGAGAAGAACACGTCCTCGTATTCGAGACCGACTTCATCTGGGCGTCGGTAGACCGGAGTCCGCTTTCCTTGAGTCCATAAGTCCAGCATCGGCTCAATGACCTTGCTCGGCGCCACCGATCCCATGGCCTTCGTCGCGACCTTCGTAACTGCTTCTTTGACTTGTGCCGCTGTGTCGCTCATCTTGTTGTGCCCTTTACCGGTCAGCTGGTCGGTAACACCCGAAGACATACCCGCCAGTCGTAGGCGTTAAATGCCGGCAGAGGGGCCGACACCACCAAGTCCCGGCGACCAGCGTCATACCGCGTTCGCATCACATCAGCCGCTTTGTCAGGTCGGGGGTATGGACGGCGTACGGGATCGCGAAGCGAACCGGACTCTCAGTTGCGTTTGCTCTGGGAAAATATGGAGCCGATGACGGGAATCGAACCCGCGTATTCAGCTTGGGAAGCTGATGTTCTGCCATTGAACTACATCGGCGGTGTCGCTCGGAAAGGCTAACACCATGACGGCTCAGCGGCCGATACGCTCGTCGGGTGCTGCTCTCAGATAAAGACCTCAGGGCGGAACTCGCCTCCGGCCGACTCGGCATCGAACCGTTCGATGACGGCCTCGTGCAGCCGTCTAGCGTCGACGTGCGGCTCGACAATCTCTTCCGCGTCTTCAACAACACGCGCTACACCCATATCGATCCCTCCCTACAGCAGGACGAGCTGACCAGCCTGGTGCAGCCGGTCAATGGCGAGCCGTTCGTGCTCCATCCCGGCGAGTTCGTGCTGGGGTCGACGCTCGAGCTGTGCACGCTGCCCGACGACCTCGCCGGCCGCCTGGAAGGCAAGTCCTCGCTGGGCCGGCTCGGCCTTCTCACCCATTCGACTGCCGGCTTCATTGATCCGGGCTTCACCGGTCACATAACGCTCGAGCTGTCGAACGTCGCAAACCTGCCGATCACGCTCTGGCCGGGCATGAAAATCGGGCAGCTGTGTCTGCTTCGGCTGACGAGTCCGGCCGAGCATCCCTACGGCAGCGCGCGGGCCGGCTCGAAATACCAAGGTCAGCGCGGCCCTACGCCGTCTCGCTCCTATCAGAACTTCATCAAGTCGACCTAGCCGCGGCGTCGGCGAGAGCTCATCCTCGATACTCGGTTAGCCCACAACACCGCGGGCAGGTAGGGTCGCGCGGAGGTGAATTGAGGGTCACATCACACCGCGAACGGCTGGCTACGAAAGCGGGGTGCACAGTGGAAACGGTGCTCGGCTTGTCAATCGCGCCGACCACCGCCCGATTGGTGCTGGTCGAGGGACGCGGGGGTGACGGCGTCACCATCGACCACGACGCGTTCGAATTCCACCCGGGTGATGCCGACGCCGCCGCTGTCTCGGAGCAGGTGATAGCCGCCGTGCTAGGCACCGAGGCGATCGCCGCAGCGGGCGATCACCGGCTGCACTCGATCGGCGTGACCTGGAGCGACGGCGCAGAACACCACGCCGGGCACGTTCTGGATGCGCTGCGCGACTTGGGGTTCGGCAATGTCGTGCCGGTTCGGCTCACCGAGGCTACCGAGGCATTGGCCCGCGCAATTGAGCATGTGATCGGATACGAGAAGACAGCGGTATGCGCGATCGAGCCGCAAGAGGTGGCTTTGTCGGTCGTCGACCCGCAGGTAGAAGACGTGCGCACCGCCGCGAACAACCAGCTCGACAACTGGGACGGACTGCGTCGGTGGCTGATCGCGATATTCAAGCGCACCGGTGGGCCGCCACACCGGTTGATTGTCGTCGGCTCCGACAAGGGCCTCGACATGGTGATCTCACAGCTCGAGTCGGCGTTCGCGCTTCCGGTCTTCGCCTTGGACGACGCCGACTCGGCGCTAGCGCGAGGTGCCGCGCTGGCGTCGGCGCCAGCCGTCGGGATGACTTCTCCCGAACTAGCCGACCAGCCGACGTCGTCTTCGATGTCGTCAGAGTTCGTCCCGGGCATCGGGCGCCTTGTCGAAGTCGGCGGCGCGCGCCGCCGCTGGCCCCTGAACAGCCTTGGCGCGTTGACCATGCTGATCGTCGGTGTGTTGATGTTCGTGGTGTCGTTGTCCCTCGCCGTCAGCCTGAAGCTGGTTCCGGACAAGCATTCCGAAGCCGCGGCGCCTCGCCGGCTCGCCAACGACGTGTCCGCAGCGCCCGCCGCGTCGCCCCCTCCCTCGCCGCGGTCACCGCAACTCGTGCTGCCGCCCGCCGCACCCCCGGCTGCGCCGCCGCCGGCGCCGGCGGCACCTGCTGAATCAGTGCCATCGGTCGAGCCGATGGCCACCCTGCCGACACCCGCGCCGGAGGTCTACTCCGAGATCCCTGCGCCGGCTCCGCCCGCCGGTGCGCCGGTGGCGCCGCCTCAGCAGCCCGCCGCTCAGCCGCCCGCCGCTCCGCCGGCCATTGATACGGTGCCGCCGCCGGCGATCGAGCCTCCGCAGCAGGAACCGCGTCTTCGGGACCGGATCCTGTCGAGGCTCCCGTTCTTCCACAGGAATCAGCAGGGCGAGCAGGCGCCGCAACAAGACGCGCCGCCGCCGGTTCCGCCGGACAATCCGCCGCCCCCGCCGCCTCCGTAATCGGCCCCCGCCGCCTCCGTAATCGCCTCCGTAATCGCGTCGTAATGCCGCGTCGCAGGACAACCTGTGAACTACCTGAGCCGCCTCGCACGTTTAATTTTGCGTAGGGTTTGTACCGCGCGGTCAGGCGGGTTGAGCAGTCGGCAACCCACCTCGCCTTCATCAAGATCAGCTAACCCCTGCGAATGTAACGCCGCGGGTCAGATTCGCGATGAAGTATCGGGTTGATAGCTTGCACGGCAGACGGACTTCCAGATGACCGAAGCGTTGTAGCAAATAGTTTGGAGGAGTAGTGGACATCGTACTTGGTGTATCGATGACACCAACGACGGTCCGCATGGTGCTGGTTGAAGGCGAGAAGGGTGACGGGCTCACCGTCGACAACGACGTCTTCAACGTCGCGGCAATTGACGGCTCGGCAACGTCGAGCGCGCCCGATCAAGTCATCGCGGCGGTTCTCGGCACGCAGGAAAGCGCCGCCGCCAGCGGCCACCGATTGATGTCGACCGGTGTCACATGGGCCGACCGCGACGAGGCCGCCGCGCTGCGCGACGCGCTCGCCGCCGGCCGCATCGAAGACGTGATGCTGGTGTCCGAGTTACACGCCGCCAGTGCGCTCGCCCAGGCGGTCGGACGGGCCGTGGGTTACGGCAAGACGGCGCTGATGTTCATCGAGCGCGACACCGCGACGCTGTCGGTGGTGGAGACGTCCGACGGCTCAATCGTGAAGGTGGACAGCCGGAGCCTGCACAGCAGCGACGCGATGGCGGCGTTGTCGGAGATGGTCACCAATCTCGAGGCGCATCCGTCGCGGCCCGGGGGCATGTTTGTGGTCGGTTCCGGAGTGGACATCTCCTCGGTGAAGGAGCACCTGGAACACCTGGTCTCGATTCCGGTCAGCGCGCCGGAGGAGCCGGAATTCGCGCTTGCTCGCGGTGCGGCGCTCGCGTCGGCGAATGCGCCGCGCTTTGAGGCCTCGACGGTCGGTCTGGCATATTCGCAGGATCCCGACGGCACGACGGCCGGAAAGGATTACGCGGTCGGGCTCGCGGCCGCCGACACTCAGCTCGCTCCGGCGAGTTACGATCTCGACAGCGTCGATGAACCCGAGGTTCTCACCAAAGATCCGGACGCCGCGGATCGCAAGCCGTTCCTGCTCGTGGGCAGCTCGCTGACCGGCATCTTCGTGGTTGGTGTTGTGGCTCTTGTCCTTTCGTTGGCAGTGAGCATCCGGCCGACCGTCGATACCCGGCCGGACCCGGGGCAGAGCGTGATACTGCCGAATACCGTAGCCCCGGCTCCCACGCAAGGCGCGCAGCCCGGTCCGCATCCCGCCCCGGAAACCATCCACGCGCCCGTGCCGGTCGTGCAACAGCAGCAAGCACCGCGCAACGCTCTCGTCCAGGCGCCCGCCCCGGCGCA
>NZ_DASQVQ010000084.1:0-57399 GCF_035640695.1 Mycobacterium sp.
GGTGCGCGGGTCGGCGGCGCGCCGCCGTGGGTGCCCGGCGGCCTTGGCGGCTGCAACCTACTGGATGCCGGTAAACCCGAGCAGGCCGTCGTCGACCGGCTCACCGCCGACGCCGACTCCTACACCTGGGTGGCGGCCACCATCGGATCCAGTTGCGCCTCCGGATATCAGCTCGCCTCGGGGCATCCGGTCATGTCGGTCGGCGGCTTCAACGGATCGGATCCGTCCCCGCCGCAACCCCAATTCGAGCGCATGGTCGTCGCAGGCAAGATCCACTATTTCATCGTCGTCGGCGCGAACGACGATCTCTCCGAGAACGATCCGTCGGTGCACCTGAACAACAGCGGCCTGATCCAGCAGTGGGTGGAACGCAATTTCACGCCGCTGAAGTTCGGCAACGTGACGCTATATGACCTGACCGTGTGATCGACCGCGACGCGGCGGGTTCCGTCTCGGGCCACCACCTACACCGCCGCAAAGTGAAACGGGAAGCAGGCAAACTGGACCCCCATTAGGGTGGCAGTTGTGCGCGTCCTGGTGATCGGCTCCGGTGGTCGTGAGCATGCGCTGGTGATGGCGTTGCGGCGCGACCCCGAGGTCGACGGGCTGATCGCCGCGCCCGGCAACGCCGGCACCGCGGCCGTGGCCGAGCAGCACGACCTCGACATCACCTCCGGTGAAGCGGTGGCCAAGCTGGCCGCCAGCGTGGGCGCGGATCTGGTCGTAATCGGCCCCGAGGTTCCGTTGGTGCTCGGCGTCGCCGACGCGGTGCGCGCGGCCGGTATCGCATGCTTCGGACCGTCGGCGGAGGCAGCCCGTATCGAGGGCTCGAAGGCCTTCGCCAAGGACGTGATGGCCGCCGTCGGCGTCCGCACCGCCCGCAGCGAGATCGTCGACAACCCGGCGCACCTCGACGCCGCGCTGGACCGATTCGGCCCCAACCACACTGCCGATGCGGCCTGGGTGGTCAAGGACGACGGGCTGGCCGCGGGCAAGGGAGTCATCGTCACACCGGATCGGGCAGCCGCACGGGCCCACGCGGCCGGATTGCTGGACGCCGGACATCTCGTGCTGCTGGAGTCCTACCTCGACGGGCCCGAAGTGTCGCTGTTGTGCGTGGTCGACGGCGAAACCGTGGTGCCGCTGCTGCCGGCCCAGGACTTCAAACGTGTCGGCGACGGCGACGCTGGTCCGAACACCGGCGGCATGGGCGCATATGCGCCGCTGCCGTGGTTGCCCGACGAGCTAACCGCGCAGATCGTCTCCGAAATCATTGAACCCGTTGCGTCGGAACTGGTTCGGCGTGGGTCGCCGTTCAACGGTGTGCTTTACGCAGGACTGGCGATCACCTCATCGGGTCCGGCAGTGGTCGAATTCAATTGCCGCTTCGGCGATCCCGAGACGCAGGCCGTGCTCGCGCTGTTGGACTCGCCGCTCGGGCAGCTGCTGCAAGCGACCGCGACCGGCGCGCTGGCCGAGCAGCCGAAGCCGCGTTGGGATCCGGGCGCGGCCGTCGTCGTGGTGCTGGCGGCCGAGAACTATCCCGGTCGCCCGCGGGTGGGCGACGTCATCCACGGCGCCGAAGGGGACGGAATCCTGCACGCCGCAACCGCCCGCCGCGATGACGGCGCATTGGTGTCCACCGGCGGACGGGTGCTGTCGGTGGTGGGCACCGGCCCCGACTTGTCCGCCGCGCGGGCGGCGGCGTACCAGAAGATCGAGTCAATCCGGCTGCCGGCCAGCCACTTTCGGCATGACATCGCACTCGCAGCGGCCCAGGGGCGGATCCGCGTTTAGGCCACCAGCAGCGGGGCCATCCAGATCAGCTCCGCCGGCAGCTGCTGGCTCCAGAATCCGTCGTCGTGACCGCCCGGGGAGAATCCGCCGGACGGCGGGGTGGGCAGCTGGGCGATGAACTGCTTGGTGGCCGAGTAGAACGGATCGCTGTTACCGCAGTCCACCCGGATCGGAATCGACCCCAACTGCGGCAGGCCGAACACATTGTTGGCCGACCACTCGTCGGCGCTGTCGAACGCACCGGGCGCGGTGGCGCCGTATGACATCCACAACGCCGGGCTGACCGCGCAGATCGCCGCTGTGCGGGACGGGCCGAGGTGCGCGCCGAGCAGCAGCGCCCCGTATCCGCCCATCGACCAACCGAGGAACGCCACGCGCGACGTGTCCAGGCCCTTGCCGTCCAGCATCGGCAGCAACTCGTTGAGCACCATCGCACCGGTGTCCTCACCGGACGCCCGCTTGTGCCAATAGCTTCCACCGCCGTCGACGCTGACGACGGCGAGCGGTGGCAGGCCGGCGGCGAGGGCCTGCGCCAGTCCGTTCTCTACCTCGCCGGCCATCACCTTGGCCGCGTCGCCGCCCTTGCCGTGCAGTGCGATTACGGGCCGCAATGCCTTGGTCTGTCCCGGCGGGCGGGCGATGGCCCAGTTGGTGTCGATGCCGCCGCGGGCGGCCGATTTGAACGACCCGGTGAGATAAGTCGGCGCCGCGTTGGGCGGAGGCGCCGGCTCGAGTGGGGTGGGCGGTGCGAGCGGCGGAAGCGATGCGCCGGCTCCGGTCATCGACACCTGCGTTGTTGCCGGGCCACGCAGACCGCCGATCGCGTAGGAGCCCGCGGCTCCGAGGGCCGCACCGGCGCCGAGGCGCAACAGCGCGCGGCGGGTGAGCTGAGGCATGCGCGTCATCATGCCAGTGCGGCCAAGGTTTTGTGCGAAAGGGCAATGTAGTACCGGGCTGCCTGGCAGCATGACTAGGCATGACAGCCGCGGTCACCCGGAAGGGTGAACGCCGACGGGACGCGTTGGTGAGCGCCGCCGCCGAATTGCTGTGCGAGCGGGGATTCGATGCGGTGCGCCATCGCGCCGTCGCGCGACGGGCGGGCATGCCGCTGGCGTCGACCACCTACTACTTCTCGTCGCTCGACGATCTGATCGCCAAGGCCGTCGAGCACGTCGGCGAGCAGGAGGCCGAGCAGCTGCGGATGAGGTTGGCCGGGCTGTCGCGTCGTCGCCGCGGCGTTGAGTCGACCGCCGACGTGTTGGTCGACCTGCTGTTGGGGGATTGCCCCACAGCGCAGATCAGCGAGTGGCTGATATCTCGCTACGAGCGCTACGTCGTCTGCGCCCGGCAGCCCGCGCTGCGGGCGATCCAGCGGCGCATACGACAGCAGCGTGCAGACGCGGTCGTCGAAGCGGTCGAACGATCCGGTCGCTCGGTGCAGACCGATCGGGTGACGGCGTTGGTTTGCGCTGTCGACGGTGCGGTGGTGGCCGCGTTGGTGGATGACGGGAACAGTGCCCGGGCCTCCGCCAGAGCAACTTTGGTCGACGTGATCGACGCGCTGGCGCCGTTCGGCTAGGACCTCGCATTACGGCCGTAAGCTTGGCTTTTGTGAGTATCCCCAACGTCCTGGCGAGTCGGTATGCCAGTGCTGAGATGGTCGCCATCTGGTCGCCGGAGGCCAAGATCATCGCCGAGCGCCGACTGTGGCTTGCCGTCCTGCGCGCCCAGGAGGCATTGGGCGTCGACGTACCGGCGAACGCGCTCGACGACTACGAGCGCGTGCTGGACACCGTCGACCCGGCGTCGATCGCCGCCCGGGAACGGGCACTGCGCCACGACGTGAAGGCCCGCATCGAGGAATTCAATGCGCTGGCCGGCCATCAGCAGGTGCACAAGGGCATGACCAGCCGGGACCTCACGGAAAACGTTGAGCAGCTGCAGATCCGGCTATCGCTGGAACTCGTGCACGCACACGGCGTCGCGGTGGCCGCGCGGCTCGCCGAGCGGGCCGTGCAGTACCGCGACCTGGTCATGGCGGGCCGCAGCCACAATGTCGCCGCGCAGGCAACCACGCTGGGCAAGCGGTTCGCGTCCGCGGCCCAGGAAACGCTGGTCGCGTTGACGCGGCTGCGCGAGCTGATCGATCGCTATCCGCTGCGGGGCATCAAGGGCCCGATGGGCACCGCGCAGGACATGCTCGACCTGCTCGACGGCGAGCCCGATCGGCTGGCCGAACTCGAGGACCTCGTCGCCGAATTTCTCGGTTTCGAAACCGTTCTCACCAGCGTTGGGCAGATCTATCCGCGGTCGTTGGATCACGACGTCGTCTCGGCGCTGGTGCAACTCGGCGCGGGCCCGTCGTCGCTCGCGCACACCATCCGGCTGATGGCCGGGCACGAGCTGGTCACCGAGGGCTTCGCGCCGGATCAGGTGGGCTCGTCGGCGATGCCGCACAAGATGAACACGCGCAGCTGTGAGCGGGTCAACGGACTGCAGGTGGTGCTGCGCGGCTACGCGTCGATGGTCGCCGAACTGGCGGGGGCGCAGTGGAATGAGGGTGACGTGTTCTGCTCGGTGGTGCGTCGCGTCGCGCTACCCGATGCGTTCTTTGCGATCGACGGGCAGATGGAGACGTTCCTGACGGTGCTGGAGGAGTTCGGCGCGTATCCGGCGGTGATCGAACGCGAGCTCAATCGCTACCTTCCATTCTTGGCGACAACCCGAATCCTGATCGCGGCGGTGCGCGCCGGAATGGGGCGGGAAGCCGCACACGAGGTGATCCGTGAGCATTCGGTCGCGGCCGCGCTGGCGATGCGAGAGGGTGAGGAGCCGCGGCTGCTGGACCGGCTGGCCGACGATGAGCGGCTGCCGCTCGACCGGGCGTCGCTGGACGCCGCGCTTGCCGACCGGCAGGCGTTCACCGGCGCGGCGGGTCGCCAGGTCGACGCGGTCGTGACCGCCGTGCAGGACCTTGTCGACCGCTACCCCGAGGCGGCCAAGTACACCCCCGGCGAGATCCTGTAGCGATGTTCTCGGCGTTCTGCCGGAGCCAGTCATCGACCATCGATAACCCACATACTCGAAGTTCTTGAATCCCTATCAATTGCGAGTAGGGGTATGTAATATGCCGCCTACCGAGTAATTCGGTTTGTTGGATGGTCGAACTTCCCGGGTCGTGCGCCGGCCTTTGAGAACGCAACAAGGGAAAGGGGGCATGGGATATGTCGAGAAAAGTCAACGTGAAGTGGGTCGATGACAGCGACGGTAAGTCCCTGGCCGATGAGAGGCTGAAATTCGCTCTCGACGGTGTCCACTATGAGATCGACCTGTCGGCCAAACACGCGAAGAGGCTGCGCGATCAACTGCGGCCGTGGATTAAGGCGGGCCGTCGCGTGGGCGGTCGCAAACGCAGGTATTCCGGTTTCGGTGGCGGGTACTTGGAGCCCCTCGACCGCGAACAGCACGCCGTGATCCGGGAGTGGGCAATTCGGAATGGCTACGGCGTCGGCAGACGGGGCCGGATACCGCGCACCGTGGTGGCGGCGTTTCAAGAATCCGCCTGAGTTTCATCTGGCGGTTTTGCGCGCCGTTAGCGCACGGAAGCCGGTCGGCGCCGGACGCCCGCCGACCGCAGTTCCAGCGTGGCGAGGCCGCGGATCACCGCGGCATCCTGTCGTCGCCAGCCGGCGACGGGGTCGATGTCGACCGCGGCAAGCCGCCGAAGCGGGCGGGTCGTCAACGCCCGCAACGCCAGCAGCTGCTCACCGGCGGGCGTCGCCGCCAGGCCGAGCACCGTCCACTTGCGCCTGAAGAACCTCAGCCGAAGAAACAGCCACGGCATCGCGATCGTGAGGATCGGCGGCGCCGCCACCGCCAGCGCCAACAACACCGCTAGCCACGTCACCGTGGTGTTCAGATTGTGGCCGGCGCCGGCCATGTCGAGCGCGGCCTTGGCCGCCGCGCCCAGCGGCTTGCTGAGCGCATCGCCGATCAACGGCACCTTGTCGGCTCGGTGGCTGGCCGAGTCGAGGTTGTGGGCAATGCCGTTGGCGTCGTGTTCCACCTGCCGACCGAACTCGGCGATCGTGTAAACCGCTGAATGCACTGCGATCCCGATCAGCACCCACAACGTCGTCCAGGTCACCACAACCAGGTCACTGACCAGTTGCAGGAGCAGCCGGCCCGGGGTGCTGGCATAGGGCAGATATCGCGAAGTCATGGCGTCGATCCCAACACAAACCGGGCCGTTCGGTCCGGCGGGGAGCAGCGCGGCGACCCGGGGGAATACGCTGACCCGATGCGCCCCGCTCTGTCCGACTATCAGCACTTGGCCAGCGGCAAGGTTCGCGAGCTGTACCGCATTGACGACAAGCATCTGCTGTTCGTTGCGACCGATCGCATCTCGGCGTACGACTACATCCTGGACAGCGAGATTCCCGACAAGGGACGCATCCTGACCGCGATGAGCGTGTTCTTCTTCGACTATCTCGACGCGCCCAACCACCTCGCGGGCCCGGCCGACGACCCGCGCATTCCCGAGAAGGTGCTGGGCCGCGCACTCGTGGTGCGAGAACTCGAGATGCTGCCCGTCGAATGTGTGGCTCGCGGCTATCTGACCGGCTCCGGGCTGATCGACTACCAGAAGACCGGCGAGGTGTGCGGGATCGAATTACCGGCCGGGCTGGTCGAGGCCAGCCGATTCGAGCGGCCGCTGTTCACGCCGGCCACCAAGGCCGAACAGGGCGCGCACGACATCAACATCTCGTTCGACGACGTCGTCGACCTGGTGGGAGCCGATCGCGCCAACGAGTTGCGCGAGCGCACGCTGGAAAACTACATCCAAGGCGCCGACCATGCGCTGAGCCGGGGCATCATCATCGCCGACACCAAGTTTGAGTTCGGGGTCGACACCGACGGCAATCTCGTGCTTGCCGACGAGGTGTTCACGCCGGACTCGTCGCGGTACTGGCCCGCCGACGAATACCAGGAAGGCGTCGCGCAAACCGCCTTCGACAAGCAGTTCGTGCGCAACTGGCTCACCGACCCGGAATCGGGCTGGGACCGCTACGGCCCGGAACCGCCACCGTCGTTGCCGCCGGACATTGTCGCCGCGACCAGGGCACGCTATGTCGAAGCCTACGAACGCATCTCGGGATTGCGGTTCGACGACTGGATCAAGCCGTGACGGCACCGGAGGCCAAGCGGGTCGAACATCGCCGCGAGTACCACGGCGACGTGTTCATCGACCCTTACGAGTGGCTTCGCGACAAGTCCAACGCGGAGGTGATCGAGCACCTCAACCGCGAGAACACCTACACCGATCGGCTGACCGCGCACCTGGAGCCGCTGCGGCAGAAGATCTTCGACGAGATCAAGTCACGCACCAAGGAGACCGATCTCACCGTGCCGATCCGCCGCGGCCAGTGGTGGTATTACGGACGCAGCTTCGAAGGCAAGCAGTACGGCGTGCAATGCCGTTGCCCGGTAATGAAACCCGACGACTGGACACCCCCGCGGCTCGGCGACGACACCGAGATTTCCGGCGAACAGGTGCTGCTCGACGAGAACGCCGAGGCCGAGGGTCACGACTTCTTCGCGCTGGGCGCCAGCAACGTCAGCCCGGACGGCAATGCGTTGGCCTACTCGGTCGACGTCGTCGGCGACGAGCGGTACACGTTGCGGTTCAAAGACTTACGCACCGGCGAGACATACCCCGACGCGATCACCGGAATCGGTGCGGGAGTGACGTGGGCGGCCGACAGCCGCACCGTGTACTACACCACGCTCGACGACGCCTGGCGGCCCGACACCGTCTGGCGACACCGGCTCGGTTCCGGCCAGCCCGCCGACCGGGTCTACCACGAACCCGACGAGCGGTTCTGGTTGGCGGTCGGACGCACCCGCAGCGACAGGTACATCCTGATCGCGGCGGGATCGGCGATCACCTCCGAGGTTCGCTACGGGGATGCGCTCGATCCGCGCGCCGAGTTCACGACCGTACTGGAACGACGCGATGGCATCGAATACTCGGTCGACCACGCCGTCGTCGGCGGCCAGGACCGGTTCCTGATCCTGCACAACGACGGCGCCGTCAACTTCACGCTGGTGGAGGCTCCGGTCAACGACCCGTCGGCGCAGCGCACGCTGATTCCGCACCGCGACGACGTTCGCATCGACTCGGTCGACGCATTCGCCAATCACCTGGTGGTCAGCCACCGGCGCGAAGCCTTGCCGCGCCTGCAGATCTGGCCGCTCGCCGACGACGGCGAATACGGGCAGGCCCGTGACGTCACGTTCGACTCCGAGCTGATGTCGGCGGGCTTGGGCGGCAACCCGAACTGGGATTCCCCGGTGCTGCGGATCGGGGCCACGTCGTTCCTGACGCCGGTCCGCGTGTACGACATGGAGCTCGCCACCGGGCAACTCACGCTGCTCAAGGAACAGCCGGTGCTCGGCGGCTACCGGCGCGAGGACTATGTCGAGCGACGCGATTGGGCGGTCGCGGGTGACGGCGCCCGCGTCCCGGTGTCGATCATTCACCGCGCCGACCTTCGGTTCCCGGCACCGGCACTGGTGTACGGCTACGGCGCCTACGAGTTGTGCGAGGATCCGCGGTTTTCCATCGCGCGGTTGTCGCTGCTGGACCGCGGCATGGTGTTCGTGATTGCGCATGTGCGCGGTGGCGGCGAGCTGGGCAGGCTGTGGTACGAGCACGGCAAGCTGCTGGAGAAAAAGAACACGTTCATCGATTTCGTCGCGGTGGCAACGCATCTGGTCGACACCGGCGTCACCCGGCCGGAGAACATGGTGGCGCTCGGCGGCAGCGCGGGCGGGCTGCTGGTGGGCGCGGTGGCCAACCTCGCACCCGAGTTGTTCGCCGGCATCCTGGCCCAGGTGCCGTTCGTCGACCCGCTCACCACGATCCTCGATCCGTCGCTGCCGCTCACCGTCACCGAATGGGACGAGTGGGGAAACCCCCTGCGCGACAAGGACGTCTATTTCTACATGAAGTCGTATTCGCCGTATGAGAACGTCGAGGCCAAGCAATATCCGCAGATCCTGGCGATGACGTCGCTGCACGACACTCGAGTCCTCTACGTCGAACCGGCCAAATGGGTAGCGGCACTGCGATACACCAAGACCGACGCTCATCCGGTGCTGCTGAAGACCCAGATGAGCGCCGGCCATGGTGGCATCAGCGGACGCTACGAACGCTGGAGGGAGACCGCGTTCCAGTACGCGTGGTTACTGGATGCCGCCAAGGCCAACGGCGACGGCCGCGCCTAGGTACACGACCTCCAACACACTTCGCACCGGTAGCCGCGAGTTCATCGACTTCGGCGGGTAGGGCATCCGGGCCGCATGGACGTTCGCCGGGAACATCACCAGCATCAGCAGAAACAGACAGACGGCCGCGGCGACCCGGGTGGCCGGGATCAGCAGTCCGATCGCGCCTGCCAGCTCAAGCACGCCGGTGATGGTGACCAGCAGGGCGGGCCGGGGCAGCCGCGGCGGCACGATCGCGATCATGTCGCGCCGCAACGGGTTGAGGAAGTGCGCCGCCCCGGTTAGCAGGAACATCGCCGCCAAGCCCACCGCGATCGCCTTGGGCCAGCTGTCGACGTAGTCGACGCCCAGCCGGCCGACAACGCGCGCACCCAGGGTGCCCAGGACGAGGGTGAGGATGACGGCCATTACCAGCTCCAATCTAGACAGTGACAAGATGACAATAGGGACGGATCTAGCCACTGTCAAGATGTTCCGTTAAAATAAAAAAATGCGGCGAGGTTCCTATCACCACGGCGACCTGCGCGCGGAGATTCTGTCGGGGGCGGCCAAGCTGGTGGCCGAGCAAGGTGCCGACGCGGTGTCGCTGCGGCAGCTCGCGCGGCATTCCGGGGTGTCCCACGCCGCGCCAGCGCACCACTTCACCGACCGGCGCGGGTTGTTCACCGCCCTTGCCGCCGAAGGCTTCCGGCTGCTGGCCGAGGCGCTGACCGATGCGCGGCCGAACTTCATCGACGCCGCTGCGGCCTACGTTCGGTTCGCGATCGACCATCCCGGGCACTACGCGGTGATGTTCGACCGCTCGCTCGTTGATTCCGGCGATCCGGAACTCGTTGCCGCACAGGCGGCCGCCGGCGCCGAATTGGCGCAAGGGGTGAGGACTTTGGACGACCCACACGCCGCGGCCGATCCGGCCGGTGCCGAACTGGCGGCGTGGTCGCTGGTGCACGGATTTGCGATGTTGTGGTTGAACGGCGCCGTGCCGTCCGACGTTGCGCGGTCCGATCCAGAGCCGACGGTGGAGCGGATCGCGCGGATGTTGTTCGAGGGCTAGCTTCTAGTGCGCGAGCACGGGCGCCGCCGGGGCAGCCGACGACGTGGTGGCCGGCTTCTTGGGCAGGAACACCGCGGGTATCAGCGTCGACACCACCAAACACACCGCGACGACGAACACGACGGTGTAGGCGTGCGACAGGTCGCTGGTCAAGTGCTCCGTGAAGTTCGGCGCCAGCACCTGCGGGGGCAGCCTCGTCGGGTCCGGCGGGACGCCGTTCTTGGCGGCTTCCTGCTGTAGCGCGGCGGCCTTGTTTGCGGCTGAGACGTATTCGCTGCGGTTGAACTGGCTGGTCAGAATCACCGACATCAGCGCGGTGCCGATCGAGCCGGCGACCTGCTGGTTGACGTTGATCAGCGTCGAGGCGCGCGCCACCTGGTGCGGCGGCAGGCTCTGTACCGCCGAACCCGACACCGGCATCATCGTGCAGCCCATGCCCATGCCCATGACCGCCAACCCGACGAGCAGCACCGGCAGGTAGGCGTCGTGCTGGTGGACCCCGTAGGCGAAGGTGGCCATGCCGGCGGCGATCAGCGTGATACCGACGAGCACCACGTAGCCGGGGCCGCGCTTGTCCATGAGCCGGCCGCCGATCGGCATGGTCAGCATCGCGCCCAAGCCCTGCGGGATCAAATGAACGCCGGACTGCATCGGCGTCTGGCCGAGCAGCTGCTGAAAATAACTCGGGAACAGCAACCCCGCGCCGAAGAACGCGATCGCGAACAGAAACATCGTGGTGTTGGCCAGTGTGAGGACGCGGTTCTTGAACAGCCGCAGATCGATCAGCGGGTGACCGGCGCGGAACAGTGCGTGGAGCACGAACCCGATGATCAACGCCAGCCCGATCGACGCCGGGATCCACACGTGCCGGTCGGAGGCGGTGCCGCGGCCGGGTATCGACGACACCCCGTAGAGGAACGTCGCGAGGCCGGGCGAGAGCAGCAGCATGCCGGTGAAGTCGAACTTCTCGGCGGGATGCGCCTCGTCCGTGGGAAAGATCACCACAGCGAGGACCACGGCGAGGAATCCGATCGGAAGGTTGATCAGGAAGATCCACTGCCAGCTGTAGGAGTCGATCAGCCACCCGCCAAGGATCGGACCGCCGATCGGGCCCAGCAGCATCGGGATGCCCAGCACCGCCATCAGCCGGCCCAGCCGCTTCGGGCCGGCCTCGCGGGTCAGGATCGTGAACGTCAGTGGCATCAGCATGCCGCCGCCGAGGCCCTGCACGACCCGGAAGGCAACCAGCAGCGTTATGTTGGGCGCCATCGCGCACAGGAGCGAACCGAGGGTGAAGAACAGCACCGAGCCGATGAACAGCCGTTTGGTGCCGAACCGGTCGGCGGCCCAGCCGGTCAACGGGATCACGGTGGCCAGCGCCAGCGTGTAGCCGGTCATGGTCCATGCGACGACGGCCTGGGTTGTGCCGAACTCCCTGATGAATGTGCGTTGAGCGACGCTGACAACGGTGGTGTCGAGGATTGCCATCACCGTGGCGAGCACGCAGACTGCTGCGATCTTCAGCAGGTCGGCGTCGAGACGGTCGGGGTATTCGCCGGCGGGCGGGTCGCTTTGGTTGGGGACGGCGCCGCCTGGCTTTGGGTCTACAGCGCGATGGACCACGCGAGCTAGAGTACGAAAAATTAGCTAGGCGGCCAAGCTAATTGTGGGCAGTGCACAGTCCCTGATAGCCAAATCGCAACCTTTCGTCAGCGTGTTCGACACGGCCAGGCCATCAGGCGTCGCGAGAATATTGGTGTGCTTGGACAACTGATTGTCTCGGTTTCCGGGGTCAGTGACCGCACCGCGGATGAGGTCGCCGAGTTCTGCGCACTGCTTGATTCGCGTAGCGTCCCGGTGTCGTTCCTGGTGGCGCCGCGGCTGAGCGGTGGCTACCGGCTGCACGCCGACGCGGCCACCGCGGACTGGCTGCGCGGCAGGCGCGATCGCGGGGACGCGATCCTGCTGCACGGTTACGACCAGGCGGCGACCAAGAAACGCCGGCCGGAGTTCGCGACGCTGCCCGCCCACGAGGCCAACCTGCGGCTGATGGCCGCCGATCGCGTGCTCGAACACGTGGGGTTGCGCAGTCGGCTGTTTGCACCGCCGGGATGGCTGGCATCGCCGGGGACGGTTGCGGCATTGCCGCGCAACGGTTTCCGCCTGCTCGCCGCGATGGACGGAGTGACGGACCTGGTCCGCCAGACGACGGTGCGGGCGCGGGTCCTTGGCATCGGGGGCGGCTTCATCACCGAGCCGTGGTGGTGCCGCACGCTGGTGCTGTCTGCTGAGCGGACGGCCCGCCGGGGCGGCATTGTCCGGCTGGCCATCACCGCCAAGCAGCTGCGGCGATCGGGCCCGCGCCAGGCGATCGTCGACGCGATCGATCTGGCGCTGATGCACCGGGCCACGCCGACGGTTTACCGGTGGCCGGACCAGCCGGTACTCCTCGACGCGGCCTAGCACCCAGCCTGGGCGGCTACCGTGAGCGCATGGCAGATAGCGACGTCATTGTGGTGGGCGCCGGGCTCGCCGGCCTTGTTGCGGCGTGCGAATTGGCGGATCGCGGGCGCAGCGTGCTGGTCGTCGACCAGGAAAACGCCGCCAACCTCGGCGGGCAGGCGTTCTGGTCGTTCGGCGGCTTGTTCTTCGTCGACAGCCCCGAGCAGCGTCGGCTCGGCATCCGCGACAGTCACGAGCTAGCGCTGCAGGACTGGCTGGGAAGCGCCGGATTCGACCGGCCCGAGGACCATTGGCCGCGGCAATGGGCGCACGCCTACGTCGACTTCGCCGCCGCCGAGAAGTACAGCTGGCTGCGGTCACTCGGGTTGCGGCTGTTTCCGTTGGTGGGTTGGGCGGAGCGCGGCGGTTACGACGCGCGCGGGCACGGCAACTCGGTTCCGCGCTTTCACATCACTTGGGGCACTGGGCCGCGACTCGTGGAAATCTTCGCGCGGCGGCTAACGGAGCGGTCCAACGTCCGCTTCGCGCATCGGCACCGAGTCGACGAGCTGGTCGTCGAGGCCGGCGCGGTGACCGGAGTTCGCGGCACCGTGCTGGAGCGGTCGGACCAGCCGCGTGGTGTGGCATCGTCACGAAACAGAACCGGGGATTTCGAGTTCCGCGCCTCCGCGGTGATCCTGACCAGTGGCGGCATCGGCGGCGACCACGACCTGGTGCGGCAGAACTGGCCTCGCCGGATGGGTCGCGTTCCGGACCAGTTGCTTTCGGGTGTGCCCGCCCACGTCGACGGCCGCATGCTGGCCATCGCCGAAGCCGCCGGGGCGAACCTGATCAACCGCGATCGCATGTGGCATTACACCGAGGGCATCACGAACTATGATCCGGTGTGGCCGCTGCACGGCATCCGCATCATTCCCGGGCCATCGTCGCTGTGGTTGGACGCGACCGGCAAGCGGCTTCCGGCTCCGCTGTATCCGGGCTTCGACACGCTGGGCACTCTGGAATACATTGCTCGCTCCGGCCACGACTACACGTGGTACATCTTGAACGCCCGCATTATTGCCAAGGAATTCGCGCTGTCGGGCCAGGAACAAAATCCCGATCTGACCGGTCGCAGTGTGCCCACGCTGCTTTCGCGGGTGCGTTCCGGAGCTGCGCCGCCCGTGCAAGCGTTCGTCGACCGAGGCGCGGACTTTGTCAGTCGGGATCACCTGCGCGACTTGGTGTTTGCGATGAATGAGTTGCCAGACGTGATCCCGCTGGACTACGCCACCGTCGAGGCCGAGGTCACCGCGCGCGACCGCGAGGTGGCCAACCGGTTCACCAAGGACAGTCAAATCACCGCGATCCGAGCGGCACGGGGATACCTCGGCGATCGCTTCACCAGGGTGGTGGCGCCGCACCGGCTCACCGATCCCAAGGCGGGGCCGTTGATCGCCGTCAAGCTTCACATTCTGACTCGAAAGACATTGGGCGGTTTGGAAACCGACCTCGACGCCCGGGTGCTCAAGCCGAACGGCGCGGTGTTCGACGGCCTGTACGCCGCGGGCGAAGTGGCCGGCTTCGGTGGCGGCGGTGTGCACGGCTACCGCGCGTTGGAGGGCACATTTCTTGGCGGTTGCCTCTTTTCGGGCCGGGCCGCGGGCCGCGGCGCTGCCCGGGATATTGGGTGACGATCCGCGCAGAAATAGGCGGCGTTAGATCTCGGTGGCGTTCTCGGGTCGCAGCACCTGGAAGTCGGCGCGTCCCATCTCCGAGTAGCGTTGGTAGTAGATGGCATACGCATCCGGATTCACGATGCCTTGGTGAATCGGAATGGCGCGCTGCGGGTTCACCGCGCGCAGATATTCGACGCCCTCGGAGATCTTCATCCAGGGCGCCGCGGCCGGGAGCGCGAGCACGTCCACGGGCTCACCGGGGATGAACAGCGAATCACCTGGATGCATCAGACGCGCGGCATGCTGGTCATCGCCGATCAGATACGAAATGTTGTTTATCGCAGGAATTTCCGGGTGGATGATCGCATGCACGCCGCCGCGGCCACGCACGCGAAGCCCGTTGATCGCCAATTCGTCACCGGGATTGACCGCGCGCCACGGATCGCCGAGCTGAGCCGCGGTCTGCGGATCCGCATACAGCGCCGCGCCGGGATTGGCCTCGACCAACGCGGGCAATCGCGCGGTGTCGACGTGGTCGGGATGCTGATGGGTAATCAGGATTGCCGACAAGCCGGTGATGCCCTCGAATCCGCGCGAGAAGTTGCCCGGATCAAATAACAGCATGGTGCCGTCAAAGTCGGCAAGCAGACAGGAATGGCCGAAATGCGTCAATTGCATGACCCCGATTCTGCTCCGCGCTGCCCTGGCTTCGGTATCCTGCCGCCCTAGGGGGTATGCGCGTGAAGCGACTGGTAACCGCCCTCGGGGTGGCGGTGTTAACGGTCGGCTGCTCGTTGCTGGTCGATGTGCCGGTGCAGGCGCATGCCGCACCCGATAATTGCCCGCCGGCCTGCGACCGCATTCCGGACGCGGCCTGGATTGACCCGTCGGCGATCCCGCTGCATACGACCTACTCATGGCCGACGCTGTCCGCACTTGCGGTGACCGCCACCAAGCCCCGGTTCCAGTTCGAGGAACTCTGCGCGAAACCGCCGCCGCACGCTGACCCGCGCGAGTACGCCGTCGCCGCGAAGGCCCTCGTCATCAACCCACCCGGCCAATGGCAACTTCAGGTCCAGGTCATCCACTGGCGCGGTGACGTGTGGCTGGGTGGCCAGAACGCCGACGCGACCATAGCGGCGGCGGCCTGGGGACTGCGCACCTGTCAGCTCAGCGCACCCGCCGTCTCGCCGTCGGTGACGATCGACCAACCGGGGCGACTCGCCGCGGTGATCAGCGGCAGCGCAGCCACACCGGTGGTCGCCCATCAATACCTGGCGTCGCATCCGGCCAGCGGAACGGTCGTCGAACTTGCGATGTGGGCCTCGTCGCCGCCGCTGGTCGGCTGGCCGACAGTCAACGATCAGCAGGTGCTCGACGCGCTGATCACGCCGCTGTGCACGGCCTACATCGGTTCATGCGGCTAACCGGGTGCACGGCGAAACCACCGGTAGAGTTGTCGCCGAGCAATCGGCAGAGAGCGAGGAGCCGCGGGTGGCCCGGGTGGTTGTGCACGTGATGCCCAAGGCCGAGATCCTTGACCCGCAGGGGCAGGCGATCGTCGGCGCGCTGAGCCGCCTTGGCCACTCCGGCATTTCAGATGTGCGGCAAGGCAAGCGATTTGAGCTCGAGGTCGACGACAGTGTCGACGACGTGCAAGTCGCCCAGATCGCCGAGTCGCTATTGGCCAACACCGTCATCGAGGACTGGACCGTCAGCAGGGAGCCGTCGTGACCGCGCGGGTCGGGGTGATCACGTTTCCCGGGACGCTGGACGACGTCGACGCCGCCCGCGCGGCCCGCCTGGTCGGCGCCGAGGTGGTGAACCTGTGGCATGCCGACGCCGACCTGAAGGGCGTGGATGCGGTGGTGGTGCCGGGTGGTTTTTCCTACGGCGATTACCTGCGGGCCGGTGCGATCGCGCGGTTCGCGCCGGTGATGGGTGAAGTGATTGCGGCGGCAAGCCGTGGTTTGCCAGTGTTGGGTATCTGCAACGGTTTTCAGGTGCTGTGCGAGGCCGGCCTGCTGCCGGGCGCGCTGACGCGCAACGCCGGCCTGCATTTCGTGTGCCGCGACGTGTGGCTGCGAGTCGCTTCCAACACCACGGCGTGGACGTCGCGTTATGAACCCGGCGCCGACCTGCTTGTGCCGCTCAAATCCGGCGAGGGCCGCTTCGTCGCGCCGGAGCCCGTGCTCGACGAGCTCGATGCCGAGGACCGGGTGGTGTTCCGCTATCGGGACAACCCAAACGGCTCGATGCGCGACATCGCCGGCATCTGTTCGGCGAACCGCCGCGTGGTCGGTCTGATGCCGCATCCCGAACACGCGACCGAGGCGCTGACCGGCCCGTCCGACGACGGCCTCGGTCTGTTCTACTCGGCGCTGGATTCGGTCCTCGCGGCCTGAATTACGCGGCACCGCGTGCCGACACTTATGCCGTCGTCCACCCGCGATACCACCTCACCACGGACGCGTGCCGCTTTTCCACACCGGTGTCGGACTCCGGCTATAAGCTCCACCTATGGCGAGGTCGGCGGGACACGCGTGGTGGCCATGGAGTTACGGGAACTGACCGCGTTCGTTGCGGTGGCCGAGGAGGGCGGAATGTCGGCCGCGTCGCGTCGCCTGCACATCAGCCAGCCGGCGTTGTCGCAGACGGTCAGTTCCCTCGAGCGTCAGCTCGGCCTCCAGCTCCTCGAGCGCAGCAGCACCGGAGTGCGGACCACCGACGCTGGCGCCGTACTGTTGTCAGAGGCGCGGGCAATTCTGGCCCGGCACGACCAGGCTGTGCGTGCGATGGCCCAATTCGCTTGCGACGGATGCGGCGTCATCCGACTCGGGGTGCCGCTGGAATTGCCGTCCGGAATCTTACCGCGCGCCATGGCGAAGTTCGCGACGCAGCATCCCCAGACGCGCATTGTGCCGCGGCATCTGTCCACCGCGCGACAGCTGGCCGCGCTGCGCGATGATGAGCTCGATCTCGCCTTGGTGCGCGAACGACCGATCGGGCGCGACGTCGACGCGATGCTGGTGGTGCGGGAAAACCTGGGTGTGCTCCTGGCGGCGGAGCTGGCCGATCGCATCGTGGGGCCGGACGGCGTCCGCCTGGACGCCCTGTGCGGGTTGGACTGGGTCGGATTCGCGCGCTCCGGGAGCCCGGCGTGGTACGACGAGCTGACGGCGATCTTGCGCAGCCACGGCATCGAGGCCGGTCCGCCGCCGCCCGACGACCATGACCTGATTCCCGACGTGAAGTTCGTCGGGGTCGGCGCGGGGCGGGCGTTCGCGCTGGCGCCGGAGAACTGGGATCAGCCGCTGCCCGAAGGCATCACCTGGTCGCGGCTGATCGACCATCCCCTGGTGCGGCGTACCTGGCTGGTATGGCCCGCTGATTCGCGCCGCCGCGACTTGGCCCACCTGGTCGCCGCGTTCGACGTGCCGGCCTGATCAAGGTGCGATCGCGGCCTGGCCGCCCGTCGCCTGCAGGATCGTGCCGTTGACGTAGCTTGCGGCCGGCGATACCAAAAACGTTACGGCGTTGGCGATTTCGTCGGCCGTGGCCGCCCTGCCGAGAGCGGTTAGCCGGCCCAGGCCGTCGGTGAGACCCGGTGTCACCGCGGTTCCTGGAGTTTCCGTCGGTCCGGCTTGCACGGCGTTTACCCGCACCCCGGAACGACCGAACTCGTCCGCCCACACGCGGGTCAACAGCTCGACCGCGGCCTTGGTCGCGCCGTATATGCCGCCGGTTCGAGCCGGCACGGCAGCGGCGATGGTACTGAGGTTGACGACAGCGCCCCTGCCCCGTTCGGCCATGCCGGGCACCAGCTGCTGGACCAGGATGAACGGCGCGCGCACGTTCAAGTTCAGGTGCTCGTCGAAGAACGCGTCATCGCTGTCCGCGGTGGCGGCGAACTTGTAGACACCGGCGTTGTTGATCAGGATGTCGACGGGGCCGGCCTCGGCGGCCAGGCGACGCACGTCGTCGGCATCCGCCAGATCGGCCGTTACGAAACGTGCCTTGCCGCCGGCCTTTTCAATTTCGCGGACCGTTTCGGCGCCGCGTTCGGCGCTACGTCCGTGCACGACCACCTCGGCGCCGAGGGCGGCCAGCTGCAGGGCGATCGCTCGGCCGATGCCTGCGGTCGCGCCCGTTACCAACGCGGTGGAACCTTCGAGTGTCCTAGCCATGAAACCTCCTCGCAAAACGTTTCGGACCTCCAGTAAGCACCCAAGCGGTCGGCCGTAATCCGGTTCGCCCATAGCGGTTGCCTATGGCGAGCTATTTTGGCCAGCGTGTGGGCCCGTGTGGGCCGCTATTGGGTCAGCGCCACCGAGGCCTCTGCGGTGTAGACGATGAACGTCAGCGTCTCCTGCAGGTACAGCCGCACCGTGTCGGCATCGTGGCTGGTGTAGCCGATCGCCACGTCGGTTCCGAGCTGCAGGTCGAAATCGCCGCCCCGGGTGGTCAGCACGAATGCACCGTCGATGGCCGGCGCCCAGATGATCTCGCCGTCGACCAACCGGTTCAGGTGCTCGCGGATCGGATAGCCGTGCTCGGTGGTCTCGCTGACGATGGTGTAGGTATCGGGCGACAGCAGCACGGAGTACGGGCCGTCGACCCCGGCCAGTCGTAGTTCGGACAGTGCTTGGGAGATGACGTCGGGGATCTCGCGCGCGTCGTCGGGCAACGCCAACGCCGGGTTCGAACTGGTCTGCCGGATGCCCTCGATCGACGCGGCGGCATACCCCTCGAATATCGCGCGGTCCTCGACGAACGCCAGTTTCTTGGCGGCGTCCTTCACCGGATCCCAGTCGGAACCCTTGGAGCCACGCTCTACATCGTCGATCTCGGTGCGCGACAACGTGAATGGCACTCGCAGCCGTACCAGCGGTTGGCTGGCCCGCAGGTGCGCTATCACTCCGCCGGTCGGCGCGTCGACGTCGACCAGTCGGCCCGTGGTGACGGCTGCGGTGGTCGGGCCGCCGGGTTCACTGACATCGACAACCCGCCGGCCGGCGATGTGGCGCTTGAACGTCCGCGCGGCCTCCAATTCGATTTCCGCCCAAGCCAGTTCGGTAATCGGAGCAAGCTCGCGATACAGGTTGTTCATCAGCGGGTCCCTTTCAGGCTGCCGATCCTCAACGAGCCCTCATACCCGGATGTGAGTTGCGGCGCCGGCGTCCGTGCTAAGGCGGCCGCGCCGGGCAGCGGCGGCGGATCGTTGAGAAAGTCGACGGTGGGAACGAAGAACATGCCACCGGTGACCGCGGTGGAGAAGTCCAGGATCCGGTCGGTGTTGCCGGGCGGATCGCCAAGGAACATGTTGCGCAGCATCCGTTCGGTGACGGCGGCCGTGCGTGAGTACCCGATGAAGTACGTGCCAAATTCACCCTTGCCGAGCTCGCCGAAGGGCATGTTGTGCCGCACGATCTTGAGCTCGGTGCCCTCGGCGTCCTCGATCACGTTCAGCGCGAGGTGCGAGTCGGCCGGCTTCTCGTCGTCATCGAGCTCGATGTCTTCGAGCTTGGTGCGCCCGATCACCCGCTCCTGCTCGGTGACCGAAAGTGATTCCCACCCCGTCATGTCGTGGAGGTACTTTTGCACGTGCACGTAGCAGCCGCCGGCGAAGTCCGGGTCTTCGTCACCGATCCGCGTCGCGCTTTCGGCCAGCGGCCCGTCCGGGTTCTCGGTGCCGTCGACGAAGCCGAGCAGATCCCGGTTTTCGAAGAATCGGAAGCCGTGCACCTCGTCGACGACGGTGACGGCACCGGCCATCGCCTTGAGGATCTGGCCGGCCAACTCGAAGCAGACGTCCATCGCCTCCGCGCGGATGTGGAACAGCAGGTCGCCCGGTGTCGCCGGCGCGTCATGGCGCGGGCCGTTGAGCTCGATGAACGGATGCAGCTCAGCCGGCCTCGGCCCGGCGAACAGCCGATCCCACGCGTGCGAGCCAATGGATGCGATCACCGACAGCCGCTTCGCCGGATCGCGGAAGCCGACCGCGCGGACCAGACCGGACAAGTCCGGTAGCGCGTCGTGCACGGTTTCCTCGCCACCCTCATCGATGGTGGCAACGAGGAAGATCGCCGCGGGCGTCAACGGCGCGAGGACGGGCTGCGGCAGCGGCGGAGGCATCACCTGTGACATTAATGCCAATCGAATCGGTCATGATGAGGAACATGGGCAGCGGGCAGGGGCGGACCGACTCGGGGATGGGCTTCGCGAGCGCGCACGGGCTGTGTGAATTCGTCGACGCGTCGCCATCGCCGTTCCACGTCTGCGCCACGGTCGCGCAGCGGTTACGGTCGGCCGGTTACACCGAACTGTCCGAGGCCGAAACCTGGCCCGCGGCAGGCAGATTCTTCACGGTGCGCGCGGGATCGATCGTCGCGTGGGATTCGTCGGACGACCCCGATCGCCCGTTCCGGATCGTCGGCGCCCATACCGATAGCCCGAATCTGCGGGTCAAACAGCACCCCGATCGGTCGGTGGCGGGCTGGCACGTGGTGGCGCTGCAGCCCTACGGCGGTGCGTGGCTGAACTCGTGGCTCGACCGCGATCTCGGCATCAGCGGCCGGCTTTCGGTGCGCGACGGCGGTGGCGTGGTGCAGCGACTGGTGCGCATCGACACCCCGATCCTGCGGGTGCCGCAACTGGCGATCCACCTGGCCGAGGACCGAAAGTCGGTGACACTGAACCCGCAACTGCACGTCAACGCGGTGTGGGGGGTTGGCAGTGAGGCGCCGGGGTTGCTCGGTCACGTCGCCGAGTGCGCCGGCGTGGACCCGGGCGACGTGCTCGGCGCGGATCTGATGACCCACGACCTGGTGCCGTCGACGCTGGCCGGGGCGGACGGCACACTGCTGAGCGCGCCGCGGCTGGACAACCAGGCCAGCTGTTACGCCGGGCTGGAAGCCCTCCTGGCCGCTGAGCCACGCGGCTACCTGCCCGTGCTAGCGCTGTTCGACCACGAGGAGGTGGGGTCGACGTCGGATCACGGCGCGCAGTCGAACCTGTTGCCGACCGTCCTGGAACGCATCGTGCTGGCCGCCGACGGCGGCCGGGAGGACTTCCTGCGCCGATTGTCGGGGTCTGTGCTGGCCTCCGCCGACATGGCGCACGCGACACATCCGAACTATCCGGAACGCCATGAGCCCGGCCACTTCATCGCGGTCAATGCCGGCCCGGTGCTGAAGGTGCACCCGAATCTGCGGTATGCCACGGACGGCCGCTCGGCGGCGGTGTTTGCGCTGGCGTGCGAGCAGGCGGGGGTGCCGCTACAGCGGTACGAGCACCGCGCCGATCTGCCGTGCGGGTCGACGATCGGTCCGATGGCCTCGGCGCGCACCGGTATTCCGACGGTCGACGTCGGCGCTGCGCAACTCGCCATGCACTCGGCGCGCGAGCTGATGGGTGCCGACGACGTGGCGGCGTATTCGGCGGCGCTGCGGGCGTTCCTTTCGCCGGACTACTTGATCCGCTGAGCCAGCAGCCGCTTGCCCTCTTCCGCGCCCTTCTTGCTGTCGGCCTGTGCCTTGCGGAACAGCTCGGAAAGCTGCTTATCACCCTCGCGCTCGGCATCCTGTACGTAGGTCTCCAGCCGCAGCGCATTTTCAAGGCATTGCTCGGTGTACCAGATCAGGTTGTAGTCCTTGTCCTTGGTGCCGGTCACGTGGCCGGTTTCGGTGCTCGCGGTCATGCATCACCATCCTTCGCTTCGTGATTGCCCTGTCGTGATCGGCCTACCCGTCGGTCTCGCGGTGCAAACGTCCGGCGAACAGGAGGGATGCGGCCCGGGAAACTACACTGCATTCGTGACGTCCCCGCTCGCCCAGACGCCTGCGACAACGCCCGCGCTGGACACCGTCGAGCACGCCGCCGACACCCCCGATCTGCCGCAGCCGTACCGCGAGTTGGGCCTCAAGGACGACGAGTACCAACGGATCCGCGACATCCTCGGGCGCCGGCCCACCGACTCCGAGCTCGCGATGTACTCGGTGATGTGGAGCGAGCACTGCTCCTACAAGTCGTCCAAGGTGCACCTGCGCTACTTCGGCGAAACGACCACCGATGAGATGCGGGCGGCGATGCTGGCCGGGATCGGAGAGAATGCCGGCGTCGTCGACATCGGCGACGGCTGGGCGGTGACTTTCAAGGTGGAGTCGCACAACCACCCGTCCTACGTCGAGCCATATCAGGGCGCCGCCACCGGCGTCGGCGGCATCGTCCGCGACATCATGGCGATGGGCGCCAGGCCGGTCGCGCTGATGGACCAGCTGCGGTTCGGCGCCGCCGACGCGCCGGACACCCGGCGGATGGTCGACGGCGTGGTCCGCGGAATCGGCGGATACGGCAATTCGCTTGGGCTGCCCAACATCGGCGGCGAGACCGTCTTCGACGCGTCCTATGCGGGCAATCCGCTGGTCAACGCGTTATGCGTGGGCGCGCTGCGCAAGGAGGACCTGCACCTGGCGTTCGCATCCGGGGTAGGCAACAAGATCATCCTGTTCGGCGCGCGCACCGGGCTCGACGGCATCGGCGGGGTGTCGGTGCTGGCGTCGGAGACGTTCGGGGGCGATGACGGCGGATCTCGCAAGAAGCTGCCTTCGGTTCAGGTCGGTGACCCGTTCATGGAGAAGGTGCTCATCGAGTGCTGCCTGGAGTTGTATGCCGCGGGGTTGGTGATCGGCATACAGGACCTCGGCGGGGCCGGGTTATCTTGTGCCACTTCCGAATTAGCCTCGGCCGGCGACGGCGGCATGGACATCGAGCTGGACAGGGTGCCGCTGCGGACCGCGAACATGACGCCGGCCGAGGTGCTGGCGAGCGAGTCGCAGGAACGCATGTGCGCGGTCGTCGCGCCCGACAACGTCGACGCGTTCCTCGCGGTCTGCCGCAAGTGGGACGTGCTGGCCACGGTGATCGGCGAGGTCACCGACGGAGGCCGGCTGCGGGTCGGCTGGCACGGCGAGACCGTCGTCGACGTGCCGCCGCGCACCGTCGCGCACGAAGGGCCGGTCTACCGGCGTCCGGTCGCGCGCCCCGACAGCCAGGATGCGCTGAACGCCGACACGTCGGCGAAGCTGCCGCGGCCGGCCACCGGTGACGAGTTGCGCGCGACGCTGCTCGCGATGCTGGGCAGCCCGAACCTGTGCAGCCGCGCGTTCGTCACCGAGCAGTACGACCGCTACGTGCGCGGCAACACCGTGCTCGCCGAGCACGCCGACGGCGGCGTGCTGCGCATCGACGAACAAACCGGCCGCGGCATCGCGGTGTCCACCGACGCGTCGGGGCGCTACACCCAGCTCGGCCCGTACACCGGCGCCCAGCTCGCGCTGGCCGAGGCGTACCGCAACGTCGCCGTCACCGGCGCCACCCCCGTCGCGGTGACGAATTGCCTGAACTTCGGTTCACCCGAGGACCCCGGCGTGATGTGGCAGTTCTCCGAGGCGGTGCGCGGACTGGCCGACGGCTGTGCGGCCCTTGGCATTCCGGTCACCGGCGGCAACGTCAGCTTCTACAACCAGACCGGCTCCACGCCGATCCTGCCCACTCCCGTGGTCGGGGTGCTCGGTGTCATCGACGATGTCAGCCGACGCATCCCTACATCTATCGGTACCGAGCCGGGGGAGACGCTGATCCTGCTCGGCGACACCCGCGACGAATTCGACGGCTCGATGTGGGCACTCGTCACCGCCGACCATCTCGGCGGCACGCCGCCCACGGTGGACCTGGAGCGCGAGCGGCTGCTGGCCGACGTGCTGACCGCCGCGTCGCGCGACGGGCTGGTGTCGGCGGCCCACGACCTGTCCGAGGGCGGGCTGATCCAGGCGGTGGTGGAATCCGCGCTGGCCGGCGAAACCGGTTGCCGCATCCTTATTCCCGAGGACGCCGACCCGTTCGTCACGCTGTTCTCCGAATCGGCGGGCCGCGTAGTGGTGGCCGTTGCGCGCACCGAGGAAAGCCGGTTCCGCGCGTTGTGCGAGGCGCGCGGTCTGCCGGCCACTCGCATCGGCGTGGTCGACCAGGGCAGCGACGCATTGGAGGTGCAGGGCCTGTTTGCGGTGTCGCTCGAGGAATTGCGGGCAACCTACGAAGGCGTGCTGCCCGGGCTTTTCGGATGAGCCCTTGCCCGAAGACACCGCAGCGGCGATGAAATCCGACGTCGACAGCATCACCGAAACCCGGGCTGTCGAACCGGCGGAACGACCAGGTCGCCACCCGTTGCTGGGGTGGGCGTGGAGCCTGGTGCGCTTGGACTTCACCGGCGTCGCGTTCGGCGCACTGTTTTTCTGCGTGTCGCTGACGCCGTCGCTGCTGCCGCGGGGCCGGGTGTTTCAAGGGTTGATCGGCGGCGTCAACGCCGCGATCGGCTACGGGCTTGGCGTGGTGATTGGAATGGCGTTCCGCCACTTCGTGTTACGCCGCCGTAGCTGGTGGCCACCGGCGCCGCCGGTGCTGTACCTGTTGAAGGCCGTCACTGTCGGGGCGTCCATTGGCCTCAGCGTGCTGATGCTGATCCCTGCCGCGGCCTGGCAGCGGCAAGTATCGGCGCTGATGGGTATGGAGGGTCCCGGGACGCTCAACTACATGCGCACGTTGTTCATCGCGCTGGTGACCGGCGGCGTGCTGGTCAGCGTGTCGCGGATATTGAAGGACGCGGTAAAACTGCTTTCCCGCTACTTCATCAAGCGCTGGCACGTCGGCGTCGAGGTCGCGCGGTTCATCGGCACCGCGATCGTCGTCGTGCTGGTGGTCACACTGGTCAACGGTGTGCTGATCCGGGGCTTCTTCGCCGCCGCCAGGGCAGTGTTCCAGCCGCAGAACGCCAGCACCCGGGCCGGCATCACGCAGCCGATCGATCCGGAAAGGTCCGGCAGCCCAGCTTCTTTCGCGTCGTGGGACACGCTGGGCTATCAGGGCCGCAACTTCGTCGCCACCGGACCGCACGCCGGCGAACTCACCGCGCTCAACGGCCGTCCGGCAAAGGAGCCGATCCGGGTGTACGCCGGGCTGCAATCCGCCGACACGGTCGACGGCCGGCTCGACATCCTGGTCAGCGAACTTGACCGCACGCACGCATGGGACCGCACGCTACTGGTGATCGTGCCCACCACCGGCACGGGCTGGGTGGACCCGGCGGCGGCGCGTTCGATCGAGTCGATGTACAACGGCGACACCGCGCTGGTCGGGATGCAGTATTCGTATCTGACCAGCTGGATTTCGTTTCTGGCCGACCAGCAGAATGCTCTCGAGGCCGGCAGGGCGATGGTCGACAAGATTCATGACCGATGGTTGCGGCAGCCGCGCGACCACCGCCCGAAGTTGGTGCTCTACGGTGAGAGTCTCGGCGCGATGGCGGGTCAGGGTGCGTTCGCATGGCTCCCCGACATTGCGGGCAAGAATTTCTCGTCGGTGTTGTGGGTGGGCCCGCCGTATGCCAGTCCGCTGTGGCGGGCGCTGACCGTCCGCCGCGACCCGGGTACTCCGGAAGTCAAGCCCCGCTACGACAACGGCCGCACCGTGCGGTTCAGCGAGGGCGGCAGCCCCGAGGAGATCGCCCGCGACGCGGCGCCGCCCTGGGAAGGCACCCGGGTGTTGTTCTTGCAGCACCCGTCGGATCCGGTCATCTGGTGGTCGCCGGATCTGCTGTTCAACCGGCCGGATTGGCTAGAGGAACCACCCGGCCGCGACCGCACCACGTCCATGCGGTGGTATCCGATCGTGACGTTCTGGCAGGTCGGCGCGGACATGACGAACGCGCAGGCGGTGCCCGGCGGGCACGGCCACAATTACGGCGAGCTGGTGCTTGACGGCTGGGTAGCGGTCGCGCCGCCGGACGGCTGGACTCCGGCGGACACCGAACGTGTCCGGCGCTCGCTCGAGAAGGCGATGGCCGCGGGCCCACCCGAATTCTGATGAGCCAGATGGGTTCTCGAGTCAAGGCGCTGACGCTGGCCGGAGTGCTGGTGGGCTGGAGCCGCACTGCGAGACTGGAGATTCCCGCCCGACGGCATCCGCTGGTCCAAGCCGGATTGGCGGCCGGGTTGGTCGCGATCACCGGCGCGCCGCTGGGTCTGCGGCCGCCGGCCCTGCGGTCGGGGCTCCGCTTGGGAACGGCGGCTGCGGCGGTCGCGGCGGCCGGTGTCGCGGCAAGCACCGCGCTGCCGCAGGTGCGAGCGGCGATGGCCGAGCGCGACCTGCCGGCTCCCGCAGCGACGTGGCTAGGCGTGCAGATACCGCTGGGCACCGTGTGGTCGGAGGAAGCCGCCTACCGTGCGGCGCTGGGCACGGTGGCCGCCGAGGCATTCGGCCGGTCGACCGGACGACTCGTGCAGGCAACGGCTTTCGGGCTGTCGCACGTGAACGACGCACGCGCCACCGGTGAACCCGTCGCCGCCACGGTCGTTGCAACCGGCATCGCGGGCTGGCTATTCGGATCGATGTTCGAACGCTCACGCAGCCTGGCTGCGCCGATGCTGGCGCACCTGGTGATCAACGAGGCCGCCGCGATCGCGGCATTGGCGGTTCATCGCCGGAATTCTATTTCGGCACGCGCGGGAACCGGTCACGGCCGGCATCGCCGGCGGGGAACCGGTGGCGGCCGGCATCGCCGGCCGGGATGACCGGCAGCACCACGGCCGACGCGTGCGCGGCGTCATGCAAGATCGTCTGGGTCGCCGGCGCGCTGTCGGCGGTTTGGCCGAACGGTGCGCCGGTGTTCGGGTTCGGTGCGAACTGCGGGAAGTCGCTGCTGGAAATCTCAAGGCGTACCCGCTCGCCGGCGCGAAACAGGTAACTGGTCGGCCAGATCGCGATCTCGTACTCATTGGGTTGACCCGGGGTGGCCGGATGCGGTTCGGAGAGCGAATCCTTGAACGCCGTCCGAAGGACTCCGTTGTTCAGGTTGACGACCTGCCCGTCGGGTTTCACAACGGCGAGTTTCGCGGTGAAGTCGGTGTCGCGCGCCGATGAGGAGGCCCACAGATCAACCGTCACCGGACCGGTCACTTCCGTGTCGGTCGACATCACATCGCTGCTGTAAACCAGGACGTCCGAGCGCTGTTCGGGAAGCGTCTGGTCGTAGGGGCCCTGTGGACCGCTCTGGGCGCCGCAGCACGAATGCCCGCCGACACTCGGGGCGGGGTGTGCCGGATCGTAGGTGTAGGTATCCGGCGGCTGATCAGGTCCGGGGGGTGATGTCGTCAAAACGCCGGTGCGGGCGGCCATTCCACCGTTGCCGCCCAGAAAATAACGGGTCCACCGGGTTTGCGGCAGCGGCCACGCGGTTGCCGACTTCCACGTGTCGGCCCCCATCAGGAAGTAGTCGACGCGCGGCCGGCCCGACACGCCGTTGTCGACGCCGTTGAGGAAGTGGTCGAACCACGCCAGCATCAAGTCGTTGATGGGGCTGTCGCCGGCGGCGCCGATGTCCTTGAGCAGCGGGGCCGGCGTCGAGCTGTCGCGACCCCAGTTGACGTGATCCCACGGCCCGATCACGAGTCGCTGGTTTCGGCGGGCATCGGGGGTGCCGCCGTTGGCGGCCATGCCGGCGAAATTCTCGATGCCGCCGGCGAGGAAGGCGTCGTACCAGCCCTCGACGTCGAGTACCGGGACCCGCACCGCGCCGTATCGGTCCCGGATGCTCCACCGCTTCCAGTAGTCGTCGCGCGTCGAGTGGCCGATCCAGTCGAAGTACCACGGCGCGACGGTGTTGCTGGTGGGCTGTAGCGGCGGAAAGTCTTTGTACGGCAGGAAGTTCAGCCACCGTGTGGGGTCGTCGGCGGCGGCTTTCAGCGCCTGCGCGGTCGCGTCGTCGTGTCGGTTCGTCGCGGCACTGGTGGCGATGCCGATCGCCCACGGTGCGACGAACGCGAGGCGGAATTCACCACCCTCATACGTCCACCCGTCGTAATAGTCCGATGCCGTGTTGGCGGGCACGATTGTCACCAGATGCGGCGGAGCGCTCACCGCGGCCAGCCACTGCGTGGCGCCGACGTAGGACGACCCGTACATACCGACTCGGCCGTTGGCTCCGGGCAGCGTGGCGGCCCACTCGACCGAGTCGTAACCGTCCTCCTGGTCGTGGGCGAACTCCTCGAACGTGCCGCCGGAGCTGCCTTGGCCGCGAATGTCTTGAACCACAACCTGGTAGCAGTGTGATGCGAACCAGTCGGGGGACTGATACCGGGATGGCTGAACTTGTGCGTCATTCTTTCCGTACTGGGTGCGCATCAGCAGCACCGGGACGGGTTGTGCCGACTCGGGTCGGTACACGTCGGCCCGCAGGACGGTGCCGTCGCGCATGCGCGCGGGCACGTCGGTCTGCTCGGTCACCTTGCACGGCCCCCGACCACCGGGGGGCGGCCAGGATCGCCCGGCAGCGCGCGGCGCCGCGCCATGCTGAGCGCCGGCGCCACAGCCCGCCAACAGCACTCCGACGACCGCGACGATCGCCGCCAAGCGGTTGATCCGCACTCACCCAACGCTACTGTCGGGCCCCCTTGCCGGCGCGATCGTCGGACCGGCGGGTAAAGGATTCACACGCCACCGTAGAACCTCAACTTCGGTTGACGTCAACGCGCGCGTTAGGATCGCCGCGCAATGCCCGCCCGCCGCGCAGTCGACCCCGCACAGACCCGCACCGCCGTGCTGGAAGTTGCGAATTGGCTGCGCGACGACACTCGGCGGGCGCCGGCGCGGGCCGAGCTCGCCGACGCGGTCCGGCTCACGGCCCGCATGCTTGCGGCACTGGCACCCGGCGGCAGCGTCGAGGTCAGGATTCCGCCCTTGATTGCGGTGCAGTGCGTCCCAGGGCCGCAACATCGTCGGGGCACGCCGCCCAATGTCGTCGAAACCGACCCGCGCACCTGGCTGCTGCTGGCCACCGGCCTGCTGTCGGTGCCCGACGCGGTGGCGTCCGGAAAGCTGCAACTGTCCGGGTCACGGGCCGGCGACGTCGCCGAATGGCTACCGTTGATACCGCTCGACGGCTAACCCACCAAGAGAGCCGGCACCGGCCGTAGCCGACCGGAAATGACTGGCACAGCGGAATCGTTGAATAACAGAAGGCGACACTGCCGACCGATTCCGTTAATGATCCGTTATCACCGTAGACTCGGTGACGTCACCCACCGCGCCCCTTGGAGCAGCCAACTCGTGACCGGCCAACAGACCGAAACCCCTCCCGGCGAAGAATGCGGCGTATTCGGCGTCTGGGCCCCCGGCGAAGAGGTGGCCAAGCTCACCTACTACGGCCTCTACGCACTGCAGCACCGCGGGCAGGAGGCCGCGGGCATCGCCGTCGCCGACGGCTCGCAGGTACTGGTGTTCAAGGACCTGGGCCTGGTCAGCCAGGTCTTCGACGAGCAAACACTGATCGCGATGGAGGGTCACGTCGCGATCGGACATTGCCGCTACTCCACAAGCGGGTCGACGACCTGGGAAAACGCCCAGCCGGTGTTCCGTAACACCGCCGCCGGCACCGGTGTCGCGCTGGGCCACAACGGCAATCTCGTCAATACCCCCGAACTGATCGCTAGGGCGCGCGATGCCGGCCTGATCAACACCAGGGATGCGGGTTCGGCAACGACGGACTCCGACATCCTGGGCGCGTTGCTGGCCGACGGCGCCGCCGACGCCACGCTGGAGCAGGCCGCCCTCGAGCTGCTGCCGACGGTGCGCGGCGCGTTCTGCCTGACGTTCATGGACGAGAACACGTTGTATGCCGCGCGCGACCCATACGGCGTGCGGCCGCTGTCGCTGGGCCGGCTCGATCGCGGCTGGGTGGTGGCCTCCGAGACGGCCGCGCTCGACATCGTCGGTGCGTCGTTCGTCCGCGAGATCGAGCCGGGCGAGCTGCTGGCCATCGACGCCGACGGCGTGCGCTCCACTCGGTTCGCCAACCCGATTCCGAAGGGCTGCGTATTCGAGTACGTCTATCTGGCCCGTCCGGACAGCGCGCTGGCCGGCCGGTCGGTGCACGCGACCCGCGTCGAGATTGGTCGGCGGCTGGCCCGAGAGAAGCCGGTGGAGGCCGATTTGGTGATCGGCGTGCCCGAATCCGGCACCCCGGCAGCGGTCGGCTACGCGCAGGAGTCGGGCATCAAGTACGGGCAGGGCTTGATGAAGAACGCCTACGTCGGGCGGACCTTCATCCAGCCGTCGCAGACGATCCGGCAACTGGGTATTCGGCTGAAGCTCAATCCGCTCAAGGAGGTCATCCGCGGCAAGCGGCTGATCGTCGTCGACGACTCCATCGTGCGCGGCAATACGCAGCGCGCGATCGTGCGGATGCTGCGCGAGGCCGGCGCCGTGGAGGTGCACGTCCGGATCGCCTCTCCGCCGGTGAAGTGGCCGTGCTTCTACGGCATCGATTTCGCCTCGCCCGCCGAGTTGATCGCGAACGCCGTCGAATCCGAGGACGAGATGCTCGACGCGGTGCGGCATGCCATCGGCGCCGACACGCTCGGCTACATCTCGCAGCAGGGCATGGTCGCGGCCACCGAGCAGCCCGCATCGCGGCTGTGCACCGCCTGCTTCGACGGCGAATACCCGATCGAATTGCCGCGCGAAACGGCGTTGGGCAAGAACGTGATTGAGCACATGCTGGCAAACACTGCACGGGCGGGCGTGCAGGCCGAGAACGACAACGTCTCGGCGCTGCGACGGCCATAGCGCTTGGCGGATCGGGCAACGTGCTAGGCGAAACCACAGCCGGGGTCCGGCGCGTCCTGCGACAGTGCGCCGCCCGCCGGGAGGACGTAGAGCACCTGCAGGACTAGCGGCGCGCCGCCCTCGTTGCGGCCAATGTGCACCCGATCCTGTCCGCTCTGCTCGAACACGGCATCGCCGACCGAATAGACGCCGTCGACCGTGCAGTCCGCCATGTAGTGGGTGAGCGTGCCCTCCTTGATCACGCCGTAGAGCCGCCCGGTGTGCCAGTGCCAGCCGGTGCTGCCCCCGGGCGCGATGGTGATCTCGCGGAACGTGTAGTCCATGCCGTCGGCGGTCCGCTTCCACAGCTCGGTGGCCTGCACGTCGCGGCCGGGTGTCGCGTGCGCCGGCGTTGCAATGACGCTGGCGGCGGCCATCATCACCGCGATCGGCGGCACGATTCGAGTCGCCCACACGGATCGAATTTTCACACGCCGGCCGGCTGCCGACGCGTTGGTCGACGGTCAACGTCGCCGCCCGCGCGGTGTCCGAGACCGAGTAGCCTTAGTCGCGATGAGTGATCCAGCCGATGCATTCGGCATCACGTACGCTGCGTCCGGGGTGGATATCGAGGCCGGCGATCGGGCAGTAGAACTGCTCAAACCGCTGGCAGAGAAGGCCAGCAGGCCCGAAGTCGTCGGCGGCCTCGGTCATTTCGCTGGGCTGTTCGCCCTCAAGGGCGGTTATCGCGAACCGCTGTTGGCCGCCTCGACCGATGGGGTCGGGACCAAGATTGCGATCGCCCAGTCGATGGACAAACACGACACCGTCGGCATCGACCTGGTCGCGATGGTCGTCGACGACATCGTGGTGTGCGGCGCCGAGCCGTTGCTGCTGCAGGACTACATCGCGGTCGGCCGTACCGTGCCGGAACGCATCGCCGCGCTGGGGGCGGGCATCGCAGAGGGCTGTGTGCAGGCCGGGTGTGCGCTGCTGGGCGGGGAAATCGCCGAGCATCCCGGGTTGATGGCGCCCGACGCGTACGACATCTCGGCGACCGGCATCGGCGTCGTCGAGGCCGACGACGTGCTCGGTCCCGAGCGGGTGCGCCCCGGTGACGTGGTGATCGCGATGGCGTCGACGGGCCTGCACTCCAACGGCTATTCGCTGGCCCGGCAGGTGCTGCTGGAGATCGACCGGATGAACCTGGCCGGCCACGTGGAGGAGTTCGGCCGCACGCTCGGAGAGGAGCTGCTGGAGCCCACGCGCATCTACGCCAAGGATTGTCTGGCGCTGGCCGCCGACACGCAGGTGCGGACGTTCTGCCACGTCACCGGCGGCGGGCTGGCCGGCAATCTGGCGCGCGTGATACCGCACGGGTTGCGCGCCGAGCTGGACCGCGGCACCTGGACGCCGGCGCCGGTGTTCTCGATGATTGCGCAGCGCGGCCGCATCGACCGCGCCGAGATGGAGAAGACATTCAACATGGGTGTCGGGATGGTCGCCGTGGTCAACCCCGACGACACCGACCGCGCGTTGGCTATCTTGACCGCCCGCCACCTCGATTGCTGGGTGATCGGAACGGTTAATAAGGCGGGGAAGAGCGGTACTCGCGCCGAACTCGTGGGCCGCCACCCCCGGTTCTAGCTAGCGGCGCTGGTCGTCCTCGTCGTCCCAGCCGTCGGGGCTGTCCTCGGAGTCGGGGTCGGCCCCGGAGAGCTCCCGTTGGAGCCGCTCGAAATCGGTCTGCGGGGAGCTGTACTTCAGCTCCCGGGCAACCTTCGTCTGCTTCGCCTTCGCCCGGCCGCGGCCCATGGGGGAACCCCCTCGCGCAATAACGGAGCGGCCCAATGATAAGGCGGCTCCGATCTGAGTGTGTCTTTGTCAGTCCTGCCAACTACTTTACCGTGCCGACGGCCGGTGCGCTGCCAGGCCCTACTCGGCGGTACGGCGTGGTCAGCGCGTGACGCCGCGTAGCCGGTCGACGGCTTCGCGGCCGCGGCCTGCGACGTCCGGCGCCGGCATCGATTCGGGGTCGATCACCAGAGAAACGCCGGCGGCGTCGTCGCTCGTGAGCACGGTGTCGGCCGGCACCGTACGTTTGACCAGGGCGAGCGCCACCGGCCCGAGGTCGACGTGGTCGACGACCGTGCCCAACCGGCCCACGGTGCGTCCGTCGGCCAAAACCGGCGAACCGGTCGACGGACGCGCGTCGGTGCCGTCGAGGTGCGTCAACACCAACATCCGCGGCGGCCGACCGAGGTTGTAGACCCGCGCGACGGTTTCCTGGCCCCGATAGCAGCCCTTGTCCAGGTGCACCGCGGTCGGAATCCAGCCCACTTCGTGCGGGATGGTGCGCTCGTCGGTGTCCACCCCGAGCCGCGGGCGCAGCGCGGCGACGCGGTGCGCTTCATACGTCCACACACCCGCCGGGCGAACCCCGGCCGCACGCAACTGTTCGCCAAGGGCTAACAGCCGCTCCCGCGGCGCCACCACGTCGAGCGCAATCGCGGGGCCGCCGGCGTCTGCCGGCATGCGCCGCACGAAGCCGCCGTCGGGCAGCCGGGTGGCCGACGCGACGTCCGGCAACTCGTCTATCCGCAACGCGGCAAGCACCTGCGGCGCGGCCAACCCCGGTCCGAGCAGTGACAGCACGCCGCAGTCGGCGGCATCGGGCACGACGTCGGCCCAAAACACCATCTTGCGCAGGTAGGCCAGCAGCGGCTCGCCGCGCCACGGCTCGGTGTCCAGGTAGCTGACGCCGTCGAGCTCGGTCTGGATCCAGTGATCTTCAACACGGCCCTGGCCGTCGAGGCTGAGATTCTGCACGGTCGCGCCGTCGGCCAGGTCGGCGACGTGCTGCGAAGAGATGTTGTGCAGCCACGAGAGTCGCTCCCCGCCGGTCAATGTCAGCACCGCCCGGTGCGAGCGGTCGACGAAAACCGCATCGGTCAGCGCGGCGCGCTGTTCACCGAACGGGTCGCCGTAATGCCAGACCGCTCCCGCGTCGGGGCTGGAGGCGGGGGCGGGCACGGCGGACACGCTTTCCACTCTACGGACGCTTCGAACCGCTTTCCCGGGTCGCTTCGATCCTGCCCGCCGAACTGCCCGGTTAGGCTGTCGCCCATGTCGATCGTCGTCACGCTGGATGGTGAATCGCACGATCCGACGGCGCCACTGCTGTTCGCCGACGACCTCGCCGCGGTCCGGGGCGACGGCATCTTCGAGACACTTCTTGTCCGGGACGGCGGGCCGTGCCTGTTCGACGCGCATCTGGGTCGGCTGGCGCAGTCGGCCGAGCTGATGCACCTGCCTTCGCCCGATGCGGAGGCGTGGCGGCGGGCGGCCGGACTGGCAGCTGCGCGGTGGACAGCGGACAGCAGCGATGACGGCGTGATGAGGTTCGTCTACAGCCGCGGCCGGGAAGGCGGCGGCCCCCCAACGGCGTATGTCACCGTCGCGCCGCTGCCGCAGCGGGTGGTCGCGGCGAGGCGCGACGGGTTGGCCGCACTGACGCTGGCGCGCGGATTGCCCACGACGGCCGCCGCCGCGCCGTGGCTGTTGGCCGGCGCGAAAACGTTGTCGTATGCGGTGAACATGGCCGCACTGCGGTACGCCGCCGAGCGCGGCGCCGGTGACGTGATCTTCGTCAGCTCGGACGGGTACGTGCTGGAGGGACCGCGCTCGACGGTCATCATCTCGACGAACGACGGACTGCTGACGCCGCCGCCGTCGCTGCCCATCCTGCACGGCACCACTCAGCAGGCGCTATTCACGGTGGCCGGCGAGAAGGGCTACCAATGTCAGTATCGGCCGCTACGGCCGGCCGACCTGATTGAAGCGCAGGGGATTTGGCTTGTTTCGAGCATCACGCTTGCGGCCCGCGTGCACACCCTGGACGGGCTCGCATTGCCGGTGTCTTCGCTCGCTGCGGAGTTCGCCGAACTCGTCGACCTCGCCATCGTCAGCGACCGCTGAGAATTCGGTTGTCGCCCGGGCGTGTCGCGGGTACGGTCGCCGTTACACGGGAAAGGAGGTGGTCCGAGAAATTGATTGACTTATGGACACGTGAGGTGGCTGCCGGCTAGCAGCCGCAGGCGAGGAATCACCTGCAGGCGCTGGCGAATTCCCCGCAGCCACCCGGCCCCCGAGTCCCGGTCCGTCCAACCTGGAGCAACGACTCGGGGGCCGCTCCATGTCTGGGTCCGGATCGGGTGTCCGGCACCGGATCGGGTCACGCGAGGTTAGCCGGCGTATCGGGACAGTCGCGCCGACAGGTGCGGAACCAGGCCGCCGTCGGCGTCGACCCGCTCCTCGACATAGGCCAGATCGCCGCCCTCAACGATGCCGTACAGCCGCTTCGCGCCGCCGACTAGTACACCGGATCGGCTGCGCGCCAAGGCATCCGTGACGAGTTCCCAGGATGACTGGGTACGCGGCGTGCCGTAGAACAACTCGACGTATCCCGACGAGTGCGCCAGCAGCAGCTCGATGGCCTGCGACTCGGTGGGGTCGGTGGGATCGTTGACGAAGCGCCAGTAGCCGGTTTCGCGCAGCGCGGGCGCCTCGTACTCGCCACTGTCGGAGAGCCGCCAGGACCGGGCCTCCCAGTTCAGGTACTCCCCGCCGTCGTGCGACACGATGATCTGCTGGCCAAATCGATAATCGCCGTCGGATCCGCGGCCCTCGCCGGTGCCGCGCCAGACGCCGACGAGCGGCAGCAGCGCCAGCAAGCTGTCATCGAGGTTGGCGCCCTCGCGGAGGTTGGCGGTGTCGGCGGGCAGTGGCAGGTCGTCGAAGACCGGGATGTTGCGGGTGGCCGTGATCTTCGCGCGTTCCGCCGCCGCGGCGACCGCCCGGTCGCCGGAGCGGGCGCGGGCATCGCCACTCACGAGTCGTCGGAGATGAGCCGGTACACCGCATACAGCGCGAACCAGGTGATCACCACCACGCACGCGACCAGCAAGATCTCGAAGAACAGCACCACGGCGCCGAGTCTAGCCGGACGGGCTCGCCGCGACTCAGGCGGCGATTTTGATGTCGATCTCGTGAATGCCCGGGCCGCCGGGAACGATCACCGCATCGCCGCTGCCGATCTTCGACAGCGCGCGCACGGTCCACGATCCGGGCGCCGCGAAAAAGCGGAAATCGCCGGTCGCCGACGCCACCACCTCGGCGGTGAACTCGTCGGAGGAGTCCAGCAGGCGCACGAACGCGCCGCCGACCGGCTGCCCGGTGTCGTCGACCACTCTGCCGGTGATCACCGTCTCCTTCTCTACGTCAACGCTGGCCGGCAACGTCGTACCTTGCTTCGGTGCAGAGCACATATCTCAACTTCCCAACTCGATCGGGACTCCCACCAGGGAGCCGTATTCCGTCCAACTGCCGTCATAGTTCTTGACGTTCTGCTGCCCGAGGAGCTCGCGCAGCACGAACCAGGTGTGCGACGAACGCTCCCCGATCCGGCAGTACGCGATGGTGTCCTTCGAGCCGTCCAGGCCGGCCTCCTGGTAGAGCCCGGTCAACTCCGCATCGGATTTGAAGGTGCCGTCCTCGTTGGCCGCCTTGCTCCAGGGCACGTTGATGGCGCCAGGGATGTGCCCGGGCCGCTGGCTCTGTTCCTGGGGCAGGTGCGCCGGGGCGAGGATCTTGCCGGAGAACTCGTCGGGGGAGCGGACATCGACAAGGTTCTTCTTGCCGATCGCCTCGACCACCTCGTCGCGGAACGCGCGGATGCTGTTGTCGGGGTCCCTGGCGGTGTAGCTGGTCTGCTCGCGCTGTACCGCGTCGGTGGACAGCGGGCGGCCGTCCAGCTCCCACTTCTTGCGGCCGCCGTCGAGCAACTTGACCTTGTCATGCCCGTACAGCTTGAAGTACCAGTACGCGTACGCGGCGAACCAATTGTTGTTGCCGCCGTAGAGGATCACGGTGTCGTCATTGGAGATTCCGCGCTCGGACAGCAGCTTGGAGAACTGCTGGGCGTCGACGAAGTCACGCCGGACAGGGTCCTGCAGATCCTTGCGCCAATCCAGCTTGACGGCGCCGGCGATGTGTCCGCCGTCGTAGGCGGAGGTGTCCTCGTCGACCTCGACGAAGACGGTGTTGGGTGCGTCAAGATTGCTCTCGGCCCAGTCGGCTGTGACCAGGACGTCGGAGCGAGCCATTCGAATTCCTTTCGGTTCTTTGGTAATTGGTGAGTCAGACGGATGCCGGTTCGCGGCGCAGCTGGGCCACTAGCGGGTACAGCCGACAGCCCAGGCAGACGCCGAAGGCGGCGTTGAGGAAAGCCGCGAAAAGCGCGAACGCGGTCGCGATCACGCCCAGCACGGTGACACCGGTGGTGAAGCCGACGACTCCGACCACGGCGAAGACCAGGCCCACCAACTGCGCGAACTTCAGCGGTGGCACCGGCTCGCGGTCCGTCACCGGCCCGAGGCGGGGGGCCACGAGCCGGGCGAACACCAGGCCGTACGGGCTGTGCCGGGGGCCGCGCAGCGCGCCGAACGCGAACACCGCGGCCTGCACAACCAGGATCACCGCCGCGGCCGTCGGGCTGACCGCGGCGACCGCCAACGTGGCCACCAGGACCGCGGTGGTGAGCCAGGCGGCGAACCGCGGACCACGGACGTCCACTTGGTTCGTATCGGTCGACATGAAGTTGCTCCTGTGGGCACGGACATAGGCTGGGAAGGGCATGCCAATACGGCCGCCTCGAGCGGTTGCGCCAACGAAACGGCGCGCCGGCTCAGCGGCTAAAGCAACAACAACAACCCGCGGTGCGGCACAGGTCTACTGCGCGGCGCTTGGTGAGCCGAAGCTCCAGACGGGCTGACATGTCGCTGAGCTTACCTGGTCGGGTGCCGATCAAGCCAACAGCGGGTGCAAGACGGTGCGCAGGTCAGCCGCCTTCGGTACGCCGGTGGTCCGGTAGCGCTGCCGCCCGTGCGCGTCGAACACGAAGGTCGTCGGCAAGGACAGCACCGACAGCCGTCGCCCGGCGGCCGGATTGGCATCCATGTCGATCTCCACATGAGCCACATCGGGCAGGTCCGCGCAAACCTGGTTGACGACGCGCCGCACCGACGCGCACGGGCCGCACCACACCGCGCTGAAGTGCACGACCGTGGGGCCGGTGCGCGATAAGCCGAGGTCAGCGGTCTCCGCGTCGGGTCCCTCGAAAACCTCCCGCAGCACGCCTGCGCGCCGATTGATCAGCACCCCGATCGCGGTAGCCAGCCCCAGCGCCGCAACGATGGCGGTCAGCGCGATCACTGCAACGGTCATGACTGTTTGAACCCATCGAGGGTGATGGTTACTCCGTCGGCGATTCCTTCGATGATGATGTCGGATCCGCGGGCCCCCTCGCGAGTCGGAGCGATCGCGAACGGCAACTTCTGCCCGGGCAGGCTGGTGGTAAATGCCGCGAGCACGGCCGGTTTCTTATCCTCGGGTACCTGACGGTCGGCGGTCCCGGCCCCGGTGATGACCCCGATTCCGGTGAATTCCAACGTGGTACGGTCCGGGCCGGAGATGGAGAGATCGACCGAAACGCTGACGCGCTCATTGAAGTTTGCGGCCTTCGGTGTCCCGGTGAACACCAGCCCGCGGCTGCTGGAAATGCCGGATTCGGTGGTGCCGCCGGTGGCGTCGTTGGTTTCCTTCGGCGGGGCCTCGATCATCAGGTCGTTGATACCCATGAACCGGCCGACGTGCATGGAATCGATGATGATCCGGCTCTCCGCCTTCCCGACCGGCAGGGCGGCGGTTGGCCGAATCAGCCACGACGCCTGGGTCAGGTCGACGGAATGCAGGGTGGCCTCCATCGAGGCCTTGCCGACAAGTGCATGGTCGACACCGTGGGCCTTGATCTCGATCTCGTTGTAGCGATGCCGGATGGCCTGTGTGATGAACGGAAAGCCGAGAATGCCGACCGACGGGTCGGCGTTCACGCCCGTTTCGCTGCGCAGCGTGCGGGCCAGCCGGTATTCGGCGTAAATCGCGGTGCCGAAGTCCGCGCCGACGACCGCGACGGCAACTGCGAGCAGCGTCACACTCAAGCCGATCAGCAGCGCACGCACCCGGACATTCTGTCCCACACGTCGCCTGGCCCGGCCCACGCGCGGCTAACCAGCAGGTGGCGCGCTATCGTTGAATCACCGTAGTCAGGCACATCGGACAGTGACGTCCACACCCGCGGGAGGCAAACCTCGGGAACGGTGTCCCAGCGCGCTGGAGAGTCTGTTGGATTTATTGCTGCTGACCGTCGATCCACATCCTGAGTCGGTGCTGCCGTCCTTGTCGCTGCTGCCGCACAACGTGCGGTCCGCACCGACCGAGGTTTCTTCATTGCTGGAGGCCAACACCGCCGATGTGGCGATCGTCGATGCGCGCGCCGACCTGGCTGCCGCCCGTGGCCTGTGCCGGCTGCTGGGGACGACCGGCACCTCGGTCCCGGTGGTGGCCGTCGTCAACGAAGGCGGCCTGGTGGCCGTCAACGTTGAATGGGGTCTCGACGAGATCCTGCTGCCCGGCACCGGGCCCGCCGAGATCGATGCGCGGCTGCGGCTGCTTGTCGGGCGCCGCGGCGGCGCAGCCAACCAGGAGAGCCTGGGCAAGGTCAACCTCGGCGAGCTGGTAATCGACGAGGGCACCTACACCGCGCGGCTGCGTGGACGTCCGCTCGATCTCACCTACAAGGAATTCGAGCTGCTGAAGTACCTGGCACAGCACGCGGGCAGGGTGTTCACCCGGGCGCAGCTGTTGCAGGAGGTGTGGGGTTACGACTTCTTCGGCGGCACCCGCACCGTCGATGTGCATGTGCGGCGGCTGCGAGCCAAGCTCGGTCCCGAATACGAGTCGCTGATCGGGACGGTCCGCAACGTCGGGTACAAGGCGGTGCGGCCCGCGCGCGGCCGGGCGCCGTCGGGCGACGCCGAGCTCTCCGAGGAGGACGCCGGTGACGGCTTCGAGGCGTCAAGTACGTTCCCAGATTCCCTTGCTCTTCGCGCCGGCGGCGCTTCGCGGGTGGACCCGCTACACGCCCCGTGACGGCAATCGGCTGGCGCACCACTATCACACCGGCCGATCGACAGCAGATCCGCGACGTGGTTGCGGCGGCAGCGGGCCACGACGGCGTCGCGCCCGTCGGTGAGCAGGTGGTGCGTGAGCTGCCCCATGACCGCACCCGACATCTGGTGGCAGCCGATGACGACGCGATCGTCGGGTACCTGGACCTTGCGCCAGGCACCGACGCGGCGCCGCCGATGGCCGAGTTGGTCGTGCACCCGCGGGCGCGGCGGCGCGGTATCGGCTCGGCGATGGCCAGGACAGCCCTCGCGGAAAGTGATGCAGCAACGCGTTTTTGGGCTCACGGGACATTGCCGCCAGCTCGGGCGACCGCTGACGCGCTCGGGCTGACCGCGGTGCGCGAGCTGCTGCAGATGCGGCGCTCGCTGCGGGACGTGCCGAGCGCGGCGATCCCGGACGGAGTGCGGATCCGCACCTATCGAGGCGCCGTTGACGACGCTGAGCTGCTGCGCGTGAACAACGCGGCGTTCTGGTGGCATCCCGAGCAGAGCGGCTGGACGCCCGGGCATATCGCCGAACGACGATCGGAACCGTGGTTCGACGCGGATGGGCTGTTCCTGGCGTTCGACGCCGCGACGAATGCGCTGCTCGGCTTCCACTGGACGAAGCGACACCCGGACCACCCGGGTCTGGGCGAGGTTTACGTTCTCGGCGTCGACCCGGCCGCCCAGCGCCGCGGAGTCGGCCGCTATCTGACCATCATCGGCCTGCACCACCTGGCGAAGCGGCTGTCCGATCACCCCGATCCCACGGTGATGCTCTACACCGAGGCCGACAACACCGCCGCCGTCCGCACCTATGAGGCGCTGGGATTCGCCGTCTCCGCTGTCGACACCGCGTACGCGCGGACCGGGCCGCCTCCGCACGGCGGCTAAATACCGCCGCACGGTCGAGCTGCGGCGGCCGTGGAGGTATCGCGGCGTGGCAAACCGTCCGCCCGGTTCATCTTCCGTTCATCATTATCGGGTTGCGTATTCACAGTTGGGCCCTAGGTTCTGGGCGGAGCAGCGACGACGGACCTGCTCGTACGGAACGGTGTTCCGTGGCTCGGCCCTGACCCTGGTGGCGGCGGTGTGGTCGTCACCCCGACTGTTGAAGGAGCTACGTGAAGCTCAACCGATCTGGCGCTGCGCTGAGCCTGCTGGCCGCCGGTGCCATGGTGCTATCAGCATGCGGCAGTAATCAAAACGCCCCGTCATCAGCGCCTGGATCCAGCGGCGCCCCTTCGGGTGCGGCGTCGGCGGCGCAGGTGGCCTGCGGTGGCAAGAAGACACTCAAGGCCAGCGGCTCCACCGCGCAGGCCAACGCGATGACCCGATTCGTCAACGCCTACGAGCAGGCCTGCTCGGGCTACACGTTGAACTACACGGGCAACGGTTCGGGTGCCGGGGTTAATGAGTTCGTCGGTAACCAAACCGATTTCGGCGGCTCGGACTCACCGCTGAACAAGGATAAGGGCGAATACGACAAGGCGCAGGCGCGGTGCGGCTCGCCGGCGTGGAACCTGCCGGCGGTGTTCGGCCCGATCGCGGTCACCTACAACGTCAAGGGCGTGGATTCGCTGGCGTTGGATGGGCCGACGCTGGCGAAGATCTTCAACGGCGCCATCACTACCTGGGACGACCCGGCGATCAAGGGCCTCAACCAGGGCGCGACACTGCCGTCGACCCCGATCCATGTCGTGTTCCGTAGCGACGAGTCGGGGACCACCGACAACTTCCAGCAATATCTCAACGTCGCCTCCGATGGGGCGTGGGGCAAGGGCGCCGGCAAGACGTTCAACGGCGGTGTCGGCGAGGGCGCCAAGGGCAACGACGGGACGTCGGCGGCGATCAAGAACACCGACGGGTCGATCACCTACAACGAATGGTCATTTGCGCAGGCGCAAAAGCTGAACATGGCCAAGATCATCACCTCGGCCGGCCCGGATCCGGTCGCGATCACCGGGGAATCGGCCGGCAAGACGATCTCGGGCGCGACGGTCAAGGGTCAGGGCAACGACCTGGTGCTGGACACCACGTCGTTCTACAAGCCGAGCCAGCCCGGGTCCTACCCGATCGTGCTGGCGACCTATGAGATCGTCTGCTCCAAGTACCCCGATGCGGATACCGGCAAGGCGGTGAAGGCGTTCCTGCAGGCGACGATCGGTCCGGGCCAAAATGGCTTGGCCGACAACGGATATGTGCCGATACCCGATTCGTTCAAGTCGAAGTTGTCCACGGCGGTAGATGCCATCGCGTGATCAGAGGTCAACATGGCCCTAGAACCGGGAGTTCGGCCCGAGGGGGCGCCGTCCAGCACGGCGCCCCCCGGTGCCACAGTTCCCAACGTGCTTGACCCCCTGAGTGTCAAGCCGACCCCCACGGCGACGGGGGGCGGCACCCGCCGCCTCGGGGACCGCATCTTCAGACTCATCGCGATCGCGGCCGGCTCGACGATCGTGATCGCCATCGCGTTGATCGCGATCTTCCTGTTGATCCGCGCGGTGCCGTCGCTGCGCGCCAACCACGCCAACTTCTTCACCAGCGCGGTCTTCATCACCAACGACGCCAATCATCTTGCGTTCGGGATCCGCGACCTGTTTATGGTGACCGTGCTCAGCTCGGTGTTCGCCCTGGTGCTTGCGGTTCCGGTGGCGATCGGAATCGCGGTTTTCCTTACGCAATACGCGCCCGCGCGAATGGCCAAGCCGTTTAGTGTGATGGTCGATCTGCTGGCCGCGGTGCCGTCGATCATCTTCGGGTTGTGGGGCATCTTCGTACTCGCGCCCCAACTCGAGCCGGTCGCAACCTTTCTCAACCGCAATTTCGGCTGGCTGTTTCTGTTCAAGCAGGGCAATGTGTCGCTGGCCGGCGGCGGCACCATCTTCACGGCCGGCATCGTGCTGGCGGTAATGATCCTGCCGATTATCACCTCCGTGTCGCGGGAAGTCTTCCGCCAGACACCGATTGCGCACAAGGAGGCCGCGCAGGCGCTTGGCGCGACGAAGTGGGAAGTGGTGCGCACGACGGTGCTGCCCTACGGGCGAAGCGGGGTGATCGCCGCATCGATGCTCGGATTGGGCCGTGCCTTGGGCGAGACGGTGGCGGTGCTGATCATTTTGCGCTCGGCTGCGCAGGCTGGGCATTGGTCGCTGTTCGACGGTGGTTACACCTTTGCCTCTAAAATCGCCTCCGCCGCATCGGAATTCAGCGCGCCGCTGCCCACCGGGGCCTACATCGCCGCGGGCTTTGTGCTGTTCGCGCTGACGTTCGTGGTCAACGCGGCCGCCCGGGCGGTCGCCGGCGGAAGGGTCAACCAATGAACGCCGCCACCACGCTCGACCAGCCGGTCAAGGGACCAACCTTCCACCCGATCGGCCTCGCGCGACGGGTCAAGAACAATGTCGCCGCGACGTTGTTTGTCACCGCGTTCGGGATCGCGGTAATTCCGCTGGTCTGGGTGCTATGGATCGTGATCGAGCGCGGCTGGTACGGGGTGACCAGATCGACCTGGTGGACCCATTCACTGCAGGGTGTGCTGCCCGAACAATTCGCGGGCGGCATCTATCACGCGCTCTACGGAACAATCGTGCAGGCAGGCGTGGCCGCAATATTGGCCGTGCCGCTGGGATTGATGGCCGCGGTGTATTTGGTCGAATACGGCGGCAGCCCGCTGGCGCGGGCGACCACCTTCATGGTCGACGTGCTCGCCGGGGTGCCCTCAATCGTGGCCGCGCTGTTCATCTTCAGCCTCTGGATCGCCACGCTGGGATTTGAGCAGAGCGCCTTCGCGGTGTCGCTGGCGCTGGTCCTACTGATGCTGCCGGTGGTGGTGCGCTCCACCGAGGAAATGCTCAAACTCGTTCCCGACGAGTTACGAGAAGCCAGCTACGCCTTGGGTATTCCGAAGTGGATTACCATTGTGCGGATCGTGGTGCCCACCGCACTGCCTGGCATCATCGCCGGTGTGCTGCTGTCGCTGGCCCGCGTCATCGGCGAAACGGCGCCGGTGCTGGTGCTCGTCGGCTACAGCCGCGCCATCAACTTCGACATCTTCCACGGCAATATGGCATCGCTGCCGCTTTTGATCTACACCGAACTGACCAACCCACAACACGCCGGCTTCCTCCGAATCTGGGGTGCTGCCCTCACGTTGATCATCGTGGTGGCCCTGCTCAACTTGGCGGCCGCGGTGGCGACCCGCCTCCTGACTGCCCGACGTTAAACCGACAGGAACACCATGGCCAAACGCATTGATCTCAAAGACGTCAACATCTACTACGGAAATTTCCACGCGGTCGCCGACGTCGACCTGGCGGTGCCGCCACGCAGCGTCACCGCCTTCATCGGTCCGTCGGGCTGCGGGAAATCGACCGTGCTGCGGTCGCTGAACCGCATGCACGAAGTGATTCCGGGGGCCCGGGTGGAGGGGTCGGTGCTGCTTGACGGCGAGAACATTTACGGCTCCGGGGTCGACCCCGTCGGGGTGCGCAAAACCATTGGCATGGTGTTCCAGCGCCCCAACCCGTTTCCCACCATGTCGATCAAGGACAACGTCACGGCGGGACTGAGATTGCAGGGCATGCGAAACGGCAAAAAGCTCGACGAAGTCGCCGAGCGGTCGCTCAAGGGCGCCAATCTCTGGAACGAGGTCAAGGACCGCCTCGACAAGCCTGGCGGCGGGCTCTCCGGCGGTCAGCAACAGCGCCTCTGTATTGCCCGCGCCATCGCCGTACAACCCGACGTGCTCCTGATGGACGAGCCATGCTCGGCGCTCGACCCGATCTCTACTCTCGCGATCGAGGATCTCATCGCGGAACTCAAGCTCGAATACACGATCGTCATCGTCACCCACAACATGCAGCAGGCCGCGAGGGTCAGCGACCAAACCGCGTTCTTCAACTTGGAGGCCACCGGCAAACCCGGCAAGCTGGTGGAGGCCGACGACACCGAGAAGATGTTCTCCAACCCGAGTCAGAAAGCTACAGAGGACTACATTTCCGGGCGATTCGGCTGATCGTGTCGAGACCCACGGCATTCGGGGGAAGCCGGTAGCGCGACAGAAAGGGCGGACAGCAGGACTTGACCATCGAGATGCGGCGCGCGGATACGGTGGGTCCCGGTGAGCACCGCGCGGCAATTCCGGCGCCGCGCAGTGCCCTGGTGCTCGCCGAAACCGACCCCGCCACCGCATCCAAGCTGATGGACGACGCCGCCCAGATCGGCATCGACACCACCTGGTGCCGCGACGGTGCCGAGGCGCTGCTGGCCGTGGGCGCGGAGGCACCCAACGTCTTGGTGATCGGCGCCCGAACCGACACCGTGGACGCCGCCAGCATCGCCGCGGCGGTGCGCAGCCGATCGGATCTGCCCATCCTCGTCGGCGCGGCAATCGGCGAAGACGACTTGGCGCGCGAAGCACTCGCCGCCGGGGCCTCCGCGGTGATTTCCCGGCCCTACGACATCACCGCAATTGCGCCATTCGCACTGAGCGGCGAACTCTCCCAAGGCCCGACGGTTTTCATCGCCGGCCCCATCCGCGTTGACCTGCGTGGCTACGAGACGCGAGTACGCGGACGCCACGTCCAACTCACCCAACGCGAACTCGAACTGCTGATATTTTTCATCAAGCAGCGCGGGAAAGTCGCCAGCAGCAATGAAATCAGCCAAGCGGTGTGGGGCCGCCCCTCCGACACCAACACCGTTGCAGTGCACGTCAAGCGGCTGCGCAAGAAGCTCGGCACCGACCCCGAGCACGGGGAATTCATCCGCACCATTCGCGGGGCCGGCTACCGGCTCGCACCCTCGATCTGCGCGTGAAGAGCACGCATGAGCAAGACGGTGGTGTTCGATCGGTACGGTGACATCGACGTGCTCGAGGTGCGCGACGTCCCTCGCCCAGTACCGGCCGCCGGGGAAGTGCTCGTCGAGGTCAAGGCCGCCGGCATCAATCCCGGCGAGGCGATGATCCGCTGGGGTGCGTTGCACGAGCGCTGGCCGGCGACCTTCCCGTCCGGTCAGGGCAGCGACCTGGCGGGTGTGGTGGCCGAAATCGGTGCCGGCGTCGACTCTTTCGCGGTCGGTGACGAGGTGCTGGGCTTCACCCACCGGCGCGCGAGCCAGGCCGAATTCGTCGCGGTGCCGGCCGACCAGCTCACCGCCAAACCACCGGCGGTGTCGTGGGAGGTGGCCGGTGCCCTTTACGTCGCGGGCACAACGGCATACGCCGCGGTACGTGCCGTCAACTTGACACCCAACGACACGGTCGCGGTCGCCGGAGCGGCCGGAGGGGTGGGCTCGATCGCGGTGCAACTGGCCAAGCGGACCGGCGCCACCGTGCTCGGCGTCGCGGGCCCGTCGAACGACGACTGGTTGACCGCCCACGGCGTGATACCGGTCAACTACGGGGAAGATCTCGCCGATCGGCTGCGTGCCGCCGCGCCGGCCGGCCGGATCGACGCCTTTCTGGACTTTTTCGGCGGCGGCTACGTCGAACTCGCCGTGGCCGAACTCGGGGTGGCCCCGGAGCGAGTCGACACGATCATCGACTTTCCGGCGGTGGAAAGGTTCGGCGTAAAGATGGCGGGCAATGCCGACGCGTCCGACGCCGGTGTGCTCGCCGAACTCGCCGGGCTGGTAGCCGACGGCGAGCTCGAGGTGCCCATTGCCGAGGTGTTTGCGCTCGACGAGGTTCGGCGCGCATACCGGACGCTGGAACAGCGCCACACCCGGGGCAAAATCGTGCTGCGGCCCTAGCAGGGTGCCCTGGCGGGGGCGAGCGCCTAACTGACCGAGGGCAGCTCTTCGTCGTCGGGGAGGTGGCCGGTCACCATGAAGATCACTCGGCGGCCCACCTCGACCGCGTGATCGGCGAACCGTTCGTAGAACCGACCCAGCAACGTCACGTCGACGGCCGCGGCAACGCCGTGCTTCCACTCACGGTCCATCAAGACGGTGAAAAGGTGTCGGTGCAAATCGTCCATCGCGTCATCTTCTTCGCGCAGGCGCGCGGCCTTTTCGGGGTCACGCGTGATCAGCACCTCTTGGGTAGCGTTGCCCAATTCCACTGCGACCCTTCCCATTTCGGCGAAGTAGCCGTTGACTTCCTCGGGCAGCGCATGTTGAGGATGACGGCGGCGGGCGATCTTGGCGACGTGCAGTGCCAGCGCGCCCATCCGGTCGACGTCCGCGACGATCTGGATGGAGCTGACGATCGCGCGCAGGTCGCCTGCCACTGGTGCCTGCAGTGCAAGCAGCACGAATGCGCTTTCCTCGGCGCGTGCGCTCATCGCACTGATGTGTTCGTGGTCGGAAATGACCTGCTCGGCAAGCACCAGGTCGGCTTGTAACAGCGCCTGTGTGGCGCGCTCCATGGCCACCCCGGCCAGGCCGCACATCTCGCCAAGCTGGGTGGTCAACGCAGCTAACTGCTCGTGGTACGCGGTCCGCATGCTCCCACCCTACGGTCTGACCGGCAGGAAGGTCACGCAGCGATGGGTGAACGGACGGTGAATGCCGCCAACTGCTTTCGCCCGGCGGCTACTTGCAGGTGGTGTCGGCGGCGTTTGTGATGCTGAGATCTTCGGGCAGCCGCGTGGGCGTGGCATTGGTGCCGCGGGTGACATGCACCTTCACCGAAGAACCGGTCGGTTGAGGGGCGCTGACCGTGTGAAAGTCGGGGCCGAGGACCACCTGCACGACGTCACCCATGCCGGTAACCCGCTCGATCGGCGCGTTGCTGAACGACGACGCAACGGTGGCGGCGGCCTTCTCGTTGCCGGGTGAGAAGAACACCGTCGTTGATTGCAACGAGCGGGGGTAGTCGTCGGGGTTGAGCACGTTGAAGCCATGCCGCTGCAGTGCGTTTGCCGTGGTGGCTGCGAGCCCGGTCTGCCCGGTCGAGTTGGACACGTGGACCGTGACCGCCTTGGGCTCCGTGGTGGTCGCGTCGACCAGCTCGGTGCCGTCGGCTTGTGCGGGCGTTTGCGGAGTTGACGGCGCCGTGCTGGTCTGGGCTTGGGCCTTCGCCGCCGCGGTTGTGGGCGTGGTTGTCTCGTTGTTGTTGTTCTCGCCCGGCAGCGGGTCGTCGTTGATGATCGCGTTGAACATCGCACGGTTGTCGTCTTCACGTAATTGCTCGTTGCCCTGCTCGTCGGCATAACCGGTGGTGGGCACGGTCAGGAAGCTGATCCGCCCCGCCGCGATGTTCTGCAGCGACTGGCCCAGGTTGACGAGATCCTTGGTCTGAATGTTGTCGACGTAGCTGGCATTGATGAACATGTCGACGACGTTGTTGAGCTTGCTGGGGTTGAAGAACACCTCTTTGGAGATGAGCGAGCGCAACAGCGACGACAGGAACAACTGCTGGCGCTTGATGCGGCCGTAGTCGCCGTTGACCTCAGTGGTCACTTGGCGGGCACGCACATAGTTCAGCGCGGTTTTCCCGTCGACAATCTGCCGGCCCGGATTGGCGAGCACGGTGCCAAGCTCGTAGTCCTTCAGCGCAGTCGTGCTGCACACCTGTACGCCGCCCACCGCGTCGACCATCTTTTCGAAGCCGACGAAGTCGACGGCCATGAACCGGTTGATGGACAGCCCGGACAGCTTCTGGATGACCTTCACCAAACACTTTGGACCGCCGAACGCGTAGGCCGAGTTGAGTTTGGTTTCGGTGTAGACCTTTTCCGGCCCGTATGACCGCGTCTGGTCATCCCAAAGCGGGCCGTACTGGCCGGTATCAGAATTCCAGGCGTCGCAGAGCATTGGGGTAATCGCGAGGTCGCGCGGAAACGACACGGCCACAACTCGTTTGCGGCTTGCCGGAATGTTGACCAGCATCACGGTGTCGGAGCGGATGCCGCCGGCATCCTGGGTATTACCCGCTCCCACTGCACTATTGGCACCGGCGCGGCTGTCGACACCGACAATCAGGAAGTTCTCATCGCCGTACTGCGCGGTGGGATCGACTATGTCTCGTGAATTCGGGTCAAGCGCCGAGACGTGGTTCATGCGGTGGTTCTTCGAGCTGCTCCATTGCCAGGCCGCGCCGGTGAGCGCCAGCGCCAGCACGGCGGTGAGCGACGCCGCCGCGCGGCCAGCGATCATGACCGAGCGACCGCGGTGCTTCGGTTCCGGTTCGGTGGTCGTCGAGGCGCCGCCCAGCCTGTGCGGCGGCGGCCGGTCGGCCACCGCGGGCAGCTCGGTCGTCGTGGCGGCGTCGAAGCGGCGCCCGCCGGCGCGGACCGAAAGATTGGGAACGTCGGACTCATACACCCGTGGGGTCGGCGCGGTGACCTCGCTCCAGAGCTGTTGGTCGGCCGGATCATCGACCTGTTCGGGTTCGGGATTGGCGTGATGAGATGTCGGACGCGGGTTCACGCCCACTTTCGCGATGAGATCGGCGACGGTCAGAACGCGGGTGCCGGCATGGTTCCCGCGCCCTTCGCCGTCGCCGGGCGGCCGGTCGGTGCTGCGGCCCGGCGGCGTTGGCGACCACTGTTCGTCCCGCGGACGGTCGGAGGCCTGGAACGCCCCGGCCGGCTCGGACCGGGAAACTGATCGACGTTCCCACGGCGCGGCGCCCATGGATGGGCGCGGGCTTCGGGTAAGCCATGGGTTGTGCCGATCGCCGTTGGGCGCAGGTTGGCCAGGAGTGGCGTTGTCGCCATCACTCATGTCCTACCGGCCTCCGACTCGGGTGGAGTCGCGCGTCAGCTCGCGCGCGTCGTTCGCCGCACTACCTGTCTTCTAGCAGCACTACGTGTGGATCCGCCATTCGAGCAGATCGCGCCCGGACTCAATCCAACAAGTCCTACATCGTACTGAGACATTCAAACGATCGTGATGTCGAGGCTGTCTCGGTTCAGCCACCGGAGTGCATAGCGTCCGCCCCGGCGGGCACCGTGCAGTCGTCCGGGTCGGCCAGCCAGCCGTTCGGCAGTACAACCGCTGCCGGTGAACCCCGCCTCCCCCGCGGCCCCGTCGCCACAGCCGGAAACGGCACATCGGACTCCAGCCGGTCCAGCATAGCGTCGAGCTCGTTGAGCGTCTTGACCAGCGCTAATGCTCGACGCAAGTCGGCGCCTGCGGGAAAACCGTGCAAATACCAGGCGATGTGCTTGCGGAGGTCCCGCATGCCCTTGTCCTCGCCGAAGTGGGTTGCCAACAACTCGCCGTGCCGGCGCACGATGTCGGCGACCTCACCCAGTGTGGGCGGCGGGAGTGCCGGGTTGCCGGTGAACGCCGCGGACAGCTCCGCGAAGAGCCATGGCCGACCGAGGCAGCCGCGGCCGATCACCACGCCGTCGCAGCCCGTTTTGGCCATCATCGCGAGCGCATCGCTGGCGTCGAAGATGTCCCCGTTGCCGAGCACCGGGATCGATTCGACATGGTCCTTGAGCGCCGCGATCTGGTCCCAATCGGCAATTCCGGAATAGCGCTGGGCCGCGGTGCGCGCATGCAGTGCGACCGCTGCGGCGCCCTCATCAGCGGCGATACGACCGGCGTCGAGGTGGGTGTGATGCTCGTCGTCGATGCCGATCCGGAACTTGACGGTGACCGGGATACCGCTGCCCTCGGTGGCCCGTACGGCCGCCGCGACGATCTGCCCGAACAGCCGCCGCTTGAACGGCAGCGCCGCGCCACCGCCGCGGCGGGTGATCTTAGGCATGGGGCAACCGAAATTCATGTCGACGTGGTCGGCAAGGCCCTCGTCGGCGATCATCCGCGCCGCGGCATACGTGGTATCGGGGTCAACGGTGTAGAGCTGCAGCGACCGCGGCCGCTCGTCGACTCCGAACGTCGTCATGTGCAGCGTGACCGGATGGCGCTCGACCAGCGCGCGCGCCGTCACCATCTCGCACACGTACAGCCCGCTGACCGTGCCGGCGCGGGCGATTTCCAGCTCGCGGCACAGGGTGCGGAACGCAATGTTCGTTACGCCCGCCATCGGCGCCAGCACCACAGGACTGCGCAGCGCGATCGAGCCGATCCGCAAAGCGCTGCCTGCTACGACGCTGCCACGCTGAGGGTCAGATCCCCCGAGGTCGCGAGCCAACTGCTGGCGTTCAGCTTCTCGGTCTTGCGGGCCTGACGCTCCAGCCGGCGCTGCTTGGAGACCTCGAACTTGTCGCACTGCTCGTCAAGCTCCTCCATCAACAGCGCGAGGTCGTCGCGCATCCGCGCGGCCTCGCCGGTGAAGTCTTCGCGCTCGAAGATCCGCCACTTCTTGAGCACCGGCATAACGACGTCGTCGAGGTGGATGCGCGGGTCATACACGCCGCCGACGGCAATGATGACTGCCTTGCGGCGAAAATCCGGAACGGTGAACCCGGGCATCTTGAAGTGGCGCAGCACGCGGTGCAGCGAATACATCGCCTGGTTTGGTGCGATGTCGAATCCGGCCTCGCTGACGTCGCGGTAGAAGATCATGTGCAGGTTCTCGTCGGCGGACACCCGGGCCAGCAACTGATCGGCGATCGGCTCCTGGCAGGCGCGGCCGGTGTTGCGATGTGACACCCGGGTGGCCAGTTCCTGGAACGTGACATAGATGACGGAGTCGAACAGGCTCTCCGCGAACTTGTCGCCCTGCCGGTTCTGGCCGGGGCTAAAGCCGCGGGTCATCTGTTCGACGCGAAGCTTCTCCAGCCCGACCGGGTCGACCGCGCGGGTGACGACGAGGTAGTCGCGCAGCGCGATGCCATGCCGGTTCTCTTCGGCGGTCCAGCGGTTGACCCAGTTGCCCCAGGCGCCGTCCATGCCGAAGTTCATCGCGATCTCGCGGTGGTAGGCCGGCAGATTGTCTTCGGTCAACAGGTTCTGCACCATCGCGACCTGGGCGACCTCGGTGAGCTTGGACTGCCCCGGCTCCCAATGCTGGCCGCCGAGCGCGTAATAATTCTTGCCGTCTGACCACGGAATGTAGTCGTGCGGATTCCAGTCCTTCCGCATCGACAGGTGCCGGTTGAGATTTGACTCGACGACCGGCTCGAGCTCATGCAAAAGCTCGAGGTCGGTGATGGCTCGGGCCACTACCCCTCCCCAGTTATCTGTACCTCGTGGTTATCTGTACCTCGCGGTTGCACTCAATATATCTGTGTACCCCGGTGACATTCAAGTTAGCGCGGAGCCGCTACGCCCGTGTCGGTGAATGAGCGGTCGGGCTGAGCAGCATCGCCACGCAGTAGTCGATGAACTGCTCCCGGCTCGCCGCCAGCCGCCCGTTCAGGTATGCGGTGAATAGCGCGGTCAGCGCGCCGATGAGCCCGGTGGCGACCATGTTCTGCAGCACCGGATCGGTGATGGTGGTCAGCTTGCGCTGTAGCAAGTCAATGAAGCTGGGCATCCATTCCGCGCCCGAGCGTGCCAGCACGGGCTCGACCTCCGGCGCCAACAGCAGCACCCGGCCCCGCACCGGGTCGTCGACCATCAAGGCGACGAATCGCTCGACGGCTTCGCGGGGTGTGGTCGCCGCCATGAGCGCGGCCATAGCGCGGGTACACACGTCGTCGTAGACGGCGCGCACGAACTCGTCGCGGTCGGTGAAGCTTTCGTAGAAGTAGCGTTCGGTGAATCCGGCCTCGCGGCACACGGCCCGCACGGTGAGGGCGGGCCCGGCCGCACCGCCGAGCAATCGCACGCCGGCGCCGACCAGTTCGTCGCGGCGCAGGGCCTGGCGATCCTGCAGCGGAACGCCGGACCAACGGCCGCGTCGTTGACCCGAAGGCACATCCCTCCTAGACTTCAAGCTGACAACGCATGTAGTCAGAATTCTACGGTCTGACTCGATCCGAAAGTCACCAGTGACACAACATACGTCTGCGCCTGGCCCTGCGACCAGCGAATTGGCATCGGGCTGTCCGCTGTCCGCGCTGGGATACGAGGCACCGCCGGCCGCGCTCGGACCGGGCTCGTTGACCTGGAAATACTTCGGCGACTGGCGTGGCATGCTGCAGGGGCCGTGGGCGGGCACCATGCAGAATATGCACCCGCAGCTAGGGGCGGCCGTCGAGGAGCACTCGACGTTCACCCGGGAGCCGTGGCCGCGCGTGCTGCGGTCGCTGTACCCGATCGGCGGGGTGGTGTTCGACGGGCATCGTGCGCCGACGACCGGGGCGCAGGTGCGCGATTACCACGTCGACATCAAGGGCGTCGACGCGAAGGGCCGCCGCTATCACGCGCTCAACCCTGACGTCTTCTACTGGGCGCATTCCACGTTCTTTGTCGGCACCATCCATGTGGCCGAAAGGTTTTGCGGCGGTCTGACCGAAGACGAGAAGCGCCAGCTTTTCGATGAGCACATCGCGTGGTACCGCATGTACGGCATGAGCATGCGGCCGGTACCCAAGAGCTGGGAGGAATTCCAGGATTATTGGGATCGGATGTGCCGAGAGGTGCTAGAGGACAACAAGGCAACCCGTGACGTCCTTGATCTCGCGCACTATCCGAAACCTTGGTTCGCGCAACGCATCCCGCACAGGCTGTGGTCTGCGTTGCAACAGCGTCTGCTCGCCCCGTTCATGGTGTGGCTGACCGTCGGGCTGTACGACCCGCCGGTGCGTGAGCTGCTGGGTTATCGCTGGTCGCGTCGCGACGAGTGGCTGCATCGCAAGTTCGGTGGCGCTGTCCGGCTGGTGTTCTCACTGCTACCCCGCAGGCTGCGGAAGCATCCGCGGGCACGCGCCGGCCTGGATCGAGCGAGCGGCCGCATTGTGGCCGACGCGCCTTTGGTTGATACGCCTGCGCGCAACCTGCCGCCGCTGGACGAGCGGCACAAGCCGACGCACTACTGCCCGGTGACGCATTGACCCGCGCTAGCGGTGCACGGCTTTCGGGGATTACTGTTTGTGCCCGCCTTCGAGCGACAAAACCACGTCGCGAAGTCGGCGCGGGCGCGCTGGCCGCGCTTGGTCAGCAGTCAGTTCTGGCGCGGCAACAATTCGGCGACGAACTTCTCAAGGAAAGCTTGCGTCGGTTGCCCGCCGACCGGTCGAACGACGAACTTGGTAAGTCCCGCTTCGATATACGCGTCGATCTGGCGGTGCAGTGCCGACCACCCGGTGGCGATCAGTTCGGCGGGTTCGAGATCGGGCCTGCGCTGTTTGACCGTGGTGACCAGCGTGTCCGGCAGTTCACCTTCGGCGACCGCGACCCCGAGCCCGAAGTGGTCGGGCTCGATCTCGCGACAGGCCTGCGCCGCTGCCGTCTCGATCAATTGTCTACCGCGGCGCGCCTCCTCGGGCGTGAGGAAGCTGCCGAGCCAACCGTCGCCGAGTCGGCCAATTCGGCGCAACGCGGCCGGAGCCGAACCACCGAGCCAGATGTCGAGGGGTTTCACCGGGCGTGACCCGACACTCGCGGCAGTGACACGAAAGTAGCGACCCGAGAATGCGACATCGTCATTCTCGAGAACGGCTTTCAGCAACTGCAGTGCCTCGTCGAACACCGCGGCGCGTTCACCGGCCGGAACGTCGAAGATCTCGCGTTCGGCCGAGATCGCCGATCGGATCCCGAATGCCGGCAGCACCCGCTTTGGCCCAAGGGCGGCAAGGGATGCCAATTGCTTGGCCACCAACACCGGATGGCGGCCTGGCAATATCGCGACGGACGTGCCGACCTTCAGGTTGCTGGTACGTGCGAGCGCGAATGCCATGCCGACGAACGGATCGACCGCCTTGGTCGAGACGAGCTCGGAAAACCACAGAGAGTCGACCCCGGACGTCTCCAGTTGGTCGACGATGCTGGCGAGCTCCTCGGGCCCGGTATCTGCGCCGAGCCCAACACCGAAACGGATCTTCACGGATGGCGCAACTTCCTAATTTGGTCGAACATTCCCGGTCAGCACTTTGACCCGCGGCGCCGCGTCGATGTCGTCGACCGATCTGTCGGCGGGTTCGAAGGCGCCGGGTGATTCCGCGTCGGCACCAGTGGGTATCAGTTCACCGGGCGCGTCGGAGCCGCCGATTCAGCGAGCGGAGTCCCTGCCTCCTCCGCGATGAAGTAGCCGACGGTGGCTTCCGACGCGCGCTGAGACGCTAGCGTTAGGACCATGATGGCCCCCGAACTTCTGGGTGGTCGCTATGAGCTGCGGGGCGTCTTGGGCCGCGGTGGGATGGCCGAGGTCCGCGACGGTTGGGATACCCGTCTGGACCGAGCGGTCGCCATCAAACTGCTGCACCCGGGTCTGAGCGCGCAGCCGGACAACCGGCGGCGGTTCGAGGCCGAGGCGAAATCGGCGGCCGGGCTGACGCACCCGAACATCGTCGCCGTGCACGACAGCGGCGAACATAGCGGGACGCCGTACATCGTGATGGAGCGGCTGCCGGGCCGGTCGCTCGCCGATGTGATCGCCTGTGGTCCGGTGCCGCAACCGTTGCTGCGCCGGGTGCTCGACCAGGTGCTGGCGGCGTTGACGGTGGCCCACGAGGCGGGCATCCTGCACCGCGACATCAAGCCGGGCAACATTCTGTTCGCCGATTCGGGAGACGCCAAGGTCGCCGACTTCGGAATCGCGAAGTCGGCCGACATCGACCAGACCGTGACCGGTCAAATCGTCGGCACGATGGCCTACCTCAGCCCGGAGCGCATCGCTGGCAGAACGGCCAGCGTCGGCGACGACCTGTACGCGCTGGGCGTCGTCGGCTACGAGGCACTGACCGGCCGCCGCCCGTTCGTCGAGGAGAACATGGGCGCGTTGGCCCGGGCGATCATGGACCACCGGCCGACACCGGTGGCCGCGCTGCGGCCGGACGTCGACCCATCGTTGGCCGCCGTGATTGAGCGGGCCATGGCCCGCTGGCCAGAGCAACGGTTCCACAGTGCTCGGCACATGCGCGGGGCTTTGTCGGGCAGTGCCTTTGCGGCGATATCGCCGGGGACGCGGCCGTCGGGCCCTTGGCCGCCGGGGCCGTGGCCGCCGGGCCCGTGGCCGCCGGGGACTCGGCCGCCGACCATGGTGCTGACGTCGGCGGTTCCGCCCTTGCCGACGTATGTGGGGCCGCACGTCGGGTCGCAACGAAATGTGCCCAGCAACAAGAAGCTGCTCATGGCCGGGGCTGGATTAATCGCAATCGCCATCGCGGCCGTCGCGTTTGCGATGGACTCCGCCTCGCAGGGCACGGTGCCCGCGGTCACCTCGAGTTCGCTGCTGCCACCGCCGCCACCGCCGCCACCAAGCATCAGCCCGGTCACGTCGTCGATTGCTCCGCCGCCCGTTGACGAACCGGGCTTCAAGAGGCGCGGTCCGGGCGGCAAGGGCGGGCACCACGGGGATTAGCGCGGGATTAGCGCGGACGAGCTATGCACTGCTGCCGCTGGAGGTGCCGGTGGTTGGGCGCCTCATCGCCCATGTCGCAAGCCGCAGGATCAACACGGCTTCCTAGGAGTCCGCATCCCGCGTCCCGGCGTCGGGATGCCGCTGTCGTAGAGCGCCTCACTCGTGGCCCCGGTCGAGCGTGATGAGTTCGTTTCGCCGCCGCTACCCGGCGACAATTGCACCGCAATCGGGCGGGCGTTACCTCGGTCGCATGTCGAGCATTTACGAACAGATCGGCGGAGGCGCGGCACTCGAAGGGGTCGTCGAGGACTTCTACGGCCGCGTGCTCGCCGACGACGAACTGGCCGGGTTCTTCACCGGCACGAACATGTCGCGGCTGAAGGGCAAACAGGTCGAATTCTTCGCGGCCGCACTCGGCGGACCCGAGCCGTACTCCGGCGCACCGATGCGGCAAGTCCATCAGGGCCGGGGCATCACAATGCACCATTTCAACCTCGTCGCGGGCCATCTCACCGACAGCCTCTGCGCGGCCGGCCTGCCGGACGGTCTGGTGAAGCAGATCATCGGCGCGATCGCGCCGCTGGCCGATGACATCGCCGGCGCCCGCAGCGCTTGATACACCGGGTTCGAGCGGGTTGGAATGCCGCCATGACGTGCCCCCACTAGGACTCGAACCTAGGACCTACTGATTAAAAGTCAGCAGCTCTACCAACTGAGCTATAGGGGCCGTGCGGACTTGAGGATACTGGTTGAGCGGCCAAAGCTCGTTTGAGGATTAGGCTGCGGGTGGCCTAAGCTAGCGGGGCTCCCAACGTGAGGTGTTGCGAGTACCCCGGAGTGATTCGGCAGGCCCCCTTCGTCTAGAGGCCTAGGACGCCGCCCTTTCAAGGCGGTAGCGCGGGTTCGAATCCCGTAGGGGGTACCCGCGGTGCCCATAAAATGGAGCCGCACAGCAAGGCCCTGTGGCGCAGTTGGTTAGCGCGCCGCCCTGTCACGGCGGAGGTCGCGGGTTCAAGTCCCGTCAGGGTCGCCATCGCGGCGAGGCACGCATCGGTGCCTTCCGGCCAGGTAGCTCAGTCGGTATGAGCGTCCGCCTGAAAAGCGGAAGGTCGCCGGTTCGATCCCGGCCCTGGCCACCAG
>NZ_DASQVQ010000085.1:0-90648 GCF_035640695.1 Mycobacterium sp.
CCCGATTGATAGGACGAACATGACTGTTCTTCGCCTAGCCGTCCCAGCCCCGAATGAATTGCACCTCGCCCGGCGCATTGGATTCTGGGATTCCGACACCGAGTGCACCGTCTACGTCACCCAGCCGACCGTCGACCCAGACCTGTGGGCCGAATATCTCGACGGGGCATCGCGCAGCTATCACAAGCACGGCGTGGAGCGCGCACTCGAACTCGACCAGATACAAGACGGCGAGGAAACGATCCTGTTTTTCGCCGCGGTTGACACCGACGGTCGGGTTGTCGGCGGCGTCCGGGCGAAGGGTCCGCTGCGATCCGCCGACGATTCACATGCCGCGGTGGAATGGGCGGGTCAGCCGGGCCTACATGCGGCGCGAAAGATGATCACCGATCGACTGCCGTTCGGCGTCGTCGAGATGAAGACGGCGTGGGTCACCGACGATCCCGGCCGATATCGGTCACTCACCAAAACGCTCGCGCGCACACCATTTCCGACGATGAATCTGTTGGATTCCCAGTTCGTGCTCGCCACCGCAGGCAAGCACGTGCTGGATCGGTGGCGGTCGTCCGGCGGGGTGGTGGCGCCGGGAGTGCCCGCGACACCTTATCCCGACGAGCGATACCAAACCAAGATGATGTGGTGGGATCGGCGGACCTTTGCCAACCATGCAGAGCCGGAACAGGTGTCGAAGATTTTCTTCGAAATGATGGCATTGGCAGAGCGCTCACCAGGACTCATTGCGGTCGGCGCACAGCGCGAGAGCAGGCTGTGAGCCCGGATATAGCTGATCCGGACTCGCACCGCGCACGGATTCTCGACGCCGAGAACCCCGACGACTACGGCGTACTGACGAGATTGCGGGCCGACGCCGGAATCGAGTTCATCGATCGCGGGACGGAACAGGCCGCCGAGGTCCGTCGGCTTCTGCCTGCGCCCGAACCAGAACTGATCACTGAACCCATGCGCTGGGCCTACTACCCGTGGCGGCGAGCGGTGGTCAGGGTGCTGGGTCCGCGTGCGTTCCGCGCGGTGCGGCTGGACCGCAACCGGAACATGATCACCGCGGATGAACAACGCCGGCTGTGCGCGCTGCGGATCGGTGTGGTCGGGTTGGGCGCCGGCCACGCGATCGCGTATACCCTGGCGGCGGAAGGATTGTGCGGCGAATTGCGGCTCGCCGACTTCGACTATCTCGAGTTGTCGAACCTCAATCGGGTGCCCGCGACGGTGTTCGACCTCGGGATGAACAAGGCCGCGGTCGCCGCCCGCAGAATCGCCGAGTTCGATCCCTATCTGCCGGTGCGCATCTTCGCGTCCGGTGTTACGGCCGACTCGATCGACGAATTTCTCGACGGTCTCGACATCGTCGTCGAAGAATGCGATTCGCTCGACATGAAGGTGCTCATCCGCCTGGCCGCGCGCGAGCGAGGCCGGCCGGTACTGATGGCCACCAGCGACCGCGGCCTCGTCGACGTCGAGCGCTTCGACGTCGAACCGACGCGGCCCCTTTTCCACGGCCTGCTGGGCGACGTCGACGTCGCCGCGCTTGCCGCGTTGTCAACGCGCGACAAGGTTCCGCACATGCTGCGCATCCTGGAGGGTCCGGCGTTGTCGTCGCGAGGCGCGGCGTCGCTGATCGAGGTCGGCACGACCCTGACCACCTGGCCGCAGTTAGCGGGCGACGTCGTGCTGGGGGGAACCGCGATTGCCGAGGCAGTCCGCAGAATCGGGCTGCGGCAACCACTTTCGTCGGGCAGAGTCCGCTTGGACATCGTTAAGGCGCTCGAAGATCTGCAGGAACCCAAGGCGTCCGCGCGGACGCCCAGCGCCGGCGACGCTTCGGCGGATCCGGCCGCGCCGGACCCGACCGGAGACGTGTTCGCCGTGGTCGCCGCCGCGGCGATCCGTGCTCCGTCCGGAGGAAACGCACAGCCATGGCGGATCGAAGCCGGCGAGGACTCGGTGATCATCCGGCTCGCCCCCGAACACACGTCCACGATGGACGTCGGGTTTCGCGGTAGCGCGGTCGCGATCGGCGCCGCGGTGTTCAACGCCCGGGTGGCCGCGGCCGCTCGTGGAGTGCTCGGGCGGGTGGACGTCCGCGAAGGTCACGAGGGTGAGGACCGGCTGCAGGCGATCTTGCGGCTGGGTCATGGCGACGATGCCCATCTCGCCGAGCTGTACAAGCCGATGATGCTGCGGGAAACAAACCGCCACAAGGGTGTGCCCGCGCCGATCGACGACGCCATCGTCGGCCCGCTCACCGCGACCGCGGGCCGCGAGGGCGCACGGCTGGTCTTGCTCAGCGACCGGGAGGCGATCGAAAAGGCGGCGACGATTCTGGCGGCCGCCGACCGCATTCGCTATCTGACGCCGACGCTGCACGCGCAAATGATGTCCGAATTGCGTTGGCCCGGAGACGAATCGCCGGATTCGGGTATTGACGTGTACAGCCTCGAGCTCGATGCCGGTGAATTGCTGGCGCTGGACATCGTGCGGCGCGGCGACGTGATGGCTCACCTCGCAGACTGGGATGCCGGCGCGGCCCTCGGCGGCGACACTCGCGACCGGGTGTCGGCAAGTGGCGCGGTGGGGGTGTTGTCGGTGGCCGGCGATTCGCTGACCGACTACGCACGGGGGGGATCGGCGGTCGAGGCGGTTTGGATCTGCGCACAGCAGCGAGGCCTCGCGGTTCAGCCGGTGTCGCCGGTGTTCTTGTATGCCCACGACGACGCCGACTTGGCCGAGCTGTCGGAGACCTTTGCCCCGTCGCTGCGTCGGCTGCGTTCGGAATTTCGCGAATTGTTCGACACCGGACCCGATCAGTCGCAGGTACTGGTGCTGCGGTTCTCCGATGCACCGAAGCCGTCGGTGCGCAGCCGCCGAACCCGTGACCGGCTGCGTTTGCCGCTACGCTAACAGCTGATGTCGGAGCACAGCAGCCAAAGCAGCCTCGATCTGGTGGTCACGTCGGTCGCCACCCGGCTGATGGCGGTCAACTCCGCGACGGCCGCCGAAGTCAGTCAACGCGTGCTGGCCGACCTCGTCGCGGCGTTCAACGTCGACGTCAGCTTCCTGCGCCACAACGATCACCAGATCCGCGCGACGAAGTTAATCGCCGAGTGGCCGCCTCGACCCGACATTCCCGATCCGGATCCGCTAGCGGTCGTCTATTTCGACGACGCAGATCCGGTCTTCGCGCTCTGCGAGCACGCCAAGGAACCCCTTGTGTTCCGTCCCGAACCGGCCACCGATGACTATCAGCGCACGATCCAGCAGGGCCGCAATATTCCGGCGACCTCGATGGCATGCGTGCCGATGGTGTCCGGCCAGATCACCACCGGCGTCCTGGGATTCATCAAGTTCGGTGACAGGGAGTGGACACCGGAAGAGCTCAACGCGCTGATGGCAATCGCGTCGCTTTTCACCCAGGTTCAGGCCCGCACTGTCGCCGAAGACCAGCTTCGATACCTGGCCGAACACGATGACCTGACCGGCCTGCACAATCGCCGGGCCTTGCTTGCCCATCTCTGCGACCGACTCGTCGCCGGAGCGCCGGGACCGGTCTCCGCGTTGTTCCTGGACCTGGACAGGCTCAAGACGATCAACGATTACCTGGGCCACACCGCAGGCGATTGGTTCATCCGCGTCTTCGCCGAACGACTTCGCGAGGGCACCGAGGGTCCCAGCTTCATCGCCCGCCTCGGCGGCGACGAGTTCGTGATCGTCCCCCGGGCGCCGATGGGTGCCGAGGACGCCGAACAACTGGCGCAACGCATTCGATCGCGGCTGCGCGAGCGGGTGACGATCGGCGGCGAGATTCTCACTCGCTCGGTCAGCATTGGGGTCGCGCTGGCTGTTCCCGGCCGGGACAACACCTCCGACCTGCTGCGGCGGGCCGATCAGGCCGTGCTTTCGGCCAAGAGCGCGGGCGGCAATCAGATCGCGGTGTTCTCCGAGGACATGTCGCTGAAGAGCGCGTTCCGCAACGACATCGAGCTGCATCTTCAGGGAGTCATCGAAAGCGACGCGCTGGTGCTGCAATACCTGCCCGAAGTCGACATGCGCAGCGGTGAGATTCTTGCCACCGAGGCGTTGGTGCGGTGGCAGCATCCGACCCGCGGTCTGCTGGCACCGGATTCGTTCATCGGCGTGGCCGAATCGATAAATTTCGCCGGCGAATTGGGCCGGTGGGTGATGCGTGCGGCTTGCGCGCAGTTCAGCAAATGGCGATCGCGGGGCATCGGCCAGGGCGCGGTGCTGCGTGTCAACGTGTCACCCGTGCAACTGGTCGCCGAGGGTTTCGTCGCCTCGGTCGCCGACATCATCGACGAGTTCGGCCTCGACGGCAGTTCGGTGTGCCTGGAGATCACCGAAAACGTCGTGGTGCAGGACATCGAGATCACGCGCACGACGCTCGCGGGGCTCAAGGAGGTGGGCGTCCGGATCGCCATTGACGACTTCGGCACCGGCTACAGCGTGCTGTCGCATCTGAAGTCGCTGCCGGTTGACACGCTCAAGATCGACAAGGGTTTCGTGTGCGAACTGGGAACCAACGCCGGAGATCTCGCGATCGTCCGCGCGATCATCGCGCTGGCGGAGGCGTTCGGCCTCGAGTTGGTCGCCGAGGGAGTCGAGACCGAGGCCGCGGCGACGACGCTGCTGCACCACGGCTGTCATCGCGCGCAGGGCTTTCTGCTTTCCCGGCCGCTGGGCAACGATGCGATGGAATCGCTGCTGGCCAAAGGCCGTATACCCGTGAGATTTTCGGCTTCGCTAAAGCCGGTCAGTGCCGGCGGCTAATACCGGTGGGCACGGCCAGACCAGCTCTTTGGCAGCAAACTGTGACAGGTTTTGGGGCAAATGCGGATTCGACCCGCCATAATCGGGATGTGGAACGGCGACGAAATGGCCAGCCCGACCAATCACCGATGGCCACCCTTGAACAGCTACCCGCCCTTGTGGTGCTCGAACGATTTCCGGTCCCGGTCCTTGCGATCGGTCCGGACGGCAGCATCTTGTTCGCAAACAGCGCGTTCGCCGAGATGCTGGGCTACGCCACCGACACGGTGCGGTCGTTGAAGTTTCACCAGATCTTCCACACCATGCCCGTCGACCGATCGCCGGTCGACCTCGTCCGCGCGCACGCGGATCTTGTCGTCGAGTTGCTCCATGTGGACGGCTCGGTGGTGCGGGCAAAGATGAGCAAGTCGGCGCTGATGCGCGGCGATGATCCGGTCGCGTTGGCTACGTTCCAAGATCTCACCGAAAAGCTGTGGGTCGAGGAACGGTAGCCGCGCGCACCTCATTCAATCGATAACGGGGGCTGATGGCGCAGCGACGCGCGAGATAGGAATTCGCGGAAATAGGGAAGCGATTCGCCGGACACAATCGCCGGTAGCAGAATTCCCCAGATGCGGATCAGCCGCGCGACGAGGTCGCGGCCGCCCGACGACGCATTCGACATCATCTCGGCACCGCCCATTGCGGCTTGAACGGTCTCCGCGATGGTGTCGGGATCGAGATCGTCCCGCAGGTCACCCTCGGCCTGGGCCTGCCTGACCTGCCGGAGCACGGCCGCGTACCAGCCGCCATAGCCGCGGACCACGGCCTCGTTGAACTGGCCCAATGCCCGGGTGAGCTGACCGCCGGTGCGCACGGCCTTGTCCTCTCCGATCAGACCGGCGGACAGCAGCGTGCCGTGAATCAGGCTTTCAAGCGCTGGGGATGACGACTGGCAAACATTAAGGAAGGTGTCGAGCAGCTTTGCGCTGCCCTCGTCGACGATCGCGGCGGCCAACGACTCCTTGGAGTCGAAGTGATAGTAAAGCGCACCCTTCGTCAATTCCGCGCGCTCGATGATCTCGCCTAAACCGGTTGCCGGATAACCCAACTCGTCGAAGAGACCCACCGCGGCGTTGATGATTTTGCGCCGGGTGGCCTCGGCACGGGCCTGTCGCCCCATCGGTTTGCACCTCCCCGGTTCCGGCGACGTGCGCGCACACCTCAACCGCCGGCGATCTTAGCCCCGACCGAGTGAATATTAACAGCGGCGTTTAATCTCGGGCCGGCCCGACCGTCACGACGGTGCCGGCCGCGGCGACGCATTGCTTATCGCTCGTGCCGTGCGTCGCCTGATGAACTGGGTGAGGTATCCGATGCGGTCCGGATTGGCGAAGCCGGGCAAAATCATGGCCCATGCCGTTTCGAGGTGGGTCAGGAATTGTTCCGGGTCGTCAAGGTTGCTGGTTTGGCGGGTTCCCATGTACACAGACACCAACAGTCGGCTCACGTCATCGGCATCGCGTTGTTCGGCGATGTCACCCTCGACCATCGCCCGCCGGACGACGACGGCCAAATTCTTGATCCACTCGCCCAGCAGATTGACCTGTAGCCCGTCGGTTCTGCCGATCGACTCGACCAGGTGCAGCCCGGCGCGAGCGACGTCCTCATTGAGATCCTGCGCCGCAAGGAGGTAGGAGATGTCGATCAGGGTTTCCAGGCCAGAGAGTTTGCGGGTGAGCAGCTCGTTCACTGCGGTGTATCCCATGTTGGTCTGCTCGTCGATGATGGCCAACGCCAGCGCGTGTTTGGACCGGAAATGGAAGTACATCGCGCCCTTGGTGACCTGGGCCTCGGCGAGGATGTCGTCGAGGTTGACCTGGCTGTATGGCTTTCGGGCGAACTGATGCGCCGCCGCCCGCAGGATCTGTTGGCGGGTGGCGTCGGCTCGTCTATCGGTTAGATCGCTCAGCGGCAGATCTCGCAATCTGGGCGGTTGCACTTCAAGGGTGAGGGCTACCCCGGCATTCAATGCCTGATTCTGCCATCTGAACTGCTCGTAGCCGGGAAGCCGGCAAAAAATTCCCGTCCGGTGGGTGATTGCGGGACGATCGATCGGCTACCGCTACCGCACCGGAATCGCTTGCCGCAATCTTGATCGCAACGGCGAGCGCCGCGCGTTCACAGCTGTTCGTCGCCTGGAGCAGTCGTTGTCCGGGGTCTAGCTGGCGCACCCGCACAGAGGGCCCAGGACTGCGCGCCGGTCAGATACTAAAAGTCTGTTTTGCGCTGCGAACCATTCTATTGGTATCTAGGGTGGCTGTGACACGGGCTCTTGGTATGCGGCTTGGGCCCCGTTGCTCGTGGGCGCCCGGCGCCTGAAAGGTGGTGTTGTGATCGGACTGTCGACCCATCAGGTGAGCAGTGTGGCGGTGATCGGGGCCCACTGCGCCGATATTGCCATCGGCGTCGGCGGAACGCTGCTGGAGATCACCCGACACCGCCCGGACATCGTCGTGCATGCCCTGGTACTGACCGGTGGTGGCACCGCGTCCGAGGTCGAGGAGAGGAACGCATTCGCGGCGCTGTGCGGCGACGCCGAGGTGCGCCTGACAGTTGCCAACTTGCCCGATGGCCAACTTGCCCGATACCCAGAAGCGCTAACGCGCCGGCTTGCCGCATTCCGGCGCGGTTGCGAACCCGATCTGATGATCGGACCGCAGTGCGACGACAGCCAGCAGGACCGCCGGGTCGTCGCCGAGATACTTCGTGCCGAGTTTTGCGACCACCTCATCCTCGGCTACGAGATCCTCGAGTGGGAGTCGGATCTGCCCCACACCACCATCTATCGGCCACTGCCTGTCGAGACGGCGATACGCAAGGCCGAGGTGTTCGACGAGTGCTACCCGTCGAAGCCGGGCCCCGACCGGTTTGACGGTGAGGCATTCACCGCTTTGATGCGGCTGCGTGGTGCGCAGTGCCAGACCCAGTATGCGGAGGGTTTTCTCGTCGACACCGACATCGTCGACATCGGCGCAGCCTAGCGCGGGTCGACCTCGGCGCAGCCTAGCGCGGCGCCGCAATGCCTTGTCCGGACGGCAGATTCGGCGCGTCAGGCTAGGTCAGGCTATTGTCAGGTCAGGTGGCGCTTGGTCAGCTCAGGCTAGGCCGGGTCAGGCCACGCGGTCAGGCCCGGTGAGCCCAGTAAGGCACGGCGTCATTCAACGCGGCGGTCGGGCAGGGTGTCGGCCGCGCCGAGGCGCTCCAGCACCTCGAGCAGTTCGGAGGCGATCCCAGGGGCCGCGGCCAGCACCAGACCGGGGCTGTCCATCGTCGCCCGAGCGGGAGGCAGCCGCACCCACGCGCCGGCCTCGGCCGCGATCAACGCGCCCGCCGCCCAGTCCCACGCGTTGAGGCCATGCTCGTAATGCGCGTCCAGCTTGCCCTCGGCGACAAAGCACAAATCCAATGCGGCCGAACCGATCCGCCGCACATCACGCACGACCGGCAGCAGCTCGGCCAGCAATGCGGCCTGTTGGCGCCGCCGGTCCGGCGAATAGCCGAATCCGGTGCCCAGTAGTGCCATGGAAAGATCGTCAATGTCGTTGCACCGCAACGGCCAACGTTCTCCGGCGGCGCCCACCACATGCGCCCCCAGCCCAATCCCGGCCGAATAGAGTCGTTCGCCGACCACGTCGGCCACCGCGCCGGCCAGCGACGCGCCGCTCTGTTGCGCGGCCACCGACACCGCATAGGCGGGCAGGCCGTAGACGAAGTTGACCGTGCCGTCGACCGGATCGAGCACCCAGGTGATCGATCCACCTCGCTCGCCCGCCCGGCCGCCACCCTCTTCGCCCAGGACCGGCTCTCCCGGCCGCACCTGCGCCAACCGGTCGCGCAGCAGCCGCTCGGTTTCGGTGTCGACGACCGTAACGGGGTCGGTGGGTGTGCTCTTGGCATGCACTGCATCGCTTGCACCGCCTCGCCGGCCGTCGGCACCGAACACCTCCTTCCGGCGCCGGCGAACGAACGCCGCGGCTTCGCTCGCCAGCTGCTCGGCCACCGCGCGAAGCTCGGCGGGATCGCTGCGAATCTCGGTCACGACTCCATCGCAGCACAAATCCGCCGGCCCTTGGCAAGCGCTCAGTCAAGACCCGCGAACCGGTCACGCAGCGGCCACGCTAATTTTTCGCTGAAGCACTAGTGTGTGGTTCGCGTCAGATTTGCCCGCCTCCAGCAGAGGAGCGCCGATGGCCGCCACCGACTCCGCAACCACTGACCCCGCCACCGACTCCGCCACCACCGAGACGTCCGTCGAGAGGCCCGCCGAGGCCGGATCGCATCGCCGCGGGTTCGGCGTCGACGTCGGCGGGAGCGGCGTCAAGGGCGGCATCGTCGACCTCGACACCGGGCATCTGATCGGCGACCGCTTCAAGATCCCCACGCCACAACCGGCCACACCCAAGGCCGTCGCCAAGACCATTGCCGACGTCGTCCACCATTTCGAATGGACGGGCCCACTCGGAGTGACCTACCCGGGTGTGATCGCCGACGGCATCGCCCGCACCGCGGCCAACGTCGACAAGTCGTGGATCGGAACCAACGCTCGCGACGTGATCAGCAAGGAGCTGGGCGGGCAACAGGTCACGGTCCTCAACGACGCAGACGCCGCCGGCCTGGCCGAGGTCAAATTCGGGGCGGGCAAGGACAAGACCGGTGTCATCATTCTGCTGACCTTCGGCACCGGCATCGGCTCGGCGGTGATTCACAACGGTGTGCTGCTGCCCAACACCGAGTTCGGTCACATCGACGTGGGCGGCAAGGAGGCCGAGCATCTTGCCGCGTCATCGGTGAAGGAAAAGCACCACTGGAGCTATAAGCAGTGGTCCCACGAGGTCACCAAGGTGCTCATCGCGATCGAAAATGCGATGTGCCCCGACCTGTTCATCGCGGGCGGCGGAATCAGCCGCAAGGCCGACAAGTGGCTGCCGCTGCTGAAGATCCGCACCCCGATCGTGGCCGCCGCGTTGCAGAACACCGCCGGGATCGTCGGCGCCGCGATCGCCGCCCAAACCGATCCCACGCGCGGAATCAACCCGCTCAGCAAGGTTTGAGCGCACACTGTCGTTACAATGTCACAAGGCGGCCGCAGAACCGGATAGCGGCGAGTATCCATAGCAGGAATCACCGCCGAAATTCGAGACAGCCGACCCGTCGGATGGGCATGCTCCCGTCCGGTGGGACGCAGCAGACCGAAAGGGTGTACGTGGCAGCGACGAAGGCAAGCCCGGCGACCGACGCGCCGGCGAAGCGCACCGCTACCAAGACCCCCGCGAAACGCTCATCGACGGCAAAGAGCGCAAACGGCTCGGCCGCGACCAAGCGGGCGGCCAAGAGCACGCGTGCGACGAGCAAGGCGGCCGTCGAGGACGTAAAGCCCGGCTCCAAGGCCAAGGCCAAGCGCGGCGCCACCGCCAAAGCGAAGTCCACCGCCGCGACCACCACCAAGGCCGGCAGCCGGTCGGCGCGGGGCTCGCGCTCCAAGACCGCTGAGCAGGCCGCGCCGCCGTCCCGCGGGCATACCAACACGGCCACCGCGCCCGCTGAACCCGCCGACAGCGCTGCCGCCGCCGAGCCCGAGATGACCGAAGGCGAGCTTGAGGTCGAGGACCTCGAAGACGTCGAACCCGGCGACGACCTCGTGGTAGCAGAGGCCGACCTGGAACTGGAGGACCTGGAAGCCGTCGTCGAGGACGAGGACACCGTCGCGGACGCCGAACCGGAGCCCGAAGCGGTCGCCGGGGCCGCCGAAGAACTGCCGGTCGGCGACGACGATGAAATTGCCGAGCCGTCCGAGAAGGACAAGGCCTCAGGCGACTTCGTTTGGGACGAAGAGGAATCCGAGGCGCTGCGGCAGGCCCGCAAGGACGCCGAGCTGACCGCGTCGGCCGACTCGGTGCGCGCGTACCTCAAGCAGATCGGCAAGGTCGCGCTGCTCAACGCCGAGGAAGAGGTCGAGCTGGCCAAGCGCATCGAGGCAGGGCTGTATGCCACCCAGCTGCTGGCCGAACTGGCTGAGCGCGGCGAGAAACTGCCCGCAGCTCACCGCCGCGACATGATGTGGATCTGCCGCGACGGCGACCGCGCCAAGAATCACTTGCTGGAGGCGAATCTGCGTCTGGTGGTGTCGTTGGCCAAGCGCTACACCGGCCGGGGCATGGCGTTTCTCGACCTCATCCAGGAAGGCAATCTCGGCCTGATCCGAGCGGTCGAAAAGTTCGACTACACCAAGGGTTACAAGTTCTCCACCTACGCCACCTGGTGGATCCGCCAGGCGATCACCCGCGCGATGGCCGACCAGGCCCGCACCATCCGCATACCGGTGCACATGGTCGAGGTGATCAACAAACTGGGCCGCATCCAGCGCGAGCTGCTGCAGGACCTGGGCCGCGAGCCCACGCCCGAGGAGCTGGCCAAGGAAATGGACATCACCCCGGAAAAGGTGCTGGAGATCCAGCAGTACGCGCGTGAGCCGATATCGCTGGACCAGACCATCGGCGACGAGGGTGATTCCCAGCTCGGCGACTTCATCGAGGATTCCGAGGCGGTCGTCGCGGTGGACGCGGTGTCGTTCACGCTGCTGCAGGATCAGCTGCAGTCGGTGCTGGAGACGTTGTCCGAACGTGAGGCAGGCGTGGTGCGGCTGCGGTTCGGGCTCACCGACGGACAGCCGCGCACTCTCGACGAGATCGGCCAGGTGTACGGCGTCACGCGTGAGCGCATCCGCCAGATCGAGTCGAAGACCATGTCCAAGCTGCGCCACCCGAGCCGTTCTCAGGTGCTGCGCGATTATCTCGACTGAGACGTGGCGATAAACGCCCTCTCACCTGAGGTAATGCTGGGTCACTCGCGTGCGCACACGGTATTTCGTTGCGGTATTGGGTATGTGCACGCGCGCACCCGCGGCTGAGCGCGTTGAGCGAGGTCTACGACATCACGCCATTGACATCTGAGCGGTGCAGACTGCGCTGGGTGGTGGCCGCGTCGTTTTCCTCCCTGCTCGGAAAGATCGAGCCGGGGATAGCGAAAGCCTTTCAAGTCAATCAGCGCCGACTGATCAAGAAGCTGGAGCGTGCCGCGCGCGAGTACGCCGTGCCTTAAGGTCCGCCGTCAAACCGGACTGCTCTTTGGAACCCAACTCTCAAGTGCCGCAAGGAAATACGATGCGTGAGTTATAAAACGGCCGTCGGGAGCAGCAAACAGAATACCGGATTCACAGTGCAGGTATTTTGCGCACACCGCTACGCCGTTTGCTGCATTTACGCAGGTAGAGCGCTCGGGTAGCACACTGCTAGTGCGCGACCTCGATTGACGCCCGACTTGGCAAACTAATCGCGATGCGCACACTATGGGCGTAGCGTGCGGTTCCTTAGCAGTTCATGGCAGACGGAAACGGCGGAGGCTCCGCATGACTTCTACACCCATCACCCGCGACGAAATCATCGCGCGGAACCTCACCGTAGTGGGTGATCACTTCTACAACGAGAATCCAGACGGCATCGATCGAGTGATCGCCGGCTACACCGACGATATCGTGTGGGAAGCGCCGGCCCGTGGTGTCGTCTACACCAACAAGGCGGATGTGCGCGAGGCCTATCTGAAGGTCTTTCAGTCCATGAAGATCCACAAGATCACCCAGCTGTATCGGTTCGCCACCGAAGAATGGGTGTTCGACGACAGCATCATCGATTTCACGCTGACCAACAACGGCTTCGAGAACTGTCCTTTCCGACCCGGGACGCGGGTCAGCATGAGGCTTCTGCACGCCTTCGAGATGCGCGACGGCAAGATATGCCGCGAGAACGGCTATGAGATTTGGCGCCGCGCGGACGACGAAGTCACGGTCCACGACTACGTACCGCCGGGATCGCACACCGAACTTTTCGGGTGACCGTTACGTACGAAGCTGGGCGCTGACCGCGATTCTCAATCCAACATATTTAGGGGTACACTGCTCGCGCGCGACCATTGTCTTCGCAGCTAGACCACACCGTTCACATGGTGCTACTGCGCGACTACCTGGACTGAGAGTGCACCGGTCGCCACAGCCCACGGCCATGTTGACGTCGCCGGTGGTGGCCGGTAAAAGCCCCCGCGCCCGTGCAGGGGGAGGTTGGTTCCCAAGCGGCCGGCCGCCCGGCGGCCGCTCAACTCTTCGGGGCAGATGGGAGCAACGTGAACGTCCAGGACCCGTTGATGACGTGACCGTCGCCCGAGGTGACCTTGTAGTTGACTGTGTAGATTCCCGGCGACGGCGAAGGCCGCATGCCGACGCTGATGTCCGCGCCGGCACTCGTGGCGGCGCCGGTTGACCACTCCTTATGGTCGGGACCGACAACGTTTACCTGCGGCGACGTTACCGCCTCGCTGAACGTTGTCGTCACTTGAGATGGAGCCTTGGAAATGGTCGCGTTTCGCGGCGGATCCGTGGCGGTAACCCAAGCGTGCGCCGACGCACTGGCCGGGTCGACGAAGGTCATTGCGGCCAGCAATACTGCCAGTGTTCCCAGGCGGGCCGACAGCCTGGCATTGGCGGCCCTAGAGAATGGCATCACGGACAGACGTCCTTCCCCTCGACCGGCTGAACCAATTCATTCTCGTACTTGCAGGCGTTTCACTCCACCGTGCCCGTTGTCGATTTCCATGTTGCGGGGCGACGAAACCCATGCAACTGTTCCGGTGCGATGCCGGGGTCCGCTGGGTGAGCTACGGTCTGTCAGCCGGAACCAAGCACATCTTCTTCAAAGCCGCGCATCGCTTCCATTGGCACGTGGTGGTTGATTACCTGCTCCGCGACCACGCACATCTGGGTCCTGGTGTTCCGTGACATTCTGCGAAGCACTTCCAAGGCGCGCACAGCGTCGAGGTCGAAGCGGTTCATGAGGATGCTCGTGGCTTGCTCGATCAGGTCTTCGGGCCAGAGCAGTTCCGGATTGGTGTCGTCTGTCACTCGCGCTCCCGACCGTCGAGTCCGCGCGTCATTTCGAATCAGGCGCGATACTCAATTATGCGCCTGCATGTGCAGCTTCGACCCCCCATTCAAGGGTGGCTCTAACGAATACGGGCCGGGCAGTCGAGGAGACTGCACTCTTCGCGAGAGTCGGCCCGTACGTGATGTCGCCGATCGTCGCAGCGCCGGGTGGTGCGCCGGCCGCATAGAAAGCAACTCCGTCAACGCACCGGGCACGGGAATCGGCCCGTCAGCCAAGCAGGATGACGGGCCGTCCCTATTGCGAGGAGAGTCCCTGTCTCGGCGGACAGCCAGTCCTGGGCAGAGCTACTACCCTGTCGCGACCTGCTTCTTGCCGAACACGCGCTCCATCACCGCGGTGTCTGTGTACGTCTGCACGCGTACCGTCTTGCCGTCGCGAATGGTGAATACCTGCGCGGCTGCGGCTTTTTCGCCGCCGGCGGTCGTTTCGCTGAGCACGATGACCGTGTCGCCCTCCGCGAAGAAGCGGCCGGGCGTAATCGTCGGCGACTTCTCGGCCAACCGGCTGAACAACTGGCCGACTTCCCCCTTGCCGTGATAGGTACCGCTGACCGCGCTGTCGCCCGGCTGGACCCACTCGATGTTGTCGTCGAGCAGGCTCATCAGCGTTTCGACGTCACCGGCGGAGAAGGCTTCGTAACCTCTCTTGACCTGCTCGATGTTCTGTTCTTGCTCTGACATTTGCCAATTCCCTTCGTTGCGCCATCCGAATGGTTCGGCCACGAGACGGGTCGGGGCGGTCCCCCAGGGAGTCGCGCTAGGTGAACTGTCGGATCACTCAGACCCTTCGCCGCCGTGCCCAAGGTAAGCCTTGGCGCCGCGATTCACGGCTGATTGACAGGAATGGAGTAGGTCGACGACTTTGCCAGCTTCAAGCCCCCCGGGCGAATGCTGTCTACGGGAAAAGCTATCGGCCCGCCACCCAAGCAGGATGACGGGCCGACGCAGAAGCCGGATTTCAATAGTTAGTCATGCCCGTGTCCGTGGCCGCCCCAACACCACCACCACAAACACCACCCGCCATGGTCTTGTTGCCACTGCACTGACGGTATGTTGCCGGGCGCTGGCGTGTATGCGTTCGCCACACCCGCGCCCAGGCCAAGAGCCGAGAGACCGAGCGTGCCGACGACGGTGGCTTCGGCGACCAGTTTCTTCATCTTCATCCCTAGTACCTCCCGCGACTCCTTGTCTTCAAATCGGCCCCCCGGGCCTCTTGGTTTGGGTGCCCGGTCACGACTCACACAAAACACGCAGTCGGCCCGAACAGGATTGCCGCGGCGGCTCGGTGTAGGGAGTCGACCTCGCTCCGGGATCTCGCGCCGCCGACTAGTTTGTACTGGTGGCCGACCGGATCAACGTCTCGTCGGGCTCGTCGTACGAGTCGGCAGTGGGTTATTCGCGCGCTGTGCGCGTCGGCCCGCACGTCGTTGTCGCCGGAACCACCGCCCAGGGTGAGAGCATCGCCGTGCAGACCCGAGAAGCCTTGCGCCGCATCGAGATTGCGCTTCGCGAGGTGGGTGCAGGGCTTGCCGATGTGGTGCGCACCCGAATGTATGTCACCGACATCGCTCGGTGGCGGGAGGTGGCGGCCGTGCACGCCGAGGTGTTCGGCGACATCCGGCCGGCCGCGACGATGATCGAGGTGTCGGCGCTGATCTCGCCTGAGCTGTTGGTCGAGGTGGAGGCGGAGGCCTACACGGCCGGCTGAAACGGCGCAAAAGCACCGTCAGGGCCGGGCGGGTATTCGGTGACGGCGATCACCGCGGCGACCGGCAGCGGACCGTACAGGTGCGGGAACAGCATCCGGAGGGCAGGAGCGAAGCGACCAGGAAACAGCATCCGGAGGGCAGGAACGAAGCGACCCGGCGACACGCACGACCCCTGCTCGGTTGCATCCCCGGGTTCCCAGCGCAGCGGTGCATCTAGCAGCTTGGGGTCAACGTGCAGAAGCAGCAGGTCACCGCGCCCGCGGTAGAGCCGATTGGCGGGCAGATGCACCTGCTGCGGGGTGGACAGATGCACAAACCCGGCATCGCCCAACGAGTGCGGCCGGTGTTCGCCCAGCCGGCGGGCGGCGGCCCAATCTTCGGCGGTGCAGATGTGCAGCAGCACCCGATGTGACATGCGTCTGACCTCCTTCGCGGCGCGAACGTGAGAGATAACACACCGGTATACGGCCGTGGAACAAAGCTGGGCGTGAATGTGTCTGTCAAAGTGGGTACAAGAAGAACGACGGAGGGACCATGAACGCAACGCTGACCGGTTCGGTACTGACGAGGGCCGACCGCTGCGATCGTTGCGGTGCCGCGGCAAGAGTGCGCGCAAAGCTTCCGTCGGGCGGGGAACTGTTGTTCTGCCAGCATCACGCGAATGAGCACGAGGCGAGGCTGCTGGAGCTGGCCGCGGTGCTAGAAGTCAGCGAAGCCGCGCCGGAGGCGTAGTCCGCGGGTCCCGAAGCGGCCCGACGCAGCCGGCTATTCGGCGGCACCAACACCTCGAGTCAGGAATCCTGGACTGGTCATGAGTGGCCAGCCGTCAACACGTTCGACGCATCCGATGTGGCGCGTCGTGGTGCGCACCCTGTCGAAGGCGTGGGATGACTCCATCTTCTCGGAGTCGGCGCAGGCGGCGTTCTGGCAGGCACTATCCCTGCCTCCACTGTTGCTTGGACTATTGGGAAGCCTGGCGTACATCGCGCCGCTGTTCGGGCCGAACACGCTGGCCACCATCGAGGAACGCCTGATCAGCGCGGCCAACAGCTTCTTCTCGGCCAGCGTGGTCAACGAGATCATCGCGCCGACGATCACCGATATCGTCCAGGGCGCCCGCGGCGAAGTGGTGTCACTGGGGTTCGTGATCTCGCTGTGGGCGGGTTCCTCGGCGATCTCGGCGTTCGTCGACTCGGTCGTGGCGGCCCATGACCAGACGCCGTTGCGCCATCCCGTGCGACAGCGGTTCTTCGCGCTGGGTCTCTACGTGGTGATGCTGGTGATCGCCGTGGTGGTGCTGCCGCTCCTGGCATTGGGCCCGCCGAAGATCTCCACATGGATTCCAGCCAGCTGGGACAACGTCTTGCAGTACGGCTATTGGCCGATGCTCGGTGTCGGCCTGGTGCTCATCGTCACCGCGCTGTATCGGGTCTCGCTGCCCAAGCCACTGCCGTCGCACCGGCTGGTGCTCGGCGCGGTCCTGGCAACCGTCGTCTTCCTGATCGCGAGCTTCGGACTGCGTTTCTACCTTCGGTGGATCACCAGCACGGGCTACACCTACGGCGCGCTGGCAACGCCGATTGCGTTTTTGCTTTTCGCTTTCTTCATGGGATTTGCGGTGTGCATTGGCGCCGAGCTCAACAATGCGATTCAGGAGCAATGGCCGGCTCCGGAAACACACGCTCGTCGTTTCCGGTGGTGGCTGAGGATGCGCACCGAGGAGCTCAGCGGCAGCGAGGCCACCGACGATAAGCCCGCGCCGGTCAGCTCTTCTTGAGCGTGTCGTAGATGCGCTTGCAGTCCGGGCACACCGGCGAGCCGGGCTTCGCAGACCGCGTCACCGGAAATACCTCGCCGCACAGCGCGACCACGTGGGTGCCAATCACCGCGCTCTCGGCGATCTTGTCCTTCTTGACGTAGTGGAAGTATTTCGGGACGTCACTACCGGTCCCATCGTCGACGCGTTCCTCGGTTTCGGTGCGTTCGATCGTTTCCGTCTGCATGAGCACATTGTGCCCGAACAAGCCATCGCCGATCCGCTCAACGGGCGCCGATCGAGTGTGGAACAGTGGAGATATGAAACACGGCCCCGAGCTGAGTTTCGACGATGACGGCCGGCCTATCTTGATCACCGGCGCCGCACCCCCGTACGAGGTGGAGCACCGACAGCGGGTGCGAAAATACCTGACATTGATGGCGTTTCGAATCCCGGCGCTGATTTTCGCCGCGGTCGCGTACGGCATCTGGCAGAACGGGCTCGTGTCTTTGCTGATCATCTTGGTGTCGGTGCCGCTGCCGTGGATGGCCGTGCTGATCGCCAACGACCGGCCGCCCCGGCGGGCCGAAGAAACGCACAGATATCCCGGGCGGCGCCGCACGCCGTTGTTCCCGACGGCGAACCGCCCGGCGCTGCGCCCCGGCAACAGCGACGCACCGCAACCACCGCCCGCGAATCATGCTGAGCGGGGCCAAGATTAGGGCATCTGACCCTATTCTCAGGACATTCTCAGGTCATCGCGGCATATCTGCAGCTCAGATGGGTTACTCGCGACAGTGAGCGGGAACTCTCTGCGCAGTTTGAGCGTTGGAAAATGTGACAGTTCGACGCGATCAGGAGGCCGTAATGGCAAATGCCACCACCAACCGGATTGACACCGATCTGGACGCCCAGAGTCCAGCTGCCGACTTGGTGCGGGTGTATTTGAACGGCATCGGCAAGACCGCGTTGCTCAACGCCGCCGATGAGGTGGAACTCGCCAAGCGGATCGAAACCGGCCTTTACGCGGAGCACCTATTGGAGACCCGCAAGCGGCTTGGCGAGAATCGCAAGCGTGACCTGGCGATGGTCGTGCGCGACGGACAGGCCGCGCGCAGCCATCTGCTGGAAGCCAACCTGCGGTTGGTGGTGTCGTTGGCGAAGCGCTACACCGGCCGGGGCATGCCGCTGCTGGACCTGATCCAGGAGGGCAACCTGGGCCTGATCCGGGCCATGGAAAAGTTCGACTACTCCAAGGGATTCAAGTTCTCGACGTATGCCACCTGGTGGATCCGTCAGGCGATTACCCGCGGTATGGCCGATCAGAGCCGCACCATCCGGCTGCCAGTCCACCTCGTCGAGCAGGTGAACAAGCTCGCCCGGATCAAGCGGGAGTTGCACCAGAACCTCGGCCGGGAGGCTACCGACGAGGAGTTGGCAGCCGAGTCCGGCATCCCGGTGGACAAGATCACCGATCTGCTCGAGCACAGCCGCGATCCGGTCAGCCTGGACATGCCGGTCGGCAGCGACGAGGAGGCGCCGCTCGGCGACTTCATCGAGGACGCCGAGGCGATGTCGGCGGAGAACGCGGTGATCTCCGAGCTGCTGCACACCGACATCCGGCACGTGCTGGCCACGCTCGACGAGCGCGAGCAGCAGGTAATCCGGCTGCGCTTCGGTCTTGACGACGGCCAGCCCCGCACCCTGGACCAGATCGGCAAACTGTTCGGACTCTCGCGCGAGCGGGTCCGCCAGATCGAGCGCGAAGTCATGGCCAAGCTGCGCAACGGCGATCGCGCCGATCGGCTGCGTTCCTACGCCAGCTGAGCCCGGCGACGCCGGCTTCGTTTTAGCTCCCTCACCCGTGTGCCCGCCGTTTCACCGGCGGGCACACGGCCGTCTGGGCCTCGCTGCTAAAGCGCCGTTACAGCAGCTAGGCCGGGTAGACTCGGGTGCCGACGAAGGGTCCCCTAATGAACGATCTTGTCGATACCACCGAGATGTATCTGCGCACGATCTACGACCTCGAAGAGGAGGGCGTGGTGCCGCTGCGCGCGCGCATCGCCGAGCGGCTCGAGCAGAGCGGCCCTACCGTCAGCCAGACCGTGTCGAGGATGGAACGCGACGGGCTGTTGCACGTGGCCGGCGATCGTCATCTGGAACTCACCGAGAAGGGCCGTGCGCTGGCCGTTTCCGTCATGCGCAAGCACCGGCTCGCCGAGCGGTTGCTGGTCGACGTCATCGGGTTGCCGTGGGAGGACGTGCACGCCGAGGCGTGCCGCTGGGAGCACGTGATGAGTGAAGATGTGGAACGACGGCTGGTGCAGGTGCTCGACAACCCGACCGTGTCCCCATTCGGCAACCCGATTCCCGGATTGGCCGAACTTGGGGTCGATTCGACCGCCGGGTCCGCCGACGCGAACCTGGTCCGGCTCACCGAGCTGCCGTCGGGTTTCCCGGTCGCCGTGGTGGTGCGCCAGCTCACCGAACACGTCCAGGGCGACGTCGACCTGATCGCACGGCTCAAGGATGCCGGCGTCGTGCCCAACGCCCGGGTGACGGTCGAGGCGCATCCCGACGGTGGCGTCGCGATCGTGATCCCCGGCCACGAGCAGGTGCACCTGCCGCACCACATGGCGCACGCGGTCAAGGTCGAGAAGGTGTAGGTTCCGTCGCGCGCGTCGGCTCAGCACGCGTGTCGGCCGAAACCGTGCCGTGGCGGCAACTGCACGCCGAGCTGATCGGCCAGCCGGTAACTGCTGACCGCCAGTTCGCGGATCCGTTCCGGCCGCAGGCCCGACTGCAGCGCCGTGTCGAGCATGCCGGCCATCCGGTGCGCCGGATCGCAGCGCAGGGCCGCCTCCAGCGCGATACCGGCCAGGGGCCCGTCGCCTCGGCTGTACGCGCTGAACGCGAGCAGCACCAGGGGCTCGGCCCGCCACGGGTTCGGCACGGCCCGCGACAACGCCGCCCACAGTGATTCGGCTTGCGCGGCGTTCTCCCCGACCGCGAGCCCGTACAGCGTGTCGCGCACCCGGATGTCGGTCAACGCGCACGCCATCCGGGCCAGTTCCGAATCCGTGAGCTCACGACCCTGCGCGACGTGCCCGGCGACCGCGATCGCGTCCTGCACGCCGCGACGGCTGCAGCCGTCGGGATCCTCGCGGCGATCGCTCTCACAGGCAGGTAGGTGACGGCGAATCAGCTCGGCCACCGCGTCGCCGCGCGAGTCATCCGCCACCGCAATCACCTTCTCGAGGTCGGCCCGCCGCGCATAGAGCCGTCGGCCATCGAGCACGGCGGCCACCGCGAGCGGCGACGCCGACGGGTCGTCGACCTTGCCGCGGGCCCCGCAGCCATCGACGCAATGCCAGAGCCCACCGCGCGCCACCCGATCCACCACGTGCACCGCCCATAAGGTAATCCCCTGGGCCGCAAGGCTTTGCGTCAGCGCGGAGGCAAGCTCGCGGTGGTCGTCGGCGCACAGCGGGCACCGCGCACCCGCGGCATCCACGATCACCGCTATCGCGGCGTCGGGTCTGGCGGCCGCGGCCACCTCGGCGATCTGATGCGTTGTGTCGGTCAGCTGCGGCGAAAGATCAACCCGCAACACCGATCCCATGGCGCCTCGTTCGATGCTGATGAGGACGAGAGATTGCTCCGGGACGAAGCCGAGCACGGCGGGCAGGGCGGCGATCAGCGCGCCGGGTTTGTTGAGCAGAAAATCAGGCTGAGATGTGGTCATGCCCCGACGGTGGCAACGAGCGCCGTCACGGACCGCCGTCAACCGTGGCGTTCTGCGGTAGGCGGCCCAGGCTGTGGATGAACTCGCGGCTGGGGATAGGCCGTTATTGCCCGCCGGCGTGACCCGCCTTGCGCACCGCATCGGTGAACAGCACATCGAGGGTCTCGGTGTCGCGCGGTTCGCCGGGCGCGGTCGCGGTGCCGGCCGTCACCCGCACATCGCCGCGCTGTGCTACCAGCGTCAGTGTTGCCTGCGGCGCGGCACCCGAGGAGGTCCGCGCGACGGCGTAACTGTCGTCGGCGTCCACCGGCGGCGGCGCCAGGAGCTCGACGCTGACCGTCGACGCGCCGCCGGGACCTTCGACAGTAAACGTCGGGCAATTAGCTAACTGGTTCCGGCGGGCACTGAGCGGTCCGTCGGCGCGACTCACCGCCACGGTCAACGAGCCTCCGGCAGCGACGGCGACGATCGCTGCGGCGTCGCGCGGTGGGGGCGCCGCGCAGCTCGACGGTGTGACAATCGCCACGGCCGGCGCACCGTCGATGTTGCGCAATGCCTGATCGGAAGCGGCAGCGTCGAGCACGACGGGCGAATAATCGGGCGGAAACCGACCAGGATCGATTAGCAGCGAGGGAAGCGGGATGGCGGCCTGAACGGACGCGGAGCCGTCGACGGCGCGACTGCATCCCGCGGTGGCGGCGACCAGCAGCAGACATCCGCAGGCACTCGACCATCGTGGCGACGACATCGCCGCCATGCTCTCATCGCGGCGGCCTCGCGCCGCTGAGGCACGCCTGCTACACGGCTTTGTTCACGAGGTATTGATGCGGCCGGCATGCGCGATTCCCATAATCGGCGTACATGTCTATCTCATGGCTTCCATGCTGGAGTACGACCTCGTCGTCATCGGTTCCGGGCCCGGCGGGCAGAAGGCCGCGATAGCCGCGGCCAAGCTCGGCAAATCGGTGGCGATCATCGAGCGCGGCCGCATGCTCGGCGGCGTGTGCGTCAACACCGGAACCATCCCGTCGAAGACCCTGCGCGAGGCGGTGGTCTACCTGACCGGCATGAGCCAACGCGAGCTTTACGGCGCCAGCTACCGCGTCAAGGAGAAGATCACCCCGGCTGACCTGCTGGCTCGCACGCAACACGTGATCGGCAAGGAAGTCGACGTGGTCCGCTCGCAGCTGATGCGCAATCGTGTTGACTTGTACACCGGTCACGGCCGCTTCCTCGACGAACACACTGTGATGGTGGAAGATCCTCACCGCGCCGAGCGAGTGACCGTCAACGGTCGCTACATCGTGATCGCCACGGGCACCAAACCGGCGCGGCCGCCGGGCGTTGAGTTCGATGAGGAACGGGTGCTGGACTCCGACGGCATCCTCGACCTGAAGTCGCTGCCGTCGTCGATGGTGGTCGTCGGCGCAGGCGTCATCGGCATCGAGTATGCATCGATGTTCGCCGCACTCGGCACCAAGGTGACCGTCGTGGAAAAACGCGACTCGATGCTGGAGTTCTGCGACCCGGAAATCGTCGAGGCGCTGCGGTTCCACCTGCGCGACCTGGCCGTCACGTTCCGGTACGGCGAGGAAGTCACCGCCGTCGATGTCGGCGCCGCCGGCACCGTCACCACCCTGGCCAGTGGCAAACAGATCCCCGCCGAGACCGTGATGTACTCCGCCGGCCGGCAGGGCCAGACCGACCATCTAGACCTCGCCAACGCCGGCCTGGAAGCCGATAACCGGGGCCGGATCTTCGTCGACGACGACTTCCAGACCAAGGTCGACCACATCTACGCCGTCGGCGATGTGATCGGCTTCCCCGCGCTGGCCGCGACATCGATGGATCAAGGCCGGCTCGCCGCCTACCATGCGTTCGGCGAGCCGACGTCCGGGATGACCGAGCTGCAGCCGATCGGCATCTACTCGATCCCCGAAGTGTCGTATGTCGGCGCGACCGAGGTTGAGCTGACAAAGGATTCGATCCCCTACGAAGTTGGCGTCTCCCGGTACCGAGAGCTGGCCCGGGGGCAGATCGCCGGCGACTCCTACGGGATGCTCAAGCTGCTGGTGTCCACCGAGGACCTCAAGTTGCTCGGCGTACACATCTTCGGCACCAGCGCGACGGAGCTGGTGCACATCGGCCAGGCGGTGATGGGCTGCGGCGGCAGCATCGAATATCTCGTTGACGCGGTGATCAACTACCCGACGTTTTCGGAGGCCTACAAGGTTGCCGCGCTTGACGTCATGAACAAGATGCGCGCGCTCAACCAGTTCCGGGCCTGACGCAGTGGTCGTCGAACGACTCGGGCGCAATGTCGGCGGGCCCACCCGCCTCGGCCCGCGCCAGCAGCCGCGCCACGCCGTCGTCGAATGGCGGTGAATACGAGACGTTTTCGTCGGGACAGCCGCCGCCGTGCAAGCCCCCGATCAGGCCGACGAGAGTTGATCCGTTGCGCCAGGGCCCGCCGCTGGTGCCGTCGTCGAAGCCGGCGCATCTCATGGACGGGAACCCGCCGGACGCGACCGCGGCGGAGCCGCGGCAGCCGATCGGACCACCGCCGGAACCGAGCGGATACGCCGTAATGGTCACCGCTGTGCCCGCGTTCGGTGCGCGGCCCAGCGCAAAGCCCGGGCCGGCGAGCGCCTCGATGGAGTCGGCGCCGTCGCGACCAACGCGTGCGATCGCGTAGTCGGCCACCGGATCCCGAGCAGCCAACCACCGCTGGTCGAAGTAGACCCCGTGCACCGCCCAGGTGCCGGCCGGCCCGCCCGCACCGGCGAACCCGGGCACGAAGGTGATGTCATATCCGTCGGCCAGGCAGTGCGCCGCGGTGACGATGAGATCCCCAGTTTTCGAGTGCAGCACCGCCGCCGCACATGTGTGCAGGTCGGTGGCCCCGAGGAAGACGGCGCCGACGTGCGGATCAGCGTCGACCGGCGCGGCGGTGGCGACAGGCGGCGGTATCGGGCTGGGCGGGGCCGACGGCGCGGATCGGCCGCAGGCCTGGGCCGCGACCAGCACGATAATCACCGCCAAACACGCCAACACCCGCGACATTGCACCGATCATGCCCGAGTGAATTCTTCTGTGCGCGAAAGACCACGCCGGCGCGGAATCGCCGCATGTGGGTGTCGCGTTGCGCTGGGGAGGGTATATGTGTTCGCGAATATCGGCATCCGATGGCGTTGGCCGTGATCTGAGGGACACTAGACGTCACGGCATCCTGTTAGGGACGCTCAGGGAGGCGAGACCATGTCTGACGAGCACCAACCGCACTACCGGCCCGACGAGTCCGGCATTTACGAGCTGGAGTTTCCCGCGCCGCAGCTGTCCGCCGCCGACGGCCGGGGGCCGGTGATGATTCACGCGCTCGAGGGCTTCTCCGACGCGGGCCACGCGATCCGGCTCGCGGCCAAGTATCTCAGGGAAACGCTTTCCACCGAGCTGGTGGCCTCTTTCGCGATCGACGAGCTGCTGGATTACCGGTCACGTCGTCCGTTGATGACATTCAAGACCGATCACTTCACCCAGTACGAAGACCCGGAGCTGAGCATGTACGCGCTGCATGACAGCGTCGGCACGCCGTTTCTGCTGCTGGCCGGCATGGAACCGGACGTGAAGTGGGAACGGTTCATCACCGCGGTGCGGCTGCTGGCCGAGCGTCTGGGAGTGCGCCGAACTATCGGCCTGGGAACGATCCCGATGGCCGTGCCGCACACGCGGCCGATCACGATGACCGCCCACGCCAACAAGCGCGAGCTGATCGCCGACCACACGCCGTGGATCGGCGAGGTGCAGGTGCCCGGCAGCGCGTCGAACCTGCTGGAGTTTCGCCTGGCCCAGCACGGCCACGACGTGGTGGGGTTCACCGTGCATGTCCCCCACTATCTGGCGCAGACCGACTACCCTGCGGCCGCCGAGGCGCTGCTTGCGGAGGTCGCCAAGAGCGGCTCGTTGCAGATCCCGCTGGAGCCGCTGACCGACGCGGCGGCCGAGGTGCAGGCCAAGGTCGACGAGCAGGTCAACGCGAGCCCGGAGGTCGCTCAGGTGGTCACCGCGTTGGAGCGACAGTACGATGCGTTCGTCGCCGCCCAGGAAAATAGGTCGTTGCTGTCACAGGAGGACCTGCCGAGCGGGGACGAGCTGGGCGCGGAGTTCGAGCGCTTCCTGGCCCAACAGTCCCGCAACGGGGAAGGCGACGAGAACAGCTGAGCCACGCGCGCCGCCAGGCCGCCCCGACACCGAAGTTGGCACTATGACCGCCCGAAAACGCAATTTGCGGCCGGTGCGCGAGGTGACGCCGTCGCTGGAGTGCCGCACCATCCACGGTTATCGCCGCGCGTTCCGCATCGCCGGATCGGGGCCAGCGATCCTGCTGATTCACGGCATCGGCGACAACTCGTCAACGTGGGAGACCGTGCAAACCAAGCTGGCGCAGCGGTTCACCGTGATCGCACCGGATCTGCTGGGACACGGCAAGTCTGACAAACCGCGTGCCGACTACTCGGTGGCGGCGTACGCCAACGGGATGCGCGACCTGCTGGCGGTCCTCGATATCGACCGGGTCACCGTGATCGGCCACTCGCTCGGCGGCGGCGTGGCAATGCAATTCTGTTATCAGTTCCCGCAATTGGTCGATCGACTGGTGTTGGTCGCCACCGGCGGCGTGACCAGGGACGTCCACCCGGCGTTGCGCTTTGCGTCACTGCCGATGGGCACCGAGGCGCTCGCGCTGTTGCGGCTTCCGCTGGCGCTGGCGGCGGTGAAGATCGGGGGCCGGATCGTCGGCACGGCCTTGGGATCGCGCGGCATCGCCAGGGATCTGCCCGACGTGTTGCGCATCATCGCCGAGCTGCCCGAGCCCACGGCGTCGTCGGCGTTCTCCCGCACGCTGCGCGCGGTGGTCGACTGGCGCGGTCAGGTCATCACCATGCTCGACCGATGTTATCTCACCAAATTCGTTCCGGTGCAATTGATTTGGGGAGACAAGGATTTCGTGATTCCGGTCAGCCATGCCAGGATGGCACACGCGGCGATGCCCGGTTCGCGGTTGGAGATCTTCAACCATTCCGGCCACTTTCCGTTCCACGACGATCCCGACCGCTTCGTTGAAGTGGTGGGGCGTTTCATTGATTCCACCGAACCCGCAGAGTACGACCAGGACAGGTTGCGCGAACTGTTGCGCACCGGGATCAACGAAGGCGCGATCACCGGATCGGTCGACACCCGCGTCGCCGTGCTGGACGCGATGGGCGCCGACGAGCGCAGCGCCACCTGACCGGTTCCCTGTCATCGTCGTACAGTCGGGCCATGACTACCGACGTGACGGTGCTGCGGGTTTTCACCGACCACGAGGGGAAATTCGGAAACCCGCTCGGCGTCGTCGAAGCCGGTGCGCTGCCGCCCGGAGATCGGCAGCGCATTGCCACCCAATTGGGTTACAGCGAAACGATTTTTGTCGAGTTACCGGCTGCCGGAACCGCCACTGCGCTCGCGCACATCTTCACGCCCGCGACCGAGCTACCGTTCGCGGGGCACCCCACCGTCGGCGCCGCGTGGTGGCTGCGCGAGCGCGGCACGCCGATCCGCACGCTGCAGGTGCCGGCCGGCATTGTTCAAGTCGGCTACGAGGACGACCTCACCACTGTCAGCGCACGGGCCGCGTGGGCGCCGGAATTCGCGATCCACGATCTCGATTCGCCCGGGGCGGTGTTGGCGGCCGACCCGGCCGATTTCGACGACGATGTCAACCATTACGTGTGGGCCTGGATCGACGAGTCCGCGGGCGAACTACGCGCGCGCATGTTCGCCACCGAATTGGGCGTGCCGGAAGACGAGGCGACCGGCGCCGCCGCGGTGCGGCTCACCGATTACCTCAGCCGTGACCTGACGATCGTCCAGGGCAAGGGATCAATGATCTACACGCACTGGAGTCCCGAAGGATGGGTGCGGGTGTCCGGACGTGTCGTCGACGACGGACGGATTCAGGTCGCCTGACGGCGGTGACTACTTCGAGGCGGCGACGTTGCGATGCGCCCGAAGCGCCTCTATTTCGCGCTCGAAGTCCTCGGCCGATGAAAACGACCGGTAGACCGAGGCGAAGCGCAGATAGGCAACCTCGTCGAGCTCGCGCAGCGGGCCCAGGATCGCCAAGCCCACTTCGTGGCTCGCCACCTCGGGCGACCCCTTGGCCCGCACGGTGTCCTCGACCTGCTGGGCGAGCAGGTTCAGGGCGTCGTCGTCCACTTGCCGGCCCTGACAGGCGCGACGGACGCCCCGGATCACCTTCTCGCGGCTGAACGGCTCGGTGACGCCGCTGCGCTTGACCACCGCCAGCACGGCGGTTTCGACCGTGGTGAACCGGCGCCCGCATTCCGGGCAGGAACGACGCCGTCGGATGGCCTGGCCCTCATCGGTTTCGCGGGAATCGACCACCCGGGAGTCGGGATTGCGGCAGAACGGACAGTGCATCACCGCTCCTTCGCCGCGCCGGCAATCGGGGTCCTCAAACGCCTCCGAGAGTACCTGCGCGCGCCGGTCGTCGGCCAACACGCGACCGGTCGCGGCCCACGTCGTCACCGCCTGGGCCAGTGGTCCTGTCCCCCAGCCGGATTCAGCGCGCACGGTCGGCGCTCGGCGCGACCGGTGCGATCAGCGTCTGGCCGGCGTCCAGCGACGCGGTGTGGAGCTGGTTGAGTTCCCTGATCCGCGACACAACCTGTCCGACCGGCGCATCGGGTGCCACGCGGGCGGCCAGGCCCTGCAGGCTCTCGCCTGCCTGCACCTGTACCACGGCGAGCTGCTCGGGAACCGCGGCCGGCCTGCCGACGACGCCGCCGGAATGTGCGATTGCACCCAGCCACACCGTGATCAGTGCCGCCAGGCCCGCCAGCGCGGCGGTGATGGCCGCACTGACGGGCCGACGGCGATGCGGCGCCCGCGACATCGCCACGCCGGTGCCGCTAAAACGCAACGCACCCACGGCGGGTCGCGGCGGACCCGGGCGGCGGCGCGCGACAGTACGCTGCCGTGCGCGCGCCGCGCCGGTCCGTGCCCGCACGACGTGCCCGAGGACCGGCTGACCGGTATCGATGAGTGTCATGGCTGCCTGCCTTTCTGCGACCGGATCGCTCCTGTGTTCGAATATAGTCGATCATGCGTTCGAGTAGCGAACATTTGATCGATGTGTACCAGATGCCACCGACAAGTCGGGGCGGCGCAGACCTCGGATGCGACACGCCTCGAACAAATGTTTGAGGATGTCGGTCGGGGCGACTACATTCGGCGTCATGAGCGACACCAGCGACACGCCTCGCCCATCAGATGCCGGGTTGACGCAACGTCAACGCACGATTCTGGAAGTGATCCGCGCATCGGTCACCGGCCGCGGATATCCCCCCAGCATCCGCGAGATCGGCGACGCAGTTGGGTTGACATCAACCTCGTCGGTGGCTCACCAACTGCGGGCGCTGGAACGCAAGGGCTACCTGCGCCGCGATCCGAATCGGCCGCGGGCCGTGGACGTCCGCGGAGCCGACGAGTCCGCGGCGCCACCGGTCGCGACCGACGTCGCCGGGTCGGATGCGCTGCCCGAACCGACGTTCGTCCCGGTGCTCGGCCGGATCGCGGCCGGCGGGCCGATACTCGCCGAAGAGGCCGTCGAGGACGTCTTCCCGCTGCCGCGCGAGCTGGTGGGCGAGGGATCGTTGTTTCTGTTGCGGGTGGTCGGGGACTCCATGGTCGACGCCGCGATCTGCGACGGCGACTGGGTCGTGGTGCGGCAACAGAATGTCGCGGACAACGGCGACATCGTCGCGGCGATGATCGACGGCGAAGCGACCGTCAAGTCGTTCAAACGCGCCGGCGGCCAGATCTGGCTGATGCCACACAATCCCGCGTTCGACCCGATTCCGGGCAACGAGGCCGCCGTGCTGGGCAAGGTCGTCACGGTGATCCGCAAGATCTAGGTGCTTACCGGCCCCTGACGAAGCCATTGGCGCGCGCGAACTCTTCGCTCGCAAACCAGATTTCGGCCCGTGCATCGTTGTAGCGAGTGCTATCCGGGGCCCAGTATTGGCCCGACTTCGTGTCGGCCTTGATCGGATAGCCCTCGGGGATCTGCAAGGGGTCGTCGAGTGGCAGATGAATCGCCGGCCGGGCGCTCGCCTGGTCCTCCGCGTCCGGCACCTCATGTCGGCCGCCTTGGGGCTCCGCGTCGGATTCAATACGGTTTGGCGCCGTATCACTGTCGTCGGGTTCGGGCTGAAGCCAGAGGGCCTCATCCTCGCGGGGCGCTTCGCCGACGGGCGCGTCGCCGAACTGCTCTTGCCTGTTGGCGGCTTCGGGGCCAGGCCCCCAGGCCGGGTCGTACCGATTTGCGAACCGACCGTCGCCGTGGTCATCGGTGCCCGCCGCCCCGAATCCGACGGTGGCAGGCATGGCTGCGTCCGGCATCTCCGGTTGAGGCCGGCTGCCCGACCGTCTATTTCGCAGCGCCGCAGCCGCGGCCATCAGGCCTATCAGCAGGAACAGCACTCCGATGATGACGGGCACCCACCACCAGTGCCAGCCAAACAAGTTGTGGCCGCTGGCATTCGACGCCGCCTTGGGTGGCGCCTTGGGCTGTTCGCCGGGCACCTGCAGACCGGCCAACGAGGCCGCGAGGTTCGACGGCTCGGTGCTGAAGGCCTTGGTCGTCCTGTTCCAGGAAATCGCTCCGGTACTGAACTTTTGCGTGATGACGCTGCCGTTTTCGGTTTGGTCCGCCACCGGGGCTCCAAGTGGTCCGGTGGCACCGCCCAGCTTCGTCCATGCGGCATTCATCGCGCCGCGGACGATGACCGCGCCGTAGTCAGGCGTCCAGAAGATGACCGGCTTGTCCGGCGCGTCGAACGTGCTGACCCGGCTTGCCGACGCCAGGCCGCCGTCGGTCTCACTGCTGGCCGGGAAGCCCAGGTCGCCCTGCGGTCCGCCGACCGACTCATACTTCGCGAGGACCTGACCGGTGACGACGTGCGCGCCGGCGGCCGGACTGTAGAAGATCTTGCCGCCGGCGAAGTTCTGGCCGACACCGTCGGGTCCAATCGGGTACTGCGGGCCCTGCTTGGCGCCGAGCGGCCCCATCGCGCCGCCGGCGGCACGTCGCGCCGCGTTTATCGCGGAGGTGGGGTCCTGCGGGACAGCCAGGCCGGCCAGTTGGTCGGCCAGTTCGGGCGGCACTGTCGTGAAGGCCTTCGTCTGCTGGTTCCAGGAGATCTCGCCGCGGGTGAACTTCTGCGTCACGGCGTCGCCGTTGTAGGCCTCGTCTTCGGCAGGAACCCCGAGCGCACCCGCCGACCCGCCAAGCTTGTCCCACGCGGCGTTGATCGCTCCGCGAACCACCCGGGCACCGGTGGCGGGTGTCCAGAAGATCACCGGGTGGTCGCCGGCGCTGAACGTGGTGTTGCGGCTGTCGGGGGCCTTGCCGGCGCCCTCATCAATGGTCGGAAAACCCAGGTCGCTGTCCGCCGGCCCACCCAGCGACTCGTACTTTTCCAGAATCGCGCCCTGCATGATCTTGGCGCCGGTTGCCGGAGTGAAGAAAATCTTGCCCCCGGCGAATTTCTGGCCGAAGCCGTCACCGACGGGGTAGACGTCGCCGTCCTTCGGTCCGAGGGGGCCGTGGTCACCCTTGCTGGCATCCCAGGCCTGATTGATCGCGTCGCTGGCGTCGGACTCGGGGCTCGCCGCCGCCATCGGCGCAGGCACAACCAGGGCCGCCACTGTGAACAGGCCGATCGTCGCGCGCCGAATCGTCTCGGTCAGCCGGGTTCGCGGCCCGGTCATCGCCCCTCCTCGCGGCCCGGCAAGGATCCCCTCGGTATTGCCTCAGTCAACTATGTCAGCAGACGACGATAACGAAGCGGGATTGCCTAGACGAACGGATGCGACCGCTGACGCGGTGCCAGAGGGCCCCGGCTAGACGCCGAGGCTGCGGCCGATGATCTCCTTCATGATTTCGGTCGTGCCGCCATAGATCGTCTGCACCCGCGAATCGAGGAACGCTCGCGCGATGCCGTACTCGCGCATGTAGCCGTAGCCGCCGTGCAGTTGCAGGCACCGGTCGATCAGCCGCACCTGGGCCTCGGTCGAATACCACTTGGCCATCGCGGCCTGCTCGGCGGTGAGCTTCTCGTCGAGGTGCAGCCGGATGAACTCGTCAACCATGATGCGGACCATGGTGGCCTCGGTGGCCAGTTCGGCGAGCACGAACCGGCTGTTTTGAAAACTGCCGATCGGCTTGCCGAACGCCTTGCGCTCCTTGGTGTATTCCAGCGTCGACTCCAGCACCGCCTCCATCGCAGCGGCGGCCATCACCGCGATCGACAGCCGCTCCTGCGGCAAGTTCTGCATCAGGTAGACGAAGCCCTGGCCCTCCTCGCCCAGCATGTTGGCCGCCGGCACCCGCACATCGTTGAACGACAACTCGGCGGTGTCCTGCGCGTCGAGGCCGATCTTGTCCAGCTTGCGTCCGCGCTCGAAACCTTCCATGCCGCGCTCGACGACCAACAAGGAGAAGCCCAGCGCGCCCTTGTCGGCAGAGGTCTGGGCAACCACGATCACGAGATCGGAGTTGATACCGTTGGTAATGAACGTCTTTGCACCGTTGAGCACCCACTCGTCGCCGTCTTTGACGGCTCGGGTCTTGATGCCCTGCAGGTCGCTGCCCGTGCCAGGTTCGGTCATCGCGATCGCGGTGATCAGCTCGCCGGTGCAGAACTTCGGTAGCCAGCGGGCCTTCTGCTCGTCGTTGGCCAGCCGCAGCAGATACGGCGCGACCACATCATTGTGCAGCCCGAAGCCGATGCCGCTGTAGCGCCCGGTCGTGGTCTCCTCGGTGATGATCGCGTTGTACCGGAAGTCGGGATTGCCGCCCCCGCCGTACTCCTCGGGTACCGCCATGCCGAGAAAACCCTGCTTGCCCGCCTCGAGCCAGACGCCGCGGTCGACGATCTTGTCCCTCTCCCACTGCTCGTGGTACGGCGCGACGTGGCGTTCGAGGAACGCCCGGTAGGAGTCGCGGAACAGGTCGTGCTCCGGCTCGAACAGCGTGCGCTGATACATGACGGGACTAGCCATGGATGACCTCCGGAAGGAACGGCGACTCTGCGTCCCCCAACATACCAACCGGATGGTTGGTCGGCCGCCAGCAGTCCCTCTTACAGTCGTGTCATGACCGAGACGATTCGGGTGGCCGAGCGGGGTCGAGTGATCGAGTTCTCGTTCGAGGACATGATGAAATACCACGGCGGCGGCTCGCCCGCCGGGGTCGCCGCCGCATACAAGGTGCTGCAGCGCGCATTCGACGTCGTTTCGCCGGATGAGGCGCCGCAGCGACGGTCGATCGCCGTCCGCACAGCGTTTCGCGGCCCTGGCGCGCGCGACGGGTTCGAGCTCGTGACGCGCGCGGTGACCGACGACCGGTACACGATCGACGTGGCGCTCGCGCGGCCCGACCGCGGCCGACTGCTGCAGAGCTTCGTGTTCGAAGTGCACATCGGCGATAGGTGGGTGACGTTGTTGCTACGCGACGGCTTCGTGACAGAGGAGTTCATCGACCTGGCCGGAAAGGATCAGCGCACCGAGCCAGAGGAATCTCGCCTCGACGAGCTCAAGGCGCAGCTTGCCGAGAAGGTGATGGGGGCAGACGCCGCCGACGTGTACGAACTCGGGGGTTAGCGTCGGGCGTCGAGCGTGAGGTTGGGGCGTCGAGCGTGACGCTGGGGCGTCGAGTGTGAGGCTGGGGCGTCGAGTGTGAGGCTGGGGCGAGAATTCTCGAAAAAACCCGCCGTGGAGTCACGCTGGGCGCCGTGGATTCACGCTGGGCGCCGTGGAGTCACGCTGGGCGCCGTGGAGTCACACTGGGCGCCGTGGATTCACGCTGGGCGCCGTGGGTGACTAGTCGGTGGCGAACTCGCGCAGACTGGCGGCCAACGCCACCGGCACCCTGGCCTTGATCCGGGTGCCCTCGGCGCCGTGCTCGGATTCGTCGACCCGGCCGTCGGAGTGCACCCGGGCCACCAGGTCGCCGCGGTGGTACGGGATTGTCACATCGACGGCGGTGTCGGCCGCCTCGACGAGCTGACCCATCCGGGTGCGCAGCGTATCGATGCCCTCGCCGGTCTGGGCGGACACGAACACCGCGCCGGGTAGCGCGCGGCGCAGCTTCGCCAGCGCCAAATCACTTGCGGAGTCGACCTTGTTGACCACCAACAGCTCCGGGGCCGGGCGGCCGTCGTGCTCGGCGATCACCTCGCCGATCACCTGGCGCACCGCGCTGATCTGGGCGAGCGGATTGGCGTCCGAGCCGTCGACGACGTGCACCAACAGGTCGGCGTCCACGACTTCCTCCAGCGTCGAGCGGAAGGCCTCCACCAACTGCGTCGGCAAATGCCGCACGAAACCGACCGTGTCGGTGAGCACAAACGGTCTGTCGTCGTCGAAACACCCTCGGCGCGTGGTGGGTTCGAGCGTGGCGAACAACGCGTCCTGCACCAGCACGCCGGCGCCGGTCAGCGCGTTCAACAGGCTGGACTTGCCGGCGTTGGTGTAGCCGACGATCGCGATCGACGGTACGTCGCTGCGCAACCGGCGGCCCCGTTGGGTGTCGCGGGCCTGCTTCATGTCCTTGATGTCTCGGCGCAGCCGTGCCATCCGTTCGCGGATGCGGCGCCGGTCGGTTTCGATCTTCGTCTCACCGGGACCGCGCAGGCCCACGCCGCCGGTGCTGCCGCCGGCTCGCCCGCCGGCCTGCCGCGACATCGATTCGCCCCAGCCGCGCAACCTCGGCAGCATGTACTCCATCTGCGCGAGCGTTACCTGCGCCTTGCCCTCGCGGCTCGTGGCGTGCTGGGCGAAAATGTCCAGGATCAGCGCGGTGCGGTCAATCACCTTGACTCTGACCGCCTTTTCCAGCGCGGTCAGCTGCGCCGGGCTCAATTCGCCGTCGCAGATCACGGTGTCGGCGCCGGTGGCCAACACCACCTCACGCAGCTCTTGGGCCTTGCCCGAGCCGATGTAGGTCGAAGGGTCGGGCTTGTCGCGCCGCTGGATCAGCCCCTGCAGCACCACCGAGCCGGCGGTCTTCGCCAATGCCGCCAGCTCGGCCATGCTGGCCTCGGCGTCGGCCGCGCTGCCCTCGGTCCACACGCCGGCCAGGATCACCCGCTCGAGTCGCAGCTGCCGGTATTCGACCTCGGAGATGTCGGCAAGTTCGGTCGACAGACCGGCCACTCGGCGCAGCGCCGAGCGGTCGTCGAGAGCCAGCTCGCCCGTGCTGGGCAAGTCGTCAACAGGAAATTCGGGAAATGTCATAGGCAAGTACAGGTTTGCACGGGAGCAGGGCATCGTGCACCTGAATTAACACTGCTGCGCGCGCCACCATTCCTCGGACAATTCACCGCGCGCGACGAGGATCGACGGGCCCCGCAGATAGCTCGTCGCGTCGGTGACGGTCACGGTCACTTCGCCACCAGGCACGCATACCCGCAGGGTGCCGGTGTCGGCGCCGGTGTACGCCAGCGCCGCCACGGTGGCCGCGACGGTGCCGGTGCCGCAGGAACGGGTTTCCCCGACCCCGCGCTCATGCACCCGCATCGAGACCGACGCGGCTTGCGGCGCGGTGAGCACCTCGACATTGACCCCGTCGGGAAATTGGCCGGCGTCGAACATGACCGGCGCGCCGACGTCGAGATTGGCCAGCGCCTGGGCGGTCAGCCGCGGCTCCACGCAGGCCAGGTGCGGGTTGCCGACGTCGACGGCCAACCCGGCGAATCGGCGCCCGCCCACGACGGCCTGGCCGGGCCCGAGCCGATTGGTCTTGCCCATCTCGACCGTGACGTCGGCGGCGGTGCCGTCGACATGGTGCAGCACCACCGGCCGCGGGCCGGCCAGCGAGCCGACGACGAACTGGTCTCGCGTCTCCAGCCCACTTGCCCGCAAGTAGTGCGCGAACACCCGCGCGCCGTTGCCACACATCTGGGCGATCGAGCCGTCGGCGTTGCGGTAGTCCATGTACCAGTCGGCCGCGGCGACGCCCTCGGGCAACCGATCCAACACACCCGCCGCCACCGCCGCCTCGGCCGTGGTGACCCGCAGCACACCGTCGGCACCCAGGCCACGCCGCCGGTCACACAGCGCGACGACCGCCGACGGCCGCAACGCGAGCCGGGCGTCCAGGTCCGGCAGCAGCACGAAGTCGTTCTGCGTGCCGTGGCCCTTCGCGAAGATCACCTGTTCAGGATACTTCTCGCCATGCCCGTAGCGCGGCGTCCACGGTGTCGTCGGCCGCGCCGTCGAGCCAGCCGATGCGATGGTCACGCCGGAACCAAGCGCGCTGCCGCCGGACATAGCGCCGCGTGCCGAAGTAGGTCTGCTCGCGGGCCGCGCCGATCGCCTGGTCTCCCCCGCCGGCGTCCAGCGCGGCGATCACCTGGGCATACCCCAACGCCCGCGATGCCGTGACGCCGTCCCGCAGCCCGCGACCTAACAGCGCCTTCACCTCGTCAACGAGCCCGTCGGCGAACATGCGCTCGGTGCGTTCGGCCAGCCGGGCGTCGAGAAGCGCCATCTCGGTATCCAATCCGACGATCACGGTGTCCCAGCGCGGCGCGCCGATCGCGGGCGCCGACGCGGCAAACGGCCGTCCGGTCAACTCGACGACCTCCAGCGCCCGCACGATGCGCCTGGCGTCGGTAGGCAGGATGTGTTCGGCGGCCGCAGGGTCGCGCCTGCCCAGCTCGCGGTGCAGATCGGCGACGCCGACGCGGGCCAGCCGCTGCTCCCAGTGGGCTCGCACCGCGGGGTCGGTGGCCGGAAATTCCCACTCGTCGAGCAGCGACTGGACATACATCATCGATCCGCCGACGATGACGGGCACCGCCCCGCGGCCCGCGATCGCCTCGACGTCGGCGGCCGCCGCGCGCTGGTAACCAGCCACCGTCGCGGTCTCGGTGACGTCGAGGACGTCAAGCTGGTGATGCGGTATGCCGCGGCGCTCGTCGAGGCGCAGCTTCGCGGTGCCGATGTCCATCCCGCGGTACAGCTGCATCGCGTCGGCGTTGATGATCTCACCGCCGAGCCGCGCGGCGAGCGCCAACGCCAGCTGCGATTTACCGGTGCCGGTCGGGCCGACGATCGCGATCGGTCGTGTCATTTCCCAGGCCGCTTCGCTCGCCCCGGCTACGGCTGCCAGACGCCGGCCCAATAGCCGACGCCGTAGGGCGCACCGCGGTAGAGCTCCTTGGCCGATCGCGGCGGCGATTCGGCCATCCCGGCCAACACCTGGAAGGCGACCCGGCCGGTGATCGACGCCGGCAGCCGCGTCAGCGCCGCGGCGTCGCAGTCGGCGAGCGCGTCGTCAAGCGCGCGCTGAATGTCGGCGCCGCCAGGGTCATGGCCACCCGGAGCTTTCTCGGTGAGCGTGTTCGCGCCGTCGGCGACGACGAGCACGCCGACCGGGCCGGCGGCCTTGTCGATCTCCACGCGTAACCCGCGGCCGCCCAGCCGCGCCGCCTCGCCGTCGTGGTCGGCCGCGAACACCCGCACCTCGGCCTGCGCGGCGGGCCGCACCCGGGTCCGGACCCAGCCGGTCATCAGCGCGCACAGCGGCATTGCCGCTACGCCGAAGGCCTGGGGGGACAGCCCGACGCGGAGGTCGACGCCGTAGCCGCCGAACGACCCCGCGCCGCAGCGGCCGATCACCGCGTCGGCGGGCCCGACGCCGACGGCGATCCACCGGTCGGGCAGCGCGGCCGCCGCGGCGAACACCGCCCGTCGTAGGTCGGCGATCTCCGATGCCGCGGCGCCAGCCAACTCGGGCACCAGCACGGGCGCCGACGGGATGATCGCAATGGCCGTCAGCACGGCATCAACGCTAACGCGCGGCCGCTCGGCGGGCGCCTCGGCCAAGCGCTTCTCCTCGTTCCGTGACGGGCAACGCGCGGGCGCGCCACACGGCGACCTGTTTCAATAGCGAGGTCGGGACCTTCTCGACGATAGCTATCGGGCGCCGCGTCGCGCGGCAGGTGTGCGGGCAATCCGCGCGGAGGTATGGGACATGTCGGAGAGCGAACACGTCGATGGCGTCGGCGGCACGGCGGAGACGCCGAAACCCGTGCCGCATCCCGGGCCGCCGCGCCCGGTTCCACGCCCGGGCCGGCCCGCCGCTGCTGTCCCGGTGGCGGCGGGCAGCGATCCACATCGGTTCGGCCGCGTGGACCCCGACGGCACCGTGTGGCTCGTGACGTCGTCGGGAGAACGGGTCGTCGGCTCGTGGCAGGCCGGTGATCAAGAGGCGGCGTTCGCCCACTTCGGACGCCGCTTCGAGGATCTCTGTACCGAGGTGGCGTTGCTGGAGCGGCGGCTGGCGTCGGGAACCGGCGACGCCCGCAAGATCAAGTCGACCGCCGCCGCGCTCGCCGACGGGCTGGCCACCGCGGCCGTGCTCGGCGACGTGGACGCGTTGGCGGCCCGGCTGGACGCGTTGCGCGGCCACGCCGACGAGACCGCGCAGGCCGAGAAGGCCCGTCGGGAGGAACACCGGGCCGCTCAGATCGCCCGCAAGGAGGCGTTGGCGGCGGAGGCCGAAGAGCTGGCCGCCAACTCGGTGCAGTGGAAGGCCGCCGGGGACCGGCTGCGCGCCATCCTCGAGGAGTGGCGGACCATCTCCGGCGTCGACCGCAAGACCGACGACGCGCTGTGGAGCCGCTACTCGGCGGCCAGGGAAACTTTCAACCGCAGGCGCGGCTCACATTTCGCGGAGCTGGACCGCGAGCGGGCCGGCGCCAAGCAGGCCAAGGAGCAGTTGTGTGAGCGGGCCGAGGAGTTGGCGGACTCCACCGATTGGGGAGCCACCGGGGCGGCGTTCCGCGAGCTGCTCGGCGAATGGAAGGCGGTGGGCCGCGCGTCCAAGGACGCCGATGACACGCTGTGGCAACGGTTCAAGGCCGCCCAGGACAAGTTCTTCAGCGCCCGCAACGCGGCCAGCGCGGAGCGGGATGCGGAGATGAGAGCCAACGCCGCCGCAAAGGAGGAGCTGCTGGCGCAGGCAGAAAGACTGGACACCGACGACGTCGATGCGGCCAGGGCCGCGCTGCGCACGATCGCCGAGAAGTGGGAAGCGATTGGCAAAGTGCCCCGGGAGCGGACCGCGGAGCTGGAGCGACGGCTGCGCGCGGTCGAAAAGAAGGTGCGGGAAGCGGCGGATTCGGGCTGGGCCGATCCGCAGGCCGCGGCTCGAGCGGAGCAATTCCGCTCTCGCGCAGAGGAATTCGAGCGCCAGGCGCGGAAGGCAGAGGCCAGCGGTCGCACCGCCGACGCCGAGGCGGCACGCGCCAACGCCGAGCAGTGGCGGCAGTGGGCCGAAACCGCGGAGGGCGCGCTCGGCAAGAGGAGCCGTTAGTTCTCGTCGGCGTCGTTGTCGTCGAGGGTGTCGAGGAAGCGCTTCGACTGCCGTTCGGCCGCGGCGCGGCGGCGTTCCTCCTCGGCGGCGAGATGAACCGCGGTGCGCTGCCAGACGACGCGGGCCCAGTGAAAGGTCAACAGAATCACCGTGATCCACGCCAAGATCAGGCCGATGCCGGGCCCGGGATGGCCCGCCGCCGCGGTCTGGCGCGACCACACCGCAAGCATTCCGACGCCGCTGGCCAGCGCCGAGCCAGCCAGCGCGATCCACGCGAGTACCCACCGGCGGGTGAGCAATGCAAGCATCGAGAATCCGACGCTGAACACCAGCAGCAGCCAGGTGAACACGCGCGACGGCAGCGCGACCCCTACCTGCGCGGCGATCGGGTCGAAGACCAACGCGTCCCAGCCCCTGGCACGTCCGGCGTGCGGCAGGGCGAACGAGCCCAGCAGCACGAACACCAGAATCGCGACGACCAAAGCCCTTGCGCCTGGTTCGATTTCACTCGCGACACGGCGCTCGGCGGCATCGATATCGTGCTTGAACGCGTCGAATTCGCCGTTGTTGCCGCTCACTGCGCCGCCCCAACGCGAGGCATCCCCAATCCGACGCCGCGGGGACGGCCACCCGCCTCGTGCGCATCCCCGGCGCGGGTGCGCCGGTGGGTGAGCACACCGCCGTCGGCGATCAGGTGGTGGGGGGCGGCATCGGTGACGATCGTGGTGACGACGTCGCCGGGCCGGATTTCGCCGCCGCCGGGCGCGAAGTGGACCAGCCGCCCATCCCGGGCCCGCCCGCTCATCCGCGCTGTGCGGTCATCCTTGCGGCCCTCCCCGGTGGCCACCAGCAGCTCGACGGTCTTGCCGAGCTGGCCCCGATTCTCCGCCAGCGCAATTTGCTCCTGCACCTCCAGCAGTCGCCGATAACGCTCCTGCACGACATCTTTCGAAACTTGACGGTCGAGCCCGGCCGCCGGCGTGCCGGGCCGCTTCGAGTACTGGAATGTGAATGCGCCGGAGAACCGGGCGCGCCGAACAACATCGAGCGTGGCCTCGAAGTCCTCGTCGGTTTCGCCGGGGAAACCGACGATCAGGTCGGTGGTGATCGCGGCGTGCGGCATCGCGGCGCGGACCCGGTCGAGGATGCCCAGGAACCGTTCCGTTCGGTAGGACCGGCGCATCGCCCGCAGCACCTTGTCGGAGCCGGACTGCAGCGGCATGTGCAGCGCAGGGCATACGTTCGGCGTCTGCGCCATCGCATCGATGACGTCGTCGGTGAATTCGGCCGGGTGCGGCGAGGTGAACCGCACCCGCTCAAGGCCGTCGATGCGGCCGCAGGCACGCAGCAGTTCGGCGAACGCACCGCGGTCGCGCGGCAGCTGCGGGTCGGCGAACGCCACGCCGTAGGCGTTGACGTTCTGGCCCAGCAGCGTCACCTCGAGCACGCCCTGGTCGACCAGCGATTGCACTTCGGCGAGGATGTCGCCGGGTCGGCGGTCGAGCTCCTTGCCGCGCAACGACGGCACAATGCAGAACGTGCACTTGTTGTTACAACCCACTGAGATGGAGACCCATCCGGCATAAGCAGATTCGCGAGCCGCAGGCAGATTGGACGGAAATTCCTGCAACGCTTCCGCGATCTCGATCTGCGCGGTCTTGTTGTGCCGGGCGCGCTCCAGCAGTACCGGAAGCGATCCGATGTTGTGAGTGCCAAAAACGACATCGACCCAGGGCGCCTTACGCAACACGGTGTCACGGTCCTTCTGCGCGAGGCAGCCACCGACGGCGATCTGCATGTCGGGCTCGCTGTGCTTGCGCGGTGCCAGGTGGCTGAGGTTGCCGTAGAGCTTGTTGTCGGCGTTCTCGCGTACGGCGCAGGTGTTGAAGACCACGACGTCGGCGTCGCAGCCGTCGGCAGCCTTGGCGTAGCCGGCGGCTTCGAGCAGCCCGGCCAGCCGCTCGGAGTCGTGGACGTTCATCTGGCAGCCGTAAGTGCGCACCTGGTAGGTGCGCACTTTGGTCTGCGCTGCCGATGAGCGCTCGCGCGAAGAGCTCATCACCGTACCGGTCACGGCCCTATGGTACGGGCCCGCCCGGACCGGAAATCTGCCCGGACGCGGCTCGGCTGGGTAGGGTGCCTGCATGGCTGAGGCGGCGGCAACGGCGGCGCCGGCACCGCCGATGGTCTCCCTACGCGGGGTCGACAAGCATTTCGGCGACCTGCATGTGCTGAAGAACGTCGATCTGGACGTGCAGCGCGGCGAGGTGGTCGTGATTCTGGGGCCGTCCGGTTCGGGCAAGTCGACGCTGTGCCGGACCATCAACCGGCTGGAAACCATCGACGCGGGCACCATTTCCGTCGACGGGGTGCCACTGCCGGCCGAGGGTCGCGAACTGGCGAGGCTGCGCTCGGATGTCGGCATGGTGTTCCAGTCGTTCAACCTGTTCGCGCACAAGACAATCCTGGAGAACGTCACGCTGGCGCCGATCAAGGTGCGCAAGGTGGCGCGGGACCGGGCCCGAGAGGAGGGCCTGACCCTGCTGAACCGGGTCGGCATCGCCGACCAGGCCGACAAGTACCCGGCGCAGTTGTCCGGCGGACAACAGCAGCGCGCCGCGATCGCGCGGTCGCTGGCGATGCATCCGAAGGTGATGCTGTTCGATGAGCCGACCAGCGCGCTGGATCCCGAGATGATCAGCGAGGTGCTCAACGTCATGGTGAACCTCGCCAAAGACGGCATGACCATGTTGGTGGTGACCCACGAAATGGGCTTCGCGCGCAATGCCGCCAACCGAGTGGTGTTCATGTCCGACGGCGCGATCGTGGAGGCGGCCGAGCCGGCCGTTTTCTTCGAATCGCCGCAGTCGGACCGCGCGAAGGATTTTCTTGGCAAGATTCTCAGTCACTAGCCACTTCCAAGGAGACACACAGCATGCGTTCTGAGCTCTCTGGGCTTACCACGCTGTCCAAGCTGCGAATCTGCGTTGCCGTTGCCACGGGCCTGCTCGTCACGCTAATGGTGGCTAGTTGTGGCGGTGGCGGCGGGAACAAGATCACCATTGGGATCAAGTACGACCAGCCGGGCCTGTCCGTGAAGAATCCGGACGGTTCGGTGAGCGGGTTCGACGTCGACGTGGCCTCGTATGTGGCACAACAGCTCGGCCACAAGCCCGAAGACATCGAATGGAAGGAAGCACCGTCGGGACAGCGCGAGACGCTGATCCAAAACGGCCAGGTCGAATACGTCGTTGCGACATACTCGATCACCGACGCCCGCAAGCTGAGGGTCAGCTTCGCGGGACCGTACTTCCAGACCGGTCAAAGCCTGCTGGTACGGGCCAACAACACCGACATCGTGGGCCCCGAATCGCTGCAGAACAACAAGGTACTGTGCTCGGTGTCGGGATCCACGCCGGCGCAACGGATTAAGGACAAGTACCAGAGCGTGCAGCTTCAGCAGTACGACACCTACTCGGCGTGCGTGGAGGCGTTGAAGAACGGCGCGGTCGATGCGGTGACCACCGATGCGGTGATCCTGGCCGGCTACGCCGCCCAGAGCCCGGGGACGATGAAGATCGTCGGCCAGCCGTTCTCCACCGAGCTGTACGGCGTCGGGTTGGCCAAGGACAACGCGCAACTGCGCAGCAAGATCAACGACGCTTTGCAGAAAATGGAAGACAGCGGCGCGTGGAAGGCCGCGTTCGACAAGAACCTCGGTGCGTCGGGCTACCAGCTGCCGGCTCCGCCGAGGATCGATCGCTACTAGTCCGCCTACTCGAGCGTGCAAATCTTCAGCCAGTACCGCGACCAGATCTTCGCCGCGTTCTTTGTCACCATCAAGCTGACCGTCTACTCGGGGCTCGGCGCGTTGGTCCTGGGCACTGCGCTGGCGGTGATGCGGCTGTCGCCGGTACCGGTGTTGCGGTTCGTCGGCGCGGGCTACGTAAACGTGGTGCGCAACACGCCGCTCACGCTGATCCTGCTGTTCTGTTCGTTCGGGCTGGCGCAGACGCTGGGCATCAGGCTGGTCGATCCGCGTTCGCCGACATCGATCGCGGACAGCAATTTTCGCCTGGCGGTGTTGGGTTTGGGTGTCTACACCGCGGCGTTCGTGTGCGAGTCGGTACGCGCCGGCGTCAACACCGTGCCGCTCGGCCAGGCCGAGGCCGCCCGCTCGCTCGGCCTGACGTTCGGGCAGAATGTACGGATCATCTTGCTGCCGCAGGCGTTTCGCTCGGTGATCGCGCCGCTGGGATCGGTGTTGATTGCGCTGACCAAGAACACCACGATCGCGTCGGCCATCGGGGTCGCCGAGGCGGCGCTGCTGATGAAGGAGATGATCGAGACCACCGCGGCGCTGCTGGCGGTGGGCACGATCTTCGCCGTCGGGTTCGTGGTCCTGACCCTGCCACTGGGATTGCTGTTCACCTATCTGGGCCGACGGCTGGCGGTAGCGCGGTGATGCGCGGCCGCGCGACGAGCGGACAACCATGAGTTCGTCGACCGTGCTGTACGACGCGCCGGGGCCGCGGGCAGTGGTGCGCAACCGGGTGATCACCGCGGTGACCGTGCTGGCGGCTGCCGGCGTCGTGGTGTTCGCGCTCGTCAAGCTCGACGAGAAGAACCAGCTGACCGCCGCCAAGTGGCAGCCGTTCACCACGGCGAACCTGTGGCGGACCTACATCCTGCCGGGCGTCCAGGGCACGTTGACCGCCGCGGCGCTGTCGATCGCGCTGGCGCTCGCGCTGGGTGTTGTGCTGGGCGTGGGCCGAATGTCGGTGCAGGCGCCGATCCGTTGGGTGTCCGGTGTGGTCGTGGAGTTCTTCCGGGCCGTGCCGGTGCTGATCATGATGATCTTCGCGTATTTCCTGTACGCGCAATACAACGTGTTCCCGTCGAAGCAGTTGGCGTTGGCCGGGGTCGTCACGGGGCTGACGTTATACAACGCGGCGGTCATCGCCGAGATCGTGCGCGCCGGCGTGAATGCGTTGCCGCGCGGGCAATCCGAGGCCGCGGCGGCGCTCGGTTTGCGGCCGGGGCAGGTGATGCGGCTGATTCTGCTGCCGCAGGGGATCACCGTGATGCTGCCCGCACTGGTGTCGCAGCTGGTGGTCGTGCTGAAGGACACCGCGATCGGCTACCAGATCACGTTCGTCGAAATGGTTCGCCAGGGCACGGTGGTGGGATCGCGGTACGGCAACTACGTGCCCGCGCTCATCGTGATCGCGGTGCTGATGATCACGGTCAACATGACGCTTTCGGCGCTGGCCATCCGGCTGGAAGCCCGGTTGCGCCGGCGCAGTCGCACCGCCGCGGCACCCGCCGCGGCGAGGGCCACTCAGGTGGAAGTGCCCGGCGCGTAACCTGGAGCGATGGTGCAAAGGCCCTGCCGATTCGTGTAGGAGCGCTGATGTCGACGAGCACACAGAGAGCGCCCGGCAGATTTGTGCACCCCGCGATCTTCTATCGCTCCCCGCAGGAGTATCTGAATGCCCTGGTGCCGTTCATCGTCGACGCCGTGGACAGCGGGTATCCGGCTCTCGTTGCGGTGCCCGAGAGCAATCTGGCGCTGCTGGGCGGTGCGCTGGGCGACACTGCCAACGACGTGATGATGCTCGACATGACCCGTGCCGGGCGCAACCCCGGCCGCATCCTCGGCGGTGTGTTGAGTGCCTTCGCCGACGAGCACCGCGACCGGCCCGTGCGCATGATCGGTGAACCGATCTGGGTGGGCCGCACGGCCGCCGAATACCCGGCCTGTGTTCAGCATGAGGCCCTGATCAACTTCGGCTTCGGTAAGCACTCGCCGTTCAGTGGTCGAGACGTGACGATGCTGTGCGCCTACGACGCGTCCAGTCTCGAGGCGCGGGTGCTGAGCGACGCCCGCATAACGCATCCGGTGGTCTGGGAGGACGGCTCATCGCAGAGCCTCAGCCCCGACTACGCGCCGGAGGAGGTGCTGGCCCGCTACAACGAGCCGCTGACGAACAACCCGGCGGCCGCCGCGTACGCGGTCCAAGAGTTGACCGATCTGCGCCGCGCGCGCACGTTCGTCGCCCGGTACGGGCAGTTGTTCGGCCTGTCCCCGGACCGAATCGTGGACCTGAAGGTGATCGCCACCGAATTGGCCACCAACAGCCTGCAACACACCGACAACGGATGCCGGCTGGCGCTCTGGCACCACGACGGGCACGTCGTATGCGAGGCCCGTGACACCGGGCACCTCGACGATCCTCTCGCCGGGCGCCGGCCGCCTTCTTCTGCCACCAGCGGCGGGCGCGGGCTCTTCGTCATCAACGCATTGGCCGACCTCGTTCGCATCCACACCCACTCCGACGGCACCACGATTCAGGCCTATCTGCGCCGGGACTAAGTGCGGCGGCGTTCCAGTTCGAGTCCCATCTCGGTGCTGACCACATCGAAGGCCATTGCCTGGTGGTATCCGCGCCGCGCCAGCATCGCGACGAGCCGACGGGCCACCTTCATCTGATCGCCGTCGAGATTCTCCCGGCGGAGCCTGGCCCGCACCAGATCCACCGCCCGGTCGCGCTCGTCGGCGGCGTCGATACCGTCGAGCGCCGCGCTGATCACGTCACCGTCGAGGCCCTTGGTGCGAAGCTCGGCGGCCAACGCCCGCTTGCCTTTCCCGGCGCTGATCCGCCGCGACCGCACCCAGTGCTCGGCGAAGTCGGCGTCGTTGATCAGGCCGACTTCGGCGAGGCGGTCGAGCACCCTGGTGCTGACGTCGCCGGGATAGCCTCGCTTGGCCAGCTGCCCGGCTAACTCCGCCCGAGTCCGGGCCCGCGCGGTGAGCAGACGCAGGCATAACGCCCGCGCCTGCTCCTCGCGGGCCGGCGTCCCGTCAGAAGTCGACTGGGGCCGGCAAGACTTCGTCATCGGTCACCACGGCACCAATGCCGAGCTTCTCTTTGATCTTCTTCTCGATCTCGTTGGCCACGTCGATGTTTTCCACCAGGAAGCCGCGGGCGTTCTCCTTGCCCTGCCCCAGCTGCTCACCCTCGTAGGTGAACCACGAGCCGGACTTGCGGATGAAGCCCTGCTCGACACCCATGTCGATCAGCGAACCCTCCTTGCTGATGCCCTTGCCGTAGAGGATGTCGAACTCGGCCTGCTTGAACGGCGGTGACACCTTGTTCTTGACGACCTTGACCCGGGTGCGGTTGCCCACTGCGTCGGTGCCGTCCTTGAGGGTTTCAATTCTCCTGACGTCCAAGCGAATTGAGGCGTAGAACTTCAACGCCTTTCCGCCGGTAGTCGTTTCAGGACTGTTGTGCACCATCACGCCGTCGGCGAAGTAGTTGTGCGAACCCTCGACCTCGATGTCGAAGCGACTCATTGTCGGGTAGTCCGTTTTCGACTCGATCTCGGTGACGCGTGCCGGCATCAGTTGCATCGTCGGCTCGACATACTGCGGTTCTACGTTGAACTGGCCGCGGAAGCGGGGTAGCAACTTGTCCGCCATCGACGGATGCACATACGGCGCGATCAGCTCCTGGAACTTCGCCGTGGCTTCAGCGGAGAAGACCAGTACGGCCTTGGCGGGAGAACCCGCTTGGCGCAAGCGCACATCCAGGCCATGGGTGTCGCGCAGGTAATCACGAAGCCGCACCCGTGATCCCTCACTCATCGCCTCCACGCAGATCTGGATGCGGCCGCTGTCGCCAGCGGTGCCCTGCAGGCCCTTGGAGCCCAGGCCGAACGAGCCGTCGTCCATGTACCAGATGGCCAACGCCAGCGGGGTGAGCGCCTTGAGGTACTCCTCGGAAATGAATGTCTTCCCGTCGCCCAGGTACACCGCGCTCATAAGCTCGTGAAGTTCGGAGAGCGGAGTGAAGTCGGCGAACACCGCACCCTTGCCATTGCCGGTGCGGCGGTGGGGGATGTTCTCCAGCAGAGAGACTTTCCAGTCGAGATACTCCGACTGCTCCGCCCCGCGTCCCATACGAAGCCGGGCGCTTTCGGAATCTTGCCGAACGGGGCGAGATAGGCGCCCATCGCCCATCAACGCGCCCAGCACGAGTTCCCACTGTTGATCACCGAGCAAGCTCGGTTGCGCCAACATCACGCGGTCGCCGACTCTGATGTCCTCGGCTTCACACCAGCCGCCCGGAGTCCGGATGAGATGGTTACGCGTCATTGCCAAGCTGGCGTGGCCTCCGGCTCTATCGACCTTGAAGTGCAGGAACTCTTCGGTCTTGCCGTTGTTGAACCAATTGGTCACCTTCCGCGGCACGATCTGCCCCGACTCGATGTCGTAGGACAAGACCTCGACGTCCATCTTCTGGGTGACGATCTTGCCGAGCTGTTCGGTTGACCCGTCGGCGAGAGTGACTTCGGTGTACCAGGACCCACACCCGAACATCACACCGATCTTCTCGCGCAGCTGATTGATGAAGATCGCCGTGGTGCCCGAGTTGCTCAGCGCGCCAGTCATTTTCCGCAGCGCCTGACTCATCAAGCGAGCCTGCAGACCAACGTGGCTGTCGCCCATCTCGCCCTCGATCTCCGCACGCGGCACCAGCGCGGCCACCGAGTCGATGACCAGGATGTCCAGCGCGCCGGACCGGATCAGCATGTCGGCGATCTCCAGCGCCTGCTCGCCGGTGTCGGGCTGAGACACCAGCAGCGAGTCGGTGTCGACGCCGAGCTTCTTGGCGTAATCAGGATCGAGCGCATGCTCGGCGTCGATGAACGCCGCGATGCCGCCGGCGACCTGCGCGTTGGCCACCGCGTGCAGCGCGACCGTGGTCTTACCCGACGATTCCGGGCCGTAGATCTCGACGATCCGGCCTTTGGGCAGCCCGCCGATGCCCAGCGCAACGTCCAGGGCGATCGAGCCGGTTGGAATCACCGAGATCGGCTGGCGCACCTCGTCGCCGAGCCGCATCACCGAGCCTTTTCCGTGGTTCTTCTCAATCTGTGCGATGGCCAGCTCGAGGGCCTTATCGCGGTCAGGGGCCTGCGGCATGGGTGGTCTCCGTTCGTTGTGGTGTTCGGTTGGCCGTGACGCTAGAGGCAGGCACCGACAAGTGGACTGACCTGCATCGCAGAGTTTCGAACCCACACCACCTTAGACGAACACGTGTTCGACTCAAGCTGACACGCCGTGACCGGCTACCCTTTCGGCTCCGGTGCCGGCGACTGCGACGTGTGTGATTGGGCGCTCATCGACGGCGCCGGTGCGGCGGACGACGACGGCTGCGGCGCGGGCGTATGGGAGGGCGGCGGCTTGGTACTCGTCGGCTGCGTCGACGGTGATGGCTGCGTCGACGGCGATGGCTGCGGCGACGGCGATGGCTGTGTCGACGGCGATGGCTGTGTCGACGTCGATGGCTGTGTCGACGTCGGCGCTGGCTCGGTGGCGGGCGCCGGTGGCGGCGCCGCCGGAGCCGGGCCGATCGCCGGCGGCGGGCCAATCTCTGGCGGCGGGCCGATCGGTGCCGGGGCCGGCACAACGGCGGGTGCCGGCGCATTCGGCGGCGGCAACATCGCACGGTCGTGTGTCACCAACGCCGGCGGTGCGATGACGTCTGGCGACCCCTGAGCCTGCTGCTGCGGCTGGCCGGCATCCGCTGCGGCGGGCGGGCCGGCGGCCTTGGTGACCGGAGCCGTGCTGACGGGACCACTGGCCGGGCCAGACATCGAGGCGCTGTCGTTGCGATGAGCGATCGCCACGCCGGCGGCCGTGAGGCCGATCGTGACGATCCAGGCCGCCGCCACCGCCACCGGGCGGGAATACCAGGGCTGTGGTGGTTTCGGGCTCTCCGGCGGCTCGGGCTCCGGCACGAAGTCAAGTCGCGGACGTGCGCTGCTCAATCTCGCCGGCGCGCCGGCTGGATCGGTGTAGGGCACGAGTTCGGGCCCGCCGTGGTCCTCCGACCAGGCCAATGCCCGCAAGGTGCCGGTCTGATCCGATGCGGGGTCCGGCCGGAACGAAGCCAGCGCCGTCGCGGTCTCGTCGACCGGCCCGCGAGCCGCGCGCAGTGCCGCGCCGACGGCAACGGTCAGTTCCGGGCGTGGCGTGGTGATCACCGGGACCCGGAAATGCTCGGACAGTGTCGTGGTGATCAACGGAATGTTCGCGCCGCCCCCCACCGAGGCGACGGCCACCAAATCGGCCGGATAAATGCCACTGCGCTGCAACGTGTCTCGAAGCACCGCGATGAATCCATCGAGCGGTCGGCGGATCTGGTCGTCGAGTTCATCGCGGGTCAGACGAATGTCGCTCCGCAACCCCGGCAGGTCCGCGACGAGAGTCGTCGCCGTGGCTACCGACAGCCGCTCCTTGGCCGCCCGGCAGAGCGCGCGCAGGCGATTCAGCGACCCGAGCGCCGACGTGCCGGCGACGTCAACCGGGTCGGCGCCGGACAGGTCGGCGATCACGTGCTTCAACAGCGCCTGGTCGATCAGGTCGCCGGAGAAGTCGAGGTGACGCACCGTCGGCCCGATCGGCTGGTACCCCTCGGCCGCGTCGAGGAGCGTGATGCTCGTCCCGGTGCCGCCGAAGTCGCACAGCGCGATCAGCCCACGCGTCGGCACACCAGGGCTGTCCTGCAGCGCGGTCAGTGCGGCCGCCGCATCGCGGATCAACGACGGCGGTCTCCCGCCGCGCGACCATTCCGGCAGTGCCGTCAATGCCCGGCGGAGCGCTTCGACGGCGTGCGGAGGCCAATGCGCGGGATACGTCACGGTCGCGCCCTCGGGCGGCGGCCGGCCGTGCGTGACGGCATACAGCATGGCGCGCAACGCCTCGGCGACCAGCACGTCGCCGTGACCGATAGAACCGTCCGCGGCGACGATGCCGACGGGATCGCCCACCCGGTCCACGAAGTCGGTGAAGATCACGCCGGGCTCGTTCAGATTCGGATTATCCGACGGCACACCGACCTCCGCGGGCCGGTGGGAGTACATCGTCAGCACCGACCGCCGGGTCACGGCGGCACGCCGCAACACCAGCGCGGTCATGTTGGTCGCACCAACCGACAACCCAACAGCGTCTGTCATCTCACCTGAATCCCACGCACCGGCTTGTATTTGTCCGATATTTGTCCGACCTGCCGCTATTGCTATCGGCGCGGACACGCCGGCCATTACTCCTGGGAAGTCCCTGCGGCCAGGCTGTGGCAGGGTAGCCATGTTCTCATTGGGTATCCGGCGACTGTCCGCGCAACGGCGAGGAGACTCCAATGGCGCATCACCTTGTGGTGCTCCTGGCGCTGTTCGCTGCTGCGTGTTCGGCGCTCGGAATCGTGATTCGCCAACGCGCGACCATGGAAGTCCCGGACGAACTGGGCGTCTCCCCGACCATGCTGACCACCCTGCTGCACAACCGATTGTGGTGGGCAGGCACGGCGGCCGCGGTGGGTGGCTATGTGTTTCAGGCGCTCGCGCTGGCCAAGGGGTCGTTGCTGGTGGTGCAGCCGCTGCTGGTTTCCTCGCTGCTGTTCGCGTTGCCGCTGAGCGCCCGGTTCGCCCACCAACACGTCACCCGCGCCGAGTGGGCTTGGGCGACGCTGCTGACGGCCGGCTTGGCGCTCTTCGTCGTGATCGCCAAGACCAGTCCAACGCAATATCAGCCACCGCTGGTCAGCTGGATTCTCGTCGCGGCGGTGATTGCGCCGGTGGTGATCGTCGGAGTGGCGGCCGCGGCCCGAAGCACGGGCCGACGACGCGCCGTTCTGCTCGCGTTCGCGGTGGGCGTGCTGTTCGGCGTGGTCGCGGTGCTGACGAAAGTATCGATGGAACTGCTCAACGAACACGGCCTAGCGGCGATGGCGGCCGCACCGGCGCCGTATCTCGTTGTTGTGCTCGCGATTGTCGCAACTCTGCTGCAGCAGTCCGCTTTTCACGCAGGTGCGCTGCAGATGTCGGTACCGGCGATGCTGGTGATCGAGCCGATCGTCGCGGTGCTGCTCGGCATCGTCGTGCTCGGCGAGAACCTCGCCCTGAGCGGCGTTGCCATAGCGTTGCTTCCCGTCGCGGTTGCCGCGATGGCGGCGGCCACGATCGCACTCGGCCGCGACGAGGGTGCATACGAGGACAAACTCGAGGCCGCCGTCTCGGCGCACTGAGCGCGCGCCTCCGGCATCGACGTGCAGTACACCGTGCGGGACCGGACCGGGCTGGCCATGGCGCCGCGATGAGCGTTAAATCCAAGAAACCCATTACCTGCCCAACGGTTGGGCGGCACCCACCCGCGCGCCACTCGGTGGCCCCGTCGCGCCGTGGCGCGACACCTGCTGAACCGTGACGAAACCGGGGCATCCGTCCTATCGTGAGGTCATCCGGCCCATGGAGCCGTTGGGCCGGCGACATCCCGCCGAAGTGGGGCAGACGTGCACGAGATGGCGCTGACGCAGAGCCTCGTCGACGCAGTGTGCGAGCACGCCGCGGGGCGACGCGTGCACAGCATCCGCCTCGAGGTGGGCGCGCTGTGCGCCGTGGTGCCCGACTCGATGCAGTTCTGCTTCGGCCTGGCCACCGAGGGCACCGTCGCCGCCGGCGCCCGTCTGGACCTCGACGTCCGGCCGGGATCGGCGCGCTGCCGAACATGCGGTCAGGAATTCGAGCTCGCCGACCCGATCCTGTTGTGCCCTTGTGGCAGTGCGGATGTCGACGTGCTGGCCGGACGAGAACTTAAACTCATGTCGATGGAAGTGAGCTGATCATGTGCGCAACCTGCGGCTGCGGCGACGACGGCGCGGTCATCACCATGGCCGGCCATGCCCACCCGGATGACCACGGGCACCGCCACGACCACGATCATCCCCACGATCATCCCCACGATCATCCCGACGACCACGAACACCACCATCACCACGCGGTGCACACCGAGACGATCTCGTTGGAGCACAAGGTCCTCGCGAAGAACGACCTGCTCGCCGAACAGAATCGGCGGTGGCTTGCCGAGCGCAACATCCTCGCGCTGAACGTCACGAGTTCACCGGGAGCGGGTAAGACGACCATTCTCGAGCGCACGATCCGCGAGTTCGGCGCCGACCGCCCGATCGCCGTCATCGAAGGAGACCAGGAAACGCTGCGCGATGCCGAGCGCATCCGCGCCGCCGGCGCCCGGGCCGTGCAGGTCAACACCGGCGCGGGATGTCATCTCGACGCGGCGATGGTGCAGCGCGCGCTGGAGGCGCTGGATCCGGAAACCGACTCGCTGTTGTTCATCGAAAACGTCGGCAATCTCGTCTGCCCCGCGCTGTTCGATCTGGGTGAGCACAGCAAAGTAGTTGTCATCTCGGTGACGGAGGGCGCCGACAAGCCGCTGAAGTACCCGCACATGTTTGCCGAATCTAAGCTCGCCATCATCAATAAGGTCGATCTGCTGCCCTATGTCAACTTTGATGTTGATGAATGTGCGAACTATGCCCGTTCGGTTAACCCCAGCGTCAATATATTGCCGATGTCGGCGACAAGTGGCGATGGTATCGCGCAGTGGTACGCGTGGTTGAAAGTTCGCGCAAACAGCGGAATGTCACAACGATCCGTTGACAAGACATAGTCGCCGGAGTAAATCCAGAACTAGCGCCGCGCAAGTGGGCCGAGGGTCGACTCCTGCGGCGTAGGGGTCCCGTGCCCGGACTCCGGAAAGCTGAGACATATGCCTACCGAGGCAGCAGTCAAGGCAGAAGAGGCGCTCATCCATGTGCTGTGGATCAACGCCGGCCTGAGTTGTGACGGTGATTCTGTGGCGTTGACTGCCGCCACGCAACCCAGCGTCGAGGAGATCGCGCTCGGAGCACTCCCCGGCCTGCCCAAGATCGCCGTCCATTGGCCCCTGATCGACTTCGAATGCGGTCCGAACGGGGGCGCCGACGACTTCCTCGAATGGTTCTTCAAGGCCGATCGCGGCGAACTGGAGCCCTTCGTGCTGGTCGTCGAGGGGTCAATCCCCAACGAGCAGCTGCACGACGAGGGGTACTGGTGCGGGTTCGGCAATAATCCGGCAACCGGCCAGCCGATGACCACCAGTGAGTGGCTGGATCGGCTCGCGCCAAAGGCCACCGCGATCGTCGCGGCCGGCACCTGCGCCACCTACGGCGGCATCCACGCGATGGCCGGCAACCCGACCGGAGCGATGGGTGTGCCCGATTATCTGGGGTGGGACTGGAAGAGCAAGGCCGGCATCCCGATCGTGTGCGTACCGGGCTGCCCGATCCACCCGGACAACCTCGCCGAGACGCTGACGTATCTGCTCTACATGGCCACCGAGCAGGCGCCGATGATTCCGCTCGACGACGCGCTGCGGCCGAAGTGGCTGTTCGGCCAGACCGTGCACGAGGGCTGCGACCGGGCCGGCTATTACGAGCAGGGCGACTTCGCCACCGAATACGGATCGCCGAAATGCATTGTGAAGCTTGGCTGCTGGGGTCCGGTCGTCAAGTGCAACGTGCCGAAGCGGGCCTGGATCAACGGAATTGGCGGCTGCCCGAACGTTGGCGGCATCTGCATCGGCTGCACGATGCCCGGCTTCCCGGACAAGTTCATGCCGTTCATGGACGAGCCGCCGGGCGGGAAGGTTTCCACCACGGCGTCGGGCCTGTACGGGTCGGTGATCCGCAACCTGCGGCACATCACCAATCGCACCGTCGACAAGGAACCCAAGTGGCGGCATCCCGGCACGAAACTCGAATCCGGAGCGACTCGCACCTGGTAGTGCGAGTCGCTCCGGTGCGTCCACGGCCAAGCGTGGCGATGAGTCCTTCGCACGCAGCGGATTTGACATAGAGAGAAGAAGTTTCGATGACAACCATCATTCCAGAGCCGTCCCACGCCAAGCGCGAGCCCGGCCAGCTGGTGGAAATGGCATGGGATCCGATCACCCGCATCGTGGGCAGCCTCGGCATCTACACCAAGATCGACTTCGACAACAAAGAAGTGGTGGAATGCCACAGCACGTCGTCGATCTTCCGGGGCTACTCCATTTTCATGAAGGGCAAGGATCCGCGCGACGCGCATTTCATCACCAGCCGGATCTGCGGTATCTGCGGCGACAACCACTGCACGTGTTCGGTGTACACGCAGAACATGGCCTACGGCGTGCAGCCGCCGCACCTCGGTGAGTGGCTGATCAACCTCGGCGAGGCCGCGGAGTACATGTTCGACCACAACATCTTCCAGGAGAACCTGGTCGGCGTTGATTTTTGCGAGAAGATGGTCTCCGAGACCAACCCTGGCGTGCTGGCCAAGGCGGAGAACACCCAGGCGCCGCACGCCGGCATGCACGGGTATCGGACCATCGCCGACATCATGCGGGCGCTCAACCCGTTCACCGGTGACTTCTATCGCGAAGCGCTGGTCGTCAGCCGGTGGACGCGGGAGATGTTCTGCCTGATGGAGGGCAGGCACGTGCATCCGTCCACGTTGTATCCGGGTGGCATCGGCACGACCGCCACGGTGCAGCTGATGACCGATTACATGACCCGGCTGATGCGCTATGTCGAGTTCATGAAGAAGGTCGTGCCGATGCACGACGACCTGTTCGACTTCTTCTATGAGGCGCTGCCCGGCTACGACCAGGTCGGTCTGCGCCGGACCCTGCTGGGTTGCTGGGGGTCGTACCAGGATCCCGAGGTGTGCAACTTCCGCTACCGGGACATGGAGAACTGGGGCCGCAAGATGTTCGTGACCCCGGGCGTGGTGGTGGACGGCAAGCTGGTCACCACGTCGCTGGTCGACATCAACCTCGGCATCCGAATCCTGTTGGGCCACAGCTATTACGACGACTGGACCGACCAGGAAATGTTCGTCAAGACCGATCCGCTGGGCAACCCGGTGGATCGTCGGCACCCGTGGAACCAGCACACCAACCCCAAGCCGCAAAAGCGCGATTTCGATCAGAACTACAGCTGGGTCATGTCGCCGCGCTGGTTCGACGGCAAGGATCATCTGGCGCTGGACACCGGCGGTGGGCCGCTGGCCCGGTTGTGGGCGACCGCGCTGGCCAACCTGGTCGACATCGGCTACGTGAAGTCGACGGGTCACAGCGTGCAGATCAATCTGCCGAAGACCGCGCTGAAGGGTCCGGTCGAGCTGGAGTGGAAGATTCCCGAATACGGCAGCAACACGATCGAGCGCGACCGCGCCCGCTCGTACTTCCAGGCCTATTCGGCGGCGTGTGCGCTGCACTTCGCCGAGAAGGCGCTGGCCGAGATCCGCGCCGGCCGCACCAAGACCTGGGAGAAGTTCGAGGTGCCGCAGGAGGGCATCGGCTGCGGCTTCACCGAGGCGGTGCGCGGGGTGCTGAGCCACCACATGGTGATCCGCGACGGCAAGATCGCGAACTACCACCCGTATCCGCCGACGCCGTGGAACGCCAATCCGCGTGACAGCTACGGCACGCCGGGACCGTACGAGGATGCGGTGCAGGGCCAGCCGATTTTCGAGGAGAACGACAGGGAGCACTTCAAGGGCATCGACATCATGCGCACGGTGCGCAGTTTCGACCCGTGTCTGCCGTGCGGAGTGCATATGTATCTGGGCAACGGGAAGAAGTTGGAAAGGCTGCACTCCCCAACCCAATCGCTTACCGCGGACTGACGTATGGCGCATCGCCCGGACGAACCCGAAAGTGACGCGCAGTGGCGCTCGGCGGGCGATCGGATACAGACCTTGCTCGACGCCAGCGCGGCGGGCGGTGCTGTCGCGCGGGAGCGCGCCGAGCAGCTGGTCCGTGAGGTAACCGACCTCTACGGTGCGGGCCTGGAGCGGATGCTGGCGATCGCGCTGGCCGCCCATCCGGAGCTCGCGGAGGCGTTCGCCGGCGACGACCTGGTGGCCAGTCTGCTGCTGGTGCACGGGCTGCATCCGCACGCTGTCGAGCGCCGGGTGTCCGATGCGCTCGACAGCGTGCGGCCCTATCTCGGTTCGCACGGCGGCGACGTGGAACTGCTCGAGGTCGCCGGTGATCCCGACGATTACGTGGTGCGGCTGCAGTTCTCCGGCAGTTGCAAGAGTTGCCCGTCGTCGTCGGTCACACTGGAGCTGGCCGTCGAGGACGCGGTGCGCGCGGCCGCTCCGGAGATCTCGTCCATCGAAGTGGTTGCCGCCCAGAAGGACTCGGAAAAGGACACGGGCTCCGGGGTCATCCCGGCGGAGTCACTGCTGACCCGGTTGCGCAGCAACGGGCATCGGTCGACAGCGTGGCAGCCGGTCCCGGAGCTCGCCGAGCTGGGCGACGGCGAGGTCGGCGGATTCGTGGTGGCCGGCAGTACGGTACTGGCCTGCGCGATCGGCGACGACGTCTTCGCCTACCGCGACCGATGTCCGGCCTGCACCGGCTCACTGGCGGGCGCCGAGCTGGCGGGCGCGGTGCTGCGGTGCCCGGGCTGCAACGCGGAATTCGATGTGGTGCATGCGGGTGCGGGCATCGACCACGGCGGTCACCTCGAGCCGATCCCGGTGCTGATGCGCGAGGGCGTGCTGTCGATGGCCTTACCCAAAGCATCGGACGAAGAGGTGGCGTGATGGGCGGCGCCTACGACGTGCTCGCCCGGATCCGCGCCAACCGCGCGCCCCAGCCGGCCGGCGAACGCTGCGAGATGTGCGCCGAGCCCATCGCCGAGGAACACCAGCACGTCGTGAACGTCGAAGGCAGACAACTGATGTGCGTCTGCCGCGGATGCTATCTGCTGTTCACCGACACGCACGCCGAGCTGCGGTATCGCGCGATCCCCGACCGCTACCTGACGTTCGAGGACTTCGCGCTGGATCGCAGGCAGTGGGAGGCGTTGCAGATCCCGGTCGGGCTGGCGTTCTTCTTTCGCAACTCGGCGCTGGGCCGCACGGTGGCGTTCTACCCCGGCCCGGCGGGCGCCACCGAATGCGAGCTCGACCTGCAGGCGTGGAACGACATCCGTGCGGTCGATCCGCGGGTGGACGCGATGGCCGCCGACACCGAAGCGTTGATGGTGCGGGTGCCCGACGACGACCGCGAGGCACCGGAGTGTCATCTGGTGCCGATCGACGCCTGCTATGAGTTCGTCGGCCGGCTGCGGATGCTGTGGCACGGGTTCGACGGCGGCCAGCAGGCCCGGGAGTTCATCGACGACTTTTTCCACACGCTCGCGGCCCGCAGCCGGATGGTCCCGCGCGGGACCGGCGAGCGAGAAGCGGAGACGGATCGCGCATGACAGATGTGACCTTCGCGGTCGTGGACGTGGCTCCGGAATCGTATGCGGCCACGCCCACCCTGCTGGCGCGACTGGGCGTCGCGGCGATCGGCGACGACCCGGTGCACGCGATCGCGTTGCGCTGTCAGGTTCGCATCGACCCGCTGCGCCGCCGCTACAGCGATGAAGAGGCCGAAGGCCTGGTCGACTTGTTCGGGCCCCGCGAGCGGTGGGCCACCACGCAGCGGACGTTTCTGTGGCAACACACCGCGACCATGGTGCCCGGCTTCACCGACACCACCCAGGTCCGACTCCCGCTGGAGTGCACCTACGACTTCGAGGTCGCGTCGGCGAAGTATTTTCACGCGTTGCGCGACGGCGCGGTGCCGCTGCAGTTCCTGTTCAGCGGAACGGTTTTCGTTCAGGGTGCGCGCGGCTTCGCGGTCCAGCAGGTGCCGTGGGACCGCGAAGACCGCTACGACATGCCGGTGTCGGTGTGGCGGGAGCTGATGCAGCAGCACTATCCGAACAGCGGATGGCTGCGGTTGGACCACGACACCATCGAGGCGCTGGCCGCTTACCGTTCGACACGCGGCATGCTGTCATTCGACGACGCGATCACGTCGCTCTTGGACGACAGCAGATCCCGGGAGATGCGATGAGCGCCAACTGGGATCGGGCCCGTGCCGTGGCCGACGCCGTGCTGTACGAGGGCTACCTGCTCTATCCGTACCGCGCGAATTCGCGAAAGAACCAGACCCGCTGGCAGTTCGGTGTGCTCGGTCCCGCAGGCGCGGCTGCGTCCGGCACCGGAGAGGACGACACGCTGTCGGCCCAGTTCCTGGTGCAGCCACACGGCGGGCCGTCGTTGTCGCTCGTGGTGCGCTTCCTGCAACTGCAGCACCGCGGCGTCGAGCGCGCCGTCGACGGCGGACGCTTCGAGCCCGTCGACGAGCTGGTCTGCGGGGCGCAATCCTGGCTGCGCTGGGACGAGGCCGTCGAGCGCGAAATAACGTTCGGTCCGTTCGACGTAGCCGAACTCGATGGGCCGCAGCGGCTTCCGATCGAGGTGGCGGCGGGCACCGACATCGAAACCGTCGACGGCGGCAGGCTGGTGCGTACTCGCCGCGAGCTGCACGCCGAATTGACGCTGGCCGTGCGGCCGGACGACGGGCTGCTGGCGGTGACGGTGGCGGTGCGCAACACCGCGGCGCCGGCCACCGACAAGGACGACGCGATCGCGCTTTCGCTGATCGGTACCCATCTGATCGCCGAGGTCGCCGACGGCGAATTCGTCTCGCTGCTCGACCCTCCGGAGGCGGCGGCCGCCGCGGTTGGCCGATGCACGCAGCACCGCTGCTTCCCGGTGCTGGCCGGGCCGCCCGGCGACCGCGACCTGCTGCTGGTCTCGCCGATCATCCTCTACGACCACCCGGAGATCGCCGAACAGAGCGAGGGCGCGCTGTACGACTCCACCGAGATCGACGAGATCCTCACGCTGCGGATCATGACGATGACAGACGAGGAAAAGGCCGCCGCCCGCGCCACCGACCCGCTGGCCGCACGGATCATCGACCGCTGCGACTCGATGTCACCGGAGGCGATGCTCAATCTGCACGGGGTGCTGCGCAATCCGCACGCCGAGGAACCGCCGCTGATACCGGAGATCCCCGAAGGCGTGGACTGGTGGGATCCGCTGGCCGACAACGCGGTTCAACCGGGGGCGGACGCGGTGCTGGTGAATGGCGTGCGAGTGGCCCGGGGCAGCCGGGTCCGGCTACGGCCATCCCGCCGTGCCGATGCTCAGGACCTGTTCTTCGCCGGCAAGGTCGCGCGGGTCACCTCGGTGCACGAGGACGTCGACGGCGACCACCACATCGGTGTTGTCGTCGAAGAGGACCCGGGCGCCGACCTGCACGACTGGTACGGCCGCTATTTGTACTTCTCCCCCGACGAAGTCGAACCACTCACGGATCACAGCCCAGAAGGGAGTTCGAGATGGAGGTAGTGGGTTGGGTGGCCATTGTCATCGTGGCCTTGTTCGCCCTGATAGCCGTGCTGCTGGGACTCAGGTCTGTCCCGGACGCCATGCGCTACATGAAGATTCGCCGCATGTAGCTGAACGGGGGTCCATCACGACCGGAGTTCTGGTAGCCGGCATCGGCAATATCTTCCTCGGCGACGACGGGTTCGGATCCGAGGTAATGCGGCATGTCCCCCGGCGGCTCGCCGGCCCACGAGTGCGGCTCGTCGACTATGGAATTCGCGGCATGCACCTGGCATACGATCTGCTTGACGGCTGGGATGCGCTGGTGCTCGTCGACGCCGTACCGAGCCGCGGGTCGCCGGGCACGCTGCACGTATTCGAGGCCGATCACGAAACCCTGACGGCGGGGCCGAATCTGGACGCGCACAGCATGGACCCGGCGGCGGTGTTCGCGAGCCTGGCCGCGCTGGGTGGCACCGCGCCGTACACGGTCGTCGTCGGCTGCGAGGCCGCCGACGTCGACGAGGGCATCGGGCTGTCCGATCCCGTCGCGGCGGCTGTGCCCGCCGCCGTGAAGGCGGTCGAAGAGGTAGTGACCAGGCTGACGACACCGGTACCGGAGGGCTGAACGATGTGCTTGGGGATTCCAGGACAGGTCATTCACATGCTGGAGGGCTACGGCGGCCAGCTGGCCCTTGTCGAGGTCGCCGGTGACCAGCGCAAGGTCAACGTCGGGATGCTGCCAGAGGAAACGTTCTGCCCCGGCGACTGGGTGATCATCCACATGGGCTTCGTCGTCGAGAAGACCGACCGGGCCGGAGCCGACGCCGCCATGGCGGGCCTGGAACTGATGGGCCGTGGCCGGGACCCGGATCCGATGGATTCGGGGCCATGACCGGCCGGCGCCGGCTGCGCGTCCGCGTGCACGGCGTGGTTCAGGGCGTGGGCTTTCGGCCGTTTGTCTACACCACCGCGGCCGCGCTGGGGTTGGCCGGCTCGGTGCGCAACGACAGCTGCGGGGCGGTCATCGAAGTGGAGGGCGACGGCGGCGACATCGACGAATTCCTTAGCCGGCTGCACGGCAACCCGCCGCCGCTGGCGGTCATCGAATCGGTTGAGGCTCAAAGTATCCCGGTCGTCGGTGGCACCGGCTTCGCGATCGCCGACACCTCGCGCTCGGACGGCGGGCGCACGCTGGCATCCCCCGACGTCGCGATGTGTGCCGAGTGCGCGGCCGAACAACGCGACCCGGGCAACCGGCGCTACCGGCACGCCTTCGTCAACTGCACCAATTGCGGTCCGCGCTTCACGATCATCGCCTCGCTGCCCTATGACAGGGCCAGCACCACGATGGCGGCCTTCCGGATGTGCGACGAGTGCGCCCGCGAATACGCCGACCCCGCAGACCGCCGGTTCCACGCCCAACCGGTCTGCTGCCCGAACTGCGGGCCGACGCTGCGCTACCGCGACCGCGACGGCAGCGTCACCGCGGGGGAAGCCGGCCTCCGACGGGCCCGAGAGCTGTTGCGCGACGGCGGGGTGCTCGCGGTCAAGGGCGTCGGCGGGTATCACCTGGCGTGCGACGCCGCCAACGAGCGCGCGGTGGCCGAACTGCGCAGCCGAAAACGCCGCGGCGACAAGCCGTTCGCGCTGATGGTGCCCGATCTGGCGACCGCGCGCGCGGTCGCCGAGGTCGACGACCTGTCCGCGCGGGTACTGTCCGGGCCGCAGCGCCCGATCGTGCTGATGCCGCGGCTGCCCGGCGCGCCGGTCGCCGACGCCGTCGCCCCGCACAATCCCGACCTCGGCGTCATGCTGGCCTACACCCCGTTGCATGTGCTGCTGTTCGGGCTGCCCGGCGACGAGCCGGCACCACGCACGCTGGTGATGACGTCGGGCAATCTCGGCGGCGAGCCGATCTGCTTCACCGACGACGATGCGCTGGACCGGCTTTCCCGGCTGGCCGACGGCTGGCTGATGCACAACCGGGCAATCCTGGTACCGTGCGACGACTCGGTCGTGCGGGTGCTCACCGGCGGGGCCGGCAATCTGGGCGAGGCCGCCGAGTTGCCGGTCCGGCGCTCTCGCGGCTATGCGCCGCTGCCGGTCGCACTGCCGGTGTCGGTGCCGCCCACGCTGGCCGTGGGAGCCGACCTGAAAAACACGCTTGCCGTCGCGGAGGGCCGCTACGCGTGGTTGAGCCAGCACATCGGGGATATGGACGACCTCGCGACCCTGTCCGCATTCGCCTCCGCCGAGCGGCACCTGGAGGCGTTGACCGGTGTGTCGCCGGAAGTAATTGTCGCCGACGCACATCCGCGCTACCGGTCCACCGAGTGGGCGCACCGCAACGCCGGCGGCCGACCGGTGCATTCGGTGCAGCATCACCACGCGCACATCGCGGCGGTGATGGCCGAGCACGGGCTGGACGGCTCGGCGCGGGTGCTCGGATTCGCGTTCGACGGAACGGGCTACGGGCCGGACGGGGCGGTCTGGGGCGGCGAGGTGATGCTCGCCGACTACAAGGGCTACCAGCGGCTGGCTCGGCTTAAATATGTGCCGCTGGCCGGCGGGGACATCAGCGTGCTGCGGCCATACCGGATGGCGCTCGCCCACCTGTGGGCCGCGGGCATCGAATGGGATGACGACCTTGCGCCGGTTCGGGCGTGCCCCGCCGACGAGCGCCGGGCGCTGCGGCATCAGCTCGAGACCGGGATCGGCTGCGCCCCGACCTCCAGCATGGGCCGGCTGTTCGATGCGGTGTCGGCGCTCGTCGGTGTCCGGCAGGTGGTGGCCTACGAGGCCCAGGCCGCGATCGAGCTGGAGGGCCTGTCGCGCAACGCGGATGGTGGGACAACGCATTACCGGTTCGACGTCGACGCGTCGGACGTGCCCGCGGTCATCGATGCGGCCCCGGTGTTGGCGGCCGTCGTCGGCGATCTGCGTGCCGGAACGCCGACGAGTGTGATCGGCGCGCGCTTTCACGACGCGCTGGCCGAGTTGATCGTCGACCTCGCCTGCGCCGAAGGTGTGATCGAAGGTGTGGCGGAAGGTTTGGCCGAAGGTGTGGCGACGCAGACGATCGCGCTGTCCGGCGGTGTGTTCCAGAACGCGTTATTGCTTCGGCTGGCACTAGACCGGCTACGCAACAAGGGCTTCGACGTGATCACACATCGGCGGGTGCCGCCCAACGACGGTGGCATCGCGCTGGGTCAGCTCCTGGTGGGCAACGCCGGGTAGAAAGGCTCGGGGTAGAAAGGCTTGGGATAGAAAGGCTCGGGGTAGAAAGGCTCGGGGTAGAAAGGCTACGACGATGACCGCAGTGCCCAAGCAGCGGCTGCCGGCGGGGCACGCGCTGTTCGCCCGCTTCGCGTTCCCGCCCAACGAGCTCGGCTATTGCGGGCCCGGCGACTCCGCAGTGCTGCTGCGCCCCGACAGTGCCGCCGAGGTCGCCGCGCACGCACGCGAGTTCGACGGGGCGTGGCCGTACCTGCGGGCGATCGCCGACGCCGTCGGCATGCCCGATCCGCTCGACGTCGACGTTGTGCGCAGCTACTGGGTGGGTGGACCGATGCTGGATCGGGTTGAACCCGCGGCTCTGCTGGATCGGCTCCGGACGGTATTCCGGGGCCAGCGCACCGGCCTGCTCGGCGACCTGGCCGGCCCGCAGGGCGTGCTGGCCCATCACAGCTTTCACGTCTTCGTCGTGTATCCGTGGGTGGGTTTTCTCGACCGCGACCCCGCGACGCCGGTGAAGGTGATGCAGGACTGCCGGATCCGCTGGGGCACCGTCGAAGCGGTGCGCGGCGAGCACGCGGAGATCGCGTCGAGGCCACTGACATTCGACGGCTGCGTGCTGGCGCTCGGCGAGCCGGTGGCCGAGCTCGTGCAGTGGAGCAAGGACGGCACGTCGCTGGCACCCGCCCCCGAGGTCGGTGACACCGTGGCCGCGCACTGGGACTGGGTCTGCGGGACGCTCACTGCGGCCGAACGTGACGCGCTCGCCGCGGCGACGCAGACCACGCTGGATCTGGTGAACGCGGCCCGGAAATAGTCCCGGTGGCCGGTCTGGCACGTCACCGAATTGATCTTGAACTGCGAAAACGTGCTCGGACGGGTTTCCGTGCGCGGGGGCAGGGGTAGCCCATACAGCATCGCCGCAACCGCGCGGCGGCCGTGAGGAGATGTTATGAGCACCCCTGGTGAGAACCTCTCTGAGGAACCACAGAAGGAGCGAGGAGCAGCAGGTTCCCGCGACACCGGATCCGACCAGCCTTCGGGTGGTCCGGCCGACCGGCCGTCGGGAACGTACAGAGGCGACGAGACCGTTCCGTCGCACGGCGAGCACGGCAAACCCGGCGCTACCGGCAGCGAAAAAACCAACGCCCCGCCGTCCGACGCGAAGCCCGCGGTGCCTCCCTACGAGGGCCGCCAAACCAGCGCCAAGCCCGCCGCAGCGGGAACAGGGTCCGCCGGAGCGGAGACCGGGGGCGCGGTCAAGCCGACCGAGGAGTCCGGCTACAAGTCCGCGGCCCCGGGTCAGACGCCGGGAGGGGCGACCGCCTCACCCGCCGAGGAACACCCGGCCTCGCAGACATCGGAGACCGACCGCGGCGACGACATGGTCGGGCCCGGACACACGCCGGGCACCGGGCGCGCGGAGAACAAGCGCTAATCGCGTCGGCGCTTCGGGCCCTGGCGTTTCGGGTCTTGGCGTTTCGGGTCTTCGCGTTTCGGGTCTTGGCGTTTCGGTCCCTGGCAGTTCGGGCACAGGCCATGCAGCGTCAGGCCTGCCTGGTCGGAAAGAGTGAACGAGCTGCCCTCGATGGCATGCTCGAGCGCCGAGCGTAGCTGCTGCGCGGGCACCTCGATGATCGTCCCGCAACGGCTGCAGACGGCATGGTGGTGTGGCTTTTCGGCAAGTCCATACGTGGTGACCCCGCCCTCGACGGACAGTGCATGAAGCACGCCGTTGGCCGAGAGCGTGGTGACGGTCCGGTAGATCGTCGCGAGGTCGGGCGCGTCGTCGGGCTGGTGTTCGCGCAGCCGCTGATGAATTTCGGCCACGCTGAGGTGGCCATCCACGGGTTCGAGCACGGCCAGCACCGCGATCCGCGGCGCCGTTCGGCGTAGTCCGCGGGCATGCAGCAGCGCGCCGATCCGTTCGGCCGCAATCGGCTCTGGCGCCGGTGCCTGGCCAGCCACCTCAACAGTGTCTCGCGCGGGAGGGTCTCGCGCGGGTCGACGACCGACAAATCCCTGCTGGGTTCCGGGTTTGGCCGTTTGCTCTTTTGCGAATCGCTTGCAGGAGGCGTTGGGGCAGGCATACGGTCAGACGGTGGTCGCCGGCGCCCCATCCCGATTCACTCGCGTCCGCGCCCGGCTCACGGGCCTTGCGGGCCTAACCGGGCTTGCGGGCGGCATGGGCCGCATCGGCCGCACGGGCGTCACGGGCCTCACGGGCCGGGAATGGCTCAGCATGGCGTCGATGTTGGGGGTGATCGCCGCCCTGCACCTGATCGGCTGGATCACCCTGATGGTCTTCGTGGCGCCGGCGCACCTCAGCGTCGGCGACAAGGCATTCGGCATCGGCGTCGGCGTCACGGCGTACACGCTCGGGCTACGCCACGCGTTTGACGCCGACCATATCGCGGCCATCGACAACACCACCCGCGCGTTGATGGCGCGGGGGCGGCGACCGCTGTCGGTGGGTTTCTATTTCTCGCTCGGGCATTCGACGGTGGTGTTCGCGCTTGCGGTGCTGTTGTCGCTGGGCGTGCAGGCGATAGTCGGTCCGCTGCAACAGGATTCGTCCACACTGCATCACTACACCGGGCTGATCGGCACCGGCGTCTCCGGCGCGTTCCTGTATCTGATCGGGATCATCAACGTCATTGTTCTGGTCGGCATCGTGCGGGTGTTTCTGCGAATGCGGCGCGGGCAATTCGACGAGGCCGCGCTGGAGGAGCAACTAAACCAGCGCGGGTTGCTCAGCCGTGTTCTCGGCCGGTCTTTTCAGAAAATCAGCAAGCCTTCGCACATGTACCCGCTCGGCGTCCTGTTCGGGCTCGGGTTCGACACGGCCACCGAGATCGCGCTGCTGGTGCTGGCGGGTACCAGCGCGGTGGCCGGACTGCCGTGGTATGCCATCTTGTGCCTGCCGGTGTTGTTCGCGGCGGGCATGAGCCTGCTCGACACGATCGATGGCTCGTTCATGAACTTCGCCTATGGGTGGGCGTTTTCGCAACCCGTGCGCAAGGTGTACTACAACATCACAATCACCGGGCTGTCGGTGGCGACCGCTCTGATCATCGGCACCGTCCAACTGCTGAGTTTGTTGGTCAACCAATTCGGCTGGAGCGGCGGCCTGTGGGATTGGATCGCCGGCATCGACCTCAACCTGCTCGGGTACCTCATCATCGCGATGTTCGTCGTGACCTGGGCCGCGGCCCTGCTGGTTTGGCGGCTCGGCCGCATCGAGGAACGGTGGCGAGTTCCGGCCGACGGCTAAGTGGCTTTGCCGGTAATACCGCGTCGAAGAACGGCGGAGCCTCAAGCGAGACACCCGCTCAAGTCACACGACGCCGCGGCGTGCTTTGTTTTGTCAGTGACACACGGGCGCTTTGAGCGCGGCGGCCATGGAGCGTTCGGCGCGCCGGCATGTGTCGCCGAGACCCAGGCTCGGTCCTTCGGGAGGACGACCGCGTTGAGTTAGCCCGCCTCAGCGGGCGCCAATGCGGCGGAGGTATGCGGCATCGTCGCCGTCACGCATCGCGACGCTAATCGCGATGGCTTTGAGCCTCCGGAAGCGAAACTTGGCTTCAGCTGATTGCAGTTAGCAGGTAGGCGGAATTGCGGGCAGCGTGAACTCCATTGTGGGCGCTAGCACCGAGGACAAGCCCGCCCACGCGGAGCAGGCTCGAGCCAAAGTCAGTAGGCAGTAGTCAGTAGGTAGTAGACAGTCGACAGTAAACAGCGGGACGCTGGCGATGGCGACGTCCGGCCGAAGCAATCGGAGGTCACGATGAAGAAAGCCATCCTATTAACAGCTGTGGCAGGCAGTGCCATCTTGTTGGCCAGCCCGGCCCTGGCCGCCGAGGGTCAGACCCCTCTCCCTCCCCCCGCCACGCCTGCCCCCGCCGCCGCACCCGCCCAGACTGCTACGCCTACGCCGGGGCCGGTGGTGTCGACCGGCGGTAACGTCAGCGGCTCAAACCCGGGCAGCGGCTGCTCACAGCGGCTGGGTGTCCGTAATGCGCCCCCTGGACAGTCCGCTATCGGTGCGTGGAGTGCCAGTGGTATCAACGGATGGCCCAGCAACTGGCCGGGTAACGCCCCCGCCAATGCCGTCCCCACCACAGGACCCTCTGTAGGGTGTTCGCGGTGAGCAACTACAAGGACATGCTCCGATTGCACTCCTTGCACTGACGATGGATGTAGCCGCGGCTGTCTGCCGGTGCAAAACGATTCCAGCGCTTGGGATGTGACGTAGTTAAGTCAGCAGTGATTCACCACTGATCGGTCACCACCGATCGCGCGGCACGTCGAAGTCTGCGCACAGCGCCCGCCAGACGTCGCGGGGATCGATTCCGTCCTCGATGGCCTGCGCGGCCGTGCGCCCATCGAGGGCCGTCAACACGTGGTCGACCAGCACCGACGGGCCGCGGACCGGCCCGAACTGGCGATCGACAAGCTCGTTGAACTCCGTCAGCCGCACCCCGCCCAACCTACGCCGCGCGGGCCAGCGCCTCGTGGCACACCCGCACCGGGTCGGCGACGCTCACGACGCTCTGGCCCGCGCGTCGTGCCGCCTCTTGATAGCGCGGCGAGGACAGCACGTCGGCGACCGCGGCCCGCAGTGCCTCGGCGGTCAACGGTCGCACCAGCCGTGCGCTGCCTTGGCGCACAACACGATTGGCCATCTCCCACTGGTCGCCGCCACCGGGCACCACAACCAGCGGCACACCGGCCAGCAACGTCTTGGCCACCATTCCGTGGCCGCCGCCGCTGATCACCAGGTCGGCTTGCTCGAGCAACCTGTCCTGCCGACCGCGGCCCACGACAGCCCACGGCGGCACGGTCATCTGCTCACCCCAGAGCCGCGACACCACCACCCGAGCCCCGGCGGGCAGCCCGTCACCCGGTGTCAGGCATTCCAGCGCGACATCGATCAGTCCACGGGCACCGAGCATCGCCGTCGACGGCGCGACCACCACCAACGGCCCGGTGCCGCGCGGCACGTCCAGCTCCGCATCGGTCGGCTCGAAAAACAGCGGACCAACCACGACGGCTTCCGGCGGCCAGTCCGGCCGTGGCACCTCGAGCGCGGGCAGCGTCGCGATGAGCCGCCGCAGCGGATCCACAGCCGTGGGCGGCAAGCCGATGGCGACCCTGGCCGCGACCCGCTGCCGCCGGCCTTGCCGCAGCGATCGGGCGGTAAGCGCACGCATGACGCTGTCGCGCAGTCGGCCGCGCAGCCCCGCGCCGGGTGCCAGCCCGCTGCCCACGGGCGGCAGGCCTTTCGATGGCAGGTACAGCGGATGCGGGCACAGCTCGATCCAGGGCACCGACAGGAGTTCGGCACCGAGCGCGCCGCCGGCGGTGATGACGTCGGAAACGACCAGGTCTGGCGCCAGCTCGGCCAGGGAGTCTTTGTTGAGCACCGCCATCCGGGCGGCGCGCTGATGGATCTTGGCGCCGGCGTCGGTGTCGTCGTCAAATGGGCCCGATTTGAGCCCGTCGAGTTCGATCGCGTCGATGCCGGCCGCGCGAGCGAATTCCAGGACTTCCACGCCGGTCAACAGCGTCGGGGCAGCCCCGGCGGCCAGAAATCGTCGGCACAACTCGATCGCGGGGAACGAGTGGCCCGGATCGGGTCCTGCTACCACGGCGACACGCATTTGTGGCCTACCCTGCCATGGCCGGGCGCATTTGTGGCCTACCGGGCCACGGTCGCCGTTTGTGGCCTACCCGGCCACGGCCGGGCGCATTTGTGGCCTACCGGGCCGGGGCCGCGCGCCAGTACGCTTTCAGCCATGACCGACGAGCTTCCCGAGGAAACCGTCGTCGACGATCCCGCCGAGATCGTCGAGGGCTTCCTCTACGCGTTTCAGGACAAGGACTGGGACACCATGGCCGCGGCGATGGACGAGAACATCGTCTACCACAACGTCGGAACACCGATCATCAGCGGTCGCCACCGGGTGCTGAAGTTTCTGCGGCGCGGGCTGGACCGTCCAAGGGCCGCATTCGAGGTCATCATTCACCGCATCGCCGTCGAGGGCGGCTCGGTGCTCACCGAGCGCACCGACGTGCTCGTGTTCGGCGGCTTCCGAATGCAGTTCTGGGTGTGCGGCGTGTTCGAGATACGCAACGGCCGAATCACGCTGTGGCGTGACTACTTCGACTTCTTCGAGTTGCTCATCAAGGCACCGCTGCGTGGGCTGGTCAGCATGCTGTTCCCGCAGCGGACCTCGGCGCCGTGAGCCGTGCGGACGTCGGGCGATGAGGTCAGCGCCGCGGAATGCCCACCCGGCCCAATTCGTCGAACGCCTGGGCCCAGCCGAGCAGCCGGTCCGTCGCGCCGACGAGTTGGTCCCGGTACTGTCTGCGCGACATTGGTGAATCCGACATCGACACCAATTGCGCCGCGGCGGTGACCATCTCGTGGTATTGACGGACTCCCTGATGCAGCTGCGCCGCGAACGCGTCGATCGTCGGAGACAGATAGGACCGCGAGTGGGGAGTCAGCCGCGCGGTCTTTTCCATCGATACCACATCGGCTGCGGTCGCGGCCATGGTGGCCGCCACCTGGTTGGCCGCGTCGGTCAGGTCGCGAAGCTCCTCTCGCGGCAACAGGTTTGCGCGTTCGATCACGCCGAGTAGGGAAAACATCCCGCGTTCGGCGGTGGCCAGCGCGGCCATCGGCCCGCGTGCCGCCGAGCCCGGTGGCGGCATCCGTCGCGCGGCGCGGGGCCGCGGCGACGGCAGCGGCTCACCGTGCAGCCAGTACCAACGCAGCAGGAACAGGGTCGCCGGCGCGGCCGCCCCCGCCGCGATCAAGCCCGGAATGAGCAGTGCCCAGGCCGGAATGCTCCACGTCGCCATCACCGCCGTCACCAGCACCCAGAACACGGTCGCGACGACGAAGAACAGCCCCAGCCGCAGCGACCAGCGACGCTTACGCAGCAAGCGGGCCCGCGGATCGGCCGCCGCGTTCAGTGTCTGTGCGGCGAGGTCGGCGAACTCGCTGGCAGCATCGAGACCGCGCTGCAGCATCGAACGCCAATGTTGCGAGCCGGCCGCCATCACCGCGGGTACCGCCTACTGCTGGCTGACCGGGTTCTGCGGTGTCTGCTCGGAAGCGGGCGTGGCCGGCGCCGGCGTCGACGCGGGTGTTCCGCCGGCCGGTAGCGCCTCACCGCGCATCGACGCACGGATCTGCTCCAGCCGCGTGTGCCCGGCCATCTCCACGCTGGCCTGCTGCACCTCGAGCATGCGGCCCTGCACCGAGTTCTGCGCGAGCTCGGCGGCGCCGACCGCGTTGGCGTAGCGGCGTTCGATCTTGTCGCGGACCTCGTCGAGGCTCGGGGTGTTGCCCGGGGCGGCCAGCTCGCTCATCGAGCGCAGCGAAGCGCTGACCTGCTCCTGCATCTTGGCCTGCTCAAGCTGCGACAGCAGCTTGGTGCGCTCGGCAATCTTCTGCTGCAGCACCATCGCATTCTGCTCGACGGCCTTCTTGGCCTGTCCGGCCGCCTGCAGCGCCTGATCGTGCAGGCCCTTGAGGTCTTCCACGCTCTGCTCGGCGGTCACCAGTTGCGCGGCGAACGCCTCGGCGGCGTTGTTGTACTCGGTGGTCTTGGCGGCATCGCCCGAGGTGGTGGCCTGGTCGGCCAGCGTGAGCGCTTGGCGGACGTTCACCTGCAGCTTCTCCACCTCGGCGAGTTGACGATTCAGCCGCATCTCCAACTGCCGCTGGTTGCCGATCACCTGGGCCGCCTGCTGCGTCAGCGCCTGGTGCTGGCGCTGGGCTTCCTCGATGGCCTGTTGGATCTGAACCTTCGGATCGGCGTATTGGTCGACCTTCGAGCTGAACAGCGCCATCAGGTATTTCCACGCCTTGACGAACGGGTTGGCCATGAGTTGCTCCACCTTCGTTACGTTGTGTGCCGGAATAGTGCGCCTACCGTGCTGCCCAATCTATCGGGTCAGCGGGCCTTGAACACCTGGAGTCACAGCTACAACGGCGCTACGCGACCGCCATCGAAACGACCGGCGGGATGACCACCTTGGTGGTGACATCGATGTTGGCGGCGCTGTGGGCGGCTGCCGCACCCTCCTGGCGGGCCAGCCGTCGGCCGGCGTCGGTCAGCACCTCCCACAACGGGACGTCCAGCGCGCCGCAGATCGCCGTCAACAGTTCGCTGGAGGCCTCCTTGCGGCCCCGCTCGACCTCCGAAAGGTAGCCCAGGCTCACCCGTGCCGAATCTGAAACTTCGCGCAGGGTCCTGCCCTGTGACGTGCGGGCACGGCGCAGCACGTCGCCGATCACCTCGCGCAGCAATGCCGCCATCGTGCTCTCCTTCGCCTGGGCTGCGGATCTCATACTGCACAACGCCGAACGACCGCCCCGGGGTTCCCCCGGGCCCATTGCTGCTCCACTATTGCTGTTCGACGAGCGTGCGTAGCCGGCTGATCGCCTGGTGGGCGGCCGCCAGCCGAATGTCCCAGCGTGACCCCGACAGTGTTAGCTCCATCACCTCGGTGCCGACCGGACCGGTGATCCCGACGAACACCGTGCCGACCGGATGCCCGCCGTGTGGGTCGGGCCCGGCCACCCCGGTGACGCCGACGCCCCAGGTGGCGTCGCACCGTTCGTGGGCGCCCACCGCCAGCGCACGCGCCGTCGGCGCGGCGACGGGACCGACCTTGGCGAGCAGCTGACGCGCGACGCCGGCGAGCGCGATCTTCGTCGGCTCGGTATACGTCACCAGCCCGCCGCGGAGCACGACGCTGGAGCCCGGCACTCCGGCCAGGGTGGCGGCGACCAACCCGGCGGTCAGCGACTCTGCCGTCGCGAGGGTCTGGCGCCGCAGGGTCAGGTCGGCGATCACACCACGGGCGTCGTCAGTGACCAGCGGGTCGTCCACGGATGCCCTTGACCGCCTGATTTACGTAGTCGGCGCCGGTGACGACGGTGAGCACGATCGCGACCGCCATCACCACCGCAGCCACCGTGTGCCACGGCCCGGACAGCGGCAGGATGAATAGCCCGATGGCGATGGCCTGAACCAGCGTCTTGAGTTTTCCGCCGCGGCTGGCCGGCATCACGCCACGCCGCAACACCGCAAACCGCAGCACGGTGATGCCGACCTCCCGGATCATGATCAGCACCGTCACCCACCACGGCAGATCGTCCTGCAGCGAAAGCCCGATCAGCGCGGCACCGATCAGCGCCTTGTCGGCGATCGGGTCGGCGAGCTTGCCGAACTCGGTGACCATCCCGTAGGTGCGGGCCAGCGCCCCATCGAACCGGTCGGTCAGCACCGCGACCGCGAACACGACGAATGCCGCTACCCGCCAACGTGTTTCATGACCGCCGTCGGCGAACAACGCGACGAGGAAGACGGGGACGAGAACGAGCCGGATGCCGGTCAACAGATTGGCCGCGTTAGCCACCCGCACCTTTGGGGTGGTCATCGTCGGCCCGGACCGGACTCAGGATGCCCCGACACCGCATCAGGATATCGGTTGCTCGAGCCGATACTGTGCAGGTGTGAGCGCGGAACGGGCCGATGGGCTTGCGGTCCGGCGTGCGCGAACCTCTGACGTGCCGGCGATCAAGGCGCTCGTCGACATCTACTCCGGCAAAATCCTGCTCGAGAAGAACCTGGTCACACTGTATGAGGCGGTGCAGGAGTTTTGGGTCGCCGAGCTCGACGGGGAGGTGATCGGTTGCGGGGCGTTGCACGTGCTGTGGTCCGATCTCGGGGAGGTTCGCACGGTGGCCGTGCACCCGAAGGTCAGGGGTCTTGGCATCGGCCACGCGATCGTCGACCGGTTGCTGGACGTGGCGCAAGAACTGCACCTCGAGCGGATCTTCGTGCTGACCTTCGAGGTCGAGTTCTTCTCCAAACACGGCTTCACCGAAATCGAAGGCACCCCAGTCACCGCCGAAGTGTACGAGGAAATGTGCCGGTCCTACGACACCGGCGTCGCCGAGTTCCTTGACCTCAGCTACGTCAAACCGAACATCCTGGGCAATTCGCGAATGCTGTTGACGCTCAACGAGCGTCGCGATTGCCGCCGCCAGCGCTAGTCGGGAGGCCCGCCGGTGTCCACACCGCGGATCGACGCCAGCGTGGCGGCCAGCTCGTCGGGCTTGACCAACACCTCGCGGGCCTTGGAGCCCTCGCTGGGCCCGACGATGCCGCGGGTCTCCATCAGGTCCATCAACCGGCCGGCCTTGGCGAACCCGACGCGCAGCTTGCGCTGCAGCATCGACGTCGACCCGAATTGGCTTGACACCACCAGCTCGACGGCCTGCAGGAAGACGTCCATGTCGTCGCCGATGTCGGGGTCGACGTCGGCGCGTTCACTGGTGGTCTTGGCCGCGGTGACACCCTCGGTGTACTGCGGCTCGGCCTGCTCCTTGCACGCGTTGACGACGGCGTGGATCTCGTCGTCGGTGATGTATGCGCCCTGCAGCCGAATGGGCTTGTTGGCCCCCATTGGGATGAACAGCCCGTCGCCCATGCCGATCAGCTTCTCGGCGCCCTGCTGATCGAGGATCACCCGACTGTCGGTCAGCGACGACGTCGCGAACGCCAACCGCGACGGAACATTTGTCTTGATCAGACCCGTCACCACGTCCACCGAGGGCCGCTGGGTGGCCAGAACCAGATGGATGCCGGCCGCGCGGGCCTTCTGCGTGATCCGCACGACCGCGTCCTCGACGTCGCGCGGTGCGGTCATCATCAGGTCGGCGAGCTCGTCGACGATCGCGACCACATACGGGTACGGCTGGTATTCGCGTTGGCTGCCCAGCGGGGTGGTGATCTCGCCGGAGCGCACCTTGGTGTTGAAGTCGTCGATATGGCGCACCCGGTTGGCCTGCATGTCCTGGTAGCGCTGCTCCATCTCCTCGACCAGCCAGGCCAGCGCCGCGGCCGCCTTCTTCGGCTGCGTGACGATGGGGGTGATCAAATGCGGAATGCCTTCGTAGGGCGTCAGTTCCACCATTTTCGGGTCGATCAGGATCAGCCTGACCTCTTCCGGCGTGGCGCGGGCGAGCAGCGAGATCAGCATCGAGTTGATGAAGCTCGACTTGCCCGAGCCGGTGGAGCCGGCGACCAGCAGATGCGGCATCTTCGCGAGGTTCCACGAGATGTATTCGCCCTCGATGTCCTTGCCCAGCGCGATCACCAGCGGGTGATGATCGCGCCGCGTCGACGGGTCGGTCAGCACGTCGGCCAGCCGCACCATTTCCCGGTCGACGTTGGGCACCTCGATACCGACCGCGGACTTGCCCGGAATCGGCGCGAGCATCCGCACACTCTCGGTGGCAACCGCGTATGCGATGTTCTTCTGCAGTTGGGTGATCTTCTCGACCTTGACCCCCGGGCCTAGGGTGACCTCGTAACGGGTGACGGTCGGGCCGCGGGTGCATCCGGACACCGCGGCGTCGACCTTGAACTGCTCGAGCACCGACGTGATCGCCGCGGCCATGTGGTCGTTGGCGGAGCTGCGCCGCTTCGGTGGATCGCCCTTGATCAGCAGATCCATTGACGGCAGCGTGTACGGACCGTCGACGACGCGGTCGACCACGAGTGGTTCGGGTCGCGGTGCCGCTCTGGTTCGGCGGGCGCGTTTCGGGGACTCCTCGGTCACCGGTTCGGTCGGCGTGTCGTCGTCGAGCGGATTGTCGTCGTCGTCGATGGGATAGTCGTACGGCGAGCGGTCCCATGTCTGAGCCTCGTCGTAATAGCCGTCGAGGGCGTCGGACGCGTCGGGGGCGTCGGGGGCGCGCGGCGTGAACCCGCGCGTGAAGAACATCGCCCGCACGGTCGTCGGCACCTCACGAATCGTCGTGCCCGACACCAGCAACAGCCCGAACACCGCGCCGATGGACAGCAACGGCGCGGCGATCCACGGTGTCAGTCCGTCGGCGAGCGGGCCGCCGATCGCGAAGCCGACGAAGCCGGCCGCGTGCTGTCTGCCGGCCGGCGTCTCCGGCGAACCGGACCACATGTGCGCCACGCCCAGCGCCGGCAACGCGATCATCGCCGCACCGAGCGTCAGCCGCGGCCGTGAGTCCGGATCGGTCTCCGAGCGCATCAAGAACACCGAGATCCCCGCCATGGCCACCGGAAGCACCACGACCGCCGATCCGATCAGCACCCGCAGCGCGGTGTCGATCCACGGTCCGACCGGCCGGGCGGCGTCGAACCACGAACCGGCCGCGACGACCACGGCGGCACCCAGCAGCGCCAGCGCGATACCGTCGCGGCGATGAGCGGGCTCGATGTCACGGGCATGGCCGACCGACCGTGCGGCGGTGCCGGCGCCCTTGGCCAGCATCAGCCAGCCGGCGCGGGCGCCCCGACCGACGGCCAGCCCGGCCGCGACGATCGGCGAACCGGACTGACCGGGAGGCCGTTTGACCGGCTTGCCACGCGTGGTTCGGGAGCTACCCCGTGAACTGGTCCTTGACCTGCTGGTTCGGCCGCCGGAACGGGCAGCGGTCTTATTGGCCATGGTGGCAAGCCTAATCGCAAAGACATCATCTGCACCATTCGCCACACTGGTCACCGGCGGCTCCGTACTACGGTGGACCTGTTTCATGCCATTTCTGCGAGGAGTGCAACGCATGCCGGTCGTCGTAGTCGCAACCTTGAAGGTCAAGCCCGAGTCGGTCGACACCGTGCGGGACATCTTGAAGCGCACCATTGCCGAGGTTCATGGTGAGCCCGGGTGCCAGCTCTACGCGTTGCACGAATCCGACGGCACGTTCGTCTTCGTCGAGCAATGGGCCGACGCCGACGCGTTACAGACCCACAGCACCGCGCCCGCGGCCACCGGGATGTTCAACGAAGTGGGCGAGCACCTGGCCGAGGCCCCGGACATCAAGGCGCTCCAGCCGGTTCCGGCGGGCGATCCCGAGAAGGGACAGCTGGTTGGCTGACATGGGCGCTGTGGCCGGCAAAGTAGCGTTCGTCACCGGCGCCGCCCGCGGTCAGGGCCGTGCACAGGCGGTCCGGTTGGCGTCCGAAGGCGCCGACATCATCGCCGTCGACCTGTGCGACCAGATCGCATCCGTGCCCTATCCGATGGCCACCGCCGACGACCTGGCCGCGGCCGTGAAGCTGGTCGAGGATAGCGGCGCGCGCGTCGTCGCGCGGGAAGCCGATGTGCGCGATCGCAGTTCGCTGATGTCGGCGCTACAGGCCGGCGTCAAGGCGTTCGGCCGGCTCGACATCGTGGTCGCGAACGCCGGGATCGCTCCGATGCAATCGGGCGCCGACGGCTGGCGCGACGTGATCGACGTCAACCTGACCGGTGTCTATCACACCGTCGACGTGGCGATACCGACGATGATCGAGGGGGGCCGGGGCGGGTCGATCGTGCTGATCAGTTCGGCCGCCGGGCTGGCGGGCATCGGCAGCGCCGATGCCGGCTCCATCGGCTACACGGCGGCCAAGCACGGGGTGGTCGGACTGATGCGCGTCTACGCCAATCTCCTTGCCGAGCACAGCATTCGGGTCAACTCGGTGCATCCCGCCGGTGTCGACACGCCGATGATCAACAACGAGTACGTGCGGCAGTGGCTGGCGAAGCTGGTCGCCGAATCCGACCGGCCGATAGACATGGGCAACGCGCTGCCGGTCCAGGTGATGGAACCCGAGGACATCGCCAACGCGGTGCTGTGGCTGGTGTCCGACGCCGCGCGGTACGTCACCGGGGTGACGCTGCCGGTCGACGCCGGCTTCCTCAACAAGCGGTAGTGTCGCGCGGCCGGGCAGTAGCGTGGCGCGGCCGGGCGGTAGTGTCGCGCGGCGGGGCTGAGGGTCACGTGCTAGACAGCAGGGGTGGCCCGGACCAGAAACCCGGCGGCGCAGACCGCGTTCGGACCGATGATGTTGGCGGCCGTGGAGCAGCAGGAGCCTGCCGGGAAACGCCTCGTGCACGACGATCTTGCGGCGCAGTTCCTGCCGCTTACCGGGCGGTGGATGGTGCGGGCGATGGGCTGGTCGCCGCCGCGGCGGCTGCTCGCCTCCGCGATGGACAGGTCCGGTCCGGGCCTGTGGGCGAGCTTGATCTGCCGCAAGCGCTATATCGACGACAAGCTCGATGAGTCGCTGGCCGACATCGATGCGGTGGTGATCCTCGGCGCCGGACTGGACACCCGGGGCTATCGGCTGGCGCGACGCAGCGACATTCCGGTGTTCGAGATCGATCTGCCGGAGAACATCAAGCGAAAGGCACGTGCGGTGCGCCGGGTGTTGGGCGGGCCACCACGCTCGGTTCATCTGGTGCCGACCGACTTTGAGCGCGACGACCTCGCGGCGGTGTTGTCCGCCCACGGCTATCGCAGCGAGCGGCGGACGTTCTTCATCTGGGAGGGCGTGACTCAGTACCTGACCGCCGATGCGGTGCGCTCGACATTCGATTTCCTGAAAGGTGCTGCGCCGTCGAGCCGTTTGGTGTTCACCTATGTCCGCCGCGAGTTCATCGACGGCGAGAAGTTGTACGGTGCCGAGTCAATGTATCGGCGCTTCCGGGAGAAACGCCAGGTGTGGCTCTTCGGGATGCGCACCGAGGAGGTCGCCGACTTCCTGGCCGAATACGGCTGGCGGTTGATCGAACAGGCAGGGCCGGACTACTTCGTCGAGCACTACATCAAGCCAACCGGACGACACCTCGGCGCGTCGCAGCTCGAGTGGTCGGCCTACGCCGAGAAGCGCTGATCTCGTCGGCGTATCAGTCGATTTCGATGACCGTCGGCACGATCATCGGCTGGCGGCGGTAGGTCTCCCCCACCCACTTGCCGACGGTGCGCCGCACCGCCTGCGCGATTCGGGTGGCATCGGTAACTCGTTCGGCGGCAAGGTTCTCCAGCTCCGCCTCCACCTTGCGTGTCACGGGTTCCAGCGCCTTGGGATCTTCGGAGAAGCCTCGGGAATGCAGGTGCGGCGGCGCCGCCGGCCTCCCGGTATTGCGCCGCACGACCACCGTGACGGCGATGAAACCCGACGACAGGATCAGCCGTTCGCCCAGCGTCGCGTCGCCGACGTCGCCGGTCACCAGGCCGTCGACGAACATCTTGCCGACCGGCACCGCGCCGGCGATGCGTGCCTTCCCGGCGGCCAGATCGACGCTGACGCCGTTCTCCGCCAACATGATCGACTCTTGCGGCACGCCGGTCTTGGCGGCCAGCGCGGCGTTGGCGCGCAGGTGCCGCCACGTGCCGTGCACCGGCATCACATTGCGCGGCCGCACGCCGTTGTACAGGAACAGCAGCTCGCCGGCATACGCGTGGCCCGAAACGTGCGTGCGCAGTTGGTTGTTGGTCACGACCCGGGCACCGATCTTGGACAGCGCGTCAATCACACCGTAGACGGCTTCCTCGTTTCCCGGAATCAGCGACGACGACAGCACGACCAGATCTCCCGACGTCAGCGTGATGCTGCGGTGCTCGCCGCGTGACATCCGCGACAGGGCCGACATCGGCTCGCCCTGGGTTCCGGTGGTGACCAACACGACCCGGTCCGGCGCCATCAGCTCGGCCGCGCCGATGTCGAGCACGTCGTCGTCGGCGACGTTGAGGAAGCCCAGCTCCCGGGCGATGCCCATGTTGCGCACCATCGACCGGCCAACAAACGAGACCTGACGACCCAGCGCCACCGCCGCGTCGCAAATCTGTTGCACGCGAGCGACATTGGAGGCAAAGCAGGCCACGATCACCCGGCCGTCGGCGGATCGGATGAGCCGGTGCATGGTCGGGCCGATCTCACTTTCCGACGGGCCCACGCCGGGCAGTTCGGCGTTCGTGGAGTCGACGAGAAGTAGGTCAACGCCGCTGTCGCCCAGCTGCGACATTCCCGGCAGGTCGGTGGGACGGCCGTCGAGCGGCAGCTGGTCGAATTTGATGTCGCCGGTGTGCAGCACCGTGCCTGCGCCGGTGTAGATCGCGACGGCCAGCGCGTCGGGGATCGAGTGGTTGACCGAGAAGTACCGGCATTCGAACACGCCGTGCGTGGTGCGATCACCCTCGGCCACCTGCACGAACACCGGTTTGATCCGGTGTTCTCGGCATTTCTCGGCGACCAGGGCCAGCGTGAACTTCGAGCCGACGACGGGGATGTCCGGACGGAGCTTGAGCAAGAACGGGATCGCGCCGATGTGATCTTCGTGGGCGTGGGTCAACACCAGGGCCTCGACGTCGTCGAGCCGATGCTCGATGTGGCGCAGGTCGGGCAGGATCAGGTCGACGGCGGGCTCGTCATGCCCGGGAAACAGCACCCCGCAGTCGACGATCAGCAGCCTGCCGAGATGTTCGAAAACGGTCATGTTGCGGCCGATTTCGCTGATGCCGCCGAGCGCGGTCACCCGCAGCGCGCCAGGCGCCAACTGGCCGGGTGGCCCGAGCTCCTGGTTCACCGCCGGAGCCGCCTGGCCGGCGCCATCATCGCAGCACCGCGGCGGCCCGCATGTCGGCGGCCAATGCGTCGACCTGCTCGGGGGTTGCGGGCACCTGCGGCAGCCGCGGGTCTCCGACGTCGATACCCTGCAGCCGCAGCCCGGCCTTGACCAGCGTCACCCCGCCCAGCCGCTTCATCGCCGCGCACAGCGGACTCAGCCCGACGCTGATCTTGCGGGCCGTGGCCAGGTCGCCGGATTCGAACGCCGAGAACAATTCTCGCAGCTGCCCGGCCGCCAGATGACCGATCACGCTGATGAACCCGATGGCGCCCACCGCGAGCCACGGCAGGTTCAGCGGGTCGTCGCCGGAGTAGTAGGCGAGCCCGGTCGACGCGATGATGTCCGCCCCGCCATGCAGATCACCCTTGGCGTCCTTGACGCCGACGATGTTCGGGTGCCCCGCCAGCGCACGAATGGTGTCGAACTCGATCGGCACCACCGAGCGCGGCGGAATGTCATAGAGCAGCACGGGCAGCGTTACCGCGTCGGCGACCGCGGTGAAGTGCGCCCGCAGGCCGGCCTGGGGCGGCCTGGAGTAGTACGGCGTCACGACCAGAAGGCCGTGCGCGCCCGCGGCCTCGCAGGCCTTCGCCAGTTCGACGCTGTGCGCGGTGTCGTTGCTGCCGGCGCCGGCGATCACGCGGGCACGGTCGCCGACCGCGTCGAGCACCGTGCGCAGCACCGCAAGCTTTTCGTCATCGCTGGTGGTGGGGGCCTCGCCGGTGGTGCCGGACACCACCAAACCGTCACAGCCGGAGTCGATGAGGTGGGTGGCCAGCCGCGCGGCGGCGGGCAGATCGAGCGCGCCGTCCGGGCCGAACGGGGTGACCATTGCGGTCAGCACGGTGCCGAGCCGTGCGCGGACGTCGATGCCGCTGGTGCTCACGGGATCTTAGGTTACCTGCCGCGCCCTCAGGCTTCCGTGGCTAGTGGCGAGGTGGCGACCTCGGTGCCGTCGGCCAGCGCGGTGATCTCGAAGTCGGCGAACACCGCGGGGGCGACGTCGGTGAGCTGGCGAAGGCACGCGATCGCGAGCCGGCGGATCTCGACGTCGGCGTGTTCACTGGCCCGCATCGCGATGAAGTGACGCCATGCGCGGTAGTTGCCGGTCACGACGATGCGGGTCTCGGTGGCGTTCGGCAGCACCGCGCGCGCGGCCTGCCGCGCCTGCTTGCGGCGCAGCACCGCGTTGGGCACGTCGGCGAATTTGGCCTCGAGCCGGGCCAGCAGGTCGTTATAGGCCGCGCGGCCGGCGTCGGCGGCCTTGAGGAACAACTCCTGCAGCTCGGGGTCGTCCTCGATGCCCGGCGGCAGCACCACTTCGGAGTCGCGGGCCGGCACGAACCGCTGCGACAGCTGCGAGTACGAGAAGTGCCGGTGCCGGATCAGCTCATGGGTGCAGGAGCGGGAAATCCCGGTGATGTAGAACGACACCGACGCGTGTTCGAGCACCGAAAAATGCCCGACGTCGATGATGTGGCGCAGGTACCCGGCGTTGGTCGCGGTCCGGGGATTCGGCTTTGACCAGCTCTGATAGCAAGCGCGGCCGGCGAACTCGATCAGCGCCTGGCCGCCGTCGGCGTCGGTGTCCCACGCGACGTCGGGCGGCGCCGAAAACTCCGTCTTGGCGATCATTTGCACCCGCAGCGGCGCGACCTCGGCCACGGCGCTCACCTTAGCTTGACCGCCCGGCGCAACTGTTCGGCCAGGTCACCACGGTCACCGACGGTCACGTCGGCCAGATCCAGCCAGGTCGCCATCGTGTACAGCTCGGCGGCCAGCGCGGCGGCCACCCGGGCCGGCTTCTGGTCGGGTTCGGCGAACGCCCCGACGACGTGCAACGCGTGGTGTGCGCGGTCGGCCTTCAGGTCGACGCGGCCGACGAGCCGGCCGTCGAGCAACAGCGGCCACACGTAGTAGCCGTACTGGCGCTTGGCCGCGGGCATGTAGATCTCGACGCGGTACTTAAAGTCAAACAGCCGCTTCACCCGCGGCCGGAAGAAGATCAGCGGATCAAACGGGCACAGCAACGCGGTGCCGCGATCACCGCGCGGAATGGACCGGCCGGCGCGTAGATATGCCGGACCGGGCCAGCCGTCGACCGAAACCACCTCCAGCTCCCCGGCGTTCACGAGCTCGGCCAGCGCCGGCTTGACCTGTTGGGCCGACAGCCGGAAGTAATCGCGAATGTCGGCCTCGGTGCCGACACCCAAACCGGTGGCCGCGCGCAACGTCAGCTCGCGCACGGCAGCGTCGTCGTCCACTCGGCGGGCCAGCACCGCCGGCGGCAGCACGCGCTCGGTCAGGTCGTAGTGGCGCGCGAAGCCGACCCGCGTGGCCGTCGTCAGCACCCCGGACGCGAACAGCGCCTCGGCGACCCATTTGGTGTCGCTGCGGCCCCACCACGGGCCCTTCGCGGCCCGCGGCTCGGCAGCCAGATGCGCCTCGATCTGCCCGGCGGTCGACGGCCCGAGTTCCGCGACGGCCGCGACGATGTCTTCGGCGAGCTGGGGGTTGTTCTTGACGATATGGGTGCCCCACCTGCCGTGCCGGTACTGGCGCATGCGCCAGCGCAGCAGGGGCCAGTCGTCGATGCCCATCAGCGCGGCCTCATGCGCCCAGTACTCGATCAGCAGCCGCGGCGAGCGGGCGTTGTGGCTCCACGCGGCCCGGTCGAGCACATCGCGGTCGTACGGGCCGAGCCGGCTGAACACCGGTGCGTAATGTGCGCGGACGGTCACCGACACCGAATCGAGCTGCAGCACCTGAATCCGCGACAGCAACCGACGCAGGTGCGCCCGGTTGACCGGCCCGGTCGGTTTGGTGTCGGCGAATCCCTGCGCGGCGACCGCGACCCGGCGGGCCGCGTCGACGGTCAGCGACGTCATATCCGGCGGTATGTGCTGAACCGGTAGCGCAGGCCGGTGCTGCTGACCTGCCAGTCGGCGACGTCGGCGATCCAGGTGTCATCGAGTACGGGTGCGATCACGTCGCCATCGTCGCGCGGGACACCGACAGCCACCTCGGTGACCTCGCAGCGGCTCGCCACCGGCAGGGCCGACGCGTAGAGCTGACCGCCGCCGATCACCCAGATCTGGGAAGCGGTTGCCGATGAGCCGGTCGGGCCAACAGCAGCGGCCAGCGCGTCATCGAGGGACCCGGCCACGTCGGCGCCGTCGGCGCGGTAGCTCACGTCCCGCGTCAGCACGACGTTGCGCCGGCCCGGCAGCGGGCGAACCTTCGCGGGCAACGATTCCCACGTCAGCCGGCCCATCACCACGGTGTGGCCCATCGTGAGCCTTTTGAAGCGGACCATGTCCTCCGGCAGCCGCCACGGGATGGCGCCGTTGCGGCCGATCACACCCGAGGTCGACTGAGCCCAGACCAGGCTCACCGTGGGCCTCATCGAGATTCGGCCCTGGGCGCCGGCCTCATACCGCGACGGGCGCCTTGATCGCCGGGTGCGGGTCGTAGTTCTTGACGACGATGTCGTCGTAGGTGTAGTCGAACAGCGAATCGCGCGGCGCCAGAACAAGTTCGGGGTACGGACGCGGTTCACGGGACAGCTGCAGCCTGACCTGCTCGCGGTGGTTGTCGTAGATGTGGCAATCACCGCCGGTCCAGATGAACTCCCCGACTTCGAGACCGGACTGGGCGGCCATCATGTGGGTCAGCAGCGCGTAGCTGGCGATGTTGAACGGCACGCCGAGGAACATGTCGGCGCTGCGCTGGTACAGCTGGCAGCTCAGCCGGCCCTCGGCGACGTAGAACTGAAACAGCAGATGGCACGGCGGCAGCGCCATATGTGAGATCTCGCCGACGTTCCACGCCGAGACGATGTTGCGCCGCGAATCCGGATCGGTGCGCAGCAGCTGCAGCGCCGCGCTGATCTGGTCGACGTGCTCACCCGACGGTGTCGGCCAGGACCGCCACTGCACGCCGTACACCGGACCCAAATCGCCTGTCTCGGAAGCCCATTCGTCCCATATCGTGACGCCGTGCCGCTGCAACCAGCGCACATTGGCGTCGCCGCGCAAAAACCAAAGCAGCTCGTAGATCACCGACTTCAGGTGCACCTTCTTGGTGGTGATCAGGGGAAAACCCGCCGACAGTTGGTAGCGCATCTGACGGCCGAACAGGCTGCGCGTGCCGGTGCCGGTGCGATCCGATTTCGGGGTTCCGCGCTCCATCACCAGGCGCAGCAGATCCTCGTACGGGGTCGCGATCGACACGCCGCTCAGCTTACGTCGGCGGCGGGCGAGTAGAACGGAACCATGCCCAGCATCTCAACCACCGTCCAAACCCCAGACGGAACATGTCCGGTCACCCTGCACACGCCGAACGGCTCCGGCCCATGGTCGGCGGTGATCATGTACCCGGACGCCGGCGGCGTCCGCGACACCTTTCAAGACATGGCCGCGACGCTGGCCGGCTTCGGCTACGCGGTGCTGCTGCCAGACGTGTACTACCGGCACGGCCAGTGGCAGCCGTTCTCGATGCAGACCGCGTTCAGCGACCCGAACGAACGCACACGCCTGATGGCAATGGTCGGCAGCATCACCCCGGACATGTGGGCCAGCGACGCCGGCGCATTCTGCGACTTCCTGGCCGGGCGGCCCGAGGTCCGCGGCGGCGGCGTCGGCGTGTGCGGGTATTGCATGGGCGGGCGGGCATCGGTGATCGTCGCCGGGCGCCAACCGGACCGGGTCGCGGCCGCCGGGGGGATTCACGCGGGCGGGCTGGTGACCGACGCGCCCGACAGCCCGCATCTGTTGGCCGACCGGATCAAGGCCACGGTCTATGTGGCCGGCGCCGAGAACGACCACTCGTTCACCCCGGACCAGGCCGAACAACTCGACAAGGCGCTGACGGCCGCCGGGGTCAACCACAAGATCGAGTTCTATCCGGCCGCACACGGGTTCGCCGTACCCGACAACGCGCCCTACGACGCCCAGGCCGCCCAGCGGCACTGGATCGCGTTGCGGGAGCTGTTCGGCGCCGCGCTGCCGGGGTGACCCGGCCGTTGGGCGCCGACACCTACTCGGAGGCCGACCCATGCCTGCGGGCGGGCGCGCGTCCGGGCGGCTGCTGGGGCGCGGGCCGCACCGGAACGGGCGGGATCTCCAGCTCAACCGGCTCGGCGACGGTCAGCCGGACCGGCTGTCGGTAATGGGTGATGTTCAGCGCGTCGCCGTCGGTCAGCGCATAGCGGGCGCGGTCGTGGTTGATGTCGACGCGCAGGCGTTGGCCGCGCAGAAAAAGGTTGAACGCCAACCGAGTGATTGCCTCCGGTAGCCGCGGGGCGAAGTCCACGTCGTCGCGGAAATGGCGCATGCCGCCCAGCCCGGCGACCAGCGAGAGCCAGGTGCCGGCCAGTGAGGCGATGTGCACGCCGTCGCGGGTGTTGTGTTCGAGGTTGTAGAGGTCCATCAGCGCCGCCTCACCGAGATAGTCGTGGGCCAGCGGCAGGTGGCCCACCTCGGCGGCCAGCACCGCCTGGATGCAGGCCGACAGCGACGAGTCGCGCACCGTAATCCGCTCGTAGAAATCGAAGTTGCGGGCCTTCTGTTCGTCGGTGAACGCGTCGCCGCGCAAGAACATCGCCAGCACGAGGTCGGCCTGCTTGACCACCTGGCGGCGGTAGAGGTCGAAGTACGGAAAGTGCAGCAGCAGCGGGTAGCGGTCCGGGGTGGAGGCCTGCCAGTCCCACTCCTGGTGTTCGGTGAATTCCTCGGCCTGCGGGTGCACGCCGAGCGCCTCGTCGTAGGGCAGGAACACCGCGTCGGCGGCGTCGCGCCATTCGGCGGCTTCCTCCTCGTCCACGCCGAGTTCGCGTGCCCGGTCGGGGTACCGAACAGCCCAGTCCGCGGCAGCGGCCAGATTCTGTTGGGCCATCAGGTTGGTGTAGACATTGTTGTCGGCGATCGCGCTGTATTCGTCGGGGCCGGTGACTCCGTCGATGCGGAACCGGCCCTGCCGGTCGTGATGCCCCAGGCTGCGCCACAGCCGCGCGGTGTGCACCAGCAGATCGAGACCAACGGTCTTGGCGAACGCCTCGTCGGCGGTCACCCGCACATAGCGGATGACGGCGTTGGCGATGTCGGCGTTGACGTGAAAGGCCGCCGTGCCCGCCGGCCAGTAGCCGGAGCACTCCGGGCCCGCAATCGTGCGCCACGGGAACGCCGCGCCTCGCAGGCCGAGCTCGGCCGCGCGCTGGGTCGCCGACGGCAGCGTGCTGTGCCGCCACTGCAGCGCATGGCACGCCGCGTCCGGCGAGGTGTAGGTGAGCACCGGCAGCACGAACATCTCGGTGTCCCAAAAGGTATGGCCGTCGTAGCCGGGCCCGGTCAGTCCCTTCGCGGGAATCGCACGGCCTTCGGCGCGTGCGCCTGCCTGCAGCACATGAAACAGCGCGAACCGCACCGCCTGCTGGATCTCGGCGTCGCCGTCGAGCTCGACATCCGCGCGGTCCCAGAAGGTGTCAAGGTAGCGGCGCTGCTCCGTGAGCATGCCATCCCACCCGGTGGCTCGCGCGGCGGTGAGCGCGGCGGCGACCTGGGCCCGCACCCCGGGCAGCGAGCGGTTTCCCGACCAGCCGTAGGCGACGAACTTGACCAAGCGCAACTTCTCGCCGGGCTTCAGGTCCGCTGTCACCGTGAACCGGGCCAGGTGGGGCCCGCTTGCGCAATTCTGTTGCACGGAAGGACCTTCGACGACATGGTCCATCGCGCAGCCAACCCGCAACTGGCTCACCCGGGTGCGGTGCATGAGCTCCGCGAAAGCATCGTGGGATTCATCGGCCTCGGATTGCAGCGGGTCGGTCAGTGCGGCGGCGGCGCGGGGGTCCTTGCTGGCCGCGGGCATCTGCTCGTTGGCGACAAGCTCGCTTTGCAGCACCACCCCGACCGGATCACCGAGCGCTTCCACCTCGTAGGCGATCGCGGCTACCGCCCGCTGCACCAGCGACACCATGCGCTGTGAGGTGACGCGAACGGTGCGGTCCGCCGGCGACGTCCACTCCACGTTGCGGCGCAGCACCCCCGCCCGCAAATCGAGCATCATGTCGTGGGTGTGCAGCCGGCCGTAGCGCACGTCGAACGGTTCGTCATCGACGAGCAGGCGGATCAGCTTCCCGTTGGTGACGTTGATGACCGTCTGGCCGGCTTCGGGAAAGCCGTAGCCCGCCTCGGCGTACGGCAGCGGGTGCTGCTCCCAGACGCCGTTCAGATACGAGCCGGGCAGCTCATTGGGTTCGCCCTCGTCGAAATTGGCTCGCCAGCCGATGTGGCCGTTCGACAGCGCGAACACCGACTCGATCTGGGCCAGCACGTCGAGATCAAGACTGACGGCGCGCACGCACCACGGTTCGACGGCAAAGGCCGGGTGCTGGATCATCGGTCAAGCAATTCGGACAAGTCCTGCACCACCACATCGGCGCCGTGCTCGCGCAGCGCGTCGGCCTGGCCGACACGGTCGACGCCGACAACCAGACCAAAGTTTCCGGCCCGGCCGGCCTCCACACCGGCGAGCGCATCTTCGAACACCGCGGCCCGGGACGGTTCGACGCCGAGCGCACGGGCGCCGGCCAGGAAGGTGTCGGGTGCCGGCTTACCGCGCAAGTGCTCACGCTCGGCGACGATGCCGTCGATGCGGGCATCGAAAAGATCTTCAATCCCGGCCGCGGCCAAGACATCCCGGCAGTTCGTGCTCGACGACACCACCGCCCTCGGCAGCCCGGCGTCGCGGACCGCACGCACGTAGGCCACCGAGCCGTCGTAGGGCTCGACGCCGCTGTCGTGAATCATGCGCAGCACGATCTCGTTCTTCCGGTTGCCCAAACCGTGCACGGTGTCGGCATCCGGCGGGTCGTCGGGGCTGCCATCGGGCAATTCGATTCCCCTCGACTGCAAGAAGGACCGCGTGCCGTCGGCTCGTGGCTTGCCGTCGACGTACCGGTCGTAATCCTCTACCGCGTCGAACGGGACGAACTCGGTGTTGGTCTTGTCCGCGTACCGGCGCAGAAACTCGTCGAACATCTGCTTCCACGCCGCGGCATGCACCTTTGCCGTCTGCGTCAACACGCCATCGAGATCAAACAGGCACGCGCGCACCGAATCGGGCAGACCCAACACCTGCGCGACGGTACCCCCCGGGGCTGAGGACAGGCGCCGAAACCGACGTTATGTAGCAAAAGGTCGAGAAGGGTTCTGCTAAACGTCGGTTTCGGCGGTTCTGGTCAGTGCGCGGCCAGCGCGCTGCCTTTGAGCCATTGATCCCACGGCACGGTCCAGTCGCCGTTCTGCCACACCGCCAGCGGCGGGCCGCCGGTGTTGCGGACCTCGACGACGTCACCGGGCTGGGAGAAGTTGAAGAACCATTTCGCGTTGTCCCCGTTGAGGTTAAGGCAGCCGTGCGAGGTGTCCGTGTTGCCCTGCGCCCACACCGTCTCATTGAGCTGATGAAGGTAGATGCCGTCGTTGCTGATGCGGGTGGCGTAGGCGATCGTCTCCCGGTAGCCGAGGCGGGAGTTGATCGGGAGCCCGAACGTCGACGAATCCATCACGACGGGGTTGCCCTTGTCCATCACCGTGTAGACGCCCGGCGGCGTCCAGAACGACAGGGTGCGGCCGCCGATCTGCTCGGTGCCGCCCATGCCCATCGACGTGGGCATCGTGCGCACCAGCACGCCGTTGTCGTACACACTGACCTGCTTGGTCTTGTCGTCGGCGACGGAAATGTGGGCGTCGCCGATCGTGAACGACACCTTGCTGTCCTGTTGCCCATATAGCCCGTCGCCCAAGCGAACTCCGTAGATGTTGGCCTGGGCGGTGACCGCGGTGCCGGGTGCGAAGTAGTTCTGCGGGCGCCACCGGGCGTTCTGATCGTCGACCCAGTACCAGGAGCCCGACACGGCGGGGGTGGTGGTCACGACGAGTCGACGCTCCGCGGTGGCGCGGTCGATGATCGGCTCGTCGAAGTGGGCCACGATGACCATCCCGATGCCGTACTTGGCGCCGTCCTGCAATGCGGCGCCGGAGGTGGTGTTGAGGTAGACGTTGGTCTGGTGGCTCGGCACCAGCGTGGTGAACGTCGACGCCCGCGTCGCCGGGGTGCCGCCGGGTCCGCGGCTGGCGACGGTGACGGTATAGGTGCGGCCATATCCAAGCGGCACCGTGGGTTTCCACACGGTGTTGTCCGGTGTCATGATGCCCGGAATCGGCTTGCCCTGCTCATTGACCATCTGCACGTTGGTCAGCGTTCCGGACGTGGCCGTCACCAACACCGGGGCCAGCGGGTCGACGTCATGGGCGTCGGGTCCGGGCGTGATGGTCACGACGGCCGGTGCTCGAGAAGGGAGGGCCGCCTGCGGTGGGCTGGCGGCCGCCGCGCTCTTGCATCCGACCGGGCACGGCGGCAGCGTCGTCAGTTCTATCGCGCCAAGCACCTCGACCAGCACCAGAAACGTCGCCAGGCCGACCCGGAGCCAGGGCGGGGCGGGAAGTTGCGACCGGAGTTTGTTGAGCATCCTCATGGCGTCGGCGTTCAACGTCATCACTGTGTTCGGGACGCTCCGGTGGTATTTGCTGTGAGATCGGTGTCTTCGTCGACGGTCTCACCTTACCGGTTGGGGCAGCCGTCGCACGGCACGGGCGCCGGGGGCGGACCCGACGCCGGTAGCGGAATGCGCTGAACTCCAGGCGTTCCCAGTTGTGCGGCCAGCCAAGGCAGTGATGACTTGAACGCGTCGATGGCGAACGGCCAGTCGTGCTTACCGGGCGTCGCCACCACCGCGCAGCCGATGCCGTAGGCCTTGCCCAGCGCACACAGCGTGTTGGCGGCCTCGGTTTGGTCGCCGGGGTTGCCGGCGGCGTCGCGTCCGCCCAGGCCGACCGCGTCGTTGCCGATGTTGATGTTGCGATGTTGCGTCGGTGGGCTGCTCGAGATCGCGAACCACCCCGACGTTCCGGTGTAGTGCCCGTGCGCCGTGATGACAGTCGACGGGTCGAACGCCGCCCACGCCGCGCCGTTGCCGCCGAACAGCCGGGCGATCGTCTGCTCCTTGGTGCCGGCTACGGGCGAGAGGTCACCGGCGATGTCCACGAACGAACCGAACAGCTCGGGGTGCATGACCGCCAGGTCGACAGCGCACGTACCGCCCATCGACCAGCCGACGACGCCCCAGTTCGCGCTGCTCGGGCTGACGCCGAAGTGCGAGATCATGTACGGCACGACATCTTTGGTGAGATGGTCGGCCGCGTTGCCGCGGTTGCCGTTGACGCATTCGGTGTCGTTGTTGAACGAGCCACCGGAGTCGATGAACACGAACACCGGCGCGTTGCCGCCGTGGGCGGCCGCGAAATCGTCGATCGTGGCGGCCGCGTTGCCGGTGCGCAGCCAGTCGGCCGGCGTGTTGAACTCGCCGGCGATCATCATCACCGTCGGCGCCCGCGGCGGCGGGTCGGTCGCGAACCACGCCGGCGGCAAATACACCAACTCGCTGCGGTGCTTGAAGTGCGAGGCGTCGGCCGGGATGGTCACCGGCACAACGGCTCCCCGCGGGGGGAGGGTGTGGTTGCGCTGCATCGCGGCGACTGTCGCCGGGTCGGTCTCGTCGGGCAGCGGGCCCGCGGTGAGCTGCTTCCACGCGGTTTGCGTGGTCGGGAAGTATCCCACCCACAGGTTCAGTGCCAACGCCGAACTGAGCACGCACAGCGGCACGGCCAGCAGTGAGATGATTCGCCGCCGCCAGCGGGCGCCGCGCCAACCGAACACCAGCACACCGGCGGAAAGGCCGGTGACCCCGATCCAAATCCACAGTGTTCGCGGCGCGGGATCGTCGGCCATGCCTTCCGTGTCGACGTACCAATGCGCCCAGGTGGCCGCGCCGACACCGATCAGCAGGGCAAGCGGCAACCACAGCACGCGCCATCGCCGCGAGCGCCACCCGGTCGCCAAGATCACCACGCCGGCGGTGACCGCCTGGATCGTGATCGGTAGCCACCCGTGTAGCAACGAAACACCGTGGCGATATCCGACGGGCGGGTCGGCCAACAGGGTCGCGGCGACCCTCCACGTCGACGGCGTCACGCCCAATATCGTGGACTGTGATCCTGGTGGATTGCTGTGAACCGCGATTTCCGCCAACGTGGCGCCGCGCCGCTGATTGAATGGGACGATGCGTCAGCTCATGTGCTTTGCGGCCGCACTTTCCGGAACAGCTTTGGTGACGGCTTCGGCGGCGCTGCTGCCGGCGGCGGGTGTGGGCAGCGCCGCACCGGCCCCGCTGGATTCGCCTCGGCAGAGCGGTCCGACTCTGGTGCCGATGAGTACGGCGTGGAGACGGTGCGACCACAGCGTTTCGACGTTCCCGCCGATCGCCGGCGACGGCGCGGCCTACGCATTGATCAGCCGGCAAGCCAATCAGGTTGTCGCCGACGTTCATCTCTCAACTGCAGACCCGGACACCCAATACGGCGTCAGGCTGATCCAGATGCCGCGGTCGTCCAACAGCTACTGCAGCGATCACAGTCCGGGCACGGTTGCCAGCCCGCTATACGCCGACGGGGCGGGCAACGCGACGATCACGCTGACGGCCGATGTTGTGCCGGGCGCGACCGGAGCCTGGGTGATGATCGAGGGCCCGCAGACCCTGTCCAAGCCCTACGGGCAGATGTACACGTCCGATTACGTGGCCGCCATATAGCCGCCGTATAGCTAAGACGTCCGCGGCCGCGAGCCGCGACTGCCGCGCACGAGGCTCCGCAACGCCCGGTACGCACCGCGCGAAGCGTAGATGCCCGCGACCGCGGACGCCAGGATCATCACGACGAACATCAGCAGCCAGTTGCTCCGGTTGTGGTTGACGTTCCACCAGACGATCGTGAACAGGACGGCGCAGACGAACACCACGATGTCGCGCCAGTTCCCGCGGTAGGACAACGCCGCCGCCCGGAGCGCGCGGCTCTTTTCGGTCGTCGAGACCAGGTCGTCGATGCGCTGATTGATGCTGTTGCTCAACCGCTGCCGCAGCTCGGGTTGATCCTCCGGAAGCCGGTCAAGCAGATCGAGATCTTGCTTGATCAGCCCGCGGATGTCCGGCCCCCTCAGGTTTCCGGCGGCGACACCGAGCAGCGCGCCGCCGGCAATCGGGGCGGCGCCTAACGCGAGTCCGGCGATACCCGCCATACGACGTCTCCTTATTCCAGTGCTTACTCCATCAACACGGCGGCGAGTGGGCCGCCGAGTTCACAGGCCCGCTCGCGGGCCCCGGCGTCGACGGCGCCGACGACCTCGAGCGTGGCCGCGGCCCTGTCGAGCGCCAGCCCC
>NZ_DASQVQ010000086.1:0-30604 GCF_035640695.1 Mycobacterium sp.
ACCGGCGGCTTGCACGCCGCCGGGCTGTTCGCCGTGGATGGGCAGCTGCTATGCCTGCGCGAGGACGTTGGCCGGCACAATGCGGTCGACAAGGTAGTGGGCTGGGCGCTGCGTGCGGACCTCCTCCCGCTGCGCGGCACGGTGCTGCTGGTCAGCGGGCGGGCTTCGTTCGAACTGGTGCAGAAGGCCGTGATGGCCGGCATACCGGTTCTGGCAGCGGTGTCGGCGCCGTCGTCGCTTGCCGCCGATCTCGCCGCGGATACCGGCCTCACGCTCGTCGGCTTCCTACGCGGGAACTCGATGAACGTCTATTCCGCCCCGCAGCGGCTGGGGTTAACCGACCCGGCGCCGGTCGGCGCCTGAACCGGCCACCGTCAACAACGGTGCAGCAGCGGCGGGCGCAGGCGAGTAGCGCGTCCGTGCAAATTTTCCAAATCACTGGACAGGCCGGCCCGTGATGAGTAACACTGTGGTCTACATCATACGGTATACAATCTCTGCCGTGGATCACTCGGAGCGCCGGTCGTGAGGGCCGACACACCGAACCCGGCACGGCGGAGCGTAGACCGCCCAACGAGTCGAAAGAGTTCAGACATGGGTCAGACGCCCGCCGCCGTGGGAGTCCGTCATGGGTAAGGCACTCGACGGCGTTCGCGTTCTGGACATGACTCATGTCCAGTCGGGCCCGTCCGCCACGCAGCTGCTCGCCTGGCTCGGCGCGGACGTGATCAAGCTCGAGGCGCCCGGAACCGGCGACATCACCCGCAGTCAGCTGCGCGACATCCCGGGCACCGACAGCCTCTACTTCACGATGCTGAACTGCAACAAACGCAGCATCACCCTGAACATGAAGAGCGACGAAGGCAAGCAGATCTTCACCGATCTGGTGTCCCGTGTCGACATCCTGGTGGAGAACTTCGGCCCCGGCGTCGTCGACCGGTTCGGTTTCCCCTGGGAGCGGCTGCGTGACATCAATCCGCGGCTGATCTATGCCTCGGTCAAGGGATTCGGCCCGGGCAAGTACTCCCACTTCAAGGCATACGAAGTCATCGCCCAGGCGATGGGCGGCTCGATGGCCACCACCGGGTTCGAGGACGGGCCGCCCACCGCGACCGGTGCCCAGATCGGTGACTCGGGCAGCGGCATCCACTTGGTGGCGGCGATCCTGGCCGCGCTCTACCAGCGCACCAACACCGGCCGTGGGCAGCGTGTCCAGGTCGCGATGCAGGAGGCCGTCCTCAACCTCTGCCGCGTCAAGCTGCGCGACCAGCAGCGGCTCACGAACGGCCCCCTTCACGAATACCCCAACCAGCACGTCGGCGACGAGGTCCCGCGCTCGGGCAACGCGTCCGGCGGCGGCCAACCGGGGTGGGCCGTCCGGACCAAGGGTGGCGGTCCCAACGACTACATCTACGTGATCATCCAGCCGCAAGGATGGGCGTCGCTGGCCGAACTGATCGGACGCCCGGATCTGGCCAACCATCCCGACTGGGCCCATCCCGAAGCACGACTGCCCAAGTTGGACAAGGTGTTCGCCCTCATCGAGGACTGGAGCGAGCAGCACACCAAGTGGGACGCCTTGGACGCGCTGAACGCTCGCAACATCCCATGCGGTCCGGTGCTCGGGGCGAAGGAACTGATCGAGGACGAGATACTGGCCGATCTCGGCGCGATCGTCACCGTCGACCACCCCGAGCGGGGCCCGTTCAAGACCGTCGGCTCTCCGCTGCGGCTCTCAGACTCCCCGGTCGACATCGTCCGCTCCCCGATGCTTGGCGAGCATACGGAAGAGATCTGTACCGAACTCGGCTACTCGCCGGCTCAGCTGGAGCAGTTCAGGCGTGCCGGCGCGATCTGAGCCGCGGATGCCGGGCGTCGGCCGCGCGCCGCCCGACGGCAGGTGGGAGCCCCCTAGCGCACGTCCATTCCAAGCGCCCCGACGCCCACCGCGGAAAACCGACGCGAGAGGTCATCGAGGTACCCACCCTCTACAGATTTGTGAAAGTGAGTAAGGATGTCATCGACGATGACCAGTGCAAGTTATCGCGAGGTAACCGACGCGAACGGCCGCGTATACCGCCTGGGCGAGAGTGACCGCGATCTGCTCGGCAGATCCCGGGCGTACATGGTCTGGCTGCCATGGATCGCCATGATGGCGGTCAGCGTGTTCGAATACGGCTACGGCGCCGCCGCGCAAACGCTCCGGCATGCGCACGGATGGAGCCTGTCCCAGACTTTCTGGCTGCTGTCCATCTGGGCGTTGTTCCAGGCGGGAATAGCCTTTCCGGCCGGTCGGCTGCGCGAGAAGGGAATCGTCTCCGCCAGGGCCGGCATGCTCGGTGCCGCGGTCCTGTCGGCGATCGGCTTCTTCAGCATCGCCAATACGAACAACCTGGTGATCGCCTTCATCGGCTTTGCGGTGTGCGGCGGCATTGGCGTAGGCATTGTGTATGCGACGTGTATCAACATCGTAGGTAAGTGGTTCCCCGAGCGGCGCGGCGCCAAGACCGGATTCGTCTGCAGCGGGTTCGCCTACGGCGCGGTGCCGTTCATCTTCATCTTCAGCTACGCTTTGCATCCGAACACCTATGTCTGGGTTCTCGACGCCGTGGGCCTGTTCATGTTGCTGGTGGTGGCCGCGTGCGGCGCGTTCTTCAAGGATCCGCCGAAGAACTGGTGGCCGTCCCAGGTCGACCCGGTGCAGTGGGCGGCCAGCAACTCGGGCGCCAGGAGCCTCCGGAAGAACCCCCCTGCCGTCCGGCAGTACACACCAATGGAAGCGATCAAGACCGGCATGCTGCCGCTGATGTGGCTGTCGCTGGGGATCAGCGCCGGCGTCTCGCTGTTCGGCATCAGCTACATGGTCCCCTTCGCCAAGGAGCTCCATTTCGGGCCGCTGATTGCGGCGTCGTCCGCCGGTGTGCTCTCGGTCATCAATGGCACTGGTCGCGCAGTGACCGGGTCGCTGTCCGACCGGCTGGGACGCAAGCAGACACTGCTCATCGTGCTGCTGATCGAGGCCCTTTCGATGGTCGGCCTGCTCTACGCCGGCGAAGCCGAGAACGAGATCGCGTTCCTCGTCTTCGCCTTCCTGGTGGGATTCGGCGGCGGTGCGTTCTACCCGCTGTTCGCGGCCCTCACCTCGGATTACTTCGGTGAGAACAACAATGCCAGCAATTACGGCCTCGTTTACAGCTCCAAGCTGCTCGGCTCGGTCGTGGGGATCGGCGTGGGCGGCAGCGTTATTGAAGCCTGGAGCTACTCGGGTGCCTATTGGATTGCGGCGGCAAGTGCTCTCGTCTCCGCCGGGATCGCCGCGTTCCTGCGCCAGCCGGGCCGTTCCCGGGCCAAGACCGAGCCGGGCGTAGCCACCGGGTTGGCGGTCGGACCCGACTTGCGGTCAGCTGAGGCGATCAGCTGAGACGGGCCAGGGGCCGAGGGGCGAGCCGTCAGGCGACCCCCTCGGCCCCAGCCTGCCGCCGCTCATGGTAAATCTCCCGGGTGCGCTCGGTGTGCCGGCGCATCAAGTCTCCCGCCCGCCTGCTGTTTCGGCGGGCGATCGCATCGATGAGTTCGGCGTGCTCGTCCCAGGCGTCCTTCCCGCGGGTCCGCGCGATAGGCAGGTAGTACCACCGCACGCGACGGTCGACCGACGCGATCAGATCGGCCAGGACCGTGTTGGCGGACATGACAACCACATACGCGTGCAGATCGGCGTTGGCTGCGACAAGTCCCTCCTGATCGTCATCGGCCAGTGCCTTTTCCCCGGCACGCTGTAGCTCCAACAGGTGTTCGACTTGCTCTGGCGTCGACGCGCGGGCGGCCAGCCTGGCGGACTCCGCCTCCAGCAGGGTCCGCACCGCGAGAAGTTGATCGGCCTCCTCGTCTGTGGGTACGTGGACGAATGCGCCAAGAGCCGGACGCAGGTCCACCCAACGCTCGTTCTGCAAGCGCTGCAGCGCCTCCCGGACCGGCTGTCGGCTGACCCCGAGCTGAGCCGCCAGCTCGTTCTCGACCAGGTGTTCACCCGGTTTCAATTCGCGGGTGATGATCATCTCGACCAGGGCGTCGTAGACCGCCTGCCGCAGCGGCGCCGGCCGCTCCAGCGGGGCCCGCACGGTCCGTGTGGTCGGTGCACTTCGCGACGCTCCGCCAGCGCGCGTAGACGCAAGCCGCTGCTGGGCCATGGCATCTCCCACTTTCATCGTCACCCGGCCGGGTCTGGCCGGTCTTTAGCATACAGTCTGCAACATCCACCCGGTGGCGACAAGCCGCTGAGACGAAATCCGCGTTGCCCCTCAAAGAATTTCATGATACGAAATTCGCAGGTCGCTTTGCGGATCGGAGGGTTTCGATGGCGGATGACTCGTCGATCAAGGGCGGCGTTCAATCGGTTGAGCGCGCGTTCGAGCTGCTGGAGATCATGGCCAGTGCAGGCGGCACGATTGCGCTGGGGGAGTTGGCGGCTCGTGCCGAATTGCCGCAGCCAACCATTCATCGTCTGGTCCGGACCATGTTGGCGATGGGCTACGTGCGGCAGCTTCCCAATCGGCACTATGCACTGGGACCCAAGTTGATTCGGTTGGGTGAGAGCGCAACGCAGCTCATCGGGTCATGGTCGCGTCCGCATCTCGCGGGTCTGGTGGAGCGAACCGGCGAGACCGCCAATATGGCGGTATTGGACAACGACATGGCGGTCTACGTTGCTCAAGTGCCCTCGCCGCATGCCATGCGGATGTTCACCGAGGTGGGCCGGCGCGTTTATACCCACAGCACGGGTGTGGGCAAGGCGCTTCTGATGCAGCTTTCCAACGAGGCGATCGTGGCGGTCCTGGGGCGCGCCGGCATGCCGGCCTCGACACAGCGCACCCACACCACACCCGAGGCGCTGATCCGCGACATCGAGTTGTCCCGCGCCCGCGGCTACGCCGTGGACGAAGGCGAACAGGAACTCGGCGTGCGGTGTTTCGCGGTGCCGGTGCCCGACGCCCCGACACCGACCGCGATCTCGATCTCGGGTCCGGAGGCGCGGCTCACGCTGAAGACCGCAACAACGGTCACGCCGTTGTTGAAGCGAATCGCCCGCGATCTTGCGTCGGAGTTCGACAGGGAAGCCGCGGTCTAGGCGCCACCCGATTCGCCGCTCCGTGCGGCCACGGCTTCAGTCGATTAGCAGAGCGGCCGCTGTCGGTGCGTCTTCGAGCGATTCGGCGAGATCGTTGAACTCGACGACGTTGTCGATCTCGGTTCCCATCGCGATGTTGGTGATCCGCTCCAGGAAGATCTCTACCACCACGGGCACCTTGTGCTCGTGGGCAAGTTGCTGCGCCCGCGTCAGCGCCGGACCGATGCCCTGCGGCTCGGCTACCTGAATTGCCTTGCAGCCCAGGCCCTCAGCGACGCGCAAGTGATCCACGCCGTATCCCTTCGGAACGTCACCGTCGGCGGCTTCCTGCGCGTTGATGTTGTCGAAGCCCAGTGACACGCAATAGTTCATGTCGAGGTTGCGCTGCGCCTGGCGGATCAGTCCGAGGTAGGAGTTGTTGACCACGACGTGCACGTAGGGAAGGTTGAACTGCGCGCCGACCGCCAGCTCTTCGATCAGGAACTGGAAGTCGTAGTCGCCCGACAACCCGACCACAGTCGCGTCGGGGTCGGCGGCGACGACGCCGAGGGCCGCCGGCACCGTCCACCCCAGTGGCCCGGCTTGACCACAGTTGATCCAATGGCGCGGCTTGAAGACCTGCAGGAACTGTCCACCGGCGATCTGCGACAGGCCGATCGCGGTGACATAGCGTGCATCGCGGCCGAACGCCTGGTTCATTTCTTCGTAGACGCGCTGCGGTTTGATCGGAACGTCATCGAAGTGGGTCTTGCGATGCATCGTCTGCTTGCGCTGCCGGCAGTCTTCCACCCACCGGCTCCAATCCGGCAGCGTGCCCGCGGCGCGGCGCTCCTTGGCGACGGCGACAAACTGTTCAAGTGCGGCCTTCGCGTCCGAGGCGATTCCGAAGTCGGGCGCGAAGACCCGCCCGATCTGGGTGGGCTCGATGTCGACGTGAATGAAACGCCGTCCCCTGCGGTAGGTGTCGAGCCCGCCGGTGTGACGGTTGGCCCATCGGTTGCCGATTCCGAAGACAAAGTCGGATGCCAACATCGACGCGTTGCCGTAGCGATGGGCGGTCTGCAGTCCGACCATGCCGGCCGCCAGGCGGTGATCGTCCGGGATCGTGCCCCATCCCATCAGCGTCGGCACCACCGGGACATTGAGGATCTCTGCCAACTCGACCAGAAGATCCGAGGCGTCGGCGTTGATAATGCCGCCGCCCGCGACGATGAGCGGTCGTTCGGCCGTCGCCAGCATGTCAATCGCCTTGGCGGCCTGAGTTCGTGTGGCCGCCGGCTTGTACACGGGCAGCGGCTGGTAGGCCTCCGGGTCGAAGTCGATCTCAGCCAGTTGGACGTCGATGGGCAGATCGATGAGCACCGGTCCCGGTCGTCCCGACCGCATCAGGTGAAATGCCTGCGCGAATGCACCCGGAACTTGGCCCGGTTCGCGCACCGTCATCGCCATTTTGGTGACGGGCGCGGCGATGGCGGCGATGTCCACCGCTTGGAAGTCCTCTTTGTGGAGTTTGTCCACCGGCGCTTGGCCGGTGATCGCGAGGATCGGAATCGAATCCGCCGCGGCGGAGTACAACCCGGTCACCATGTCGGTGCCGGCCGGGCCGGAGGTACCGATGCAGATACCGATGTTGCCGGCCGCGGCGCGGGTGTAACCCTCGGCCATGTGGCTGGCGCCCTCGACATGGCGGGCAAGGATGTGTTTGATGCCGCCGTGTGCGCGCATCGCCGAGTAGAACGGGTTGATCGCCGCGCCGGGCAGGCCGAACGCCTGCGTGGCGCCTTCGATTTCGAGAATCCTGACGGCCGCGTCGACCGCTCGCATCCGTGCCATTTCGGTTACTCGCTTTCTCTTCCGGACAACCGCTCGACACCCAACAGCAGCGCCGAATGGTCGAGAGCGCCTTCGTCATTGGCCACAGCGGAGGCCATGAGTTGCGCGACGAGTGCGCCGAGTGGCGTGACGACACCTGCCTCCCGCGCGGCGGCGGTGACGATGCCGAGGTCCTTGTGGTGAAGCGCGATGCGGAAACCGGGCTCGAAGTTGCGTGCCAACATCTTCGGGGCCTTCTGGTCGAGCACCGCCGAACCGGCTAGTCCGCCGCCCAGCACCTTGACCGCGGCCTCGATGTCGACGCCGTAAGCCTGCAGGAACGTGATCGCTTCGGCGAGCAGCTCAATATTGCCGGCCACGATCAGCTGGTTGGCGGCCTTGACGGTTTGACCGGCACCGGCGGGGCCGACGTGCACAATCGTCTTGCCGACGACGTCGAGAATCGGCCTGGCCGCGGCGAAGTCGTCTGCGGAACCGCCCACCATGATCGACAGCGTGGCGTTCTTGGCGCCCGGCTCACCGCCGGACACCGGTGCGTCGATGACCCGCAGGCCCCGCCGGGCACCCACCCGCGCCAACTCCGCCGTGACGTCCGGCCGAATGGTGGAGAAATCGATCACGAGCGTGCCGGGCTGGGCATGGGCGAAAGCGCCATCGTCTCCGAGCAGTACGCTCTGGACGTCGGGGGAGTCGGGGACCATGGTCGCAACGACGTCGGCATTCTTCACGGCCTCTTCGACGGATTCCGCGGCGGTGCCTCCGGCCTCCACCAGGGCAGCCGTGCGTTCCGGCGAGCGGTTATAGCCGATGACCGCGTGTCCGGCTCGGGCCAGGTGGCATGCCATGGGGCTGCCCATGATGCCCAGCCCGATGAAAGCAATTGTGCTCATTGGATCCTCGAATCTGCGTGTGGCCGGGGTGATTCCGCGCATGCGGCGTGCGCACCGCGCTCGCTTTGCCGAAGCCAGTCAAAGGTGTCGGGTCTGGTCGCCTTGTATTCCAGGCCGATGTATCCCGCGTAGCCCAGTGCGCCGAGCTGCGAAAGGTAGCTGTCCAACGGGATTTCGCCGGTGCCCGGCTCGCCGCGGCCCGGCGCGTCGGCAATCTGCACGTGGCCGATCCGGCCGCTGTAGTCGTCAATCACGGCGGTGATGTCGTCGCCGTTGACGTGGAGGTGATACAGATCGGCCAGCAATCGCACGTTCGGTGCGCCGTGATCGGTGTGCACCCGATCCATTACCCGGATGGCGTCAGCGGCCGTCTTGAGGGGATAACGCGGCGCGCCGCTCACCGGCTCGACGAGCACGATCGCGCCGATGCGGTCCGCTGCCCGGGCGGCGTAGCCAAGGTTCTCCGCCGCCACGTAGTCCTGAGCCGCCGGTGCGCGGCCCTCGACGCGATTGCCGTAGAGCGCATTGAAGGCCCGAGTCCCCAGCGTCTCGCCGATGCCGACGGCGATATCGACGTTGTCGCGGAACGCCGTCGTCATGGCGGGGTCGGACAGAATCCCGCGGTCGCCGGCCGGCATGTCACCGGCAGCGAAGTTGAGCCCGGTCAACTGCACACCCGCGTCTTGGATGGCACGGGTGAACGTGGTCACTTCGGCGTCCGACGGCGTCGCTGACGCGAAGGGCCACCAGAACTCGACCGCCTCGAAGCCCGCGTCTCGCGCCGCTCGCGGCCGCTCCAGCAGCGGTAGCTCGGTCAGCAGAATCGAGCAGTTGACGGTGTAGATGGCCTTGTGGATGGCCTTGTCGATGGCCTTGTCGATGGGCTTGTCGATGGCCTTGTCGATGGCCTTGTCGATGGGCTCTGCCACGGCGTTGCCTCCTGTGCTGTGACCCGATAGCGGACCGGCGTGTCTATTCCGCAATATGGAATAAATCTACCGCTATACAAAATATAGTGAACCCGTGAACCACCGTCTTGTCAAGAAGAACGAGCGGGCACTCACATTGTTGACAGTCTTGTTGACAGTCGCACACAGCTATGCGACGGTCGATCTGACGAAAAAAGAATTCCGTATGGCGGAGCGAAAGGAGCCACGCGTGGTCGTGTTCCCGCAGCGCCGTGTGCTGGCCCGGGTGGTGGCCTGATGGAGGGGCACGTGGTGATCGCGCCCGACAAGTTCAAGGGTTCGTTGACGGCCGCGCAAGCCGCCCGGGCGATGTCGCAGGGTGTGCGGCGCGCTGACCCCGGCCTGAGCACCGTGGAGTGCCCGGTAGCCGACGGCGGTGACGGAACGCTCGATACCGTTGTCGCCGCGGGATTCGAGCGGGTTCGCGTCTATGCCATGGGACCGACTGGCCAGGTGGTCCGCACCGGGTATGCCCGGAACGGGAAGACGGCGGTCGTGGAGATGGCCGAGATCTGCGGCCTGCAGCGGCTTCCCGGCGCGACACCGGCTCCGATGACCGCATCCAGTCATGGCCTCGGCGCCGTGGTTGCGCAGGCGCTGGATCACGGATGCCGCGACATCATCATTGGCGTCGGCGGCAGTGCGAGCACCGATGGCGGGGCTGGCTTTCTCGCCGCGCTTGGCGCAGTTGCCCGCGATCGGCATGGCTTGCGCCTCGGTCCGGGCGGGCGGCACATCGGCGACGCCGCACATCTTGATCTCACCGAACTGCATCCCGAAATCGGCTCCGCCACTTTCACCATCGCCGTCGATGTCGACAATCCGCTGTCCGGCCCGGCGGGCGCGGCGAGGGTCTACGCACCGCAGAAAGGCGCCAACCCGCTCCAAGTCACCGAGCTGGACCGCGCGCTTCGCGTTTGGGCAGGCGTCGTCGACCGGGCAACGGGATCGGACTGCCGAGACGCCGCCGGAGCGGGCGCCGCGGGCGGCGTCGGTTTTGCCGCGCTGGCCGCGCTGCGCGCGCGGATGCGGCCGGGCATCGAAGTGATCCTCGACCTCATCGAGCTCGACCGGCACCTGCGTGGCGCCCGCGCCGCACTGACCGGCGAGGGCTCACTGGATCAACAATCCTTGCGCGGCAAGGCCGCGGTGGGTGTCAGTCGCCGTGCCGGCGCACATGGCATACCGATGTTTGCGGTCGCCGGCGTGTCGACCCTCTCCCCGGTCGAGGCCCGCACCGCCGGACTCGCCGGCGTCTATGCGCTCAGTGACCTCGAACCCGATCGTGCACGCTCAATCAGCCAGGCCGGCCGGCTGCTCACCTTGGCGACCGAGCGATTGACTCATGAATTGCGGTGCCGCGGCGCCGCGTAGGCAGTCGGTTCGTCTACCACAACCACGCCGCGAGGGCAGACCGCGCGTTAAGGTCATCGGCCATGGACGTGCACGTGGTCGACCATCCGTTGGCCGCCGCGCGGCTCACCACGCTGCGTGACGAGCGCACCGGCAACGCGGCCTTCCGTGCGGCGCTGCGCGACCTCACCCTGATGCTGGTCTACGAGGCGACGCGCGACGCCGCGACCGATTGCGTGCCGGTGCGGACGCCGCTGGCCGAAACCACCGGGGTGCGGCTGGCCAACCCGCCGTTGCTGGTGCCGGTGCTGCGGGCCGGGCTCGGCATGGTCGATCAGGCGCACGCGCTGATCCCGGAGGCCCGGGTGGGTTTCGTGGGGGTCGCACGCGACGAAAAGACCCACCGGCCCACGCCGTACTTGGAGTCGCTGCCCGACGACTTGACCACCCGGCCGGTGGTGGTGCTGGACCCGATGCTGGCGACCGGCGGTTCGATGGCGCACACGATCGAGCTGCTGCATGCCCGCAACGCGGTCGACATCACCGCGCTGTGTGTGGTCGTCGCCCCGGAAGGCCTTGCGGCCGTGGCGAAGTTGGCGCCGAATCTTCGGCTGTTCACCGCGGCCATCGATGATCGGCTCAACGACATCGCGTTCATCGTGCCCGGCCTCGGCGATGCCGGAGACCGTCAGTTCGGCCCGCGCTGAAGCAGGCCCGCCGCCTCGGCCTGCAGCTTGGCCTGCAAATCGGTGGCGACGGCCCGCGCGGCGGCCAGCTCGCCGTCGACCTGCTGACGAATCTCGATGTAGCACTTGATCTTCGGCTCGGTGCCCGACGGGCGCACCGCCAGCCGCACCGATGCGTGTTCGTCGCCGCCGGTGACGATCAACGCGTCGCTGCGTTCTCGGTCGCGCCGGGCCAGCAGGTCCTCGACCGTCACCGGGTACCCGGCCAACGTCGTCGGCGGTGCGGTCCGCAGCTGGGTCATCAGCGTGCCGGCGTCGTCGGTGGGTGCGGTCACCGCCGACGTCAGATGCACACCGTGGGCACGGGCCAGGTCGTCCAGCGCGTCGAGCACCGAACGGCGCTGCGCCGCCAGGGCGGCCACCAGGTCGCAGCACAGCACCGCCGCGCTGATGCCGTCCTTGTCGCGCACTGCCGCCGGGTCGACGCAGTGCCCGATGGCCTCCTCGTATGCATAGACCAAGTCATTGCCGGCCGCGCGGGCCAGCCATTTGAACCCGGTGAGCGTCTCGACGTGGCGGGCGCCGTGCGCCGTGGCGATGGCCGAAAGCATGCGTGACGACACCACGGTGCTGGCCACCGTCACGCCCGGTTCGGTGTGCGACAGCAGGTAATCGCCCAGCAGGCAGCCGGTTTCGTCGCCGGAAAGCATGCGCCAGCCATCCGGTGTCGGAACGCCGATGGCGCACCGGTCGGCGTCGGGATCCAGCGCGATCGCGATATCGGCGCCGATGTCTGCGGCCAGGTCCAGCAGCTTGTCCACGACGCCCGGCTCCTCCGGGTTCGGAAAGGGTGTCGTCGGGAAGTCCGGGTCCGGTTCGAATTGGCTTGCCACCGTGTGCACGTCGTCAAAGCCCGCCAGCCCCAACACCCGGACCGCCGTCGCGCCGCCGACGCCGTGCAGCGGTGTCAGCGCGACCCTGACCGACCCGGACCCACGCCGAACGGTAGCGGCGCGGGCGATGTAGCGCCGCACCAGTTCACCGCCGGACGGCGCGACCGGCCTGCGGGCGATCCGGTCGGCGGGGGGCGCTTCGTCGATCGCGGCCTCGATCTCGCGGTCGGTGGGAGAGACGATCTGGATTCCGCCCTCGAAGTAGACCTTGTAGCCGTTGTCCGACGCCGGGTTGTGTGACGCGGTGATTTGTATGCCCGCAGCCGCGCCGGTGTGCCGGACCGAAAACGCCAACACCGGCGTCGGCAGCGGCGACGGCAGCAAGACCACCGAAAACCCTTCGGCGGCAAGCGCTTCCCCGGCAGCCACAGCGAATTGCTCCGAGCCGTGCCGGGCGTCGCGACCGACCACCACCGTCGAGCCGGCCGGGTGGCGGCGCTTGAGCACCTCGGCCACCGCCCAGGTCGCGCGCAGCACCACCGCGAGGTTCATGCCCGTCGGTCCGTCGCGCATCGGGCCGCGCAGGCCCGCCGTGCCGAACGTCAACGACGTCACGTGGCCGATTCCGCTCGGCGGTCGGCCTCGGCGAGCTTGCGCAGCACCGGCGCCACCAGCATCAGCAGGTTGACTTCGAGCTCCGACAGGTTGTCGCGCATCGTGGCATGCAGCCACGCGTCCCGCTCGGCGCGGTCGCGGTGCAGCAGGTCGATGCCCGCGTCGGTCAGCTCGACGAGCTGGCGGCGCCGGTCGGCCTGATCCGGGCGCCGGGACACCAGTCGGCGGTCGGCCAGCTCGTTGATGCTGTCGGTCAGCGACTGCACTCTCACCTGCAGCCTGGCCGCGAGCTCGGCCGGGGTGCTCACCCCCGTTCTGCTCACCTCGCCGAGCAGCTCGAGCTGGGTCAGGGTCAGGCCGTGCGCGGGCCGGTGCCGGCGCATCTGGCGGGTCAACGCCATCATCGACTCGCGCAGCTCGGTGCCGGCGACCGGAGGGGAAAACGCGGCCATAAGCAAGTTATACCTTAACAATGTTCGCGGTAGTGCCGGTTTGCCTGGCAGGAATGCCAAGGAGATACTTGTATCTATCGGTGAGGAGGCGAAATGCTGAGATGGCTGCTGCTGGTGGCCGCCACGGTCGCCGTGACGCTTCCGCTCACCATGTTGGGAGTGCCGTCGGCGGCCTTGTTCGCCGGCCTGCTGGTCGGCATCGTGCTGGCCATGTTGTCGCTGGCGCCGAGCCGGGTGCCGCGGCCGGCCGGTATCGCCGCGCAGGGTGTGCTCGGCGTCTACATCGGCACGATGGTGCACCGTGACGCGTTCGCGGCCCTGGGTTCGGGCTGGCCGGTCGCCGTCACGGTGGTGGTCGGCACGCTCGTGTTGAGCATTGTCGGCGGCGCGCTGCTGGGCCTGCATCGCGATGTCAGCCCGCTGACCGGCGCGCTGGCCCTGGTCGCCGGCGGCGCGTCGGGTCTGGTGTCGATCGCGCGGGAACTCGGCGGTGACGAGCGCGTCGTCGCCGTGGTGCAGTATCTGCGCGTCGCGTTGATCACCGCATCCATGCCGCTCGTCGTCACGCTGATCTATCACGCGAGCAAGACGCGCGTCGCCGCGACGACGAGCCAAAGCGACTCGCCTTGGTATCTGAGCATTGCCCTGCTGGCGGTCATCGTCGTGACCGGTGCCACCGGCGGGCGGTGCATCCGGCTGCCCGGCGCGGGTCTGCTCGGACCGATGACGATCACGATGGTGTTGGAGCTGACCGGGCTGTCGCTCGGCCTCGCGGTGCCGACCATCCTGGTGCAGGTCGGCTACCTGCTGATCGGCTGGCAGGCCGGTGTCGCGTTCACCCGGGAAGCGGTGCGCACCGTGCAACGGGTGCTGCCCGCGGCGTTCGGGCTGATCCTGCTCATCAACGTCGCCGCGGCCGGCCTCGGCGTGTTGCTGGCGCACGTCGCCGGGGTCGGCCGGCTCGACGGGTATCTCGCCACCAGTCCAGGCGGCATCTACGCCGTGCTGGCCACCGCCGTCGAATCCGGCGCGAACGTCACGTTCATCATCGCCGCGCAGATGATGCGGGTGCTGCTGATGCTGTTCGCGGCGCCGCTGATCGCGCGGCTGTTCTTGCGGCTTGGCACCCGGCGGGAGCGGCCGGACTACAGCCGTTCGACCAGCTTTGCCAGCAGCGAACCCATCCGGGTCGCGGATTGACGACCGGTCTCCAGCACCTCGGCGTGGCTGATCGGCTGACCGGTCAGGCCGGCGGCCAGATTCGACACCAGCGACAGCCCCAGCACCTCGGCGCCCTCGGCGCGGGCGGCGATGGTTTCGTGCACGGTCGACATGCCCACCAGGTCGGCGCCGAGTACGCGCAACATCCGGACTTCCGCAGGCGTCTCGTATTGCGGCCCGGACAGCCCCGCGTATACGCCCTCGGCCAGCGTCGGATCTATCTCGCGGGCGATTTTGCGCAGCCGCGGGGAGTACGCGTCGACCATGTCGACGAACCGCGCGCCGACCAGTGGCGAGCGGCCGGTCAGGTTCAGGTGATCACTGATCAACACTGGCCCGCCGACCGCGAAGTCGTCCCGCAGTCCGCCCGCGGCGTTGGTCAGCACGACGGCGCGGACCCCGGCCGCACACGCGGCGCGCACCGGAAGCACGACGTCACCCAGATCGTGTCCCTCGTAGGCGTGAATTCGGCCGAGCAACACCAGCACTCGGTTCGCGCCGACCGGAATCGAAAGCACCTTGCCGCCGTGCCCCTCGGCGGTCGGCGCCGTGAAGCCGGGCAGGTCGGCCATCGGCACGACCGCGGCCGGCGACCCCAGCGCCTCGGTGGCCGGCGCCCAGCCCGAACCGAGCACGACCGCGACGTCGTGGCGCGCCACGCCGGTCCGCTCGGCGATTTCCGAGGCAGCCCGCCGCACCCGCGCACTGGTCACGGTGGGCGAGCTTAGCCGTGGGTGGGATACTGCGATGATGCCCGCAGCAAGTTCACCGACCCGTCGCCAAGGTGCTGCTGTGCGCGATCACGGCGATCACGGCGATAACGGCGATCACGGCGATAACGGCGATAACGGCGATAACCGCGCCGACGCCGCCGATAACGTCGCCGTCACCGGTGCCGCCGCCACCGCCTCCGACGCCGTGACGCGCTACCGCAGCGACCTTGTCGCGCTCTCCCACGACATCCACCGCGAGCCCGAGCTGGCGTTCGCCGAGCACCGCAGCTGCGCCAAGGCTCAGCTGTTGGCCGCGGAGCGCGGTTTTCGCATCACCAAGGCCGCCGGCGGTCTGCCGACCGCGTTTCGCGCCGACTTTGGGGCTGGCCCGCTGGTGATCGCGGTGTGCGCCGAATACGACGCGCTGCCGGGTATCGGGCATGCCTGCGGCCACAACATCATCGCCGCCGCGGCCGTGGGCGCCGCGCTCGCGCTCGCCGAGGTGGCCGAGAAGCTGGGCCTGACCGTGGCGTTGATCGGTACCCCGGCCGAGGAATCGGGCGGCGGAAAAGCGTTGCTGCTCAACGCCGGAACGTTCGACGACGTCGCGGCCGCGGTCATGGTGCACCCCGGACCCGTCGACATCGCCGCCGCGCGATCGCTCGCCCTGTCGGAGGTGCGCGTCGGATACACCGGCCGCGAATCGCATGCGGCCGTCGCGCCGCATCTCGGCGTCAACGCCGCCGACGCCGTCACCGTCGCGCAGGTCGCGGTGGCATTGTTGCGCCAGCAGCTCGCGCCCGGCCAGCAGGTGCACGGCATCGTGACCGACGGCGGCCAGGCCGCCAACGTCATCCCGGGCCGCAGCCAGCTGCTGTACACGATGCGTGCCACCAACGCCACGTCGTTGGGCGAACTCGAGCACCGGATGGCCGAGTGTTTTCTGGCCGGCGCAGTGGCCAGCGGTTGCGAGTACCGCATCGACGAGACCGCGCCCGCGTACCGCGAGCTGGCGCCGGACCCCTGGCTGGCCGCTGCCTGCCGCGAAGAGATGGTGCGGCTCGGCCGGACGCCGGTTTCGCCCGACGTCGAGGCGACGCTTCCGCTGGGCAGCACCGACATGGGCAACGTCACACAAGTGATGCCGGGCATTCATCCGGTCATCGGCATCGACGCGGGCGGCGCAGCGATCCACCAGGCCGGCTTCGCGACGGCGGCTGTCGGCCCCAGCGCGGACGACGCCGTGGTCGACGGCGCGATCATGCTCGCCCGCACCGTGGTGCGGCTGGCCGAGACGCCGGCCGAGCGGGATCGGGTGCTGACATTGCAGGCCGAGCGGGCGGCGCTATGAGCGGCGAGCGAGAAGCGAAGGCGAATCGCGCATGAATGGCGAGCGAGAAGCGAAGGCGAATCGCGCATGAGTCTCGTGGAGATCGCCGAGTCATGGCTGGCCGCCCACTACGACGAGCTGATCGAGTGGCGCCGCCACATCCACGCCCACCCGGAACTGGGCCGCCAGGAGTACGGCACCACCCAGTTCCTCGCCGCCCATCTTGCCGACGCCGGCCTCAATCCGAAGGTGCTGCCGGCCGGCACCGGCCTGACCTGTGACTTGGGGCCCGACGACCAGCCGCTCATCGCGCTGCGCGCCGACTTGGACGCGCTGCCGATGCCCGACCGCACCGGCGCACCGTACGCGTCGGTGGTGCCCAATGTCGCGCATGCCTGCGGGCACGACGCGCACGCGGCGATCCTGTTGGGCGCCGCGCTGGCGCTGGCGTCGGTGCCCGAACTTCCGGTGGGTGTGCGGCTGATCTTCCAGCCGGCCGAGGAGTTGATGCCCGGCGGCGCGATCGACGCGATCGCCGCGGGGTCGTTGGCCGGGGTGTCGCGGATCTTCGCGCTGCACTGCGACCCGCGCCTGGCGGTCGGCAAGGTGGGCGTCGCCGTCGGCCCGGTGACTTCGGCGGCCGACCAGATCGAGATCACGTTGCATTCGCCCGGCGGGCACACGTCGCGGCCGCATCTGACCGCCGATCTCGTCTACGGTCTCGGCACGCTGATCACCGGCCTGCCGGGCGTGTTGTCACGCCGAATCGACCCGCGCAACAGCACCGTGATGGTGTGGGGGGCGGTCAACGCCGGCGTGGCCGCCAACGCAATTCCGCAAGTCGGCACGCTGGCCGGAACCATCCGCACCGCGAGCCGGGACACCTGGCTGAGCCTCGAGGGCACCGTCCGGGAAACGGTGGCGGCGCTGCTGGCGCCGCTGGGCATCGAGCACACCCTGGTGTATCGGCAGGGCGTGCCGCCGGTGGTCAACGAGGAGACGTCGACGCGGATTCTGATGCACGCAATCGAGGCGCTCGGGCCCGACGTGCTCACCGAGACACGTCAGTCCGGCGGCGGCGAGGACTTTTCGTGGTATCTCGAGGACGTGCCCGGCGCGATGGCCCGTCTCGGTGTGTGGTCGGGCCGCGGGAAGCATTTCGATCTGCATCAGCCGACATTCGACCTCGACGAGCGGGCCCTGCCCATCGGGGTGCGGGTGATGGTGTACACCGTCGCGCAGGCCGCCGCGTTCTAGTGGGCGGCAACGATGTCCGCTACATCGACCGCATCGACTTCACCGCCGAAAGCGCCGACTACCTCACCGTGGGTCCGCTGACGCTCGACGACGCGCCGCTGCCCCCGGCAGGGTCTACCTCGGCCTGACGCGGGTCCATCCCGCCCAGGTTCCCTTCACGGTGCACCGCTGGGATGTCTGACGCGCTCGATCGCGCAACACAATTACTCGCCGTGGCCGGGGCCGATGTTGCGCGCCGGGCGGGTGCGTATCGCGTGCACGTAATCCGCTGGGGCCCCGGCGATTTCGGCTGCATCGGCCATCACGCCCAGGTACCTGGCCGACGGCAGGCCGCCCTCCCAGGCGTCAAGCACATACAGCCACGCCAACACCGGATCGGTTGTGGTGTCCGACGATAGCCGTTCCACCCGGCATCGAATCTTCTTGTGGACGCCCAGCTCCGAACCCTCCCAGCGGTCCAGGTTCTTCTCATCGGCCGGCGTCATGTCGTACAGCACGACGAACACCTTGGAGCCCGGGTCCTGAACGACGGTGGCGAGCGCGCCCTCCCAGCCGATGTCCTCGCCGCCGAACGTCAGCCGCCAGTCGTGCAGCCACCCCGTTCCGGCCATCGGCGAATGCGGCGCGCGCTCGGCCATCTGATCCGGATGCATGTTCGACCCATAGGCGGCATAGAGCGGCACGGGAAGAGCCTAAAGGGAAACTCGAGTCTTGGGCGTTCATCCGCCGGCTTGACTACGGTTGAGCTGTGGCAACCCGCATCGTGATCATCGGCGGAGGTCCGGCAGGGTACGAGGCGGCGTTGGTGGCCGCCGCGCACGGCGCCGATGTCCGGGTCACCGTTGTCGATGCGGACGGCATCGGCGGGGCATGTGTGCTGTTCGACTGCGTGCCGTCGAAAACGCTCATCGCGTCGACCGGGGTGCGCACCGACCTGCGGCGGGCACCCGATCTCGGCTTCGATATCCAGTTCGACGACGCCAAGATCCTGGTGCCGCAAATCCACAAGCGGGTCAAGACGCTGGCCGCCGCCCAGTCGGCCGACATCGCCGACACGCTGCGCAGCCACGATGTGACGGTGATCGACGGCCGCGGCGAGCTGGCCGACGACCTTCCCGGCATGGCGCAGCACCGCGTCAAGGTCACCGAACCCGACGGCAGCAGCCGGGTGTTGGAGGCCGACGTCGTGCTGATCGCGACCGGCGCCAGCCCGCGGACCCTGCCGGGCGCCAAGCCCGACGGGGAACGCATCCTGACCTGGCGGCACCTGTATGACCTCGACCAGCTTCCCGACCACCTTGTCGTGGTCGGATCCGGTGTCACCGGCGCCGAATTCGTCAACGCGTACACCGAACTCGGCGTGTCGGTGACGGTGGTCGCCAGCCGCGACCAGATCCTGCCGCACGAGGACTTCGACGCCGCGGCGGTCCTCGAGGAGGTGTTCACCTCGCGTGGCGTCACGCTGGTCAAGAACGCCCGCGCCGACTCGGTCACCCGAACCGACAACGGCGTCGTCGTCAAGATGACCGATGGCCGCACGGTCGAAGGCACCCACGCGTTGATCACGGTCGGGTCGGTGCCCAACACGTTCGGTCTGGGCCTGGAACGCGTCGGCATCGAACTCAACGACGGGAACTACCTGACGGTGGACCGGGTTTCGCGGACCTCGGTGCCGACGATTTATGCCGCAGGCGACTGCACCGGTCTGCTGCCCTTGGCCTCGGTCGCGGCGATGCAGGGCCGCATCGCGATGTATCACGCGCTGGGCGAGGCGGTGACCCCGATCCGGTTGCGGACCGTGGCGGCGGCGGTGTTCACCCGCCCCGAGATCGCGGCCGTCGGTGTTCCGCAGTCGGCCGTCGACAGCGGTCGGGTGCCCGCCCGCGCGATCATGTTGCCGTTGAACACGAACGCCAGGGCGAAGATGTCCGGCCTGCGCCGCGGCTTCGTCAAGATCTTCTGCCGCCCCGCCACCGGCGTCGTGATCGGTGGTGTGGTGGTGGCGCCGGTGGCGTCGGAGCTGATCCTGCCGATCGCGCTGGCCGTGCAAAATCTGTTGTCCGTCACCGACCTGGCGGCGACGCTGTCGGTGTATCCGTCGCTGTCGGGTTCGATCACCGAGGCCGCGCGCCAGTTGATGGCCCACGACGACCTGGATTGAGTGCGGGAAGCGAACGTCGCGGTACTCGCCGTAGCCTGGGAAGTGACTCGCCAGTAACAAGCTCGCCAGTAACGAGGAGGCCCCGTGAGCGACGCCGCGCCCGCCCCCGGCAACGGGCAGACGTTCCTGGGTCCGCGCGAGCGCGCGATCGCGTGGCAGCGGCTCGGGTCGGAGCAGTTCGACGTCGTCGTGATCGGCGGCGGTGTGGTCGGCGCAGGCGCCGCGTTGGACGCGGCCACCCGCGGCCTCAAGGTGGCGCTCGTCGAGGCCCGCGACCTCGCGTCGGGCACGTCGAGCCGGTCGTCGAAGATGTTCCACGGCGGGCTGCGCTACCTGGAGCAGTTGGAGTTCGGCCTGGTGCGTGAGGCGCTGCACGAGCGCGAGCTCACGCTGACCACGCTGGCGCCGCACCTCGTGAAGCCGCAGCCGTTCCTGTATCCGCTGACCAAGCGGTGGTGGGAGCGGCCCTACGTGGCGGCCGGCATCTTCCTCTACGATCAGCTCGGCGGGGCGAAATCCGTTCCGGCGCAAAAGCATTTGACCAAGGCCGGCGCGCTTCGGCTGGCGCCCGGGCTGAAACGCAGTTCGCTGATCGGCGGCATTCGTTATTACGACACCGTGGTCGACGATGCCCGGCACACGATGATGGTCGCGCGCACCGCGGCGCACTACGGCGCAGTGGTGCGCTCGTCCAGCCAGGTGGTGTCGCTGCTGCGCGAGGGCGACCGGGTGATCGGGGTGCGGATCCGCGACTCGGAGGACGGCGCCGTCACCGAGGTGCGCGGCCACGTCGTGGTGAACGCGACCGGCGTGTGGACCGACGAGATTCAGGCGCTATCCAAGCAGCGCGGCCGGTTCCGGGTGCGCGCGTCGAAGGGCGTGCACATCGTGGTGCCGCGCGACCGCATCGTCAGCGAGGTCGCCATCATCCTGCGCACCGAAAAGTCGGTGCTGTTCGTGATCCCGTGGGGCACACATTGGATCGTCGGCACCACCGACACCGACTGGAATCTCGACCTGGCCCACCCCGCGGCCACCAAGGCCGACATCGACTACATACTCGGGCACGTCAACAAGGTGCTGGCCACCCCGCTGACAAGCGATGACATCGACGGCGTCTACGCCGGGCTGCGCCCGCTGCTGGCGGGGGAGAGCGAAGAAACCTCGAAGCTGTCGCGCGAGCATGCGGTCGCGGTGCCGGCGCCCGGCCTGGTCGCGATCGCCGGCGGCAAGTACACCACCTATCGGGTGATGGGTGCGGACGCGATCGATGCGGCCAGCGAGTTCATCCCGGCCCGGGTGGCGCCGTCGATCACCGAGAAAGTGCCGCTGATGGGCGCCGACGGCTATTTCGCGCTGGTGAATCAGTCTGAGCGGGTCGGGGCGTACTACGGGCTGCACCCATACCGGGTGCGCCACCTGCTGGACCGCTACGGGTCGTTGATCGGGGAGGTGCTCGCGATGGCCGAGAACAAACCCGACCTGCTCAGCCCGATCACCGCGGCCCCGATCTATCTGAAGGTGGAGGCCGTCTACGCGGCCGCGGCCGAGGGTGCGCTGCATCTGGAGGACGTGCTGGCCCGGCGGATGCGGATCTCGATCGAATACCCGCACCGCGGTGTCGAGTGCGCTCGGGAGGTCGCCGAGATCATTGCGCCGGTCCTGGACTGGAGCCAACAGGATGTGGACCGCGAGGTCGCGACCTACGTCGCCCGAGTGGAGGCCGAGGTGCGCTCCCAGGAGCAGCCCGACGACGAAGCCGCCGACGCACTGCGCGCGACGGCGCCGGAGGCACGCGCCGAGATCCTTGAGCCGGTGCCGCTGAATTGATGTGAATTGATGTGAATTGATGCCGCCGTGAGACCACCTCCACTCCCAGCGCGCGACGGGCTGGGGCCCGCCCGGCTGCGGCTGCGCGGCGGATCGGTTTTCGACGAGTTCCGCACCCGGTTCGGCTCCCCGGCGGCGGCGAAGGTGTTGGCCGGCGAGGTGGTCGACGCCGACGGCGCGGTGCTCGACCGCGACAGCGAACTGCCGCCGGGATCGCACGTGTACTTCTACCGCGAACTCGCCGACGAGGTCACGGTGCCGTTCGACGTCCCGGTGCTGTACCGCGACGACGACATCGTGGTCGTCGACAAGCCGCACTTCCTGGCCACTATGCCGCGCGGCCGCCACGTCGCGCAGACCGCGCTGGTGCGGCTGCGCCGCGAGCTGGGCTTGCCGGAGTTGAGTCCGGCGCACCGGCTGGACCGGCTGACCGCCGGGGTGTTGCTGTTCACCACGCGACGCGAGTTGCGGGGCGCCTACCAGTCGTTGTTCGCCCGAGGCTTGGTGCGCAAGACGTATCTGGCGCACGCGAACGGACAACCGGCGGTCGCGTTGCCGACGACAGTGCGGTCACGAATCATCAAGCGCCGCGGCCATTTACAGGCCGTCGAGGAGCCCGGCGAACCGAATGCCGAGACCTTGGTCGAAGCGTCAACCGCAAGCCCCCCACCCGAAGGCGGGTACCGGCTGATCCCCCGCACCGGCCGCACCCACCAACTGCGGGTGCACATGACGTCACTTGGGCTGCCGATCATCAACGACCCGCTGTATCCGGCTGTCATCGACGTGCCGGCGGACGATTTTTCGCGGCCACTCCAGTTGCTCGCGCACAGCATCGAATTTGACGACCCGCTGACCGGCCGACGCCGCTGTTTCGCGAGCCGGCGGTCACTGCCGTGAGCTTCGCAATGGTGGGCCGGCTGCGACATCCGATTCCGCGAGCAGGCGGTCGCCCGGTCGCGGCGCCGACGCCGCGCTGGGCAGTGCCATCGGGCTACCTCGCCCCTGCCAATTGATGGCATGCGCGTTTAGGGTTTGCAAGCCGGCGTCGATGGCTAACTTTGAGGCATGTACTTGGTCACCGGCGCGGGCGGCGGCGGCGGTAGCGTGAGCCGTCGCGTCGTGCAGACGTTGCGGGATGAAGGCGAGCAGGTGCGGGCGATGGTTCACCGCGACGACGCCCGCGCACACCTGCTTCGCGAACTCGGAGCGCAGGTTGTCGTCGGCGATCTGACCGATCCGGTGGACGTGTTCAACGCCATGCGGGACGTCAAACGCATGTTCTTCAACATGAGCGTTTCGCAGGAATACCTGCGGGCCACGGCGGTGGTTTGCGCGGCGGCCCTGGACGAGATCCACCCCGAACTGGTGGTCAACATGTCGCAGATGACCGTCTCGCAGATGACGCTCACCAGCGCCGAGGAGTCGCGTCAGCAGCGACTGCACTGGCTTTCCGAGCACATCATGAACTGGTCGGGTGTACCGGTCGTGCACGTCCGCCCGACGGTATTCCTCGACAACCCGTTGTTCACGACGCTGGCCAGGCGCCCGGTCCGCGAGCGCGGGGTGCTGGCGCTGCCGTTCGGTACCGGGAAGACCTCACCGATCGCCGCCGCGGACGTCGCGCGGGTCGTGGCCACCCTGCTCCACAACAGCGCAGGCGGCAAGGGCGAGGTCTACGAGCTGACCGGCCCCGAGGTGCTCGACATTCGTGGGCTGGCTGAGCGCTATTCGCGTGCACTGAACCGGCCGATCAGCGCCGAAGACCTGCCCTACGACGAATGGGTGGCGCACTACCTGCGGACCTCGGGACTTCCCGAGCATGTGCAGCAGCACATCGCGACGATGGCCCGGCTGCACCGCGAGGATCGTTACAACCGCACCACCGACGACGTCGAGAAGGTCACCGGGCAGCCGGCCCAGACCGTCGATCAGTACATCGCCGGGCATCCGACGCTGTTCTATTAGCGCCGACAATACGGGTCTGTTCGCGCCGACAATACGGGTCTGTTCGCGCCGACAGTAGGCCTGTTAGCGCTGACAGTACGGGCACCAGTAGGTGACGCGGTCACCGCTGCGATCGGAGGCGATCAACGTGCCGCAGCGCCGGCACGCTAGCCCGCCCCGCCCGTACACCCACAGCTGGCGGCCCTGTCTGCGGTCGCCGGTGGTGGTCCGGTTGAAGCCGGAGCGGTTGGCGGCCAGCATGTCGCGAGCGCGGGTCACCAGCCGCAGTGGGTCGGCCACCGCGGATACCGGCGTGGTCGGCAGGTGCCCGAAGATGAAGCACAGCTCGTTGCAGTACACGTTGCCGATCCCGGCCATCACGCGCTGGTCCAGCAGCGCCTCGGCGATCGGACGGTCCCCATCGGCAACGAGGTTGGCCGCCGCCACACCCGGGTCCCAATCGGGGCCCAGCAGGTCGGGGCCGAGGTGCGCGACGGTGCCGAGGTCGCGCTCGCGGTCGAGCACCTCGAGTTGGCCGAGGTCGACGCCTGCCGCCTGAATATCGTTGGCCTCCAGGATGATTCGAACGTGATGGTCCTCGCGTACCGGCCGGGACCGCGACCTGACCAGCCAGCTGCCGTCCATCTTCAGGTGCGAGTGGATGCTGGCGGGGCCGACCCGGATGAACAGGTGCTTGCCGCGGCTGACCACCTCGTCGACGGTCATCCCGGTGAGATCCGTGGCGGCGAAGCGGGGCACGCGAACGTCGCAGCGCGTCAGCGTCTTGCCGACCAGCGCCGCACGCAGCCTGACCGCGGTGTGGAAAACCGTGTCGCCCTCCGGCATACCCGCATGCTTACCCGATCAGGGTCAGGGAAAGCTCCCACAGTCGTTGCGCGTTGGCCGGATCCAGTGCGTAGGGCGCCACCCCGCCACTGCCGGGGGCGCCACGCCGGTGGACGACCCTGGCCTCGTTGCAGTCCTCGAAGTAGCGTCCGCCGACGCCGTCGAGCAGCGGCGACGCGGCCAGCAGCACCGACGTCGCCGCGCCCTGTTCGACCGTCTTGAACTGGGCGCCCGACGCCCGGTACTGCCGCAGCGCCTCGGCGGCGTAGCCGTCACCGACATGGCGCTGCAGCCTGGTGACGATGCCGCCCGGCATCAGCGCATTGGACGTGATGCCCTCGTCCGCCCAGCGTCTCGTGGCCTCGACGGCGAACAGCACGTTGGCGGTCTTCGACTGCCCATAGGCGCCGAACGGGTCGTAATCGCGGAACGCGTAGTCGATGTCGTCGAACACCACCGGCGACCGCAGATGGCCGGCTGAGCTGACCGACACGATGCGGGCATTGCCGGCCGCGGCGAGCCTATCGTGCAGGCCGACGGCCAGCGCGAAGTGGCCGAGATGGTTGACCGCGAACTGCATTTCGTGCCCGCTCGCCGCGAGCGTCAACTCCTGTACCGCCATCACCCCGGCGTTGTTGACGAGAATGTGCAGCGGCGCCCGCCACGACTGCGCAAATGCGGCGACGCTGGCCAGATCGCCAAGGTCGAGCGCGCCCACCGAGACGGCATCGTTGCCGGTGTTCGTGCGGATGTCCGCGGCGACCCGCTCACCCTCGGCGCGGTCGCGCACTGCCAGCGTCACCGCCGCGCCGGCGCCCGCGAGCGCGCGGGCCGTTTCCACGCCGATGCCCGACGACGCACCGGTGACGATCGCGTTCTTGCCGTTGAGGTCGACGCCCTCGATCACCTCGGCGGCCGTCGACGCGAATCCGAACGGAGTGGTGATCCTGCCGGCGGGAACGGTGGTGGAGTTTGTCATGGACACTCCTAACTTCATTCCGGGCCGGATGATTCCGCTCAGCGCAGCCGCAATCCCCTGGGTGTGCGGGCGAAGCCGGCGTCGACGAGGGCGGCGCCGACCGCTGCCCGCTCCTCCGATGCGTGTGGCTCCAACACCGGCACCCCGTCGAGCCTCTCGATCAGTATCGAGTCCACTCGCCCCGCGCCGACCAGATTGGCCAGCGCCCCCGCGGCGGCCCGGTGCGCCTCCGGGTCGTCGGTGAAGTTGAGCAGCGACCGGCCGCCGCGTTCGAGAAACCACGCCAGTTCGCCGTCCACCAACACCACCAAGGCGCCTGCCTTGCGGCCGGGCCGGTGAGCGGTGTCGGTGTCGGCGCGCGACGGCCACGGCAGCGCTGAACCGTACGGGTTGGCCGGGTCGGCGGCGGCCAGCGCAAGCGCGTGGTAAGCGGGCCGGTCCGGGTCGACGTTGTCCTGATATGACCGCAGCCGATCGACGGTCGAGGCGGCCGCGAACTGTGCGCCGCCGAGCGACTCGACGAAGTAGCCGCGCTGGCAACGGCCGGCGTCCTCGAGTGCGGTCAGCACCTTGTACAGCGTGGCGAACCCGCCCGGCACTGCCTCGGCGGCGACGCTGCCCTTGGTCAGCACCCCATAGCGGCCGACCAGCAATTCGGCCTGAAAGTGCGCCCGCAGCGTCGAATCCGTTTCCGGCGCGGGCAGCGCCGACCACCGGCCCGCGACGCTCGGGTCGGAAGCGCGGGTGTGCGCGTGGGCGACGCTGTATCGGCTCAGCCGCGCCGGCCGGTGCCGATGCCGGTGCGCCGCGGCCACGGCCCGTCGGCTGCCCGGCCGACGGGTGCCGGCAAGCATCGCCCGCACCGGGGCGAACGTGTCGCCTGTCACCCGGCCCGCCCAGACCAGGTCCCACAAGGCCTGCTTGAGCTCGTCGTGCGCGGAGCCGTCGGCGGCCAGCTGGCGGAAGAAGAAGCCGCCACCGGCCCGACCATGACCGCCCAGCTGCTCCAGGATCATCCGATGCCGGTCGGTGAAATCGAGCTCGCCGGGCGCAGCCAGTGACAGCGGCGCGGTCTCGGCCGGGTGCAGCGCGATCCAGCCGTCGCCGCCCGAGATCACGCCATGCCCCGACCAGGTGACCTCCCCGGCGGCCAGCAGCTCGTCGAGCATCGCCGGCTGGTAGTCGCGCACTCGCTGCGACAAGACCAGCGGTTCGAGCGCCGATGCGGGGATTGCGATTCCGGCCAGCTGCTCGACCACCGCCACCAGCGCGTCGATGCCCGACGATCCGGGCACGCCGACCTGCTGCCATGCCGGCAGGAAGCGACCATACGCGGCCGTGCTGACCGGTTCGACCTGCGCGCGCAGCGCCGCGAGCGACCGTCGGCGCAGGATCCGCAGCACGTCGGCGTCGCACCACTGATCCGCCGCCGCCGGGGCGGGAACTGAGACACCTGCCGTCGCCGCGACGAATTCACCGCGCGTGAGTTTTCCGTCGACGGCCATTCGGCCCAGCACGTCGGCCGCAACCCGCAATCCGAGGCCGAATCGGGCCGCCGCGTCGGCGGTGGTGAACGGCCCGCGCGTGCGCGCGTAGCGGCCGAGCAACTCGGCAAGCGGGTCGGCCACCGGCTCGGTGAAGCTGACAGGTACACCCGGTGGAACCGCGATGCCGACACCGTCGCGCAGCCTGCCGATGTCCTCGACGCCCGCCCACCACATCTGCCCGGCATACGACACCGTCACCGCCCGCCGCGCCGCGCGCAGGCCCTCCAGCCAGCCGCCGACATCGGCCGCGGTACACCGCTCGGCGACCTCGTCCTGCGTCAGCGGGCCGAGCAGCCGCAGCAGGTCGGCGACACCCTCGGCGTCGCGGGCCTGCCGGTCGGGGGAGAGGTGCTGCAGCTGGCGGTGCGTCACCTCGATGACGTCGGGGTCGAGCAGCTCACGCAGCTCAACGCGGCCGAGCAGCTCGGCGAGCAGCGTGCTGTCCAGCGACAGTGCGGCGGCCCGCCGCTCGGCCAGCGGGGCGTCGCCCTCGTACATGAACGCGCCGATGTAGCCGAACAACAGCGACGCGGCGTACGGCGACGGTGTGGCCGTCTCGACCTCGACGACCCTGATCCGCCGCTGCTCGATGCGCGTCATCAGCACGGTTAGCATCGGCACGTCGTAGACGTCCTGCAGGCATTCGCGCACCGCCTCCAGCACGATCGGGAAGTCCGGATAATCGCGGGCCACGTCGAGCAACTGGGCGGCGCGCTGGCGCTGATGCCACAGCGGCGACCGCCGGCCCGGGTGGCGGCGCGGCAACAGCAGCGCCCGAGCTGCGCACTCGCGGAACCGCGACGCGAACAGCGCCGAACCGCCGACCTCGGCGGTGACGATCGGCTCGATCTCGCTCGGCTCGAACACGAACAGCTCGGCCCCCGGGCCGGCGTCCCCAGAATCGGGCACAGTGTCAGGCAACCTGATAATTATCCCGTCGTCGGACGCGGTGGGCTTCTCGTCGATGCCGTAGCGTTCGCGAAGCCGACGGCTCACGGCCAGCGCCAGCGGTCCGTGCACCCGCAGCCCGTAGGGCGAATGCAGAATCACCCGCCAGTCGCCCAGCTCGTCGCGGAAGCGCTCCACCACCAGCGTGGTGTCGGTCGGAACCGCATTCGTGGCATCCCGCTGATCGGCGAACAGCCGCCACAGGTTTTCGGTGGCATGTCCATCGAAACCCAAGGCGGCACAACGAGTGTCGAATGTGTCCCGATCCATGTCCGCCAGCTCACCGGTGAACGCGCCCAGCGCAGCGCCGAGTTCGGCGGGTCGGCCGACGTCGTCGCCCCGCCAGAACGGCAGCCTGGCCGGCTCGCCGAACGCCGGCATCACCAGCACCCGGTCGTGGGTGATCTCGGTGATCCGCCAGCTCGTCGCGCCCAGCGAGATCACATCGCCGGGCCGAGACTCGTAGACCATCTCCTCGTCGAGTTCCCCTACCCGCGACGGCTTCTCGGTGTCCGCACCGGCGGCCAGGTACACGGTGAACAGCCCGCGGTCGGGGATCGCCCCACCCGAGGTGACCGCCAGCCGCTGGGCACCGGGGCGGCCGGTCAGGGTGCCGGTGTCACGGTCGTAGACCAGCCGCGGGCGCAGCTCGGCGAACTCCGTCGACGGGTACTTGCCGGACAACAGGTCCAGCGTCGCTTCAAAAGCGCTGCGCGGCAACGTCGCAAACGGCGCGCTGCGGCGCACCGCGTCGAACCACCGGTCGGCGTCCACCGGCTCCAGTGCGCACGCCGCAATCGTGTGCTGAGCGAGCACGTCGAGCGGGTTGGCCGGCATGCGCAGATTCTCGATCTGTCCGGCGAGCATGCGTTGCACGGTCACCGCACAACCGACGAGATCGGTGCGATGCTTCGGGAACACCACGCCCCGCGAGATCTCGCCGACCTGATGGCCGGCGCGCCCGATCCGCTGTAGCCCGCTGGCCACCGACGGCGGTGCCTCCACTTGGATCACCAAATCGACCGCACCCATGTCGATTCCGAGTTCCAGGCTGGACGTGGCGACCACCGCCTTGAGCCGCCCGCTCTTGAGGTCGTCTTCGACGGCGGCGCGCTGCTCCTTGCTCACCGAGCCGTGATGGGCGCGGGCGAGCAGCGGCTCGGCGCCGTAGGTTTGGCCGCTGCCCATGATGTATGCCGGCGGCCCGCCCGGCACCTGTGGGTTGCGTTGCGGTGTCAGCTCCACCCCGGTGCGCTCGGCGTGAATCTCGTTGAGCCGGGAGGTGAGTCGCTCGGCGAGCCTGCGCGAGTTCGCAAACACGATCGTGGACTGGTGCGCCTCGATCAGGTTGGCGATGCGCTGCTCGACGTCGGGCCAAATCGTGTTGTTCTCCAGGTTGGCCATATCGGGGACCGGCACGACTACCTTGAAGTCGAATGTCTTGGCCGCCGGCGGTGCCACGACCGTGGTCGGCGCTTGCCCGGACAGGAAACGCGCGACGTCCTCGGCCGGCCGCACGGTCGCCGACAGCCCGATGCGTTGTGCGGGTTTTTCCAGCAGCATGTCGAGCCGCTCCAGCGACAATGCCAGGTGCGAGCCGCGCTTGGTGCCCGCCACCGCGTGCACCTCGTCGACGATCACGGTCTGCACGCCGGCGAGCGTCTCGCGCGCCGCCGACGTCAGCATCAAGAACAGCGACTCCGGCGTCGTGATCAGGATGTCCGGCGGATGGGTGAGCAGTTCGCGCCGGCGCGCGGTGGGGGTGTCGCCGGAGCGGACGCCGACACTGATGTCGGGGTCCGGCAGCCCGAGCCGCTGCGTGGTCCGGGTGATTCCCGTCAGCGGTGTGCGCAGGTTGCGCTCGACGTCGACGGCCAGCGCCTTCAACGGCGAGACATAGAGCACCCGGGTGCCGCGGCCGCGGCTGCCGGCCAGCCGGTCGATCGCCCACAGGAACGCCGCGAGCGTCTTGCCGGACCCTGTCGGCGCGATGACCAGCGTATTGGCGCCGTCGGCGATGGCCGACCAGGCCTGCGCCTGAGCGGGCGTCGGCGCCTCGAAGGTGCCGCTGAACCACTCGCGCGTCGCGGCGGAGAAGCGGGCGAGCGGATCGGGGCCGGCAGCAGAGCTCATGTCGCCATCGTGCCAATCGGTACCGACAAGTTCGGCGCCGCGCCCCGAACGCCGGATCTTTACGCATCCCTGACGGCTCAGCGCTTGACCCGTTGAACGACTGTTTAACAGACTGAACATGCGTTCAATGCACTGGATCCGACCGCATCGGAGGAATTGCCGTGCTCGACACCACCACGACCGTGCTGGTCGCCCTTCTCGGCGTCCAGGCGTTGGTGAAGTTCGTCTTCTTCACGCTGCCCTACCGCAGGCGCCGGGCGGCGCTGGACAAGAGCTACGGCGACAAGCCGTCGGCCACCACCACCTCCGACACCGTGATGCTGCTGTTCACCATTTTGTTGGCCGGGCTGCTGTTGTGGCGGGGGATCGAGGCGGTCAGCTTTCTGGGCGGCATCTGGATCGGTGCGACGCTCATTCAGCTGTACTTCCATGAGTTCCACGCGCCCGTGCCGCCCGAGCGCGCCGCGCCGGAGCCCGTTTCGCCGATCAAGACGATGTCGTACGCGATCCAGCAAGCACCGTGGCGGCCGTGGCGCGAACTGCTGACCTTGGCGGTGCTGATCTGCTGGAGTTTGGTGCTGCTGGTCTGAGCCGTGCTCGAACCCGATCGTCAGCCGAAATTCACACCCTGGGCCAACGGCAGTTCGGTGGAGTAGTTGATCGTGTTCGTGGCGCGGCGCATGTAGGACTTCCACGCGTCGGAACCCGATTCGCGGCCGCCGCCAGTCTGCTTCTCACCGCCGAAAGCCCCGCCGATCTCGGCGCCCGAGGTGCCGATGTTGACGTTGGCGATGCCGCAGTCCGAGCCGTCGGCGGCCATGAACCGCTCCGCCTCCCGCACGTCGAGCGTGAACATCGCCGACGAAAGCCCTTGGGG
>NZ_DASQVQ010000087.1:0-42072 GCF_035640695.1 Mycobacterium sp.
GCGCGCCGATCTGGGCGCCGGCCGGCCCCCGGTCGTCGTGCGCGGCATGCAGGCCGTGGCCAAGTGGGCCCGCGCCCCACGCGGTGCCCAATTGCACCCTGTGCTAGTGAATGGCGCGGTCGGGGCGGTGGTCACCGTCAACGGACGGCCGTTCGCCGTGCTGGCTTTCAGTGTCGTGGGCGGCAAGATCGTGGAGATCGAGGGTATCCGCGACCCCGATCGCGTCAGCCACGTCGCCGCCGCGGTGCTCGCCGACAGCTTCCCTCCGGCGCCGAGGAAATGAACCGCTGCGTGAGACAAACCGCTTCGGTGTCTGGCAATAGAACTAGGCGAATGCCTCGTCGAGGATCTCTTGCTGCTCGACCGCGTGCACCTTCGACGAGCCCGACGACGGCGCCGACATCGCGCGTCGCGAGATGCGTTTGATGCCGGATAACTTGTCCGGCAGCAACTCCGGCATGATCAGCCCGAACGTCGGCCACGCGCCCTGGTTGGCCGGCTCCTCCTGCACCCAGAAGTACTGCTCAGTGTTCGGGTAGGCGTCCAGCGTGCGCGCCAACCGATTCTGCGGCAGCGGATACAGCTGCTCGATGCGCACGATCGCGACGTCGTCGCGCTGATCCTTGGCCTTGCGCGCGGCCAGCTCGTAGTACAGCTTGCCGCTGGTGAGCAGGATGCGCCTGACCTTGCTGCGGTCGCCGGTGCCCTCCTCGTAGGTGGGCTCTTCGAGGATCGAGCGGAACTTGCGCTCGGTGAAGTCCCCGATGTCGCTGACGGCGGCCTTGTTGCGCAGCATCGACTTCGGCGTGAACACGATCAGTGGCCGCTGGATGCCGTCGTAGGCGTGCCGGCGCAGCAGATGGAAGTAGCTGGCCGGAGTGGACGGCATCGCGACCGTCATCGAGCCCTCGGCGCACACCTGCAGGAAGCGTTCGATGCGGCCCGACGTGTGGTCCGGGCCCTGGCCTTCATGACCGTGCGGCAACAACAGCACCACATCGGACAGCTGGCCCCACTTGGCCTCGCCGGAGGAGATGAACTCATCGACAATCGACTGGGCGCCGTTGACGAAGTCGCCGAACTGCGCCTCCCACAACACCATTGCTTCCGGATTGCCGACGGAGTAGCCGTATTCGAAGCCGACCGGGGCGTACTCCGAGAGCGGCGAGTCGTAGACCATGAACTTGCCACCGGTCGGCGTGCCGTCCTCATTGGTGGCGAGCAACTGCAGCGGGGTGAACTCCGCGCCGGTCTTGCGGTCGATGATCACCGAGTGGCGCTGGGTGAACGTGCCGCGGCGGGTGTCCTGGCCGGACAGCCGCACGGTGTGGCCCTCGGCCACGAGTGTGCCCAGCGACAGCAGTTCCGCGAACGCCCAGTCGACCTTGCCGTTGTAGGCCATCTCGCGGCGCTTTTCCAACACCGGCTTCACCCGCGGATGCACGTTGAAGCCCTCCGGCAGGGCGAGGTGCGCGTCGCCGATCCTGGCCAGCAGCGATTTTTCAACCGCGGTGTTCACGCCCTTGCGAAGCTGCTGCTCCGACTCCACCGACTCGCTCGGCTCGATCTCCTGCTTCTCCAGCTCGCGGACCTCGTTGAACACCTGCTCGAGTTGCCCTTGGTAGTCGCGCAGCGCGTCCTCGGCTTCCTTGATCGAGATGTCGCCGCGACCGATCAGGGCTTCGGTGTAGGTCTTGCGGGCGCCGCGCTTGGTGTCGATCACGTCGTACATGTACGGCTGGGTCATCGACGGGTCGTCACCCTCGTTGTGCCCGCGCCTGCGGTAGCACAGCATGTCGATGACGACGTCCTTCTTGAATTTCTGCCGGAAGTCCACGGCCAGTCGCGCCACCCACACGCACGCCTCCGGATCGTCGCCGTTGACGTGGAATATCGGCGCCCCAACCATCTTCGCGACGTCGGTGCAGTACTCCGACGACTTGGCGTCGCTAGGCGAGGTGGTGAACCCGATCTGGTTGTTGACGATGATGTGGATGGTGCCGCCGGTGCGGTAGCCCCGCAGCAGCGCAAGGTTGAGCGTTTCGGCCACCACGCCCTGTCCGGCGAACGCGGCATCCCCGTGCAGCATCAGCGGCATCACCGTGAAGCCCTCGTCGCCGGAGCCCTTGTCCAGCATGTCCTGCTTGGCCCGAACCAGCCCCTCGAGCACCGGGTCGACGGCCTCCAGGTGCGACGGGTTGGCGGTCAGCGAGACCTGAATGTCGTTGTCGCCGAACATCTGCAGGTAGGTGCCGGTGGCACCGAGGTGGTACTTGACATCGCCGGAACCGTGCGCTTGCGACGGGTTCAGGTTGCCCTCGAACTCGCTGAAGATCTGCGAGTAGGGCTTGCCGACGATGTTAGCCAGCACGTTGAGCCTGCCCCGGTGCGGCATGCCGATGACCACCTCGTCGAGGTTGTGCTCGGCGGCCTGATCGATCGCCACGTCCATCACCGGGATGACGGTCTCGGCGCCTTCGAGTGAAAACCGTTTCTGGCCCACGTATTTGGTTTGCAGGAACGTCTCGAACGCCTCGGCGGCGTTGAGCTTACTCAAAATGTACTTCTGCTGGGCGACAGTCGGCTTCTCGTGTTTGACCTCGACGCGGTCCTGCAGCCATTGCTGCTGGGCCGGTTCGAGGATGTGGGTGTACTCGACACCGACGTGGCGGCAGTACGCGTCGCGCAGCAGCCCAAGGACGTCGCGTAGCTTCTTGTACTGCGCGCCGCCGAAGCCGTCGACCTTGAACACCCTGTCCAGATCCCACAGCGTCAGGCCATGGGTTTGTACGTCCAGGTCGGGGTGGCTGCGGAAGCGGCTCTTGTCCAGCCGCAGCGGGTCAATGTCGGCCATCAGGTGCCCGCGGTTGCGGTAGGCCGCGATCAGCTCGATGACCCGGGCGTTCTTGTCGGTGATCGAGTCGGGGTTGTCCGTGCGCCAGCGGACCGGCTCGTACGGGATGCCGAGCTCGTGGAAGATTTCGTCGAAGAAGCCATCCGAGAGCAGCAGCTCGTGAATCGTGCGCAGGAAGTCGCCGGATTCCGCACCCTGGATGATGCGGTGGTCATAGGTCGACGTCAGCGTGACCAGCTTACCGACCCCCAGGTCGGCGATGCGTTCCTCGCTGGCACCCTGGAACTCCGCGGGGTACTCCATCGCGCCGACGCCGATGATCGCGCCCTGCCCACGCATGAGCCGCGGCACCGAGTGCACGGTGCCGATGGTGCCCGGGTTCGTCAGCGAGATCGTCACGCCGCCGAAGTCGTCGGCGGTCAGCTTGCCGTCGCGTGCGCGTCGGACGATGTCCTCGTAACTGGCGATGAACTGGCCGAAGCGCATGGTCTCGCAGGCTTTGATGCCGGCGACGACAAGTGACCGGGTGCCGTCTTTGCCCTTCAGGTCGATCGCGAGCCCGAGGTTGATGTGCGCGGGCGTGACCGCATTGGGCTTGCCGTCCACCTCGGCGTAGTGGCGGTTCATGTTCGGGAACTTCTTGACCGCCTGGACGATCGCGTAGCCGATCAGGTGCGTGAACGAGATCTTGCCGCCGCGAGTGCGCTTGAGGTGGTTGTTGATGACGGTCCGGTTGTCGATCATCAGCTTTGCCGGGATCGCCCGGACGCTGGTCGCCGTCGGCATTTCCAGCGACGCCGACATGTTCTTGACTACCGCAGCGGCCGCGCCGCGCAGCATGCGCAACTCGTCGTCGGGCCGGGTCGAAATTGGCGGCGCCTTGCCCTCGGTCTTGGCAGCCTCACCCTTGGGTGGCTCGGGCTTGGGTGGCTCGGCCTTGGGTGGCTCAGCCTGGGGTGGCTCAGCCTTGGGTGGCTCAGCCGTGGTTGCGGCGAGGTGGCCGGGCGACTGGGACGTCTCGGGCGTGGCGGTGGTGGCCGACGCGGGCACCGAAGGCCGGCCGTTGCCGGCTTGACTGTCGGTGTCGGTGGTGGCGGGTTCCGGCGAATAGTCGACGAGGAATTCGTGCCAGCTCGGATCGACCGACGATGGGTCGTCCCGGAATTTGCGGTACATCTCTTCGACCAGCCACTCATTTTGCCCGAATGGTGATGGTGAACTGCTCACAGCAGCTTTTCGCCTCGATTCCTCTGCTCCGGCAAGCATCGTCGAGCGCCTGCCCATGCGGTCGTCTTCGCACGCGGCGGTCCCTGCCTAGTCTGGGTCGCAGCCTCCTACCCGCCGGGCCCCGGTTTCCGCCGCATAAAGGCTAACGCGTTGGTCGTCTCGCCGACCATGCTGGCATGATTCCCGACCGCGCTATTTCCAACAGTACGCCCGTTCTGTGAACGGTGTTTGGCCGCTAATTCGACGAGGTGGCCGTCGGCAGCACGAGCAGCGAGACCGGCCACCGGTTGGGTGGGGGACCAAAGGCCTTGCGCGCGTTGGCGATGATCTTCTTGCCCGTCATCCGGTTGCCGACGCCGCCGACCACGGCCCCGATACCCGCTGGCAGGATTTTGCCGAGCACCATGGTGCTGCGCCTGAGCGTGTAGCGCTTGACGAAGTACTTCAGCAGCCGGTTGTTCAGCTGCGAGATGGTCGGCAGCGGCAGAGTCGCGGCAGATTCGGTGATCCACGCGCCTCGCGTGCGGCCAGGGCCGACGAGGTCGGCGACCGCGTGGCGGCTGTCCTCGCCGACGAGCACCGACAACACCAGGGCGCGGCGTCGCTCGCGATGGTCGGCCGGGATACCGTACACGCCGGCGACGGCCAGCACGAACACCGCGGTGGCCTCGAGAAAGAGCGCGGTTTCGCCTGCCACCGCCGACATCGCGGCCAATGTGCCGATTCCCGGGAATGCCGCCGCGGAGCCGACGGCGGCACCGCTGGCCATCACGGCGGCCAGGTAGTGCCTCTCGAGCCTGGTGACGATCTCGGCCGGTGAGGCATCGGGATGGGCGCGGCGCAGCCGCTGCACGTACGCCTCGATGGCTGGCCCCTGCACGCGGGCGCTGCGCTCGAGAATCTGGGACAGGGCCCGCGCGACGGCGCCGGGTTTCTCGTCGGGGCTGGCGGCCGGTTGTGACGCGCTGGACCTGCGGTCGGCGCTCATGGTTGCCTCCCTGCGGACGGACTGACTTTCAGGCTACTGCCATCGATCCACAAGCGGATCCCAGGAACAAAATATTGAGAAGCGGCGCTAACAACTTCCATGGCAACATCATCCATGTGGAGTTGACGACCGACCGCGCCGAGCCTGCGGCTGCCGCATCGCCGGCCGAGCCGAATCGGGCCCGGATGATTGTGGTGCTGGGCGCGTTGGTCGCGCTCGGCCCGCTGACGATTGACATGTACCTGCCGGCGCTGCCAAAGATCGCCGACGACCTATCCGTCTCGTCCTCGGTGGCGCAGCTGACGCTGACCGGCACGCTGGCCGGGCTGGCGTTGGGCCAGCTGATCGTCGGTCCGCTGTCGGACTCGGTCGGCCGCCGGCGGCCGCTGATGGCCGGCATCGTGCTGCACATGCTGGCCTCGGTGCTGTGCATCTTCGCGCCGAACATTGAGCTGCTCGGTGCGGGGCGCGTGCTGCAAGGCATCGGCGCGTCCGCCGCGATGGTCGTCGCGATCGCCGTCGTCGGTGACCTGTTCGACGACTCCGCGGCTGCGACGGTGCTGTCACGGCTGATTCTGGTGCTCGGCGCCGCACCGGTCATCGCCCCGTCGCTTGGCGCTGCAGTGCTGTTGCACGCGTCATGGCACTGGGTGTTCGTGGTGCTGGTGGTGCTTGCCGGCGGACTTTTGGTGCTGGCTGCTACGGCGCTGCCGGAAACATTGCCACAGGCGCATCGCAGGCCCCTGAAGGTCGGTGCGATCGCGGCGACATCCGGGCAGCTGCTGCGCGATGTGAGATTTGTGACCCTGGTGCTTGTCGCGGCGCTGGGCATGTCGGCGTTGTTCGCCTACATCGCCGGAGCGTCATTCGTGCTGGAGGGCCGCTATGGGTTGGACCAACAGACGTTCGCATTGGTGTTCGGCGCTGGGGCGGTTGCGCTAATCGGCGCCACACAGTTCAATGTCCTGCTGCTCAGACGGTTTTCGCCGTCGGCCATTGTGATGTGGGCATTGGTCGCCGCGGTGGCCGCGGGCGCGCTGTTCGTCGCGCTGGCGGTGTCGGCGACCGGTGGGCTGCCGGGCTTCTTGATACCCGTGCTGACCATCCTCGCGGCGATGGGCTGCGTCATCCCCAATGCGCCTGCCATCGCGTTGTCCCGGCATCACGAGGCCGCGGGCACGTCGGCGGCGCTGCTCGGCGCGGCGCAGTTCGGCCTCGGCGCCGCGGTGGCACCCGTGGTCGGCGTGCTGGGTAACGACGCATTCGCGCTGGCTGTGGTGATGATGACCGGGATGGTCGTCGCCTTGCTGGCGCTGCTGTCGGTGAATCTTTCCGGCTCGCGGCGCGAGACGACCGCCGAGGCGGCATAGCCCACCGGGTAGCCCCTGGCAAGACCGCTCGGGTTGTCTCGGCGAACACCATTCCGTAGCGTCGCGTCGTATTACTCCGGCCGGAGTAGTCAACATCGAATAGGGCGGGATCGCTAGATGGCATACCAGTTGACGTCGTTGGGTATCTCAGTGTTGGCGCTGCTGCGCGAGCGGCCGATGCACGGCTATGAGATGTTCCAGATGTTGACCGCCCGGCACGAGGCTCGCATTCTCAAGGTCCGGCCTGGATCGCTTTATCACGTCGTGTACCGGTTGGCCGACGAGAAGTTGATCCGCCCAGTTGGCATCGGCCGCAACGGAAATCGGCCGGAGCGAACCACATACGAGTTGACCGACGCCGGTGCGGAGGCGCTGACCGAGCGGGTGCGCGAGCTGGTGGCCACCCCTGTCAACGAATTTCCCAGATTCGTCGTCGCGCTGGCCGAGATTCACAATCTCAACTTCGACACCGCCGTCGACGCGGTGCAGCGCCGGATCGCCGCGTTGGAGGCCAGCGTGGCCGAGATGACGGCACTGCGGGAGGCGGCGACCGCGCCAGCTATCTATTTGGTGGCGCTCGATTACTTGCTGGCGACGACGGAAGCCAAGGTCGAGTGGCTGCGCCAGTTTGTTGAGTCGTTGCGCTCGGGACGGCTTCAGTGGCGGGCCGCCATGGAACCCGAGACCATCAAAGTGAGCTGAACATGAGGTGGGAAATTGAGTAGGGCCGTGGTCTCAGGGCCGATTCGCGGGCCCGCGCGGGACGAGGACCTGCGGGCGAACCCGTGGCGGCCGCTGTGGGCGATGATGGTCGGTTTCTTCATGATCCTCGTCGACGCGACGATCGTGGCGGTGGCCAACCCTGTCATCAAGGACAAGCTCAACGCGGATTACGACGCGGTGATCTGGGTGACCAGCGCCTACCTGCTGGCCTACACGGTGCCGTTGCTCGTGGCGGGTCGGCTCGGTGACCGCTTCGGCCCGAAGAACCTGTATTTGGTCGGCTTGGCGGTCTTCACCGCATCGTCGTTGTGGTGCGGCCTCGCCGGCTCCATACAGATGCTGATCACGGCGCGAGTTGTGCAGGGCGTCGGTGCCGCGCTGCTGACCCCGCAGACGTTGTCCATGATCACTCGCATCTTCCCGGCCGAGCGGCGGGGAGTGGCCATGAGCGTGTGGGGAGCCACCGCCGGAGTGGCCACCCTGCTCGGACCGCTGGCCGGCGGGGTCCTGGTCGACGCGCTCGGCTGGCAATGGATTTTCTTCGTCAACGTGCCAATTGGCTTGATCGGCCTTGGCCTAGCGGTGTGGCTGATCCCGACGCTGTCCATCCAGCGTCATCGCTTCGACCTGCTCGGCGTACTGCTCTCGGGCATCGGCATGTTCCTCATCGTGTTCGCTCTGCAGGAGGGTCAATCACACCACTGGGCCTCATGGATCTGGGGCACGATGACCGGCGGCATCGCATTCGTGGCAGCGTTCGTCTTCTGGCAGGTGGCCAACAAGAACGAGCCGTTGATTCCGCCGCGGATTTTCTCCGACCGCAATTTCGGCCTGTCCAACCTGGGCATCGCGGTCATGGGGTTCGTGGCCGTCGCGTTGATGCTGCCGTTGATGTTCTATCTGCAGGCGGTATGCGGACTCTCGCCCACCCGCGCGGCGCTGGTCGGCGCGCCGACGGCGATAGCGGCGTTGGTGCTCGCTCCGTTCGTCGGCAGGATCGTCGACAGGACCCACCCGCGCCCGGTCATCGGCGCAGGTTTCGCGGTGCTGGCGATCGCACTGACCTGGCTGTCGATCGAGATGACTCCGACCACCCCGATCTGGCGGTTGGCGCTGCCTCAGATGCTGATGGGAATCGGGATGGCGTTCATCTGGGCTCCGTTGGCCGCGACGGCCACGCGTAATCTGCCGCCCGACCTGGCGGGTGCGGGCTCTGGTGTGTACAACGCAATCCGGCAGGTCGGCTCGGTGCTGGGCAGCGCCAGCATGGCCGCGCTGATGACGTGGCGGCTCAGTGCCGAGGTGCCGCCGATGCCGGACGGCGGGACCAGCATGTCGCAGGGGTCGGTGACGCAGCTGCCCGATTTCCTGCATGTGCCGTTTGCCGGTGCGATGTCGCAGTCGGTGTTGTTGCCGGCGTTCGTCGCGCTGTTCGGCGTGATCGCCGCGTTGTACATGCTCGCGGCCCGGAATTCGCGGGGCGATCGGCAGCCTCATCAGACTGGGGAGGAAGCGGCGGTCGGCGTCGACGACGGCGAGGGCTACACGGAAAAGCTGTCGATGTTGCGGGAGCCCGAGGAGTACATATTCGACGACGACGACTACGTCGAGTACACGGTGTCGGCGGAGGAGGTGCGCCTCGATGACGAGGTCACCGAGCCGATGTCCGCTGGCGTCGCCAGCGCCGGCACGCTGTCGCCGCACCAAGGAGACGATGATCCGTTCGAATCTTGGCATTTCGACCCCGTCTCGCCGGGGCCGGAAGAACCCGTTGAGTCGTGGCCGGAAGAAGGCGGGGAGTCGTGGCCGGAAGAAGGCTGGGAGTCGTGGCGGGACGAGCGAGTCGAGCCGATAGGCTTCGCGCACAATGGTTTTCACGCCGACCGCGAGCCCTTGTTCCGTGACCTGCACCAGGTCGCGCGCAGGAGCGATCCGGGTAACAGCACTGGCGCCGGCGCTGGCGCGCACCACCGTACCCAGGCCAAGCCTCGTCACTACCGCGACGACCCCGATCCGGATAGCTATGGCCGGCACGCGGTGAGGGACTAGCCGAACAACACGGCGGGGTTGAGATATCCCGTCGGATCGAACACGTTCTTGACCGCGCGCATCGCAGCGATGTCCGCCGGTTCCCGCGACATCCCGACGTAGTCACGCTTGCGACTGCCTACGCCGTGCTCCGAGCTGACATTGCCGCCGCTGCCGGCGATCAGGCCCATCATGTCCTCATACAGCGCGCGCTCGCGGTCGCCGCCCAGCGAGCACCGCAACAGGTTCAGGTGAAGGTTGCCCTCGCCGATGTGTCCGAACAGCACCGGTATCGCGTCGGGCGCATGCGCGGCGACAAGTTCGGTTGAATCCCGCGCGAACGCCGCCACCGAGGAGAGTGGAAGCGACACATCGAATTTCAGTGGCGGCCCAAATGCGCCAAGAATCTCGGTGACCGCCTCACGTAGCCGCCATAGTCGCTGCTGCGCGCTGGCGTCCATGCCGACGGCCGGCTCCCCGGACAGGTCGACGCCGTCCAGCGCGTCGGCCAGCCGCTCCGTCAACTCTGAGCTGCCGGCCAGTTCGACTAACAGCAGCCACGGCGCGTCAATTGGGGCGGCCACGTCGAGGCGTTCGGCGGTGACCGCGCATGCGCGGCTGTCGATCATCTCCAGCGCGGCGACGCCATCGAGGTCGCGGAATTGCCGGGCCGCAGCCACCAGCGCGGTCAGCTCCGCAAACCCGCACACTGCGGTGATGCGGTGCGTGGGTGCCGGATGCAGGCGCAGGTCCAGCCCGGTGATGACGCCCAGTGTGCCCTCGGCGCCGACGAACAGGGCGGCCAGGTCGTAGCCGGTGTTGTCGCGGCGAACACGGCTGTACCGGTGCAGCAGTGAGCCGTCGGGCAGCACGACTTCCAGACCTAGCACCTGCTCGCCCATATTGCCGTACCGCACCGTGTGCAGGCCGCCGGCGTTCGTCGACGCCATGCCACCGACGGTGGCCGAGTCACGCGCCGCCAGGTCCACGCCGAACAGCAGCCCGGCACCCGCGGCGGCTTGCTGCACCGCCGCCAGCGTCACGCCGGCTCCCACCCGGACTCGGCGATCGCTGGTGTCGAGATCGCCCACGGCCGTGAGCCGTTCGGTCGAGAGCAACACGTCATCGTGCTCGGGCACCGTGCCCGCAACCAGCGACGTGCGGCCGCCCTGCACCGTTACATAAGCGCCGGCATCGCGGCACGCACCCAGCGTCTCGGCCACCTCCTCGGCCGTGCCGGGCCGCACCAGCGCGGCGGCACGCCCGCGGTAGCGCCCGGTGTGGTCGATGCTGCGGCCGGCCAGCACGTCGGGGTCTGTGCTGACGTGCGCAGCACCGACGATCGCGGCCAGGCGCTTCGCCAACGTCCCGTCGCTCACCGAGTGGCCGTCTCATCGCTTGACAACGACAGGAACGCGCCGAGCTCGATCAGCCCGCCCGGAGTGGCGGGCAGATACTTCGTCAACGTCGGCGAGCGCACGATCACCGCCGCGTACTTCGCACGGCTGATCGCGACGTTGAGCCGCTTTCGGTTGAGCAGAAACGACATTCCGCGCGGTACGTCCTCCACCGCCGAGGCCGTCATCGACACGAGCACCACCGGGGCTTGACGTCCCTGGAACTTGTCGACTGATCCGACCGCGACGCCGTCGAGGCCGGCGGCCTGCAGGCATCCGCGCAGCCGCAGTACCTGAGCGTTGTACGGCGCCACCACGAGCACATCGCCTGCGGTCAGCGGCCGGGTCCCGTTCTCATCCGTCCACTGCCTGCCCAGCAACCGGTTGATCTCGGCGACGATGCGTCGCGCTTCCTGCGGGCTGTCGGTGGCGTTGCCGTCGTGGTCGACCAGCAGCGTCCGCACGCCCGGCGGATATCCGTCGAGACGACGTTCTGCGGCAACGTCGTTCGACCGCAGCCGCCCGCCGTACGAAAGTGCTGACACCGGGCCGCACACCGCCGGGTGCATGCGATAGGAACGCTCGAGAAAGTAGCCGCGCCGGTTCGGCAGCGTGGTGTGTTCCTCGACGAGCCAGCCCAGCGCGGACGCGTCGACGGGCTCGGGATGCGTGCCGGCGCTGACCTGCGGCAGCTGCTGGGGGTCCCCGAGCAGCAACAGGTTCCGAGCCGCCGGCGACACCGCGATCGTGTTGGCCAGACAGAACTGGCCGGCCTCGTCGATGACCAGCAGATCCAGGGTGCGTGGTGGTATCCGGGTGCTGTTGGCGAAGTCCCAGGCGGTACCGCCGACGACACAGCCGTCGGACGCTGACGCCAGGAATGCGGCGTAGTCGTTGTCGCCGATCTGCCGCCACGCGCTGCCGCCCTGCCCGTAAGGCGACTTCTTCTTGGCCACGACTTGCGGGTCCACCTTCGCCTCGACGACGCAGTCGAGCAGGTTTTCGACGACGGCGTGCGACTGCGCGACGGCACCGACGCGCCAACCGTGTTCGTTCACCAGCGCGGCGATCACGTTGGCTGCGGTGTAGGTCTTGCCCGTTCCCGGCGGCCCGTGCACGGCCAGATACGACGAGTCCAGATCGAGCAGCGCAGCGGTGATGTCGTCGACGTCGTCCGCGCTGTGCGGCAACGGCGCACCGCGGCAGGTGCGGGGATCACGGCGCAACAGGATGTCCATGACGGCGTTGTGGGGTAACTGCGGTGGTCCCCCGCAGACGGCAGATGTCTCCCCGAGGCCCGCGGCCACCTCGTCGGCGACGGATTCGATCGCCTCGTTCAGCTTTCCGGTGTGCACGGGCTGTCCGGGCGTCAGCGCCGTCGGCAGCTGACTGAACTGCTCACCGTCTTTGGCGGCCCGCTCGCGGATGACGACTTCAGTTGGCACGCCGTCGGTTTCGACGGCGGTGATGATCTCTGCGTCGCCAAAGCCCCGCCGATCCGGATCGCCGTCGACCATCCCCTTCGGCGCGGGTGGGTCGTAGAGCGCGAACACGTGGGTGTCGAGCACACCGCCGGCGAGGTCGCCGCGCAGCTTCACGTGCCGCTGCGGCTTGCGGGCCCGCTTCGGCGTGTGCCAATCGGCGACCACTTCGGCCTCGGTGACGACGAACACCCCCGATGTGTCGGCCCACTCATCGACGGGATTGTTGAGACGGTCAAAGTGGGCCCACCAGAACGGCTTCGTCTCGCGCTTGTGATAGCCGCGTGCGGCCGCCACCAGCGCGACCGCGGTCTGCTCGGCGCTGCGCGTGGCGACGGTGGCGTCGCCGGCGAAGGCGGCCAGCTTTTGGCCGAGCGGATCCACGGCCTCCGGCTCGACATCTTCGAGCGCCGCCGGCTTGGTCAGGTGTGTGACGCCAGACTCGAAGGCCCGCATCAGCAGCCAGTCCCTCAGCTTGCGCGTGGATTCGCAGTCGGCACGGTTGTACTCCGCGATCGCGTCCAGCACCCCGGCGGCTTCTGTGGCCTGTCCGTTGTCACGCAACTGGCAGTAGCGCGCGTATTCGGTGATCGAGTCCGCGGCCGTGGTCACGTCGCCAACACGGTGGCCGAGGTACAGCGGCTCCAGCGCCTTCAGGCCGTACGAACTGGCGCCGACCCGAATGCTTTTGCGCACCAACGGATACAGGTCGACGAGTACGCCGTCGCGCAGCAGCTGGTCGACCTCGTCCTCGCCTGCGCCGTACCGTCCCGCCAGCCGCAACAGCGCGGTCTTCTCGTAGGCCGCGTAATGGTAAATGTGCATTTTCGGGTAGCGCCGCCGCCGCTTGGCCACGAATGCCAGAAAGTCGGTGAGCGCCTTGCGCTCACCCGAGCGGTCGTGGGCCCACAGCGGCCGGAACCGCCCGCCCGCCTCCAGCACGCCGAACAGATACTCCAGACCCCACTCGACACCGTCGGACGTCCACAGCGGGTCGCCCTCGAAGTCGAAGAACAGGTCGCGGTCGTCGGGTTCGGGCAGCTGGCCCAGCGGCTGTGAGTCGGCGACCTCGAACTGTGGCACAGCCGTTTCCCGCTCGCGCAGTTGGAGTTTGGCCTGCGCGGTCAGGCTTTCGGCGGTGCGCGCCGACATCTCCGGCACGTCGACGGTGCGCCCGGCCAGCTCGGTCAGCGTGGTGATTCCCGCGTCGAGCAGCTTGGCCCGCTGGCTGACCCGCATCCCGGCCACCAACAGCAGGTCGTCGTGCGCCGCCACCTGCAGCTGGCATTCGGGACATCGGAAGCATGCCCGCACATGCTCGTCGGACCAGCTGACCGGTCGCCCGCCGGCGAGGTGGTCGTCGAGTAGCTGTTGCAGCTCGGCACGCCGACCGTGGTACACCGGCAGCAACTCGCGGATCGGGTAGCGGACCGCGGTGCGATCGCCGAGCAGAAGCTCGGCCTCGGGCGCGACTTTCGCGCCGACAGCGGCGAGCGCGTCAGCGTAGGCGGCCAGCTGCAGCAGCGCGGGCACCTTCGCGGAGCGAGCCAGCTTGGTGTCGCAGACCTGATACCGCTCGCCGTCCCTGACCACAAAGTCGGCGAACCCGACGAACCGGCCATCGAACATCGCGGCTTGGTAAATGACCGGTGCGCCCGCGCGGATCGCGCGCCGGGTCGCCTCGGCCGCAGCCGTAAGCCCTGCGACCGTGAACGCCGGCCGCCCGATGCCCACCACCCCGCCGGCGAACCGCTGCCGCAGTTCGGCGAGCCGGCGCTGCTCGTGCTCCGCACCGAGTTGCGCCGTGCGCACCAGCAGGTCGTCGTCGGCCTCCGGCGGCGGGCCCCAGCCCAGCTTATGGTCGAACCCCCGCAGCAGCGCGTACTCGCATCGGGCCGCGGCGGCCAAGTCGGATGCGCTGTAGACAACGCTTTTCATGCTGTTGTCGTCGACGACGAACACGCTGTCACTGTAGGCCCGGGAACCGACAGCCCCGCGCTAGTGTTCGGCTATGTCGGATTCCGGGGAGCTGCCCACCGAATCAACGGGTTTCATCGACGGCTTCTTGCGGTCGCCGTTCTCCGGCATCGCGCCATGGATTTTGATGGCTGTGCTGTCGGGACCGGGCCGGTTCGAGCAGGCCGCGGCCGCCGCGCTTGGGCTGACCTTGCTGGTGATGTGGGTCGGTTATCGCCGCGGGATCCGCATTCATACCCTCGAGGTCTTCGGCGCCGCGGTCTTTGGGGTCTTCGCGGCGTTCGGAATATTCGCGCCGGATGAAACGATCCGCTGGCTCGAGTTGTGGTCCGGTGAACTGACGAACGCCGCGCTGGCCGCCTTCGCGATCGTCACTCTGGTGATTCGCCGACCCTTCACGATGGCCTACGCTCGCGATGCCGTCGCGCCGGAGTATTGGAACAGCCCGCTGTTCCTGCGCGTGAACTATGTGCTGACCACGGTGTGGGCGGGCGCTTTCTTGTTCTCCACGGTGGTCGGTGTGTTCGGCGACGCGGTGTGGCACGACGGCGACAACTTCTGGACGGGCTGGATCCTGCAATTGGCGGCCACGTTCGCCGCTGTCGCGGTCACGGAGTTCTACCCCGACTATGCGAGGGCGAAGATGTTGGCCAAGGCGGGGGAGCCGACGGAGCCGCTGCCGTCGTTCGCTCGCCTGCTGGACTGGCTGCCGGCGTTCGTGGTTGGCATCGGCATCGCCGGATGGGTCACCGAAGCATTACCGGACGCGGCGGGAATCGCGTTGATCGCCGTCGGCGTGGTGGCCGGGGCGATCATGCGCTGGCTCTTCCCGAACCCCGCCGAAACTTAACCGGCCGCGGCGCTCACGGCGCGTCGTCGCGGCCGTTGGAGTGTCGCGGATCAGCCGGCCGGCACATTGCCGATCAGCTCGACACCGCCGCCGTTCCAGCGGAATCGCACGATGCTGTCCAGGCCCGGGATTCCGTTGGAGTACTTCAGCGCGATGGTGTCGCCGGTGCTTTGCGACGCATCGATCCCATTGAAGCCGAACGTGTCCGGTACACCGGTCGGAATGAACTTGCCCTGGTGAAACATGATCGCGCGGGTATTTGGGTTGTCGGCGTTGGTGTTGGCCTTCACGACCACTGTCGACAACTGTGCGCACTCGTTGTAGTTCCCGGCGATCGGCTCGGCACTCCATCTCTGCTTGCTGCGGGGATCCGGCGGCAACGCGGCCGCGGCCTTGGCGATCTCCGGCGCGGCCAGGTTCACCGAGCACGGGTCGGCCGGCTGTGCGATGGTCGTGCTCGGTGCGGCCACCGGCGGCGGCGTCGGTGGTGGCGCCGGTGGTGGCGCCGGAACGGCCGTCGCCACCACCGTGCGCGGGGTGGTGGGCTCCGGCGTCTTCGCGACGGTCGAATCGCCCGAACCGCACGCGGCGAGCGTTGTCGCGGCCACGGCGGCGACAACGGACACCCTGATCGCTTCCACAAAAGCGCACCGTACCGCCATCAGCCGCCAGTTCCCGGCAGGCGGGGCCGACGAGGTGCGGGCACTAAACTGCAACGCGATGGCCTTCCCTGACCAGGGCTCGTCGAGTTCTGTCCCCACGTTCGCCGACCTGCAGATCCACCCCGCGGTGCTGCGGGCCGTCGCCGACGTCGGTTACGAGACGCCCTCGGCAATCCAGGCGGCGACGATCCCCGCGCTGCTGGACGGCGATGACGTGGTGGGGCTGGCGCAGACCGGCACCGGCAAGACCGCGGCGTTCGCGATCCCGATCCTGTCGAAGATCGACACCGCCAGCCACGTGACCCAGGCGCTGGTGCTGGCGCCCACCCGTGAGCTGGCGTTGCAGGTCGCCGAGGCGATCGGCCGCTACGGCGCGCACCTGCGCGGCCTCAATGTGCTGCCGATCTACGGCGGCCAGTCCTACGGTGTGCAGCTCGCCGGCCTCAAGCGCGGCGCTCAGATCGTCGTCGGCACTCCGGGCCGGGTGATCGACCATCTCGAACGCGCCACGCTTGACCTGTCGCGGGTCGACTATCTGGTGCTCGACGAGGCCGACGAAATGCTGAACATGGGCTTCGCCGAGGACGTCGAACGCATCCTCGCCGACACCCCCGAGTACAAGCAAGTCGCGCTGTTCTCGGCGACGATGCCGCCGGCCATCCGGGCGATCACGTCGAAGTACCTACACGAGCCCGTCGAGGTCACGGTCGAAGCGAAAACAACGACGGCCGAGAACATTTCGCAGCGCTATATTCAGGTGGCCGGCCCGCGCAAGATGGACGCGCTGACTCGCGTGCTCGAAGTCGAGCCGTTCGAGGCGATGATCGTCTTCGTTCGCACCAAGCAGGCCACCGAAGAGGTTGCCGAAAGGCTGAAGGCGCGCGGGTTTTCGGCCGCGGCGATCAACGGTGACATCCCGCAGGCGCAGCGCGAGCGCACGATCACCGCATTGCGCGACGGCAGCGTCGACATCCTCATCGCCACCGACGTCGCCGCGCGCGGCCTGGACGTCGACCGCATCTCCCATGTGTTGAACTACGACATCCCCCAGGACGCCGAGTCCTACGTGCACCGCATCGGCCGCACGGGCCGCGCCGGCCGATCCGGAAACGCACTGCTGTTCGTCACCCCCCGGGAAACGCATCTGCTGCGGCAGATCGAGAAGGCGACCCGGCAGAAGCTGACCGAGGCGCGGCTGCCGACCGTCGAGGACGTCAACGCCCAGCGGGTAGCGAAGTTCCGTGACTCGATCACCGGCGCGCTGGGCGCGCCGAGCATCGAGATGTTTCGCAGACTGATCGAGGACTACGAGCGCGACAACGACGTCCCAATGGCCGACATCGCCGCGGCGCTGGCGGTGCAATCACGCGATGGCGAAGAGTTCCTGATGGCGCCCGAGCCGCCGCCGGAAAAGCGCGCCGAGCGTCCGCAGCGGCCGAAAAGGCCTCCCGGCGAGGGTATGGCGACATACCGCATCGCGGTCGGCAAACGGCACAAAGTGGGTCCTGGGCACATCGTCGGTGCGATCGCCAACGAGGGCGGCCTGCACCGCAGCGACTTCGGGCACATCACCATCCGATCCGATCACTCGCTGGTTGAGCTGCCTGCCAAACTACCGCGCGAGACGCTGAAAGCGCTTGAAAAGACCCGGATTTCGGGTGTGCTGATAAACCTGCAGCGCGATGGCGGTCGACGGAAGCCGCGATGACGCTTTCCAAGGATATCGACGCTCAGGGCGGCCTCGAATCGATCTCAACCGCCGAGCGGGTGGCCTCGCTGACCGGAATCCGCGCCGTCGCAGCGCTTCTCGTGATGGCCACCCATGCGGCCTACACCAGCGGCAAGTACACGCACGGCTACGTCGGGCTGGTCTACTCCCGGATGGAGATCGGCGTGCCGATCTTCTTTGTGCTGTCGGGTTTCTTGCTGTTCCGGCCCTGGGTCAAGGCGCTTGCCGAGGACCGGCCACCGCCGTCAGTTGCTCGCTACGGATGGCACCGGGTGCGCCGCATCATGCCCGCCTACGTCGCCACGGTCGTGATCGCCTACCTCGTGTACCACTGGCGCACCGCCGGACCGAATCCCGGCCACACCTGGTCGGGGCTGCTGCGCAACCTGACGCTGACACAGACCTACACCGACCACTACTTCTACGCCTACATCCATCAGGGCCTCACCCAGATGTGGAGCCTGGCGGTCGAGGTGGCTTTCTACGTCGTCCTGCCGCTGCTGACCTACCTGCTGCTCGTCGTCTTGTGCCGGCGCCGCTGGCGCCCGGGACTGCTGCTGGCGGGGTTGGGTGTGCTTGTGCTCGCGACGCCGGGCTGGATCGTGTTGGTGCACACCACCGACTTGTTGCCCGACGGGGCGCGACTGTGGCTGCCTACTTATCTGGTCTGGTTCGTCGGCGGGATGATGCTGTCCGTGCTGTCTGTGGTTGGCGTGCGCTGGTATGCGTTCGCATGCCTACCGCTGGCGGTGATCTGTTACTTCATCGCGTCGACGCCGATCGCCGGCGCGCCGACGACGTCACCGGCCAAGACGTGGGAGGCGTTGGCCAAGGCCGCGTTCTATGCGGCGATCGCCGTGCTCGCCGTTGCCCCGCTGGCGCTGGGCGATCGCGGTTGGTATGCCCGGCTACTGGCCACCAGGCCGATGGTGTGGCTGGGGGAGATCTCCTACGAAATCTTCCTGATCCACCTCGTCGTGATGGAGATCGCGATGGTCGAGGTACTGCGCTGGCCGATCTACACCGGCAACATGGTGGTTCTGTTCGTCGTGACACTCGCCATCACGCTGCCCCTCGCCTGGGTGCTGCACCGCTTTACCCGCGTTGCGCCGCCCCCGCGGGCTCGATGATCGGCACGACGAACTCCTCGATCATCGCGCGCTCGTCGGCCTCGTCCGCGCCCGGGAAGATCAACAGCGACGTCATCACCCGTACCAGCCAGCGAGCGCGGCGCGCGACCACGCCGGGCTCGTCGGACCCCAGTGAGATCAGGAACGCGGCCGTCAGTGCCTGCACGAGTTCGGACTGCTCTGCTATCGCGCCGCCGACCGGAGCCTCGTTGGTCGCAAACCATGCCGCAAGCGCGGGGCTTTGTCGCACCAGCCGCAACGCGCCCATGACCCCGGCGATCAGGCGGTGGCGCGGATCGTCGATGCCGGTGATCTCCTCGATGATCTGTTGGTTCAGCCGGTTGGTTTCGCGGTTCACATAGGCGGTGCGCAGCGTCTCGCGGTTGTCAAAATACCGGTACAGCGTTGCGCGCGAACACCCTGCGGCATTGGCGATTTCGTGCATGCCGACGGCGGCGACACCGCGCGTGGCGAACAGCTCTCCTGCAGCGTCGAGAATCCGGTCGGCGGCCACCTCGGTGCGGCGCGCGGCCAGCCAGTCGCCGGCCATCAGGTTGTCACCCGCAATGGCACCGACAGCGGACGCCGCACGTAGCTGCCGCCCGCCCACACGATGTTGGCCTCGTCGACCTCGAAATCCGGGCAGCGGGTGAGCAATTCGGTCAGCGCCACCCGCGACTGCATCCGTGCGGCGGCGGCGCCCAGGCAGAAATGGGCACCGTGGGAGAACGTCATGATGTTGCGTGGCCGCCGTGTCACGTCGAGTTCGCCGGCGTCCGGGCCGTACTCGCGCTCGTCGCGGTTGGCCGACCCGTACAGCAGTAACACCTTGCGGCCCTGGGGGACTGTGGTGTCGCCGATTGTGACGTCATGCGTCGTGGTGCGGGCCAAACCCTGCACCGGCGACGTCAACCGCAGAAATTCGTCGATCGCGTCGGGAATCAGGGCCGGTTGCTCGACCAACATCCGGCGCTGATCGGGCCGCTGGTGCAGCAGCTGAACGGAACCGCCGAGCATGCCGGTGGTGGTGTCGTTGCCGCCGGTGACCATCGTGAACGTGAACGCCAGCACCGACAGGGTGCCGCTGATGTCGCCGTCGGCGCCGACGCCCGCGGCCACCAGATGCGAGATGGTGTCGTCGGCGGGCACGCGGCGGCGCCATTCGATGAGCTCGGTGAAGTACGCCATCATCGATGCCACCGCGTCGCCCGCCGTACTCATTGCGCCGGTGATGCCGCCGGATGCGGTGTTCGCGGCGACGATCGCCTCGGTCCAGCCGTCGAACTGCTTGCGGTCCTGCTCCGGGACGCCCAGGTAGTGCGCGACAACCATCGATGGCAGCGGCTTGAAGAGCTGCGTAACGATGTCGCCGCCGCCGGCGGCGCGCAGTCGCTCGACGCGCTCGATGACGAACTCCCGCACCTTGGGCTCCACCGCCTCGACCTGGCGCGGGGTGAAGCCGCGGGAAACGAGCTTGCGAAACTCGGTATGCACCGGCGGGTCCTGCATGACGAACGGCGGATTGTCTCGCAATCCGATGATTTCCAGTTCGTCGTAGTTCACGGTCAGCCCGTGCGCCGACGAGAATGTCTCGTGGTCGCGGGCGGCCTGCCAAACGTCGGCATGACGCGACAGCACCCAGTAGTCATGGTCGGGTTTGTTCGGCGGCAGCACGTGGTGCACGGGGTCGTGGTCGCGCAGTGCGGCGTACATGGGCCAAGGGTTGGGCCAGGTCGTGGCGTCGCACAGCTGGAAGCGAGCCTCGTGAGACAAAGTTGCTGTCATGTCTTATGCGTACGACAGAAGTGATCGACTGTCAACAGTTAATTTTGGTTAGTTGATCGCGGCGGCAGGGGCGTCGAGAGCTTGGCATCGAGTGTGAAGGCTTGGCGTCGAGTGTGAAAGCCGGGCGACGACGCGCCCCGTGAGTACCGCCCTCTGTTCGCACTGGATGCCCTCAGCTGCCGAACTGACGAGCTCTTCAGTCGGATGCGGCGGGCTCGGATGAGCGATCCAGCTCGTGCAGCGACGGCAGGCGCACGGAGATCAGCCCGATCACGATCATCGGGATCGCAAGCACGAGAAACGTCGTGCGTAGCCCGAACGCGTTGGTGATCGGACCCGCCAACGCGAAGCCCAGCGGCCCGGCCGCATAGGCCATCGACGTCATCACTCCTACCACGCGGCCGCGCAGCTGCGGCGGCGATTTGGTCTGCATCACGTAGTTGTAGATCGGCGCGATCGGCCCGTATACAAGGCCGATCAGCGCGCACAGCAGAAGAATCACGGCCAGCGGCGGCAGCACCGCGATCAGCGCGGTCGAAAGGCCCAACGTCAGCGTCGCGATCAGCAGAATGGCCCGCCGCGAAAGGTGGCGCACCATCAGCGGGTATGCCAACGCGCCGACCAGCCCACCGATCGAGAGCGCCACGAGCACCCAGCCCAGCTCCGCCGGCTCTCGGCGGTCGGAGAAGTACTTGGGGAACAGCACCCCTTCCATCGGCAGGTACAGTCCGGTGACCGCAAGGTCGATGAGCGCGAGCGTGCGCAGCACCTTGACGCTCCAGACGAACCGCAGGCCCTCGACCATTCCGGACCACACGCCCTCGGGCCGTTCGTCGACCAGCGGCGGCCCGGCGCCTTCCAGCTTCAGCACGCTCACCGCGACGATCGACAGCGCAAACGCCGCCGCGGTCACCCACATCGTGTTCACGCCGCCCATCGTCGCTATCAGCAAGCCGCCCAAACCCGGGCCGACGATGTAGGCGACGTTGAAGATCGCCTCGTACAGGCCGTTGGTGCGGTCCAGCGACCAACCGGCCCGCACCGCGGCCTCCGGCAGCATCGACTCCCGCGCCGTGATACCGGCCGGATCGAACACGGCACCCAGCGCGGCAAGCGTCGCGAGAACGCCGACGGTGATGCTGCGTTCGCCGAGGGCCAACGCGAGCACCGGTATCGCGGCGACCGTGGCACCGGAGAACACGTCCGAGATGATCGAAATTCGCCTTCTGCCAAGGAAGTCCACCGCGGTGCCGGCGATCAGCGTGGAAAAAAGCAGCGGCAATGATGCCGCGCCTGCCACGATCGACGCGTCCAGTGCACTGCCGTTGCGCTGCAGCACCAGCCACGGAAACGCGACGATCGAGATGCCGTTTCCCGCCGCGGCCACCAGCGTCGCGAATAGCAGCAGATACACCGGTCGGCGCGTGGACGTGGTCATGAGGATCGGGCCGAATGTAACTCCACCGAGGGCCGGTCCGCGATCGTTTTTGCGGCAAAGGCACAGTGGAGCGGTGACACTCGCCCACCCGCGCACCGGCGCGCTGTTCGATTCCCCGGTGCCGCCGGGCTCCGGCTGGCCGGGCGACCCGGCGTCGCCCGACACCCCGGTCGCATCGACGCCCGAGGACGTGGTGACACTGGCCGCCGAGGCCGGGACCGTCGAGGAGCTCGACGCCCGGGTCTCCGTGTGCCGCGCCTGCCCCCGGCTGGTGACGTGGCGCGAGCAGGTGGCCGCCGAGAAACGTCGATCGTTCGCCGACCAGCCGTACTGGGGCAGGCCGGTTCCCGGTTGGGGTGCGACGGGGCCGCGACTGCTGATCCTGGGTCTCGCGCCGGCCGCGCACGGCGGGAACCGCACCGGCCGAGTGTTCACCGGCGACCGATCCGGCGATGTGCTGTTCGCCGCGCTGCACCGGGCCGGCCTTGCTGATCATGCGGGGTGCGTCGACGCGGCGGATGGCTTGCGCCTCAATGGCACTCGGGTCGCCGCCGCGGTTCGTTGCGCGCCACCCGCCAACGCGCCGACGCCCGCCGAGCGCCTGACGTGTGTTCCTTGGCTGGATGCCGAGTGGCGGCTCTGCGGTAGCGACGTGCGAGTCATCGTCGCGCTGGGCGCGTTCGCGTGGCGCACCGCGCTGCACATGGTGCGCGCGGCCGGCGCAACGATCGCTATTCCCGCACCACGGTTCGCCCATGGCGCGACTGCGACGCTGCACACGCCGCACCGCGACGTCGCACTGATCGGCTGCTACCACCCCAGTCAGCAGAACACCTTCACCGGCAAGCTGACTTCGGCGATGCTCGACGACATCTTCGGTCGCGCGGCCAGGGACGCGGGATTATCCGGTTGACCCGACACGTTGACGCCGTCATGCGGCTTTCGGTACTCGATCTCGTCCCGGTGCGCACCGACCAGACCACGTCGGACGCGCTGGCGGCGACGGTTCGGCTGGCGCAGACCGCCGACCGGCTCGGGTATACGCGGTACTGGGTGGCAGAGCACCACAACATGCCGGCCGTCGCGGCCACCAGCCCGCCGGTGCTGGTCGCGCTGCTCGGCGCCCACACATCGCAGCTTCGCGTCGGCTCGGGCGGGGTGATGTTGCCCAACCATGCACCACTGGCGGTGGCGGAGCAGTTCGCGCTGCTCGAGGCGGCCTATCCCGGGCGCATCGACCTCGGCATCGGCCGCGCGCCGGGCTCCGACCCGGTGACGTCGATCGCGCTGCGCGGTGCGGCCGGCCGTGACGATAGCGACATAGAGAACTTCCCCGACTATCTCGACGACGTCGTCGCGCTGATGGGACGCCACGGCGTGCGGGTCCCGATCCCGCGGCACAACTACATCCTCAAGGCGACCCCAGCGGCCAGCACCGAGCCGCGGCTGTGGCTGCTCGGATCGTCGATGTACTCCGCGCATCTGGCCGCCGCGAAGGGGCTGCCGTACGTGTTCGCGCACCATTTCTCGGGGCAGGGCACCGAAGAGGCCTTGCGGGTGTACCGCGGCGAGTTCGTTCCCAGCACGCTTGCCCCGGAGCCGGTTACTTTGCTGACCGTGAACGCGGCCGTCGCCCCGACTCATGACGAGGCGGTGTCACTGTTACTGCCCAACCTGCAGATGATGGCCCGGCTGCGAACGGGTCAGCCGCTCGGCCCGCTTGATCTCGTCGAGGACGCGCAGGCGGCGGAACTGTCGTCGCAGGAGCAGACGATCGTCGAGGCCGGACTGCGACGCGCGGCGGTCGGCACGCCTGCGGAGGCGGCCGAGCAGGTGCGTGCGCTGGCCGAGCGGTTCGACGTCGACGAGGTCATGGTGAATCCGGTCGCGTCCGCGAGTCGCGGCACCGATCCGGCGACCGCGCCCGCCCGCGAAGTGACGCTGGAGCTGCTCGCGAAGGAACTGTTCTAGCGCGGCGTCAGCGCGACGACGGGAATGGGGCGCGACGTCTTCTTCTGGTACCCCATGTAGAAATTGTGGTTGTTTCGGTTGACGATCTGCCACAGCCGGTCGTAATCGGGGTCGCCGGGCATCACCGGCTTCGCGGTCACGCCGAAACGTTTTGGACCGACGTTGATTTCGACATCGGGCTTGGCTTTCAAGTTGTGATACCAGCCCGGCGCTTTGGGGTCGCCACCCTTGGACGCGACGACCAGGTAGTCGTCGCGGTCCCGGGCATAGGACAGCGAGGTCGTCCGCTGCTTTCCGGTCTTGGCGCCGACCGTATGCAGTAGGAGACTCGGGGTTCCGAGCGTCCGGTGACCGATCCAGCCGTTGGTGCCCTTGTAGACCGCGTCATGGATGCGCAGGACCTGCCCCAACGCTTTTTCCACCAAAGGGTTCATTCCGACGCCTCGATTCTTGCTAGTGCCGCACGCAGCATGCGTGCGCTTTCTTCCCGGTCCGGGTCGCGCCTCAGCAGCACTCCCTTGGCGAACGACATTTTGTCGCCGTCGCGGCGCGGAACCACGTGCAGGTGGATGTGAGGCACGGACTGGAAGGCCGCTTTGCCGTCGTTGATGACGATGTTGTTGCCGTCGGCGCGCAAGCCGGAGGCGCGCGTAGCCCGCGCGATGCGGTGCCCGATCGTCACCAGCTGCGCGCACGTCTCCGCCGGGGTGTCGGTCAGGTCCACTGTGTGCGCCTTGGGAAACACCAGCGTGTGGCCGCGGGTAAACGGTCGGATGTCGAGGATCGCCAGGTGGTCGTCGTCCTCGAAGATTCGGATCGCCGGGGCCCGCCCGGCGACGATCTCGCAGAACACGCAAGCCATGATCGCCACGCTAGCGCGTGACGTCACTCGACTGTGCGGCGAGCCTGTCCTTCTCCTCCTGGCTGAGCGTCAGCTTCATCGCGGCGGCGGCTTCCGCCGCGTGGTGCGGCTTGGAGGCACCGGGAATCGCGACGACGGTGTCGCCGTAGTAGGTGGTCAGCCATGCGAGCGCGACCTGGGTGACCGTGGCCGAGTGCGCGGCGCCGATCTCACGCAGAACGTCGATCAACGGCGCCGTGCGGTCCAGATTCCTGTCAGAGAACAACGCGCGGCGCATCAGCGGCATTTGGGCCACCACGCTGCGGTCGTCATGAAACTTGCCGGTCAGCAGCCCGCTCCGTAAGGGCGAGTATGCGAGCAGCGTGACGCCGAGCCGGCGAGCGGCGTCCAGCACTCCATTGGCTTCAACCTTGCGGTGCAGCAAGTTGATCTGAACCTGGTTGGTTGCCAATGCAATTCCGCGTTTAGCCAGTTCTGCGTGGGCGATCTCCATTTGCCGCGCGGTGAAGTTGCTGACGCCGACGGCAGCGATCTCGTGTGCCGCGGCCAATCGCGCCATCGCCTGCACCTGGGCACGAATCGGTGACAGGCTGCCGTAGGGCAGGTGGATCTGGTGCAGATCCACGGGGAACGGATCCAGCGCGTCAAGCCGGTCGTCGATAGTGCGCGCGATGCTCCTGGCGGTCCGGCCGAACGGCGCCCATTTCGTCGCGACAGTGACGTCACCAGGTTTGATCCCGGAATGCGTGAGGCCGGCGCTCAACGCCCGCTCGGACCTGCCGTGGCCATACATCTCCGCGGTGTCGAACCAGCTGATCCCGCCGTCGAGCGCCGTCTTGACAATTTTGTCCACCTGGGACTGCTGGATCGGGGGAAAGAACGTCGCTGCGACGAGGCCCCCACCGGAGAACTGCATACAGCCCAAGCCGATGGGGGAGACGTGGATTCCGGTGCGGCCAAGCTCTCGAGTGGTCATGAGGCAAAACTACACCGAAATGAGACATATGTGTCTCGCAATGAGATAACATCGTTGAGTGGCTGACCGGATGCAGACGCCCATCCTCGACGCCGCCGCACGGGTGCTGCGCAGGCGTCCTGACGCGACGATGGCCGACATCGCGGACGAGGCCGGCATCGGGCGCGCCACCCTGTATCGGCATTTCCCGACGCGGGAGTCGCTGTTGCGCGGTGTGGCCGACACCGGAATCGCCGAGCTGGCCGACGGGATCGAAGCGGCCAATCTGGATGGGCTCCGGGTCGATCGCGCCATCGCCAGGCTCACCGCCGTCTTCCTCCGCACCGGCGCCAAGTACGCCGCGCTGGTCAGCCTGCTCGATGAGTACCACGACCCGGCGGCCAAGGAGCGCGCCACCAAGCCGGTGCGCGATGTCATCGCCCGCGGCGTACGTGATGGCGTGCTACGCGACGACCTGCCGGGCGACACCATTTTCGAGATGTTCAGCGCGCTTGTCGAGCGGGCGCTGTGGCTCACCGTCGGCGAGAAGGTGACGCCCGAGGCGGCGGCCGAGGCCGTCGCGACTCTGTTTCTCGACGGCGCGCGCACGAATTAGACGTTCTCGCTGGCCCACTTGGCCATTCGCCGGTCGCGTGCGTCGCGAACGCCGTGCGGTCCGGTGCGGCGATCTAGTAGGCCTCTTGGGGGTTGGACAGCTGCATTCGGCCGTTGTCGACTGCCGATGCGCCGTCGACCCATATGAACGGGTCAGGCTGGCGTAGCCCGCCGGAATTGGTTTGACGCTCATATTTCGCGAGTTTCGTATGGTGGACGACGTGGCGGCTTGGAAAAACGCGACAGCCGATTCGTCCTCGGTTCGAGGGCTCGTCGGCCGCGCTCACACGGGCTCGCTGTTTTCGTTGGATCGGCGGCCGCCGTCGCGGCGAGCCGCCGATTTCGTGGATCATTATTGGATCGTGCGGTGGGACCTGCGTGGTAAGCAGCCCTACGAGAGCACGGTGATCACGTTCCCGGCGCTTCACCTGACCACCGAGTGGGGCACCGGCGGCAGCCGCCACGGCCACCGGCTGCCTGCGGTGTTACTGCACGGCGTCGTCGAGCGGGTGTTTCGCACAACGATCCGCGGCGCCGGCACGGTCGTCGGTGCCCGGTTCCGGCCGGGCGGGTTCACGGCTCGGTTCGGCCGGAACGCTTCGTCGCTGACGGGACGGGTCGAGCGCGCCGACGACATCGTGCCGAACGCTCCGCATGACGTCGATTCCTCGGTGGCCGCGCTGGAATCGGCGATCGCGTCCGACGCCGAGCCGGACGTCGCCTACCGGCGGTTGCGCACGCTCGTCGACCGGATTCGTGACGACGACCGGTTGCAGCGCGTGGAGCAGGTGGTGGAGCTTGCACCGTGGAGTGCGCGCACAACGCAGCGGGTGTTTCGCCACTACGTCGGTGTGCCGGTCAAGTGGGTGCTGTGCCGGTATCGGCTGCAGCAGGCCGCGCTGGAAATCGAACAGGAGCCGGACCTCGACTTCGCCGAGCTCGCGGTGCGGCTCGGGTGGTATGACCAGGCGCACTTCATTAACGACTTCCGCTCGTTTCTTGGCTGCACACCGGGCGAGTACCTGGTACGGACGCGATGATGTTGACCGGATTCCCACCCATCGTCGACCAGCGCGCCTCGCTGCTTGTGCTGGGCTCGATGCCGGGGGTGCTGTCACTGCAGCGCGGGCAGTACTACGCCCACCCCCGAAACATGTTCTGGTGCATTACCGGTGAGCTTCTCGGGTTCGACGCCGATGCGGATTATGACGTCCGCACCGCGGCACTGCGTGAGGCCGGCATTGCCTTGTGGGATGTGCTGCACACCTGCGAGCGACGCGGCAGCCTAGACTCGTCGATCGCGCGGGACAGCGCAGTGCCCAATGACTTCCACTCACTGCTCAGTGCGTACCCCGACATCCGCAGGGTGTTCTTCAACGGCGCGAAGGCTGAGCACATGTTCCAGCGGCTGGTTCGACGGACACGCGACCACATCGCCTATCGGCGGCTGCCGTCGACGAGCCCGGCCAACGCGTCGATTCCCTATGGCGTGAAACTGCAGGCGTGGCGGGCGATTGTCGAGCGCTAAGAACTGAGGATTCCGAACGCCGACCGAGGCGTCGGTCGCGCCATGGCAGCTAAGCCCAGCCGTCCGGCTGGGTTCCGTCAATATCTACGGTGCCGTACTCGCTCGCCAGCCGCGCCGATGTGACGGACTTCTGATTCCAGCGCCCTCGATCGGGGTCGGCCGCCAGTGCTGCGACTGCTCGTCCGACGTAGCGTGGCGACTCGGAATTCGCGAACGGGGGCGGTGCGGAGGGGTATCCGTCGGTTCTGTTGGAATTCATCGCTTCTCGCCAGTTGCCCTCGGTGACTCCGTAAGCGTCGAGCATCATCTCGGAGCGTAGCCAGCCCGGCGTGATCGCCACCGCCGTAGCGCCGTGCGGCGCGAGCTCGTGTCCCTGGGAATAGGCGAGCCGGTTCACCGCCGTCTTCGCCAGGTCGTAGAACACCGAGATGCGATAGTTGGCCGCGTTGTATTCCGTTGTGCCGTCGGTGACTTCGACCAGCAGGCCGCCCGGATGCTGGATCATCAGCGGTAGCAGATAGTGCGACGTGATCAGATGCGTCTTGACGCCCAGGCGCAGTATTCGCAATCCGGCGTCGAGGTCGTGCTCCCAGATCGGGGTATTCCACTGCGATGGTGGGCCCTTGAGTGTCTCCGCGCCCCAGATGTCGTTGACCAGAAGATGTATACGGCCGTATTCGTCGCGGATGTGGCCGGCGAGCGCGCTTACCTGGTTCCCGTCGAGGTGGTCGACCTGCATCGCGACGCCGGCGCCGCCGAGTTCGGTGACGATCGCCGCCGTCTCCTCGATGGTTTCCGGGCGGTCGTAATCGGAGCCGCCACGCCCGGTGACGCTGCTGCGACCGGTGCAGATCACGGTCGCGCCGGCTTCACCCAAGCCGGCGGCGATGCCGCGGCCCGCGCCGCGGGTGGCGCCGGCCACGACGGCGACGTGTCCGGATAGTGGGAGGGTCATGCTTCCGTTGTACGTTGGCCCGGTGGGAAGCGGCCCCGAAGAGCCTCTTGGGCGAAGAGGATCTCACCCCGACATCGAGGCGTTGGGCCTGCTTGACGGCCTGGAGGGCGAAGCACGCCAAGAGCGCGCGGACCTGATCGCGTGGCTTCTCGACTATGGCTTCACCATCGACCAGATCCGCGGATCGCTTGCGGCGCCTTTGCTGTTGCCCGCGCATCGGGTGCTCGGTGACGACGGCCAGTTGGTGTCAGCACGCGAGGTATGCAACGCCACCGGTTTTGACCTGCAACTACTGGAGCGACTGCAACGCGCGATCGGCCTGCCGCACATCGCGGACCCCGACGCTGCGGTTTTGCCGCGCGCCGATGCCGAGGCCGCCGTGCGCGCCAAATTCTTCCTGGACCTTGGCATCGATCCCGACGAGACCGTTGCCATCATGCGGGTGCTGATGGACGGGCTCGCGCACGCCGCCGCAATCATGCGCGAGGCGGCGCTGAAGTCCATGCTGAGGCCCGGCGCCACCGAGATCGAACTCGCGCAAGCATCGGAGGAGCTGGCGCGCAGGTCCATGCCGCAGATCGGTCCGATGATGGAGGACTTCCTGCGGCTTCAGCTACGGCACTCGTTCGAGACGGAGGCGGTGAACGCCGCAGAACGCGCCGCCGGCACGCTTCCCGGTGCGCGGCCGGTGACGGTGGCGTTCGCCGACATCACGGGATTTACCAAGCTCGGTGAGGCGCTGCCACCGGAAGAACTCGAGCATGTCGCCAACGAACTCGCCGAGGTCGCCCACGACGTCGCAATGGCGCCGGTGCGATTCGTCAAGTCCATCGGCGACGCGGTGATGCTGGTGTGCCCCGATCCCGCGCCGATGTTGCGGGCCGTGCTGGACCTTGCAGAGACCGCGAGGGCAAAAAACCTGCCGCGCCTGCGTATCGGGGTCGCGTCCGGTTGCGCGGTCAGCCGTGCGGGCGACTGGTTCGGCAGTCCGGTGAATGTGGCAAGCCGCGTGACGGCCGCCGCGCGGCCGGGATCTGTGCTTGTCGCCGAGTCCACGCGTGACGCCGTCGGCAACGCATCGGGCTTCGACTGGTCACCCGCCGGCGTACGACGCCTCAAGGGAGTGAGGGGCGAGGTGAAGCTCTTCGGTGTGAATCGGGAGCCAACGGCTCAGGCCAAGGCGTGAGTCAATTACTCTCCGGCGCGATTGGAAAGCCGGGACACAGCTGGGTGTATCCGATATCGGGCGACACCCAGTCGCGCCATTGCTGTTGGTTCATGTTCTGAGTCAGTTTAATGCAGACCATGCCTGGCCACGCCGTCAATTCCGGTCGCGGCCACAGCAGCCGGGTGGCGTTTGCACCGGTGGTGAGAAGCTGCTGGCCGTCCGGGCTGAACGTGGCGCCGACCATCAAACTGTTGTGGCTGTTCATCGGCTCGCCGATCGGGCGCACGGTCCCGGCGTCCCACAGACGCACCGTGTGGTCGTCGCTGGCGGACACGATCCGTCGGCCCTGCGGGCTGAATTCGACATTGGTCACCGCCGCGGTATGCCCGGTCATCGGATCGCCGATCGGCTGGCGTGTATCCGCATTCCAGAGCCGAAGGTTCGTGTCGGCGCTGCCCGAGGCGATGCGGTGTCCGTCCGGGCTGAAGTCCACGGACAGCACCGCGGCGGTATGGCCGGTGAGCGGGCCGCCGACGGCGGTTTGGGTATCAGCGTTCCACATTTGCAGACTGCCGTCGGCGCTGCCCGCGACGATGCCGTGGCCGTCCGGACTGACCGCGACGCTGTCCACCGCGCCATGCTGGGCGTTCATTGTCGAGCCGATTGGTTTTCGTGCCTGGACATCCCACAGTTGCACGGTGCCGTCCGAGCTTCCCGAGACAACGCGCTCGTCATTCGTCGTGAGCGCCACGCCGGTCACCGCCGCTCCGCGCCCGTTTGTCAACGTGGCGATGACTTGGCGGTTATCGGCATCCCATAGCCGCAGGCTGCCATCGCGGTCACCCGACACGATGCGGTGCCGGTCCGCGCTGACCGTCACGCTCGTGACGGTTGCGTCGGCGGTGCTCGGCGGGACGTCAAAGTCCGCATCCCACAACCGAATGGTCGCGTCATCGCCGCCGGAAACGATGAAGTTGCCGTCGTTACTGAACGCGACGCCGTTCACCGACCCCTGGTGGCCGGTCATTGGCTGCGCGGCTGCCATGCCGGTGTTGGCGTCCCACAGCCGTATGGTTCCGTCATAGCTGCCCGAGACAATTCGGTGAGCCTTGGGGCTGAACGCCACACTGGTCACCTGGTTCATATGGCCGATCATCGTCGGCACCGCGGGTTGTCCGGTGGCAACGTTCCACTCCCGCACGGTGTGGTCGGCGCCGCCGGAAACCACCCGTTGGGCATCGGGGCTGAACGCGACGCTGGTGACGGCGCCGACGTGTCCGGTCATCGGCGGCCCGATGGGCTGCCCGGTGTCGGCGTTCCAGACCTGAACCGTGCCGTCGGTGCTGCCGGTGACGACGCGTTGGCCGTCGTTGCTGAACGCGACGCTTGCGACGCTGCTGCCGGCATGAGCGGTCACCGGCGGCCCGATGGGCTGTCCGGTGTCCGCATTCCACACCTGGATCACGCCATCGGCGGTGCCCGAGACGACGCGGCCACCGTCGTCGCTCAAATCAACAGCGGTGATCGTGCCTGCGCTGCTCATCGGCGGGCCCGCGGGCTGCCCGGTGACGGCGTCCCAGACCCGCAGCGTTTTGTCGTCGGTGCAGAAGACGACGTGGTGGCCGTCGCTGCTGAGCGCCAGGTTCGTGTCGCCGCTGGCCTTACCGATGATCGGTGCCCCCACCGGTTGGCCGGTGAGGGTATCCCACACCCGCACGGTGTCGTGGGCCGTGCCGGAGATCAGGTGGTGGCCATTCGGGCTGAACGACACGTCCTCGACTTGGCCGGCCGTTGGGATGATCTTGAGCGTGTCCAACCGGGTGACCACCGCGGTGAAGAGCGCGTTGGGGCTGGACATGATGTCGTGGGCGGCGAGGACCTTCTGTAACGCCTCGATGTCGCCACCACCCTGAACACCGGCGAGCATGGCCTGCGCTTCCGCCGTCAACGACAATGCGAGGGCCTCGCGGTTGCGCTGTTGGGCTTGGTGTGTGGCCTTGGTGGCCATGACGAACCCGTACACGGCTGCGGCGGCGACGCCCACGGTGACGGCCAACACAATGCGCAATATCAGCGATCGCCGCCGCAATACGGCGGCGTGCGCCTGCGCCTTCTCCCGAGCCTCGGATTCGGCCTGCGCCAACGCCTCCGCGGCTCGCTGGCGATCCTTGGCGGCCTGCAATTCCGCGGCCCGTCGCCGCTGCTCAGCCTCGGTGCGTGACTGCTCGCGCGCCCGGGAGGCGGCAACGAATTCGCGCGCCGATTGCAGCCGATCGGCGAAACCGGTTTTGGCGGAGAGCTTTTCGGCATCGGCAAGCCTCGTGCCCTCGAGAAGCCACGCGTCGTCGCGGTCATTTTGTTCCCACGCGAGTGCGGCGCGCTCGAGATTGTCGGCCTCTTTGAGGTCGTCCCGCTCCTCGGCCAACCATCGACCAAGCTCATCCCACTGCCGCAGCAGGCTTTCCAACGCCACTTCGATGACGACGTTACCGTCGCGGTTGTCTTTGACCAGCAGCCGCTTGGCGACGAATTTGTCGAGCAGCGGGCGACTTTCGGCCGGCAGGTCACCCCATCGCGTGACGCGCCGCATCGGCTGATCGTTGTCGGGGTTGATGGTGGCCAGCCACGGAATGAAGGCACCGCGTAACTGACGCAGCTCCGCGGCCCGCCGCTCGGGGTCCGACGAAAGCAGCCCGTCGATTTCGGAGCGCACCACACTTTGCATGCCGCCCATCGACAGGTAGTCGCTCAGCGTCAGCATGCCGTCGCTCGCGTAGTCCTCGTACAGCCGAGCCAGGGTCAGGGCTAACAGCGGTAACGTGTCGGCCCCCTCCGTGCAATCGTCCAAGAGGCGGTTCACCAGTGCGGGTTCCACTTGTAGCGGTTGGCCACCATCGCTGGCTCGTTCGGCCGGGCCGGTGATCACCTCCTTGAACTGAGTGCGCGGCATCGGTTTGAGTTCGTCGAACAAAACGCTGCCGACTCCGCCCAACTGCGGCGCGGTTTGCAACGCCTCGTACAGGTCGGTGCGGATCGTGACGGCGACGATCAACCCCACTTTGGCCGTGTCTTCCTCGCCATTGCCGCCGGCCAAATTGGCGATCAGCTCGAGAAAGAGCGACGCCTCGCGTCCCGCGTCGGCGACGAACAGCTCCTCGCCCTGATCAACCGACAACATCAGTGTCGGCATGGGCTGTTCGCCATGTTCGTCGAGAAGCCGCGAGCCGGCGGCTCGCTGCGCCTCGAGCAGCCACTCACGCACGAGGGGCACATCGCCGCGCAGGCAGGTCTGCTTGATCTGACCGAGCTGCGGGCCGGTCAACCCGAGCCGCGTCCGGGTGGTGTGTAGCGCCCGGGCAAACCCTGTGTCGCCGGTGAGCACGTTGCGCTGGGGGCGCACGATGTCGAGCAACACGAATTCGCGATCGTCGCGACGTAGGCGTGGCAACAGGCCGGCCCGCAGGAACGACGACTTGCCCGTCCCCGACGGACCGAGCACGACGAACAGGGTCTCCAGTCCGGATCTCCGCATTCCACGAAGTGCGTCGAGTCCGCGCACAATCTGCGCATCGCGGCCGAAAAACACGGCCGCATCGACTTCTTCAAGAGGTTCCCAGCCCCGATAAGGCGCTCGCTGCGGATCGTTGGGCGGCGGCCACCGGAACGACTCCGCGCCGATTCCCGCCCCGATGATGCCTTCTCGCAGCCGGTATAGGCCTTCGGAGAGAAACCTCACCGGCGCCCCGCCGTCGCCGACGTCGATCTCGGTGGCGGGGCCCTCACCGCACAGGTCGATCTGCTGCCATTCCAACGTCGGGTCTTCACCGGTCAACGGGCCGATGCGGGCACTGAATATCCGCTTGTTCAAGTACTCCGCGAACCGGTATTCGGTTCTGCACTCGGAGGAGGACAGCCAGTTCGCCGACACCAGGCAGATCACCGCCTCGCAACGGGTGCTCGCCTGGCGGAGGGCGTCCTTCCACCGCACCCCCAGGCTGATTCCGACGTCGGGATCGAGGTCGAGGAAGATTTCATTAGCTAACCGCGGATCCTGCTCGATCAGCCATTGCCGCAACGCAATCGCCTGGCGATTATCACGGCTGGAGTGGCTCAAGAAGATGCGCGACATTCGATCACCAGCCCCGAAGCCGGTGACCGCGGAGTAGATCCGACCGCTTTGCCCGCAAGAAATTCATCTGCAACCGACCCAGCGTATTTCCGTTGGTGCCGCAACAACGGCGAAAAACGCCGAAAAGCGATTTCAATCGACGGTTCGTGAGCGAGGATCAACGGAGCGGTTTCTGTTCACGGTGATGGGGAGCACGATCCTTGAGACGTCGTGACGCCGGTGCAGTGCGCGTGCTACGGGCCACGCTGCTCGGCTTTGTCGCCGTCACGACCGCGTATCTCGCGGTGCTGGCGGTGCATCCGTCTATCCGAGACGGTCTGCCGGCATGGCTGCGGTGGTTCGGTCGACCCGCGTCGTGGCAGACGATGGTCATCATCGCCGCCGCGATTATCGCGCTGTGTGTCATCAGTTACCGATCCGGGACCACGCAAGGCATAGGCAGCGTGTCGCTGACCGTTGTGTTGTCGCTGACGATCATGAACTGCATCCTGGGAATGGCGTCGTTCTGGAATTGCCACGATACGACGCACCCGGTATTCGTAACCCCGTTGATGTACACCGCGCAACTGGTCAAGGGCAGCACCTCCCAGGTGCAGCTGAACGGCGCCATTTGTCCCAACCCGCCGCCGGTGGCGCTCGACGTCGCGCGATTATCGTCGCTCGGCGTAATTTTCGTCGGCGTCACGAGCGTTGCAGTGGCAATGTTTCACGCGCAGGTGGATCGGCTCCGGGCCCGCACCGCCCGATCGGTGACGGTCGTCGTCGGTGTCGACGACGACTCGCGGTCGATGGTGAAGGCGGTAGCAGACACACTGGAACCCAACTGTCAGCTTGTCCTCGTCACCGAAGATCCCGGAAACCCCAACGCGACCGAGTCCCGAAGGGAAGGGGCACGCGTCTTAGGCGCCAACCTGGACGGGCCCGAGGCCGTTGAGGCTCTTCCGGTGTGGCACAAGCTCGCCCGGTTGTACCTGCTGGATGCCGACGCCGCGACGAACCTGCGGCGGCTGGAGCTGATCGGACAGCGCAGCTCGGAGCTTGGCGTCGACCGCCGGATCCCGCTGATCGTGCGAATCGACGATCCGTGGCACGCGGCAGGCTGGCGAGCCGCGCAGTTCGGTGGCAGTGACGCCAGATGGGCCGCCGATGCGGTGGGCAAGTATGAAGTGACGGCGCGGCGCTTGCTCGACGAGATTACGGAATTGGGCGCTGCCCGGATTCTCATCTGCGGCACGTCGCCGCTGACCCTGGCGCTATGCGCAGATCTCGACCAGCGCAGGCGCGAACGTAATTTCCACGCCGACGGCGCTGGCGGGGCGGTGCCGGCCATTACCCTGGTCGGCGACGCCGCCGAAGAATACCGGCGCGACCACCTGCACCGTCAGAAGCGACTTGGCCTGCCGTCCGGAGACGAATCCATCGACGCGATAAACGAAACGCCGTCGATGTCGGTGCTCACGCGGTTAATCGACGCATACGACGTCACCGATGCCGGGGCTACCGCGGTGATCCTCGTCGATGCCGACCCGCTGTTCGGCGCGCGGATCGATCCCACGATCGGCACACGACTTGCGATGCGATTTCCCGATCTGGTGATTTTTGCGTGGAATGCCAGCGGGGCGCCCACGAGCAACGCGCGCTCGATCTTCGGGCAGTTGCGAACATACCGATTGACCATGGATTTGCCGTCTGGTCAGGCTCATGATGCATGGGAGCGCGCGGCGATGCTGATCCACGAGAGATACCGAAGCGCGGTCGGCGGCACCTCGCCTGCCAGGCTGCCCTGGGCGGAGCTCGACGAGTTTTATCGGGGGTCGAACCGGCGCCAGGTGCGCAACGCGCTGTGGATCGTCGAACAGATCGGCGGTCATACCTGGAACGGATTGGACGCCGGTGTGGCAGCGACGCCGCCGCAGTCGACGCCGGCGGAACCCTTGCAGCGGTTGCAAGCCATGGGATTTGATCGGTCTTCGGCATTGGCCATGGCGCGCGCCGAGCATGAGGACTGGTGCCGCTACTACAAGAAGGCCGGGTGGAAGCACGGGAAAGTCCGCGACGAACAGGCCAAGACGCATCCCAACCTCACAAACTGGCGGGTCATCGAGGCCGACCCTGCGCTCCTCAACGCGGCGCTGACCAGCTTGGCCGAAACGCTGTCGCAACTGCGCGAACTCGGCTACCGGTCGGTGCCGGCATGGCGTCGGTACCGGCGCGTCGGCACAGTAACCGCAGAGCAACGCCCGCAGCCTTGGACGTGGACCACCGAAACCGGACACGAGATGCAAGCAGAACCTGGTGACTGGGTGGTCGAGGACCCCGGTGGCCATCGTTGGTCGGTACGCGACGACATCTTCCGCGCCACACACGAACACGTCAACGGGTCCCTGTGGCGCAGGAAGGGTTTCGTGCTGGCCCGCTCGGCAAGGCCGGGGGAACGGATCGACACGCTGGAGGGTCCGACGACGGCGCCCGAGGGTGGCTGGGTAGTTAAGGGCGATCAAGGCGAGCAGTGGCCGGTATCCGCCGAAGAATTCGCGCGTCGATATCAGGGACCTGTGGAGTGATTTGATATCGGCGACGCGTTGTGATATCAGTCGCTTCCCAGCGGCATCACAGGCCTGCCGCGTGGCTCGCCGCCGGCTTATTTCGTCACTATTTACCGGTGCGGCAATTAATAGCGGATTACAAGCGATTATCATTTTGTGTTGCAGGAGCCGTCCCCAACTCCCCGCTGGGAGAATGTAACTGGACCACGGTGCAGCGTGGCGGCACGCTTCGACAATTACGCGTCGGACTTGTCCAATTCGGTCAACTGGTCGACAACATCGGCGTAACATGCTGAATCTAATCGCCGGACAACGGGGAGACTCTAATGCGAAGAATTGTCATAGCCGTCGCCGCGGCAGCGCTGATGACAGGCTCGTTCGTCAGCCTCCAACCCGCCAATGCCGCGCAGACCACCCACGACACGACTGTGAATACACCGGCGCCGGTGCCGGTCATCCACGCACTCGACTGCTTCGGCAGTACCGGAGGGCACGGCTGTGGCCCGGGGTGGTTCTGGCGCGACGGCTGGCGCGGCTGGGGCTGCTACCCCTGCTAACCCCGTCATCGTTGGACAACGTTTCCGACTTGTCAGATTGGAGCACGTCACCGTGAAACTCCCCGTCATCCGAAGCTTAACCGCGAGCACACTGTTGACAATCGGTGTGACTGTCGGCGGGTTCGGGACTGCCGCAGCGCAACCCACCGACTACAGCATTCTGCTGATAAACCCGAACGAAGCGACCGATTCAATGGCGTACACCGCCGCTGCTCCGCCCACGGTGAACCCGAATGGGCAACCCGGCGCTTCCGGTGTCTATAGCCACCGCGACGGTACTCGGCAGATCACCAACACCATCCTCGTGCTGCCGGACGCTGCCGCGGCGACGAACTCGCTGAATGGCTCGAACGTGGCGGGCAAGGTGGCCAACGGCAAGACTGCGCCCGCGCCGGTGGGTACTGGGGGCGGCACAATGGTTTCCGGCACGTCACCGGACGGGTCCAAGTCCGTCACGGTGCTGCAGTTCGCCCAAGGCAACACCGCCACGACGATCGAGTTCGATGGTCCAACGAACGATCCTGCGCCTTCCGACATGGTCATTGAATTCGGCCAGAAGCAGGCCGCGGCGATCAAGAACGGGCTAGCCGTATAGGGTCGTCCGGCTAGCCGCCCGGCGGGCGGCCCTGGTGTAGAACGGATCCCGTTTGGTGCCGGTGCCGCCCGCCGTGGCATCCCGCTACAGCGGCTTGCGCCCCCAGGCCGACTGTGTCAATTGAGCGCGGTAGGTAAACGCGGGGTCCTCGTATGCGCGTCGCATCTCCGCCACCTCGTATTCCGAGAGGACGCCGTTGGTGATGACCGCGTCGTCGATGCGCTGCCATGTCTTGATCCACATGTGCGAGAACGGGTCGCCGCCGTGGAGAACACGTGCGACACCCTGGTTGCCGACTTCCACGAGGCCCACCGCCTCCAAATGAAGTGGCAGGCGCTTGCCGAACCGGAAGTCGGTAATGCCGGCGGCCAAAGCGAATTCGATCCGTTTGCGGTAGCAGGAGTCGAATAGCCGCGCAAGAGGATGCGCGGGATCCACTGAGCCCGCGACGTCGTTGTCAGGCTCTCCGGCGACGAGCCAGCCGCCGGGCCGCAACGCCGCCACCATGCGGCGCAGGGCATCGGCCGGGTCGTCCAGATGCATCAACAGAAAGCGGCTGTGAACAAGGTCGTAGTGCCCGGGCTCGAGCTTGTCGACGGTGATATCACATTGGCGCACTTCGATGTTGGGCTGGCGAATGTCGCCGAGATACTTCGGGGCAATATCGGCCGCCACTACCTGCCCGGTTGAGCCCACTCGTTCGGCGAGCCAGCCCACCAGCCCGCCGGCGCCCGCGCCCACGTCGACGCATCGCCATCCCGGGCCGATGCCGAGGGCGTCGATGAAACGGCGAGTGTGCGGGTCGCATTCGCTTTCCAAGAGCCGTAGGCGCGCGAGTTCGTCGCGGGGGTCTGCTGCAGCAGCGAAGTAATGGCCGCGTAGTTTCTGGATCACGGTCGGCCGATCATGACGACGATCTGGCGTCACGCGGGCTGTTGCCCGTGCGTACCACGACGACTTGGTGCCCAGCTCACTGCGGTAGTTCGTGAAGTCATGTGCGCAGTATCCAACGAATTAATTGCTGGCCGCAGGTGAGTTCGCGACACGGGAAGTCGGCTGAACCCACCATAATTATCGCTGGCAAATATTGTTTGGTGAATTCCCAGCGGCGTGGGTGGGTGGGCGCGATAATCACCGTGGGCCGGGCGAGCAAGAGGAAGAATGAGATGAAGAAGCTGGCAGCGGCGTTACTGGCAGCAACGACGATGGCGGCCGTGCCGGTGGCCATAGCACCGGCGGCGCACGCCGAAGTGTGCGCCGGCGCACACGGACGCCATGTTGCGGCCGGTGGATGCAGCAACATAGCCGGTGACGTGGCGACCGGCGTGGCCATAGCGGCGGCCACCGACCCGTACTGGCCGGGCGAGGAGCCGTGCTACTCGGTGGAGGGTGTGCCGTACTACACGCCCGATGGCGACCCTTGTTAGTGGTGCAAGCGCTAACTCGGCTGAGGTTAGTTGAGGACGAAAAAGGGACGGGAGAGGTAGTCAGCTTCGATCGGGTGCGACTCGCAGCGGACTGGGTTGGTCGTCCTGGCGGCGATGTTCACGAAGACCGCCGATGTGGGATTCGCGGCGCATGCGTTCGATCATGTGTGGGTAGTGCAGCTCGAAGGCGGGGCGCTCGGAGCGGATGCGCGGCAGTTCGGTGAAGTTGTGCCGCGGTGGTGGACAGCTGGTCGCCCACTCCAGCGAATTGCCGTAGCCCCATGGGTCATCCACCACAACCGGCTCGCCGTAGCGCCAGCTCTTCACCACGTTCCAGGTGAACACGAGCATCGAGACGCCGAGGATGAACGCCCCGATCGTGGACACGACATTGAGCGCGGTGAAGCCGTCGGTGGGCAAGTAGTCGGCATATCGGCGGGGCATTCCCGCATTGCCCAGCCAGTGCTGCACCAAGAATGTGGTGTGGAACCCGATGAAGGTCAGCCAGAAGTGCAGCTTGCCCCACCGCTCGTCGAGGAGCCGGCCGGTCATCTTCGGGAACCAGAAATAGACGCCGGCGAATGTGGAGAAAACGATCGTGCCGAACAGCACGTAATGGAAGTGCGCCACAACGAAATACGAGTCGGTGACGTGGAAGTCGATCGGCGGGCTGGCCAACAGCACCCCGGACAAGCCGCCCAGCAGGAATGTGACCAAGAAACCCACCGAGAACAGCATCGGCGTTTCGAACGTCAACTGGCCCTTCCACATTGTGCCGATCCAGTTGAAGAACTTGATCCCGGTCGGCACCGCGATCAAGAAGGTCATGAACGAAAAGAACGGAAGCAGCACCGCGCCGGTCGCATACATGTGGTGTGCCCACACCGCGATCGACAGCGCGGCGATGCTGATCGTCGCGTAGATCAGCGTGGAATAGCCGAACAGCGGTTTGCGGCTGAACACCGGAAAGACTTCGGTGACGATGCCGAAGAACGGCAGCGCGATGATGTAGACCTCGGGGTGGCCGAAGAACCAAAAGAGATGCTGCCACAGGATCGCGCCGCCGTTGGCCGGGTCGAACACGTGCGCGCCGAGGTGGCGGTCGGCGGCGAGCCCGAACAGTGCGGCGGTCAGCAACGGGAAGGCCAGCAGCACGAGGACGCTGGTGACCATGATGTTCCAGGTGAAAATCGGCATCCGGAACATGGTCATGCCCGGTGCACGCATGCACACGACGGTGGTGATCATGTTCACACCGCCCAGGATGGTGCCGAGACCACCGACGGCCAGGCCCATAATCCACAGGTCACCACCGGGACCGGGGCTGTGGATCGCGTCGGTCAGCGGCGTGTATGCGGTCCAGCCGAAGTCGGCCGCGCCGCCGGGTGTGACGAAGCCCGCCAGCGCGATCAACCCGCCGAACAGGAACAGCCAGAACGAAAACGCATTAAGACGCGGGAACGCGACATCGGGGGCGCCGATCTGCAGCGGCAGCACGATGTTGGCGAAACCGAACACAATCGGCGTTGCATAAAACAACAACATGATCGTGCCGTGCATCGTGAACAGCTGGTTGTACTGCTCGTTGGACAAAAACTGCAGCCCGGGCACGGCCAGCTCGGCCCGCATGAACAGCGCCATCAGGCCGCCGGTGAAGAAGAAGCCGAAGCAGGCGACGATGTACATGATCCCGATCAGCTTGTGATCGGTCGTGGTCACCAGCTTGTAGATCAGGTTGCCCTTGGGGCCCAGCCGCGCCGGGAACGGGCGGCGGACCTCGAGCCCGGCAAGCGCGGGTGCTTCAGCGGTCAGGGTTCACTCCAAACGTTCGACCCGGTCACCCGAATCGTAGCCCGACGCCGCCGGTCTGTCGGGGCGGGTCCTACAAACTGTCGTACACGGCCGCGACCCGCGGAGATGTTAGCGTCGGCCCCGTGCTCAGCGGTGCTCGTCCCCGGGTCGCCGCGCTGCTGCCCGCCGCACGTGTGCTGGTTGCCGCCGCGGCCGCCGTCGTCGCCGCGGCACTCACCGTCGTCACCGGCTGCAGCGGCGGCAGCACACCGCCGCCGTCGAAATCGGTGATCACCAGCACCACCAAGATCGGCGGGGCCGGGGTGCTGGGCAATGAGCGTCGGCCCGACGAATCCTGCGCGGCCCAGCCGGCCGCACCGGACCCCGGGCCGCCGACCAGGCCGGTCCGGCACGCTGCGGGCGAGACGCAGGTGCCTGCCGATCCGCAGCGCATCGTCGTGCTCGCCGGTGACGAGCTCGACACCCTATGTGCGCTGGGTCTGCAGTCGCGCATCGTCGCGGCGGCGCTGCCCGATGATTCGCCGACCCAGCCGTGGTATCTGGGCACGGCGGTGCACAACCTGCCGGCCGTCGGCACCCGGAGCACGCCGGACATCTCGGGCATCCGGGCGGCCAAGCCCGATCTGATCCTCGGCTCACAAGGCCTGACGCCGGAGGCGTATCCCGCGTTGTCGGCGATCGCCCCCACGGTGTTCACCGGTGCACCCGGCAACATGTGGCAGGACAACGTGCGACTGGTCGGCGCCGCCACCGGACGTGCCGGCCCCGGCAATGCCATCGTCGACGGCTTCAACGCCCAAGCGGCCAAGGTGGGCGCCGACGGCGACGCGATCCACTTCCAGGCGTCGATCGTGCAGTTCACCGACAACACCATGCGCGTGTACGGCGCCGCGAACTTCCCGGCCAGCGTGCTCGCCGACGTCGGAGTGGACCGCCCGGCCGCGCAGCGGTTCACCGACAAGCCGTACATGGAAATAGGAATCACCGACACCGACCTGCGCGGTGCCACCGACTTCGCACCTGCCGACGGCGACATCGTCTATGTCTCGTTCGCCTCGCCGGCTGCGAAAGACCGTGCGCCCCAGGTACTTAACAGCAATCCATGGCGCAAGCTCGCGGCCAACCGCGACAACCGGGTTTTCGTGGTAAACAACGAAGTATGGCAGAGCGGGCAAGGCGTGGTGGCCGCCCGAGGCGTCGTCGCCGACCTGCGCTGGGTCAATGCGCCGATCAACTAGTTGAGGTGCCGACGTGTTTCATGTGTTGAGGCTGACCTACTTGCAGCCGCTGGACGTCATCGAGCAGACCCGCCC
>NZ_DASQVQ010000088.1:0-6483 GCF_035640695.1 Mycobacterium sp.
CGGCGCGCCGCCGACCCGCGCACCGCCGGGTCCGTCGTGCGGCCCGGTAGCCGCGGGCTGCTCCGAGGCATCGGCGCGGTGACCGAGCGGGCGCCCGCCGCCGGGCGGCATCGGCGGCCCAGCCGACGGTAATGCGCCGGAGTTGCCGTGGTGCACAGTGGTCAGCGCGTAGACGACGGGCCCGGTAAGCGCGAGCCCTGCCGCCGCGACCACGGCCGCCACCCGCATCGCCCGGCCGTCGGCCCACGCCGAGCCGAGACCCAACAGCCATACCACGATTAACGCGACAGCGGCGATGACCACCCAACGCAGCCACGGGTAGTAGTGCGGCGTGTGCCGCAGCACAAGGAATGTGGTCGCCACGGTGGCCGCCGACGCGGCGGCCATCACCGCCTGCGCCCAGACCTGTGCGCGGTGCTGCCACGCCACCACCGATCCGATCGCGGTGAGTGCCGCGATGGGCGGCGCGAGCGCCACCGTGTAGTACGGGTGAAAGATGCCGTGCATGAAGCTGAACACCACGCCGGTGACCAGCAGCCACAGCCCCCACACCAACACCGATGCGCGCTGCGCGTCGCGACGCGGGGCTCGTCCCTTCCACACCAGCAGCACCACGAAGAAGAGCACCGCCGCGCCGAGCAGCCACGCGATCTGGCCGACCTGCGCGGCCTGGAACAGTCGGTTGGCCCCAGGCACTCCCCACACCGGCGTGATCTCGCGGATCCGCCCCCCGGGAACGAGGCCGCCCACCCCGACACTGCCTGGCTCGTCGCCGGTCAGGCGGCCTAGCCCGTTGTAGCCCAACGTCAGCTCCAGGATCGAGTTGTGCTGCGAGCCGCCGATCCATGGCCGGTCGCCGACCGGCCACAGCTCGACCGTCGCGACCCACCAGCCGGCCGCGAGCACCGCTGCGCCGAGTCCGGCGGCCAACTGCCACAGCCGCTTTCCCAACGCCGGTGGCCCCTCGACGAGGTAGGTGACGGCCAGGGCCGGCGTCACCAACGCGATTTGAAGCTGCTTGGTCAGGTACCCGAGGCCAACCAGCGCACCGCACAGCAGCAGCCACCGGGTTTGCCCGTCGTCGACCGCGCGCAGCACCGCCCACACCGCGCCGATCATCAACAACACCAGCAGCGCATCCGGCATGTTGTACCGGAATATTGCGACCGCGACCGGCGTCAGCGCCAGCAGCAGCCCCGCGATCAGGCCCGCGGCTTCGCCGAATCGGCGGCGCACGGCGTCCCACAACAGCGCCACCGACGCCACGCCGATCAGCGCCTGCGGCACCAGCACGCTCCACGAGCTGAGGCCGAACAGCCGGACGGACAACGCCATTGGCCACAACGACATGGGCGGCTTGTCGACGGTGATCGAGTTGGCCGCGTCCGACGAACCGAACAAGAACGCCTTCCACGACTGCGAACCCGCTTGCGCCGCCGCCGAGTAGTAAGCGTTCGCCCAGCCCGACACGCTGAGGTTCCACAGGTAGAGCACCGCGGTCCCAATCAGCAACGCCGCCAACGCCGCCCGCGCGACCCAGCGGGTCGGTTGCGGTGAAGCCGCGGCGGCCTCCGCTGCCGGCTGGGTCGCGGCGACCCGGGCCATCAGCTCACGCGGGCAGGTAACCCGAACACGCGACGCAGCGCGACGAACCGAATCAGGGTGGCGACGAGGTTCGCGACAACCAGAACCGACAGCTCGATCACCTTGTCGACGTCTGGGACGAGGCGGTGCAGCAGGAACAGCGAGCCGCTGGTGAGGGCCAGACCGAACGCAAAGACCAACAGGCCGTGCATTTGGTGGCGGGCCACGTTCCTCCGGCCGCGGATGCCAAATGTGAAAGCCCGGTTCGCGGCGGTGTTGCCGATCGCCGTGAGAAGCAGCGCGGTCAGATTGGCGGCCTGGGCACCGAGCGCCGGATGCAGCACCAGGTACAGCAGTGCGTACGCCAACGTGCTTGCTACCCCAACGATCCCGAACCGGACCATCTGCCCGACCATGCCGTGCGGCACGCCCGGCACCAACGGCTCGCGGCCCAGGCTGTCCTGGATTTCACGCAGCGGCAAAGTCCCGGTGCCAAGTGCCCGGCCGACGCGCCAGCAGCCCTTCAGGTCTGCTATCGCGGTCCGGACGATGTCCACGCGGGAATCCGGGTCGTCGATCCAGTCCACCGGCACCTCATGGATACGCAGGCCGGCCCGCTCGGCGATCACCAGCAATTCGGTGTCGAAGAACCACCCGGTGTCGGCGATCAGCGGAAGCAGTTGACGCGCCACGTCGGCGCGGACCGCCTTGAAACCGCATTGCGCATCGGAAAACTTTGCGCCGAGCACGCTCTTGAGCAGCAAATTGTAGCTGCGAGAAACGAATTCACGCTTCGGGCCACGCACCACGCGCGCCGATGCGGCCAGCCGCGACCCGATCGCGATGTCGGAGTGGCCCGACACCAACGGCGCAACGAGAGGCATCAGCGCGGACAGGTCGGTGGACAAGTCAACGTCCATATACGCCACCACGACGGCGTCCGAGGCACCCCACGCTGCTCGCAGCGCCCCGCCGCGGCCCTTTGCGTCCAGATGGATCACCGAGACATCGGGCAGCTCGTCGGCGAGCTGGTGGGCCACCGCAAGTGTCTGGTCGGTGCTGGCGTTGTCGGCGATGGTGATCCGCGACCGGTACGGCACCTCGGTGGAAAGGAACCGCTGCAATCGGTACACGCAGCGCGGCAGGTCGTGCTCTTCGTTATAAACCGGGATCACGATGTCGAGCACACAATCTCGCGCCCGCGTGCCCGTAGCTGCGAGTCGGTCGGTGGCCTCGTCGTCGGGTGCCGCCAGTTCGGTCATGGCAATACCGTCGCTGCCCAAGCTGCCACTGTACTGCACCCGGACTGAGAGGTTGCTGTGAGGCGCCGCACCGATGCGCTTGACGCTCGCGGACGGCCCCCACCATGCTCGTGCCCATGGCCACTGTCTTCACCAAGATCATCAACGGCGAGTTGCCGGGGCGGTTCGTCTACGAGGACGACGAGATCGTCGCGTTCCTGACGATCCAGCCGATGACACAGGGCCACACGTTGGTGGTGCCGCGTGCCGAGATCGATCAGTGGCAGGACGTCGACGGCGCGGAGTTCGGGCGGGTGATGTCGGTGGCTCAACTGATCGGCAGGGCTGTCACGCGCGCGTTCGACGCCGAGCGCGCCGGCCTCATCATCGCCGGCCTAGAGGTGCCGCACCTGCATGTGCACGTCTTTCCGGCCTACAACCTGACCGATTTCGGCTTCGCAAACGTCGACCGCAACCCGTCGCCGGAGTCGCTCGACGAGGCACAGGCCAAGATCAAAGACGCACTGGCTCAGCTGACCTGAGCCGGCACATCGGCTTCGGACACGTCGACCGGACCCGCGTCCGCCGCGGGCACGTCGGCGATGCGCGGCAACATGACCCGGAAACAGCTGCCCGTGCCCGGGGCCGTCGTGACGCTCACCCGGCCACCGTGAGCATGCACCAGCGAGTCCACAATCGACAGCCCAAGCCCGGTGCCGCCGCTGGAGCGGGCGCGCGACGAGTCGGTTCGGTAGAACCGCTCGAACACACGATGCGCGTCGTGCACACTCATGCCGGGCCCCTCGTCGGCGACCTCGAGCAGCGCGTCGTCGTCGTCCGTGCCGACTCGCACGGTGATGCGCGCCGATTCGGGTGTGTGCTGCAACGCGTTGGCCACCAGGTTGCTCAGCACCTGGCGCAACCGCGCCTCGTCGCCGAGCACCTCGGGCGTGCCGGGTCCTTCGAGGACCTCCATCGCGATCGGCCGGCGGGGCGCGATCGACTGCGCGTCGTGCACCGCGTCGGTGGCCAGTGTCAGCAGGTCGACGCGCTTGTGCTCCAACGGGCGCTGGGCGTCGAGGCGCGCCAGCAGCAACAGATCCTCGACGAGCAGGCCCATGCGCCGCGATTCGCTTTCGATGCGCGACATGATCAACTCGACGTCGCGGGCGGCGCCTTGCCGGTAGAGCTCCGCAAACCCGCGGATGGTCGTGAGCGGGGTGCGTAGCTCATGGCTGGCGTCGGTGATGAAGCGGCGCATCCGGTCCTCGGAGGTGCGCGCCTTCTCGGCGGACGCCTCCGATGACGCCACCGCGCGCTGAATCTGCGCGAGCATGCCGTTGAGCGCCAACGATAAACGGCCCACCTCGGTGCGCGGATCACGTTGTGGCACACGGCGATCGAGCTGGCCGGCCGCGATCGCCGCCGCGGTCTGCTCGACTTCGACCAGGGGCCGAAGGCTGCGATGCACCACCGCGTACCCGGCGACGCCCAGCACCAGCAGCACCGCGGTGCCGATGCCGACCTGCGACCAGATCAGCGCCTGCACCGTTGACTGGACGTCGGACAGGTCGATCGCGACCGTGATCAGTTCACCGCGGGCGCCGCGCACCGACACCGCGCGCCAGTCCACCTTGGACCCGTCGACCGAGCCGACCGTGATCGGGATGGGACCGACGTCGTTGTCGGGAGGCAGCGCGGGCTCGGCGTCGCGGTCATTGACTGCCATCCATACATGGCCGTCGGGCCCGATGCCGCGCACATAGAAGTTCGATGGCGGCCGGAACGGATTCGGTCCCTCGATCGGTGGCGGCGGCATCCGCCGCGGAGCCTGGGCCCAGCCGCGGGATGCGTCCATCAGCGTCTGGTCCACCCGGCCAATGAGGCTGTGCCGCAGTATCGACGTGACGGCGATGCCCGACGCGAGCAGGCCACACGCCACCAGCACGAGGGTGGCCGCCACCAGCCCGACGCGAAGGGGTACGCCGCGCCCGTGCAGTCTCGGCATGCCCCTTATTGTGGCCTCCGCAGGTTAGCGGGGCTCGCGCAGGACATATCCGACGCCGCGCAGCGTGTGCAGGAGTCGCTTCTCGCCGGTGTCGATCTTGCGCCGCAGGTAGGAGACATAGGACTCGACGACATTGACGTCGCCGCCGAAGTCGTAGCGCCAGACGTGGTCGAGGATCTTCGGCTTACTCAGCACGGTTCCGGCGTTGATCATGAAATAACGCAACAGGGTGAACTCGGTGGGCGACAGCGACACCGGTTCGCCGGCCTTCCAGACCTCGTGGGTTTCCTCGTCGAGCTCGATGTCGGCGAATGTCAGCCGGGCGTTGCGGGGCTGTTCGGCGCCCTTGCCGGTGCGACGCAGGATGACCCGCAGCCTGGCGACCACCTCCTCGAGGCTGAACGGCTTGGTGACGTAGTCGTCGCCCCCGAGGGTGAGGCCCGCAATTTTGTCCTGCAACGTGTCTCGGGCGGTCAGGAACAGCGCGGGTGCGTCGATACCGTCAGCGCGCAGCCGTCGCAGCACACCGAAGCCGTCCATGCCGGGCATCATGACGTCGAGGATCACGGCGTCGGGCCGGACCTCGCGGGCTCGGTCCAGGGCTGCGGGCCCGCTTGAGGCGGTATATACCTCGAATCCCTGGAACTTCAAACTGACCGAGAGGAGCTCGACAATGTTCGTCTCGTCGTCGACTACTAGCACTTTGGCTTCTGGTCGTGAACCAGGTAATTGGGGCGCCGCCATGGGGCCAATGTCCACCCTCCGGGTTGATTAAAGCTGCAGCTTACCTGTGGGTATTCTGTGAGTTCCATATCGGGCGTAACACCGCAAGCCGTGCGTTGGCCGTGCATAGACTGTCGCCATGGACGTCGGCAAGAGCGTCATTGCGCTGGTCACAGCGCCGGCCCGGGCGGGCTTGGCGGTGGCCGACACCGGGCTTCAAGTTGCCGATGAAGCCTTGCGGCTGGCGCGGCGAACGCTGGGAGACGTACAGGAAGAAACGTCGCCGTCATCGTTCGCACACCTGCTGGGCCTCGATTCGACGATCGAGCGGGCGAACCGGCTCGCGAGGTTGCTCGATGACGACGCGCCACTGGGCAGGGCGCTCGCGCAGGACGGCGTGATCGACCGGTTGATGCGCCGCGGCGGTTTGGTGGACCGGCTGACCGAGGCGGGCGGTCCACTGGATCGGCTGACTGCCGACGGCGGCGCGTTGGACCGGGCGCTGGCACCCGGTGGACTTGTCGACCGGTTGCTCGCCGATGACGGTGTCATCGAACGGCTGTTGGCCGAGGACGGCGTGGCCGAGCGGCTGCTCGCCGAGGGCGGGCTGCTTGACACACTGACCGCCAAGAACGGTCCGCTCGACCAGCTCACAACCGTCGCCGACACGCTCAGCCGGTTGGCTCCCAGCCTCGAGGCGCTGGCGCCGACGATTGACTTGCTGCGCGACGCGGTCGACTCGTTGAGCACGGTGGTCGACCCGCTGAGCAACATCGCCGACCGGATTCCGCTGATGCCGCGGCGACGACGTCCGCGCTATGGGCCGCCGCGCGTCGTGCCGTCGGAGCGGATCATCGCCTCCGAGTCCGACACGCTGGCCGGCGAGGACGAGGACCGCTGACCCCGATACGCTTGACAGCCGAGCCC
>NZ_DASQVQ010000089.1:0-2286 GCF_035640695.1 Mycobacterium sp.
TGTCCGATCACAAGCTTCTGCGCCAGTCCCATGTCGGCCCCCTTCCATGTCGTCCGGTGAATCTCGCGTACAGATTGGTATACCCGGGTGGGGTATATATCGCAAGGGTCGGTATCGAGGGCCCGTTGGCGGCGTTGATCAGCGCTTCGGCCACCACTTAGGTCCTCGGGCGGCTTGCCGGCTTGACGATGAAGCCGGTCCGCGCGTAGAGTGAATGTTCTATCTAGAATGAACGTTCAATCCACAGATCGGGCTGACGTCCCCCGATTGGTGGCCTTCGTGGCTTTCGGGCCTGACGGCGCCAGCGACATCGACGACAAGAGAGGTGACAGATGACACGCGCAGGATCTGGCAGCGACAATATTGGCGCCTGGGAGGCCGCCCGGGAAGCGCGGATCGCGCGGCGCATCAAGGATCTGTGGGCCAACGACGCACAGTTTCGCGACGCAACCCCGCTGGCGGCGATCAGCGCGGCGCTGCGGCAACCCGGCATGCGGCTTCCGGAGGTCGTGCGAATCGTCATGGAGGGCTACGCGCGGCGGCCCGCGCTCGGGCAACGCGTCATCCAATTCGTCACAGACCCGCAGACCGGCCGCACCGCACTGGAACTGTTGCCCCGATTTGAGACCATCACCTATCGCGAGGTGTGGGACCGCGCCAGCGCGGTCGCGAGCGCATTGCAAGGCGATCCGGCGCATTCGGTGCGCCCCGGTGATCGGGTCTGTCTGCTGGGCTTCGCCAGCGTCGACTACACGATTGTCGAGCTGGCGTTGGTCCAGATCGGGGCGGTGTCGGTTCCGCTGCAGATCAGCGCGCCGGTCACTCAGCTGCGGCCCATCGTGGCCGAAACCGAGCCGAGCGTGATCGCGGCGAGCATCGACTCTCTGGCCGACGCCGTCGAATTGGTGCTGAGCGGGCACACCCCGACGCGGCTGGTGGTGTTCGACTACCACCCCGAGGTGGACGACCAGCGCGAGGCATTCGACGCCGCCCGGGCGCGGTTGGCGCAAGCGAGCAGCCCGGTGATGCTGGGAACGCTGGCCGACATGCTTGAGCGCGGCAAGGCGCTGCCCGCCGCCCGGGTGATCGTTCCCGATGAGGACGACCCGTTGGCACTTCTGGTCTACACCTCAGGCAGCACCGGCGCACCGAAGGGCGCGATGTACCCGGAGCGCTTGGTCGCCGACTTGTGGCGCAACGCGACCAAGGTGGCCTGGGGCCGGCACAGCGACGAGCCGTGGATCACGCTCATCTTCATGCCGATGAGCCACCTCATGGGGCCGAGCATCCTCTACGGGACACTCGGCCACGGGGGCACAGCCTATTTCGCGGCCAAGAGCGACCTGTCGACGCTAATGGACGACCTCGCGCTGGTGCGGCCGACCCAGTTGAACTTCGTGCCGCGGATCTGGGAGATGCTCTCCCAGGAGTTCCACAGCGAACTGGATCGGCAGTTGTCCGACGGGGCGGATCGAGCGGCACTGGAAGCGCAGGTGATGGCGGAGCAGCGGCAGCACCTTCTCGGCGGGCGGTTCGTGTCGGCGATGACGGGCTCCGCCCCGATCTCGCCCGAGCTGAAGGCGTTCGTCGAGTCCTACCTCGACCTGCATCTGGCGGAAGGCTACGGCTCGACCGAGGTCGGCGTCGTCTTCGTCGACGGGCAGGTGCGACGCCCGCCGGTGACCGACTACAAGTTGGCCGATGTGCCCGATCTGGGTTACTTCCACACCGACCAGCCGCACCCCCGCGGCGAGCTGCTGGTCAAGTCGCACGACTTGTTCCATGGCTACTACAAACGGCCGGATGTCACCGCCGGGGTGTTCGACGCGGACGGCTACTACCGGACCGGAGACATCGTGGCCGAGGTCGGCCCGGATCAGTTGGCTTATGTCGACCGCCGCAACAACGTGCTCAAGCTCTCGCAGGGCGAGTTCGTGACCGTGTCAATGGTGGAGGCGGTGTTCGGCGATAGCCCGCTGGTGCGGCAGATCTACATCTACGGCAACAGCGCACGCGCCTATCTGCTGGCGGTCGTCGTGCCCACGTCGGAGGCACTGTCGCGCTGGCCTGCTGGCGAGCTGAAGCCGCTGATCAGCGACTCACTGCACAATGTCGCGAAAGCGGCCGGACTGCACTCCTATGAGATCCCACGCGACTTCATCGTGGAAACCACGCCCTTCACCACAGAGAACGGCCTGCTGACCGGCATCCGTAAGTTGGCGCGACCCAAGCTCAAGGAGCACTACGGTCCGCGTCTGGAGCAGCTGTACACCGAGCTGGCCGAGG
>NZ_DASQVQ010000090.1:0-5666 GCF_035640695.1 Mycobacterium sp.
CGGCCAGAATCTCGCGCACACGCAACGCGCGAAGGCTGTTCTGATTCTCCAGCCAGCGTTCGCGCTCCTCCTCGTACACTTCGACGACTTGCTGTGACATCCAATCGATGTAGGCGAACATGATCGCCGACATCTTGTCGAGCACGGCCACCCTAACCATTGGCTCCATGTCGATGGCCTGGACCTCGGCGAATACGAGTTCATGCATGCGCCGCTGACCGACCCGGTAGGCACGGACCAACCCGTGCACGGGCACTCCGTGCTGGGCCAACCGCCGGGCGTACTCCATCGCCGCGGTCGGCGCCTCGATGCGGTGCACCTCGATCCCATAGCGCATCGCGTGCAGCACAGTGTCGATGTTGCCTCCCACGCTGGCGCCCAACAGCTCGACGGTCTGTGCGTCTCGGGCAAGCTCGGGAATCTCCTCCTGCAGGAGATCCGCAATGATGGCCGTCAATTCGCCAAGCCGCTGCTGGAGTCCGGCAGCGATCTGGCGGACACAGCGGACGACACCGGTATCTGTGCCGCTCGTCACACCACGAAGGTAAATCTTCCGGTCCCTGCTTGTGGGCCAAATGAGCGCTCGGAGTTGTCTCCGGCCGACAAACCGTGCCCGGCATTTGAGCGGCACAGACCAAGCCGATTTGTCGCGGGATGCCTAGCGTTGCCGGTCACACAAGTAGCCCGTCTGGGAGAAAATCACATGAATTTGTCGGTCTTGCCGGACCAGCGCGCCGCCCACGATCCGCACGGACCCGCGGTCGCCGACGATAACAGCGACCTGAACAACGCCGAGTTGCTCCAAGCCGTCAAGCGCGCCGCCGCGACGCTGCGCAGGCGCGGCGTGTCAACGGGTGACGTGGTGGCGATCAATCTGCCGAACACCGTCGAGTTCGTGGTGTCGATATTCGCCGCGTGGCGGTTGGGAGCCGCGGTCACGCCGGTCAATCCCTCGTTGTCGCCGCAGGAGGTGCGCTATCAGCTTGCCGACGCCGGCGCCAAGGTGCTGATCGCCGACGAGCTGCATCAGTGCGAGCCGGCCCAGGCGGACGCCAGCCGAGGCAACGACGCCTCGCTGGCGTTGCTGATTTACACCAGCGGCACCACGGGCCGTCCCAAGGGCGTGATGCTGGACCACGCGAACCTCAATGCGATGTGCGGCAGCGTTATTGATGGGTTCCGCCTCACCCGCGCGGACCACAGTTTGCTGATACTGCCGCTGTTTCACGTCAACGGCATCGTCGTCGGGACCCTGTCACCGCTGCTGGCCGGGGGCCGGGCGACGGTGGCCGGACGTTTCGACTCGGAGACATTTTTTGCAAGACTCGAGCGAAGCCGTGCGACCTATTTCTCCGCGGTGCCAACCATCTACACGATGTTGTGCGGGCTGCCCGACGACGTGCGGCCGGACACATCATCCATACGGTTCGCCGTCTGCGGCGCCGCCCCGGCCAGCGTCGAGTTGCTGGAACGATTCGAAACGCGTTACGGCATCCCCATCATCGAGGGCTACGGCCTGTCGGAGGGAACCTGCGCCAGCACGGCGAACCCGCTGACCGGTCCCCGCAAACCGGGGACGGTGGGACTGCCGTTGCCCGGGCAGACAATCCGGATCGTCGACAGCACAGGCCACCCGGTACCCAACGGTGAGACCGGTGAGGTGGTGATCAAGGGCGCCAACGTGATGCGCGGCTACCTGAACCGACCGGAGGAGACCGCGAAGACCATCGTCGACGGCTGGCTGCACACCGGCGACATCGGTCGCTTCGACGAAGACGGCTACCTGATCCTGGTCGACCGAGCCAAGGACATGATCATCCGCGGCGGCGAGAACATCTATCCCCGAGAGATCGAGTTCGTCGTTCACCAGATGCCGCAGATCGCCGAGGCCGCCGTGGTGGGGCGTCCGAACCCCACCTACGGCGAGGAGCCGGTGCTGTTCGTCTCCACCCACCCGGACGCGGCCGTCACTGCCGAGACCATACGCGATCACATCGCCGGGCAGCTCGCGAAATACAAACGGCCGGTGGACATCACGATCCTCGACGACATGCCGAAGAATGCCGTCGGCAAGATCGACAAACGCGCTGTACGTCGGCTGCTGGCCGACTCGCTCGTCACCACAGCGACAAACGGGAGCTGATCATGAGTTTCACCAAGCCTGAATTTCCCCCGGTCGATCCAGAAACCTTCTTGGCCAAGCCGCTCATGGAGCGGATGCGGTTCATGGCGCAGCACTGGGCGGAGAACGGATTCGGTTCACCGCGCATGGTGCATGCCATCTACATCGCAAAGCTGGCGTTGTTCTACGCCTTCGGCGGCCTCGTGGTCGCGACCGTGACGTCGGGGCCGCAGGCGTTTTGGCACGTCGATCAATGGTGGAATCAGCCGATCGTTTACCAAAAGGTCATCCTGTGGACGGTGCTGGTGGAGGCCATTGGCGTCGCCGGATCGTGGGGGCCGCTGGCCGGCAAGGTCAAGCCGATGACCGGTGGCATCCTGTTCTGGGCTCGTGCGGGCACGATTCGGCTGCGGCCGTGGAAATGGGTGCCGTTCACCGACGGTGAGCGCCGCACGTGGTGCGACGTGATCCTGTATGTCGCACTGCTTGTCAGCGTTGCTGTTGCTCTGTTCGCACCTGGAGTGCACAGCGATTCGCTGTCGGAAGCCTTGCCGCACAACACCTCCGGACTCGTCAACCCGGCGCTGCTCGTCGCGCCGATGGTCCTGCTGGTGGCCAACGGCCTGCGCGACAAGACCGTCTTCCTCGCGGCGCGGGGGGAGCAGTACCTGCCTGCGCTGTTTTTCTTCACCGTGCTGCCGTTCGTGGACATGATCATCGCGCTGAAGCTATTGATCATCGTGGTGTGGGTCGGTGCCGGCATGTCGAAGTTCGGCAAGCACTTTGCCAACGTCATTCCGCCGATGGTCAGCAATAGCCCGTGCATGCCGTTCAAGTGGATTAAGCGGGCACATTACCGCGATTTCCCCCACGATTTGCGACCGTCACGGCTCTCGCACTTCGTGGCCCACGTGCTCGGCACCACCGTGGAGATCCTCGCGCCGCTGGTGTTGCTGTTCTCGACAAACAAGGGGCTGACGGTGGCGGCGGTGGTGGTGATGGTGGCGTTCCACCTGTTCATCATCTCGACGTTCCCGCTGGCGGTTCCGCTGGAATGGAATGTGCTGTTCGCCTACGCGGCGATCTTCTTGTTCCTCGGCTTCCCGGCCTGGCGGGGATACGCCGTGACCAACATGTCGTCACCGTGGTTGACGGCGGCGATCGTGGTGGCGTTGGTGTTCTATCCGATCCTGGGCAACTTCCGGCCCGATAAGGTGTCGTTCCTGCCCTCGATGCGCCAATACGCCGGCAACTGGGCGTCGGCCGTGTGGGCGTTCGCCCCGGGCGCGGAGGAGAAATTGGACAGCGTCAAACGCAGCGCCAAGAACCAAGTCGACCAGTTCATCGCCTTCGGATACGAACCGCAGTGGGCCGAAGTCACGTTGCAGCGCGCCATCTCTTGGCGCACGATGCACAGCCAGGGCCGGGGCCTATTCTCAGTGTTGTTGAAGATGCTGCCGGACATCGACACCCGCACGGTGCGGGAGGCGGAATTCGTCTGCAACTCGCTGATCGGCTTCAACTTCGGCGACGGGCATCTGCACAACGAGGACCTCATCGCCGCGGTGCAGCGGCAGGCGGCGTTCGAGCCCGGTGAACTCGTTGTCGTCTGGGTGGAGTCACAGGCGTGGGCCAGCAAGGTACAGCACTACAAGGTCATCGACGCCGCGCTAGGTGTGGTCGAACGGGGCACCTGGACGGTGGCCGACGCGGTCAACGAACAGCCGTGGCTGCCCAACGGCCCGATCCCAACCGAGGTGACTTGGTCGCAAGCTGGCAAGCGGACGCAGAAACCGGCCTACCGCGCTATGGCATAACTACCGCGACCGTCGTCGGCGCCGGGCAAGATTGCAGCTGCTCTCTCGCGGCGGCACAATCTCGCGCCAGCCGATCAACGCGAACCGCCCGGCCACGATCCTCCACTCCCCCGTAACTCACCCCTGGCGAACCCGCACCATTACCAGTTAACGAGTACGAGTTGTACTGTGGCGCAAGCTATCTCACCGCAGACCGAGGCCAGCGCGCTGGTTCTCGTCAGGTGATTGAACGCTACGCAGGCGGTGGTCCAGCGGAAAGTCGAATTCGCGCATCGAATCAAGGAAAGCGTACCGGTGGGAGTAGGGTGCTAAGTATGGCTAACGACATTCAGCGCCCAGATTTCGACAAGTTGTACCGCGATGAGCGGCTGGTGGAGGGATTACCCGCATTAACGCCATGGGACATCGGCGAGCCGCAACCGGTGGTTCAGCAGCTGGTGGCATACGGAGCGGTGCGGGGCGAGGTGCTCGACCCGGGAACGGGCCCCGGCCACCACGCGATCTACTACGCATCCAAGGGGTATTCGGCCACCGGGATCGACGCGTCGGCTGCGGCGATCGAGCGCGCCCGTGCCAACGCGGATCGGGCCGGTGTCACAGTGAACTTCGAGGTTGCCGACGCGACGAAACTCGACGGCCTGGAGAGCCGGTTCGACACCGTCGTGGACAGCGCCTTCTACCACGTCTTCTTTGACGACGAAGAGACGCAAAGCCTGTACATGCAAGCGCTGCACCGAGCCACCCGACCCGGAGCGCGGCTGTTCATGTTCGAATTCGGCCGGCACAACGTCAACGGCCTGCAGATGGAGGGTCTACCCGCGGAGAACTTCGAGCGGGTGCTTCCCGCGGCGGGCTGGCGCGTCGATTACCTGGGCACCACGACCTACCAAGGCAACTTCGACCCCGAGACGTTTGCGGCCCTGTCGGCTCTGAGCGGCCAGCCGGAGGTAGCTGAACGGTTTAGGCCGGTACAGGAGCGACTTGAGGTCCTTTGGCCGCTGTTGGAAAACCACCGCGTGCACATGCCGTTCTGGGCGGTGGCCGCCACGCGCCTCGACTAGCACCCGATTACCCGACTTCGGCTGGGACTGGTAAGGAGCTGGCGACAGTGCGCAAGCACGCACCATTACCAGCTAACCAGTGTGAGTTAGTTTGCCGCACAACGTAAGTCACGCGGATGCTGCACGATCCGTCGCTGCGCACCGCTAACGTGACTTGCCGTCGAGCTCGGGTGTGAGGTCGTCTGGGTCGGCCCGCATCTCGGGTCGGAAACGGCACCGGGTCGTTGTTCAGCGGGCAATGAGACACTGCAGAAATCGAATGTGGACACTGTTGAGCCCTGAAAGCATCGGTCGCGGGCATCCGTCGTGGAGGCTGCCCCGTCGCGCCACGCGCGAACAGCGAGACGGGAACGGCTGGTGGTGATCGGTGTCGCGGCAGCACTGCTGGCGTGCTGTAGCTACGGGATTGCATCGGTCATGCAGGCCTACGGCGCGCGTAGTTCCGTCGCTGCAGCGTCGGGCCGCGGGAAAAGTGTGCCGGTCACCGCAACCGGTGGCCCAACGCTGCGCACGACCATTGGCGCTGCGCTGACAGCCGCGTTCATTGCCGGCATGGTGCTCGATGTTGTGGGATTCGCGGGAAGCGTCGTCTCGGCCCGGCTGATTCCGCTCTTTCTCTCACAGACGATCATCAGCGCCAACCTTGTCGTCACCGCCGTGCTCGGC
>NZ_DASQVQ010000091.1:0-8940 GCF_035640695.1 Mycobacterium sp.
TGATCGCCAACGAGCGCTTGTTGCTGTTGAGCATCGTGAAATACAGCGCATCCACATCGGGGATGTCGCGCAACTGATTGCGCGTCACATCACCCCCGCTGGTGCGCTCCACCTTCAACACATCCGCGCCGAACCAGGCCAGCATCTGCGTGCACGCCGGACCGGCCTGCACCCCGGTGAAGTCGATCACCTTAATGCCGGAGAGCGGCAGTTCAGTCATCACTTGATTCCCTTCTATGTTCCATTGGTGGTCGTTTGCTTTGGTGGTGGTGGTCGTCGCGCTCAGCGATGGTTGTTGGTGATGCCCTTGGGGTTGAGGTGGGCGATGTTGCCGCTCTCGGTGCCGTCCGATGGGTCGATCACGCAATCGATGAGGGCCGGCCTGCCCTTGGCCAGCGCCTCGCCGAGGGCGGCGGTGAGTTCGGCCGGCGTCGTGGCCCGGTATCCCGTGCCGCCGAACGCTTTGATCATGAACTCGTGACGAGCCCGTAGGGCGGTCGGCGCCGGGTCGCCGTCGGCGGAGACATCGTCACCGCGGTAGACGCCGCTGTTGTTGAGGATGACGGTGACGATCGGCAGGTTGTAACGGCAGATCGTCTCCACCTCCATTCCGGAAAACCCGAACGCGCTGTCACCCTCGATCGCGACGACCGGGTCGCCGGTCTCCACGGCGGCGGCGATCGCATAGCCCATGCCGATACCCATGACGCCCCAGGTGCCACTGTCCAAGCGATGGCGGGGTACTTGCATGCCAATCGTGTTGCGCGCCAGATCAAGTGCGTTCGCGCCCTCGTTGACGACATAAACCTGGGGCTTGTCGTGCAGGACATCGCGGATCGCCTGCAACGCGCCGAGGAACTTCATCGGGCGTGCGGTCTGCGCGGCCGCGAGGCGGCCCGCCATCTTGGCGACGTTCTGCGCCGACTTGGCCGCTAGCTCCTCGCGCCAGTCCGCCGCGACGGCGATCTGGCCGGGCTTGCTCCGCTCGATCAGCGCCTCCATCACCGAGCCGATGTCGCCGACGAGCGGCGCGGCGATGGGCTGGTTACTGTCCATTTCCGCGGCGGCGATGTCGACCTGGATGAATTGGGCGCCAGCGTTCCATTGCGGCGCATCGCCGTGTCCCAGAAGCCAATTCAAGCGCGCGCCGACCAGCATCACCACGTCGGCCCTGCGCAGGGCCAGCGAGCGGGCGGTGGCTGCCGACTGTGGGTGGTCATCGGGCAGCAAACCCTTGGCCATCGACATCGGGAGGTACGGCATGCCGGTGTTCTCGACGAATTCGCGGATCTGCTCGTCCGCCTGCGCGTAGGCAGCGCCCTTGCCCAGCACGATCAGGGGCCGCTTGGCGCCGGCGAGCAGGTCGATCGCGCCGTCGACCGCCTCGACGTCGGGCAGCTGGCGCGGCGCCGGGTTGACGACCCGCCACAGCGTCGCCGCCGCCTTCTTGGCATCGATCACCTCGCCGAGCACCGCGGCAGGGACGTCGAGGTAGACCCCGCCGGGGCGGCCGGATACCGCGGTGCGGATCGCGCGGGCAATGCCTCGGCCGATGTCCTCGGCCCGAGATACTCGGTACGCCGCCTTGGCGAACTGCCTGGCGGCCGCCAGCTGGTCCATCTCCTCGTAGTCGCCCCGCTGAAGGTCGACGAGATGACGCTCGCTGGATCCGGAGATCTGGACCATCGGGAAGCAGTTGGTGGTGGCGTTGGCAAGCGCCACAAGCCCGTTGAGGAAGCCGGGAGCGGACACTGTCAGGCAGATGCCGGGCTTCTTGGTGAGGAACCCGGCCGCCGCCGCGGCGTGGCCCGCGTCGCTCTCGTGACGAAAGCCGATGTAGCGGATGCCCGACGCCTGTGCGAGGCGAGCCAGGTCGGTGATCGGGATACCAACCACGCCGTAGATCGTGTCCACGTCGTTGAGCTTGAGCGCGTCGACGACCAGATGGATACCATCGGTGAGGCTAGCCGGTTCGCCGGTGCACCCTGCCTCCGTGTCTGGCATGGACGCGACACTCATGGGGTGGATCCTTCCTGACTGTTCACTATTTCCCTTGGCTCCTAACAGTTTTCACGTTGGCGCTGCCGTACCGATGCGATCGTGCTCGGCGAGCAGTCGATTGGCCCAGACGACGAGCCGTTCGCCCGCGGGCGTCAGACTGTCGAAGTTCTGCCGCCGATTGATGAGCGTGACGGTGAGCTCCCGTTCCAGCTTGGCGATCGCCGCGGACAGCGCGGGCTGCGACACGTGGCAAGCCGCCGCGGCGCGGGCGAGGTGGCGTTCTCGTGCCACTGCCACGAAGTACTCCAGCTGGCGTAGCAGCACGGACAACCCTCCTTGCTTCCCCGGCCTGTGTGGTGCTGACTGGGGTGCGTTAGCCGACTCGAGCCCAGGCAGTTACGGCCCAGGCAATCGGTGCCACAGCCAGGGCTCCGAGCATTGCGTTGATCATTTCTCGCTCCAATCACGCGAACAAATCGACCATAGTAGACTGTATGCAGTATGTCAAATGCTGTATTCTGTCGTTAGTACCATAATCATGTCAGGATGAGGCGCGGTCCGTCGGCCCCAGGCGGCTTTACGGTGCGCCAAAGCGCCTCACGGTGCGCCAAAGCGGAGAAAGGAGCAAGGCAGTGGCAGAGGGCAGCGGCACTTTGGCTGAAGAGGTGACGCCGTCGGTGCAGGCGTCGGGATCGAGTCCGGCCGGCGCCACGCAGGCGTGGCTTGCCCGGGCGGTCGTGAACGAAGCGGCCGAGGCCATTGTGGTGACCGACCCGGACGGCATCATTCGGCTGTGGAACAACGGGGCCGAACGCGTCTTCGGGTATTCGGCGGCCGAGGCGGTGGGTCAGAACCTCGACTTGATCATCCCGGAGAAGCTGCGGGAGCGGCACTGGAAGGGCTACCGACAGACGATGGCTACCGGGCATACCCGCTATGGGGACCAGCTGTTGAGCGTGCCCGCCGCACACCGTGACGGGCGCCGTCTGTCAATCGAATTCAGCGTCGCCCTGCTTAACGACGATGCCGGCAGGATCGTCGGTATATCCGCGATCATGCGTGAGGTGACGGACCGCCGCAACGCCGACAAGGCACTGCGCGCCAGACTGGCCGAGCTCGAGCGGCGGGTCGGGTCGGTCGGGTCGGCCGACGACGGCTGACGGTCGGCAGCGGAAATCATTGTTCGATGCGCAACACGCGCACCGAATCGGTGCACCCCGACACGCCGCTTCGGCTTCCCGAGACCACGACCACGAGGTTGTGCCCCGGATCGCACATGCCCATGGCCGCCAGGCCCCGACTCACCTCGGTCGGCAGGCCCTCGGCCGTCGTGGCGGGTGCCAGTACGGCGGACTCGATGCCCCAGGAGAAGGCCAACCGGGCCCGCACCGAGTCGTCGTGAGCGAAGGCCAGCAGCGGCAGCGGTGATCGCTGGCGCGCCAACCGCAGTGCCGTGTCCCCGGTACGAGTGAAGCAGCACAGCGCCATGGCCCCGAGCCGTCTGCCCAGATCGCAGGCCGCCGCCGCGATCGCATCGCCGACGCCCGCATCGTCGCCGTCTTCGTGGCCGTCTTCCCTGGCGGCCCGATCAGCGGCTTGCACTTGGTAGTGCGCGTCCTCGGCCTCCTCGACGATGCGCGCCATCGTGGCCACCGTGTGCGGCGGATGTGCCCCGACGCTGGTCTCCGCGGAGAGCATCACCGCGTCCGCCCCGTCAAGGACGGCGTTGGCCACGTCGGAGACCTCGGCCCGGGTGGGACGGCGGTCGGAGACCATCGAGTCGAGCATCTGGGTCGCCACGATGACCGGCTTGGCCGCCTGGCGGCACAGCCGGATGGCCCGCTTCTGCACCAGCGGAATTCGCTCCAGCGGCATCTCCACACCGAGATCACCGCGGGCCACCATCAGCCCGTCGAACGCCTCGACGATCGCCGGCAAGTTCGAAACAGCCTCGGGCTTCTCGAGTTTCGCGATGATGGGCACCCGCCTGCCGACTTCGTCCATGACGGCGTGCGCGAGCTTGACTTCCTCGGGCGCCCGGACGAACGACATCGCCACCATGTCGACACCGAGGTCCAGGGCGAACTTCAAATCCTCAATATCCTTTTCGGACAGGGGCGGAACACTGACGGCAACGCCGGGGAGCGAGATGCCCTTGTGGTCGCTGACCGGGCCGCCATGCAGGACCTCACAGGTGATGTCGGGGCCGTTGACGTCGACCACCCGCAGGTCGATCTTGCCGTCGTCGACGAGCAGCCGATCGCCCGCCCGCACGTCGTCCGCCAACCCGTCGTAGGTGGTGGAGACCCGGTCGTGGTCGCCGGGGCATGCGGCGGTGGTGATCACAACCCGCTCCCCCGCGGTCCAGACGACCGGCCCCGCGGCGAACCGGCCCAGCCGGATCTTCGGGCCCTGCAAATCCGCGAGCACGCCGACCGCGCGACCGCGCTCCGCGGCGATCCGACGGACCATGCCGTAGAGGGCCTTGTGCTCGGCTTGCGTGCTGTGGCTGAAGTTGAGCCTCGCCACATCCATTCCGGCGTCCACGAGTCCCGCCAGCCGCGGCGCGGTGCTGGTGGCGGGCCCCAGTGTGCAAACGATCTTGGCGCGACGGTTCAACATGTTCCTCCTCAGGACAGAGCCGGCTGAATGGCCTTCTCGGGCGCTCCGGCGGCCTGCGTCGCTGCAGGCGCACACCTGCGCGCGAGGAGGTCGGTGGCGGCGTGGATGGTGCGAAGCGTGGGCGCGGCGGCACCGGTGAGGTCTGCCATCTCCACCACCGCCGTCACGATCGCGTCGAGTTCCAGCTGCTTGCCCGCTTCGAGGTCTTGCAGCATCGAGGTCTTGTGGTGTCCCACGTTCTCCGCCCCGCGCAGCCGCTTCTCGATGGAGATGTCCGGCGTGCTGCCCACCCTGGCGGCGATGTCCAGCGATTCCTCCATCAGCTGTATCACCAATCGCCGGGTGTGCGGGTGTTGACACAACTCGACCATCGTCGCTCGGGTGAGCGCGCTGAGCGGGTTGAACGCGACGTTGCCCATGAGCTTGATCCAGATGTCGTTGCGCAGGTCCGCCTCGACGGGGCACTTCAATCCCCCGGCGACCATGGCGTCGCTCAACGCGGTGCAGCGCGACGAGACCTCCCCCGATGGCTCACCGATGGAGAAACGGGTGCCCTCCAGGTGCCGGATGACCCCGGGCGCCTCGATGGTCGTGGCCGGATACACCACGCAACCGATGGCCCGCTCGGGTGACAGGACGGCGCTCGTGGCACCGCCCGGATCGACGGCCTCGATTCGACGCCCCCGGTACGGCCCGTCCAGCTCGTGGAAATACCACCACGGGATCCCGTTCTGTGCGGCCAGCACCGCCGTGTTCTCGCCGAGCAGAGGCTTCACCAGAGGCCCGCACGACGGGTAGCTATGGGCCTTCAACCCGAGAAAGACGTAATCGACCGGCCCAATCTCGGTTGGGTCGTCGGTGGCGTTGGGATATGCGACGAAGTCACCCCGCGGACTGATGACCCGCACACCGTCCTCCCGCATCGCGCGAAGGTGCTCGTTTCGCGCGATCAGGTGCACTTCGGCGCCTCCGCGGTGCAACGCGGCGCCCCAATAGGCGCCGATCGCCCCGGCGCCGACGACTGCAATCCTCACACTGACTCCCTCCGATATGTATACTGTATGCAGACGGTGGAGCCGATGTCTAGGGCGCTGCCGTCATTCGCCGAATTCGGCCGTCGCGGAAGCCGCGGAGCGTGGGCGGCTGGGAGCGGTTGCATACAGTATACCGCATGCTCTATCCTACAACCACTTCAACCTCTGGCGCGGTCGCCGGAGGCACACACCTGAACCACCACAAGGGCTCTGCCGGGCCACAGCCAGGAAGAGGAATATGACGCAGATCGGAGTGCCCCGGGAAACCACGACGGGCGAATGCCGTGTCGCGCTGGTCCCAAAGGTTGTCGAACGACTACGTCTCGCCGGCCTTGCCGTCGTGGTCGAGCCCGGGGCCGGTGCCGCGGCACGGATCCCCGACGAGCACTACGAACAGGTCGGAGCCACCATCGGCGACCCGTGGCCGGCCGACGTCGTGGTCAAGGTGAATCCGCCGACCGACGACGAGATCAACTTGATGAAACCCGGGTCGATCGTGATCGGGTTCCTCGCACCACGCACTCGCCCAGAGGTTGCCGAGCAGCTGCGACTGGCAGGGGTCACCGGCTTCGCGGTGGAAGCCGTACCGCGCATCTCGCGGGCACAGACCATGGACGCGCTCTCGTCTCAGGCCAACGTCGCCGGTTACAAGGCTGTGCTACGTGCCGCAGAATGCTCGACCCGCTTTTTCCCGATGCTGACCACGGCTGCCGGAACGGTGAAGCCCGCTACGGTCCTGGTGCTCGGCGTGGGTGTTGCCGGACTGCAGGCCCTGGCCACCGCCAAACGGCTCGGCGCCCGGACGACCGGCTTCGACGTCCGTCCGGAGGTGGCCGAGCAGGTCCGGTCGCTCGGCGCCCAGTGGCTGGAGCTCGGTGTCCAGGCCGCCGGCGATGGCGGCTACGCTCGCGCACTGACCGCAGAGGAGCAGGCCGAACAGCAGCGGCGGCTGACCGAAGCGATCTCCGGATTCGACGTGGTGATCACCACGGCACTGGTCCCCGGCCGCCCGGCGCCGACGCTCGTCACCGCCGAGGCGGTGCGCCGGATGCGGCCCGGCAGCGTCGTTGTCGACCTCGCTGGGGAGGCGGGTGGCAATTGCGAGCTCACCGTGCCCGGGCAGAGCGTGGTTCGGCACGACGTCACCGTGACGGCGCCGCTGAACCTGCCGGCAACGATGCCCGAGCACGCCAGCGAGCTATACGCGCGAAACCTGCTGGCTCTGCTCGAACACATGCTGGCCGATGGTGAGATCGCGCCGGACCTCTCGGACGAGATCCTCGCCGCCTGCTGCGTGACCTCAACCAGCGACCAGTTAACGGAGGCCCGATGACGCTCCTGGCCAACGTGGCGATCTTGGTGCTGGCCGGCTTCGTCGGCTTCGCGGTGATCTCCAAGGTGCCCAACACGCTGCACACCCCGCTCATGTCCGGCACCAACGCCATTCACGGCATCGTGCTACTGGCCGGGCTGGTCCTGCTCGGGCGCTCCGCATCGGGCCCGTTCGATCGGGTTCTGCTGGTGGTGGCCATCGCCTTCGGCGCCATCAACGTGGTGGGCGGGTTCCTCGTGACGGACCGCATGCTCGGCATGTTCAAGAAGAAGCCGAAAGCCGAGCCAGGGAAGGTTGCGCCGGCCCATGAGTGAGTTGATCGCCGTTGCCTACATCGTCGCTTTCGCACTGTTCATTCACGGCCTCGCGGGTCTGACCGGGCCACGGACCGCGGCGCGCGGCAACCTGACGGCCGCCGCCGGCATGGTGATCGCGATCGTGGCAACCCTGCTGACGCCGCACGTGAGCAACTGGTTGCTGATTGCGCTCGGGCTGATCCTTGGCACGGTGGTGGGCGTGCCAGCGGCGCGCTGGGTCAAGATGACCGCGATGCCGCAGATGGTGGCGCTGTTCAACGGAGTGGGCGGCGGCGCCGTGGCGCTGGTGTCCTGGGTGGAGTTCCGGGACAGCCACGGGTACGCGACGGTGGCCGAATATGTAGCCATCACTTCGTTATTCGCCGCGATCGTCGGTTCGGTGTCGTTTTGGGGCTCGCTGATCGCCTTCGGCAAGCTGCAGGAAGTGTTGCCGGGCAAGCCAATCGGCCTGGGCCGGGCACAGCAACCGCTCAACCTGGCAGTACTGCTCGTCTCCGTCGGGTGCGCCGTCGCCATCGGTGCGGGCCGGCAATCCGAGCTGCTGATGATCGGTGTCCTGCTCTCGGCGGCCGTGCTCGGCGTGATGGTGGTGCTGCCGATCGGGGGTGCGGACATGCCGGTGGTGATCTCGTTGCTTAACGCCCTCACCGGACTGTCCGCCGCCGCGACCGGGCTCGCGCTGGACAACACCGCGTTGATCGTCGCAGGCATGATCGTCGGCGCCTCGGGCACCATCCTGACCAACCTGATGGCCAAGGCGATGAACCGGTCGATCCCGGCGATCGTCGCCGGCGGCTTCGGTGGGACGGCCGCCGCGGGTCCCGGTGGCGGTCCGGTGGACCAGACGGTCCGGCAGACCAGCGCTGCCGACGCGGCGATTCAGATGGCGTATGCGAGCCAGGTGGTCATCGTCCCGGGCTACGGCATGGCCGTCGCGCAGGCGCAGCATGCCGTGCGCGAGATGGCGAGCCTGCTCGAGGAACGCGGCGTGGAGATCAAACATGCCATTCACCCCGTCGCCGGACGGATGCCCGGTCACATGAACGTGTTGCTCGCCGAAGCCGATGTGCCCTATGAGCAGCTCAAGGAGATGGACGACATCAACGGCGACTTCGGCCGGACCGACGTGGCCCTGGTGATCGGTGCCAACGACGTCACGAACCCGGCAGCGCGCTCGAATCCAGCCTCTCCTATCTACGGGATGCCAATCCTCAACGTGGACCACGCGAGGTCGGTCATCGTGCTCAAGCGCTCGATGAGCCCCGGCTTCGCCGGCATTGACAACGAGCTGTACTTCGACGCGAAGACCTCGATGCTTTTCGGTGACGCGAAGGCCTCCGTCGGCGAGATCACCCAGGAACTGAAGGTGCTGTAGCCGGGCAATGCCGGCGTAGGGAGATGTTTCATGACCGCTTTGTCTGGTGGGCTCGACGCGTCTGTCACCACGGGCCCAATCACCGGAAGCAGCAAGGTTTATCGCAAGATCGCCGATGTGCCGGGTGCGCGGGTGCCGTTTCGGCGGGTGGGTTTGTCCAATGGTGAGCATGTGGATTTGTATGACACGTCGGGGCCCTACACCGATGCTGATGCGGTGATTGATGTGTCGGCGGGGTTGGCGGCGCGCCCGGGGGTG
>NZ_DASQVQ010000092.1:0-26663 GCF_035640695.1 Mycobacterium sp.
CGGCAAGATTCCGGTCGACATCGAACAGTTCGCCAAGGACGCGCCGCCGCAATGCGGCTGGATATTCGAGGAAACGAAGACGTTCGGTGCCGATGTCGAGGGATTCCACAAGACGACGTTTCAGAATCCGCCCAGGGGCGGCTTGATCTCGGAGGGTGCGGCGGCCTATCGCGACAAATCCGTGGCACGGCGCGCGTTCGAGGATCTGGTCAAGCTGGTCGACGGATGCGGCTCGACCTCGTCCGGGCCGATATTCGTCGGCGACTGGACGGCCGGCACGGATTCGCTGCGCACACGTCACGGCGGGTGCGGCCGTGACTACCGGCTGAAGTCGGTCGTCCTCGTCGAGGTGACGTTCTGCGCGTTTCCAAGCTCGGTGCCAGAAATCGTGCTGGCCAACATGTTGGCCAAAGTGCCCGGCTAGGCGGTCGCCGTTATCGTGGCGCTGCCGAGCACCTCGTCGCCGTCGATGTCCGGCCGGTAGAGCACCATCGTCTGCCCCGGCGCCACGCCGCGCAGCGGAGTGCGCAGTCGCGCGTGAAGCATGCCAGTGTCCAATTCGGCTGCCGCAGCGGCGGTTCCGCCGTGTGCGCGCACCTGCACTACACATTCCAGCGGACCCTCCGGGGCGGTGCCGCGGGTGAAGACGGGACGCTCACCGGTGATCGACCACACGTCGAGCTCGGACGCATCTCCGACGGTCACCGTTGCGGTGTCGGCGTCGATCGCGGTGACGTAGCGCGGGCGACCGTCTGGACCGGGGCCCGCGATGCCGAGTCCCTTGCGCTGGCCGATGGTAAATCCATGGATGCCAGCATGTTCGGCGAGCACCGTGCCGCCGGAGTCGACGACCGTGCCGCGCCGAACGCCGATGCGCGAGCCGAGGAAGGCGCGGGTGTCGCCGGAAGGAATGAAGCAGATGTCGTGGCTGTCGGGCTTGTCGGCGACTGCGAGCCCGCGCCGCGCCGCCTCCGCGCGGATCTGCGGCTTGGCGGTATCACCGATCGGAAACAGCGCGCGGCGCAGCTGCTCGGCGGTCAGCACGGCGAGCACATAGGACTGGTCTTTGTCGCGATCGACCGCGCGGCGCAACCGGCCGTCGCAAAGCCGGGCGTAGTGGCCGGTGGCCACGGCGTCGAAGCCCAACGCCAACGCGCGAGAAGCCAACGCGGAGAATTTGATCCGCTCATTGCAGCGCACACAGGGGTTGGGGGTGTGCCCGCGCCGATACGACGACACGAAGTCGTCGATCACATCGCCTGTGAAACGGTCGGCGAAATCCCATACATAAAAGGGGATTCCGAGCACGTCGGCAACTCGGCGGGCGTCACCGGCGTCCTCCTTCGAGCAGCAGCCGCGCGATCCGGTGCGCAGTGTTCCCGGCACCGACGACAGCGCCAGGTGGACGCCGACGACGTCGTGGCCCGCGTCGACCATGCGCGCCGCGGCCACCGACGAATCCACGCCGCCGCTCATCGCGGCCAGTACACGCATCAGCGCGACACCCCCGCACTGGCCAGCGCCGCCTGACGCGCCCGCGCCACCGCACCGGGCAATACGTTCAACACCGCGTCGACGTCCGCATCGACGCTGGTGCGGCCCAACGACAGTCGCAGCGACCCGCGCGCGGTGGCCGGGTCGGCGCCCATCGCAATCAGCACATGAGAGGGCTGCGCGACGCCCGACGTGCAGGCCGAACCGGTCGAGCATTCGATGCCGTTGGCATCCAACAGCATCAAAAGCGAGTCACCCTCGCAGCCGGAGAACGTGAAATGCGCATTGCCGGGTAGTCGCCGTTCGCCGTGCGCCCCGTTGAGGTGCGCGTCGTCCACCCGGCTCAGGATCCCGTCGATGAGCCGGTCCCGCAGCGCCCGCAGGCTCGCGCTGTGTGTCGCGAGCCCGTCGACCGCGAGCCGGGTGGCCACCGCCATCCCGACCGCACCTGCGACATCGACTGTGCCGGAACGGACGTCGCGTTCCTGCCCGCCGCCGTGCAGCAGCGGCACGCAGGCGGTGTCCCGGCGCAGCACCAACGCGCCGACACCGGTGGGACCGCCGAACTTGTGGGCGGCGACGCTCATCGCCGACAGGCCGCTCGAGGTGAAGCCGACCGGCAGCTGGCCGATCGCCTGGATCGCGTCGCTGTGCATCGGCACGTCGAATTCGGCGGCGATGGCGGCCAACTCGGCGATCGGCATGATCGTGCCGACCTCGTTGTTTGCCCACATCACCGACACCAGCGCGATGTCGTCGTGCTCCCGCAGCGCGTCGCGCAACGCGGCCGGCGACACCGAACCGTCGCCGTCGGTGGGCAGCCAGGTCACCTCGGCGCCCTCGTGCTCGGCCAGCCACGCCACGGTGTCCAGCACGGCGTGGTGCTCGACCGCGCTGGTCACGATCCGCCGGCGGCGCGGCTCCGCGTCGCGGCGGGCCCAGTAGATGCCCTTGATCGCGAGGTTGTCACTGTCGGTCCCGCCCGCGGTGAAGATCACCTCCGACGGCCGGGCGCCCAGCTTGTCGGCGATGGTTTCGCGGGATTCCTCCAGCTTGCGCCGCGCGGCGCGACCGGTGGTGTGCAGCGACGACGCGTTGCCGACCGTCGCGAGCACGGCCGTCATCGCCTCGATGGCAGCGGGATGCATCGGGGTCGTTGCGGCGTGGTCGAGATACACCGAGCGGGCGGCACTCATGACCCGTCAAGGATAGCCGCCGGTCGCACGGGCTCGGTTTGCCCGCTAGGCCGCCAACGCGTCGTGGTGGTGATGATGGTGCGTGCCGGGCCCGGCGTCGCCCCACACGGCTATCTCGCAACGGCGGGAGAGGTCCCGCCGGTCCTCGCCGGGCAGTTGCAGCGCCTCGACCCGCACATGTGCGACGGTCAACCGCGCGGTCACGAGCCGGCGGAAGGACCGCACGAGCGTGTCGTCGCCGATGTAGGCCGGCATCGTCGACGGCCGGCCGTCGCGGTGGTGATAGGTCAACCGCAGCGGCTGGACCGGGCGGCCCGCGTCGATCGCCGCCTGGAAGATCGCCGGCCGGAACGGACCGAACGCAAGCCCGCACCAGGTGGTGCCTTCCGGAAACGCGATCACCGACTTCCCCGAGCGAAGCCGCTCGGCCACCGTGTGCACCACGCCGGGCAGCCGTCGCAGCTTGGCGCGCTCGATCGGAATGACGTCCATCGCGCGGGCCATCAGGCCCAGCCCCGGCCAGCGGATGAGTTCGGCCTTGGCGACGAACGCACCGTGCAGCAGCGCACCGATGACCAGCACGTCGACCCAAGACATGTGTGGGCTGACCACCAGCACGCCGGGCAGATTGCGGATCGGGCCGCCGGACTTGGTGATCCGCACACCGAGGCAGCGCAGCAGCAGGCGGCAGTACACGCGTTGCACGCGGGCCTGGCCGGGCAGTGGGATGGCCAGCAGCGGCATCCCGGGCAGCAGGAGCAGCGCCAGCAGGCATCGATACGTCGCTCGCACGACCCGGGCGGCGCGCTCGACGGCGCCGGTCACCTCGACACGCACGCAACTCTCGTCACATGATGCGCTCGGCATCCAGGCGTGCGTCATGCGGTGATCCCGTCGACCATCTCGGCGGCCGCGGCAACCGAGCGCAGGCGCTTGAGATATCGGACGTCGGCTCGCCGCTTGTCCAGCAGCGCCATGAAGTCGGCCACCCCGAAGTCCGGGTCATGCGCCGGCTCGCCGCAGACCTGCGCCCCGAGCCGCAGATAGCCGCGCATCAGCGGCGGCACGGACACCCTCGACGGCCGATCGATCTCGTCGAGCGTCTTGCCGTGCAGCACCACCGGCCGGTACGGCCGCACGCGGTAGGGCGCGGCGTGGCGGCGCAGCACGAAATCGCGCACCCCGCGAACCTGTTGTCCGGGCACGTCGCACGGCGAGGCCTGGATCGGCACCGAGACGCAGCCGGTGACGTAGTCGTAGCCGCAACGGTCGAGGTAGGCCAGGATCCCGCCCCACATCAGCAGCACGACCGCGCCGTTGCGATGGTCTTCGCGCACCACCGCGCGGCCCATCTCGACCAGCGAGGGCCGCAGCGGGTCGAGCTCGGACACGTCGAATTCGGTTGCGGTGTAAAGGCCGGCCGCGGCCGCACCGGCGGGCGGCAGCATCCGGTAGCAGCCGACCAGCTCGCCGGTATCGTCGTTGCGGACCAGCAGGTGGTCGCAGAACTCGTCGAATCGGTCGGCATCCAGGCCGGACTCCGTCGAGCCGGTCAGTGAGAAGCCGGGCTCGGAGGTGAACACGTGGTAGCGCAGTCGCTGCGCTTCTTCGATAACGGCCGGGTCGGTGGACAGCAGCAGCGTGTATCTGGGCGCCGTGCCGGACGACGCAGACGTCGCTTGATCGGCGGCGAGCAGGACAGATGCGGTGCTCATGGCGCCACGGTCGCCCAGCCGCATCTCGGGACGGCATCGTCGGCGTGACGTGTCCGTGCACGCTGAGTGACGAAATGTCGCAGCGCACGCAAAGCCCCCGACACGCCGAGCGTGCGGGGGTTTGCCGCTGGTCAGCGCGGCGCGATCAGCCCTTGCGGGCCTTGACCGCCTCGGTCAGCTGCGGCGCGACCTTGAACAGGTCGCCGACCACCCCGTAGTCGGCGATCTCGAAGATCGGGGCTTCCTCGTCCTTGTTCACCGCGATGATCGTCTTCGACGTCTGCATGCCGGCGCGGTGCTGGATCGCCCCGGAGATACCCAGCGCGATGTACAGCTGCGGCGAGACCGTCTTGCCGGTCTGGCCCACCTGGAACTGCCCCGGGTAGTAGCCGGAGTCGACGGCCGCGCGGGAGGCTCCGACCGCGGCGCCCAGCGCATCGGCCAATTCCTCGATTACGCGGAAGTTTTCGGCACTGCCGACGCCGCGGCCGCCCGACACCACAACCGAGGCCTCGGTGAGCTCCGGCCGGTCGCCGGCCACCGCGGGCTGACGTGCCGTGATCTTCGTCGCATTCTCCGGGGCGGGCACCTCGACGGTCACCTGCTCGCCTGCACCCGCCGCGGGCTCGGCATCCACCGCGCCGGGACGCACGGTGATGATCGCGGGTTCGGCGGTCACCTGGGCCTCGACGGTGAACGCGCCGCCGAAGATGGACTGCACGGTCTTGCCGCCGTCGCGGACCTCGACCACATCGGACAACAGCCCGGCGCCCAGGCGTGCGGCCAGCCGGCCCGCGATCTCCTTGCCGTCGGCGCCGGCGGCCAGCAGCACGCCGGCCGGGCTGGCCGATTCGACCAGCGACGCCAGCACGTCGACGTAGGGAGTGATCAGGTAGTCGCTGGCGGCATCGGACTCCGCGACGTAGATCTTTGCCGCGCCGGCCGCCTTGAGGTCGTTGACGAGCGGCTCGGCGGTTCCGGGCGCGCCGACCACCACGGCCGACGGCTCGCCCAACGCGCGCGCGGCGGTGATCAACTCGCCGGTGACCTTCTTCACGGCACCGTCGGCGTGCTCGACGAGCACAAGTACTTCTGCCATTGGGTACGCCTTCTCTAGATGAGCTTCTGCGAAATCAGGTACTGGGCGATCTGGTTGCCGCCCTCGCCCTCGTCGGTGACCTTCTCACCGGCGGTCTTGGGCGGCTTCGGGCTGGCCGCGAGCACCTTGGAGCCGGCATTGGCGAGGCCGACCTCGTCGCTCTCGACACCGATCTCGGCCAGCGTCAGCGTGGTGACTTCCTTTTTCTTGGCGGCCATGATGCCCTTGAACGACGGGAACCGGGGCTCGTTGATCTTCTCGTTCACGCTGACCACCGCGGGCAGCGACGCTTCGACAATGAACACGCCGTCGTCGGTTTCGCGTTCGCCGGTGACCTTGCCGCCCTCGACGGACACCTTGCGCAGGTGAGTAAGTTGCGGCAGGGCAAGGTATTCGGCAATGATCGCCGGGACCGACCCGGTGGTGCCGTCGGTGGCCTCGTTACCGGCGATGACGAGCTCGGTGCCTTCGATCGTGCCGAGCGCGCGGGCCAACACCCAGCCGGTCTGGATGGCGTCGGAGCCGTGCATGCCGTCGTCGAGCACGTGCACGGCCTTGTCGGCGCCCATCGACAACGCCTTGCGGATCGCCTCGGCGGCGCGCTGCGGCCCAGCGGTCAGCACGGTCACCGTGCTCTCGGTGCCGTCTGCGGCCTCTTTCTCCTTGATCAACAGCGCTTCTTCGACCGCGCGCTCGTTGATCTCGTCCAGCACGGCGTCGGCGGCGTCGCGGTCAAGGGTCCAGTCGCCCTCGGTGAGCTTGCGCTCCGACCATGTGTCTGGGACCTGTTTGATCAGGACCACGATGTTCGTCATGGATCTGGTTCTTCCTCCTTGAGGGGCCGGCGGCCGGCCTGAGCGAGGTGCTCGTTCCGCGGCCCACCACGGGCAATGTTACTCCCCGGTAACTTTGTGTGTTTCGCCCGTACACCATAGCTGGTATAACTTCGTGCTCTGCCCGGCCCGTTGCGTCTCCGGCTCCCCGGAGATGCGGTTACGGGTTAGCCTGCCTTGCAATGAGCGCGTTAGACGGGCTCGCCCTGACCGGCGAGCGCACGGTGCCCGGGCTGCCCGAGGAGAACTACTGGTTCCGTCGGCATGAAGTCGTCTATCGGCGTTTGGTCGGTCGTTGTGCGGGTCGCTACGTGCTGGAAGCCGGCTGCGGCGAGGGATATGGCGCCGACCTGATCGCCGGTGTGGCCAGCCGCGTGCTGGGCGTGGATTACGACGAGCCGACCGTCGCACACGTGCGGGCCCGCTATCCGCGGGTCGAAGTGCGCCACGCCAACCTGGCCGCGTTGCCGCTGCCCGACGCCGCGGTCGATGTGGTGGTCAACTTTCAGGTCATCGAACACCTGTGGGATCAGCCGCAGTTCGTCGCCGAATGCGCGCGGGTGCTGCGGCCGGCGGGGCTGCTGATGGTCGCCACGCCCAACCGCGAAACCTTCTCTGGAGGCCGGGACACCCCGATCAACCCGTTTCACACGCGCGAGCTGAACGCCGCCGAACTCACCGAACTGTTGGAAGACGGCGGCTTTTCGGTGTCGGCGGTCAGCGGGGTGTTCCACGGCCCGCGGTTGGCGGCCCTCGACGCCAAGCACGGCGGGTCGATCATCGACGCCCAGATCCGCCGCGCGCTGGCCGGCGCGCCGTGGCCGGCCGAACTGCTCTCCGACGTCGCGTCGGTCACGGTCGACGACTTCGAGATCGTGGATTGCAAAGGACCCGATTGCAAAGGAGCCGACGGCCGGGATATCGATGCGAGCCTCGACCTGGTGGCAATCGCGGTGCGCCCGTGACCAATTCAGAGCCCGTGCCCGGACTGTTCACGCTCGTCTTGCACACGCACCTGCCGTGGCTGGCCCATCACGGCCGCTGGCCGGTGGGCGAGGAGTGGCTGTACCAGTCGTGGTCGGCGGCCTATCTGCCGCTGATGCGCGTGCTGCGGAAGCTGGCCGCCGAGGACCACGGCCGGCTCATCACCCTGGGCGTCACGCCGGTGGTGGCCGCGCAGCTCGACGACCCGTACTGCCTCGACGGCATGCACCATTGGCTGGCCAACTGGCAGCTGCGCGCGCTCGAGGCCACGACGTTGCCGGAGCCGTTGCGCTCCTTTGGGATTCGCGAGTACGACGAAGCCGGCGTGGTGCTACACGATTTCGCGACGCTGTGGCGGCACGGCGCCACCCCGCTGCTGCGCGAACTGATCGACACCGGCACCATCGAGCTGCTCGGCGGCCCGCTGGCCCACCCGTTCCAGCCACTGCTTCATCCCCGGCTGCGAGAATTCACCCTGGTCGAGGGTCTGGCCGACGCGCAGCAGCGGTTCGGCCACGCGCCGGCGGGCGTCTGGGCGCCCGAGTGCGCGTACGCGCCGGGGATGGAACGCGACTACGCCGCCGCGGGCGTCGGGCACTTCATGGTCGACGGTCCGGCGCTGCACGGCGACACGGCGCTGGGGCGGCCGGTGAGCGACTCCGAGGTGATCGCGTTCGGCCGCGACCTTCAGGTCAGTTACCGGGTGTGGTCACCGAAATCGGGCTACCCGGGCCATCCGGCCTACCGCGACTTTCACACCTACGACCACGACACCGGCCTTAAGCCGGCCCGTGTCACCGGACGCAACGTGCCGTCCGACCAGAAGGCCCCGTACGACCCCGAGCGGGCCAATCGGGCGGTCGACGCGCACGTCGCCGACTTCGTCGACGTGGTGCGCAGGCGGCTCGGCACGGAAAGTCACCGCATCGGCAGGCCGGCCCACGTCATCGCCGCGTTCGACACCGAGTTGTTCGGCCACTGGTGGTACGAGGGCCCGCTATGGCTGGAGCGGGTGCTGCGGGCACTGCCTGCGGCCGGGATTCGGGTGGGCACGCTCGGCGACGCGATCGAGGGCGGTTTCGTCGGCGAACGCGTCGAACTGCCGCCCAGCTCTTGGGGGTCGGGCAAGGACTGGCAGGTTTGGGCCGGCGATCAGGTCGCCGATCTGGTGCAGCTCAACGTCGAGGTCGTCGACACCGCATTGTCCACCGTCGACAAGGCACTGGAACAAACCAACGCGCCGCATGCCCGCGACTTCGTTGCCGACCAGATCCTGCGCGAAACACTGCTGACGGTGTCCAGCGACTGGCCGTTCATGGTCAGCAAGGACACCGCCGCCGACTATGCCCGGTACCGGGCTCACCTGCACGCGCACGCCACCCGCGAAATCGCCGGCACGCTGGCCTCGGGCCATCGCGACGCCGCCCAGCGGCTGGCCGACGGATGGAACCGGGCCGACGGGCTGTTCGGCGCGCTGGACGCCAGAAGGCTGCCGCGATGAAAGTGCTGATGGTGTCGTGGGAGTACCCCCCGGTGGTGATCGGCGGCCTGGGCAGGCACGTCCATCAGCTCGCCACCGCGCTGGCGGCGGCCGGGCACGAGGTGGTAGTGCTGAGCCGCCGTCCGTCGAACACCGATCCGAGCACACACCCGTCGACCGACGAGATCAGCGCCGGCGTGCGGGTGGTCGCCGCCGCGCAGGACCCGCACGAGTTCGACTTCGGCCGCGACATGATGGCCTGGACGCTGGCGATGGGCCATTCGATGATCCGGGCCGGACTTTCGTTGCGCGGCAATGGCCGTCGATCCCGGCCATGGCGACCGGACGTGGTGCACGCCCACGACTGGCTGGTCGCGCACCCGGCCATCGCGCTGGCCGAATGCTACGACGTGCCAATCGTTTCCACGATGCACGCCACCGAGGCGGGACGGCATTCGGGCTGGGTCAGTGGCCCGATCAGCCGGCAGGTGCATGCCGTCGAATCCTGGCTCGTTCGCGAATCCGACTCGCTGATCACGTGTTCGGCGTCGATGCGCGATGAGATCACCGAATTGTTCGGCCCTGGCCTTGCCGAGATCCGCGTCATCCGCAACGGCATCGACGCCGGGCGCTGGCCGTTCGCGATGCGGCGGCCGCGGCACGGGCCGCCGCGGCTGGTGTACGTGGGACGGCTGGAGTACGAGAAGGGAATTCAGGACGCGATCGCGGCGCTGCCGCGGATCAGGCGCACACATCCCGGTACCACGCTGACAATCGCCGGCGAAGGCACCCAACTGGACTGGCTGATCGAGCAATGTCGCCGCCACCGGGCGCTGAAGGGCACGAATTTCGTTGGCCACCTCGGCCATTCCGAGCTCGTGGCGCTGCTGCACCAGGCCGACGCGATCGTGTTGCCGAGTCACTATGAGCCGTTCGGCATCGTCGCGCTCGAGGCGGCGGCAACAGGCACACCGCTGGTCACCTCGACCGCGGGAGGCCTCGGCGAGGCGGTGATCGACGGGCACACCGGCGTGTCGTTCGCGCCGCACGATGTCGCGGGCATCGCCGCGGCGGTCCGCATGGTTCTCGATGATGCGGCCCTGGCACAGCGCATGGCGATCGCCGCGCGCGGCCGACTGACCTGCGAATTCTCCTGGCAGACGGTGGCCGACGAGACCGCCCAGGTGTATCTGGCGGCAAAGCGCCGCGAGCGGGAGCCGCTGGCACGGCCGGTCATCGTCGAGCGGGCGCTGCCCGACCGGGCGCAGTAATGGTTCGATCGGCATCGAACTACCCCGCGCCTAGCGTCGAGGCATGGACTCGAAAAGGTTCAACCTCGGCACGATTCTGACCCTGATCGCGGCCTACCTCGGACTTTTCGTCGGCCTGATCGACGCCAACGCGATCAACCTGGCGCTGCCGGCCATTCGGGCCGACCTCGGCGGCGGCATCTCCGGCGCGCAGTGGACCATCGACGCCTACAACGTCACCTTCGCCGCTGTGATGCTGACGTCGGGGTCGCTCGGCGACCGGTTCGGCAGACGCACCGTGCTGCGTGCCGGTCTGGTCACCTTCGTCGCCGCGTCGCTGATTTGTGCCGCGGCGCCGTCGATTGCGATGCTGCTGGCCGCGCGCGCACTGCAAGGCATCGGCGCCGGGCTGATGCTGCCGCAGGGCCTGGCCATCGCGGCGGCCGCGGCCACCGACGCCGTCGAACGCGCAAGGGCAACCGCGGCGTGGGCCATCGCGGCCGCGCTGAGCACAGCGATCGGGCCGATTTTCGGCGGCGTGCTGACCGATTCGCTGGGCTGGCGCTACATCTTCTGGCTCAACGCGCCGGTCGGGGCGATCGCGCTGGTGATGTCATACCGCTATCTGCCGGAATCGCGCGATCCGGACGCGGCGGGCATCGACGTGCCGGGGCAGACGCTCGCGATCCTCGGGCTCGGCACGTTGACGATCGTGTTGGTCCAGGGCCGCACGATGGCGGTGCCATTGACCTGCACCCTGGCCGTTGTCGCGGTGCTGTGCATCGCCGGGTTCTTCTTGACCCAGCGTCGGGTGGCGCATCCGATGCTGCCGCTGGACCTGTTGCGCAGTCGCCGACTGGTGGTCGCACTGATCGCAACGTTCACGATGACGTTCGGCATCTACGGAATGCTGATGGTGAACAGCTTCGCATTCCAACAGCAGCGCGGCGCCAGCGCGCTGGCCACCGCGGTCCAGTTCGTGCCGATGCCATTGACATACCTGGTGTTGATCCCCGTGGTGAACGTGCTCGCACACCGGACCGGGCCCAGGCTGCCGATGACCGCCGGGCTGGCGCTGATGGCCACCGGCATGCTGCTCTACGCGGCCGCCGGACCACAGGCCAGCCTGTGGATGCTGGAGCCGGCCTTCGTGCTGGCCGGCGCCGGGCTGGCGCTCAACACCGCACCCGCGGTCGGTCTGGCGCTGTCCGCCGTGCCGGTGCGGCGCTCCGGGCTGGCGGCCGGCGTGGTGAACCTGGCACGGCTGGTCGGCATCACGATCGGAGTCGCCGTCCTGGGCACGGTCATGGCGATCGACGGGGTCCGCGTGACGATGATGGTGGGCGGACTCGTGGAATTGACCGGCGCGGTGGTCGCTTTCGCCGGCGCCCGCGAGCCGGCGGCCGTGTCAACGTCGCCGGCGACGAAGGAGGCCTGTCATGCGTGACATCGCGGAATTGCCATCCGGCGGCGACGCCGACATCGCGGCGCTCGGCTCACTGATCGCCGACCCCGCCCGGTGCAAGGTGCTGCTCGCGCTTGACGACGGACGCGCGTTGCCGGCCAGCGTCCTCGCCGACGAGGCCGGGGTAAGCCGGCCCACCGCCAGCAGCCATCTGACCAAACTGACCGATGCAGGGCTGCTTACCGTCGAGCGGCACGGCAGGCACCGCTACTACCGGCTGGCCGGCCCCGATGTCGGCGAGCTGCTGGAACAGCTGGTGCGCCTGGCGCCGGCGCGGCCGGTGCGCTCGCTGCGGGAGGGTACGTCGGCGGCGCGGCTGCGAAACGCCCGCACCTGCTACGACCACTTGGCGGGCCGGTTGGGTGTCGAGATCATGACCAGCCTGCTCGAGCGTGGCGTACTGACAGGTGGCGACGGCCGCTACGACCCGGCGCGCGACGCGCGCGACGCGTTGAGCAGGCCCGGCCACGACGTCCGCTACCAGCTCACCGACACCGGGCGGGTATTCCTCACCGAGATCGGTGTCGAGTTGCCTTCCGGCAGAAGGCCGTTGGTGCGCTACTGCATCGACTGGAGTGAGCAACGCCACCACGTCGGCGGGGCGTTGGGCCGGGCGATTCTGGACCGGTTCGTCGAAGCGCGATGGGTCAAGCGGGTGCCACGGGGTCGCGCGGTGACGGTAACCGACGACGGCCGCAGCGCGCTGGCCGACTGGTTCGGCATCGATTGGCGCCGCTAACCGCTCAGCGCGCGGCCTTCTTGCGCTCGATGTCGGCCAGCGCCGCGGCCAGCGCCGCCCGCTCGGCGGCCGACGTTTCCCACGCCAGCTTTCGATTCTTGACCACCCTTGCCGGTGCGCCGACCGCGATCGAATAGTCGGGGATGTCGCCCTTGACCACCGCGTGTGAGCCGAGCACACATCCCCTGCCGACCGTGGTGCCGCGGAGCACGGTGACCTTGGCCGCGACCCAGGTGTCCGGCCCGATCCGCACCGGGCTTTTGAGGATGCCCTGGTCCTTGATCGGCATGTTGATGTCATCCATCCGGTGGTCGAAGTCGCACACGTAGCACCAGTCCGCCATCAGCACCGAATCGCCCAGCTCGATGTCCAGGTAGGCGTTGATGACGTTGTCGCGACCGAGCACCACCTTGTCGCCGAAACGCAGCGAGCCCTCGTGCGCGCGGATCGTGTTCTTGTCGCCGATGTGCACCCAGCGGCCGATCTCCAGCTGGGCGAGCTCAGGCGTGCAATGGATCTCGACGCCCTTGCCGAGGAACACCATTCCTCGGGTGATGATGTGCGGGTTTTGCAGCTTGAACTTCAGCAAGCGCCAGTACCGCACCAGATACCACGATGTCCAGGCACGATTGGCCAGCACCCACTTCAGCGAGGCAACGGTGAGAAACTTGGCCTGCCGAGGATCGCGCAGTCGCGAGCCGCGCCACCGCTTATGAATCGGCGCGCCCCACATGGTCGTCATGGCCGGAAAGCCTACGCGAGCCGCGGTGCTGGCTGGCCGGTCACTACGCTGCTGCCCGCCGTGACGGCCCCGGGTTACCCTCACGTGGGCCCAGACACCCGCGGAGAAAGGACGACGTGTTCCGGCGACCGATCGTGGCGGCGACAACGGCGCTTTTCATCGGTGCTTTCATCGGTGCGCTGGCGGGCTGCGGGGACACCGACAGCTGGGTGCAGGCCTCGGCGGCCGAGGGCTGGTCGGCCGAATACGCCGACGCCGCCAACAGCAGCTACACCGCGATGGCGGGCGCAGCGGCGCTGAAGCTGCAGTGGACCAGACCGGTCAAGGGCAGCCTTTTCGCCACGCCGGCATTGGGCGCCGGTGGTGCGAGCAACTACCTGGCGGTCAACGGCCAAACGGCAACCGGCTGTTCGCTGATGGTGTGGGAGAACGACAACAACGGCCGGCAACGCTGGTGCACCAGGCTGGTGCTGGGCGGCGGTTTCGCCAGCCCGCTGTTCGACCAATTCGACAACGTGTACATCGGCCAGCCGGGCACGATGCTGTCTTATCCGCCGACGCAGTGGGTGCGCTGGCGACTGCCGGTGATCGGCATGCCGCAAACCCCGCGGCTGCTCGGCGACGGCCAGCTGCTGGTTCTGACGCACCTGGGTCAGGCGCAGGTCGTCGACGCCCATCGCGGCACCACGGTGGGTTCGCCGATCGACTTGGTGCTCGGCATCGACCCGCGCGATCCCAACCGCGGCCTGACCGACTGCCAACCGCAGCGCCCGGCGTGCCCGGTGGCCACCGCCCCGGCGTACACCAAGTCGACGCGCATGATCGTGACGGGCTTGTGGCCGCCCGGCGCGAAGGCGCCGGTGCTGACGGCACTCCAATACCATGCCGGCCAGACGCCGCCGCTGACCCAGGAATGGACCAGCGACGCGGTGAGCTCCGGCGTGATCGGCAGCCCGGTGTTCTCCGCCGACGGCTCGACGCTTTACGTCAACAGCCGGGACGGCAAGCTGTGGGCCGTCAACGGCGCCAACGGTCGGCCGAAGTGGTCTGTACCTCTTGGTTTCACGCCACCCACGCCACCGTCGGTGGCGCCCGGCGGGCGCATTGTGGCCGGCGGCGGCCCGGACGCGAAGCTGGTCTCGGTGCACGACTCCGGCGACCACGGCGAGGTCGCCTGGCGCCGCGACGACGTTACCCCGTTGTCCGCGTCGGGTCAGGCCGGTGCGCACGCCGCGTATGCGGTCGTGCGCGACGGCGACAACGGCCAGGCGTTGCTGGTATTCGACCCGGCCGATGGGCGAACGATCAACCGCTATCCGCTGCCGAACGCCACCGGCTGGTCGGTTGGGGTGGCGATCGGCCAAGACCGGCGTGTGGTCGCCGCGACCAGCGACGGCCAGGTGTACAGTTTCACGCCCGCCTAGCCGTGACCGAGCGCGCTTAGCCGCGACTGAGCGGCTCCAAATACCATGTCCGCCAGACTATTTCGGTGAGGGCCTCGGCGATTTGGTCGTCGAGGTGGGGCGGGGCGTATCGCACCAGCTGATGGCAGGTCCGCTCGACCATCCATGTCAACGCGGTTGCGGTTTCCAGGCTGCGTACCGGCGCGGCAACTCCGGCGGCGATGGCGCGATCGAGGGCGACCGCGCCGTCCGCGCCGATGCCACCGAGGATGTTGCGGTACGTTTCGGCGACCACGCTGTCGTAGCTCGCCAGCTCGTTCGCCGCGGTGATCACGGCCTGGTGCCGGCGGTAGGCCGCGATGATTTCGCGAATCGCCCGGCGTGCGGCGTCTGGGTCCCGCCGTTCCGAGACGTCCCACCACAGGCGCGCGGCCCGCGACAGCTCGTCGAACACCTGGCGCGTCAGCTTCAGGAGGAGTTGCCGCTTGTCCTCGAAATAGATGTAGAAGGTGGCGCGCGAGATGCCCGCCGTGCTTGCCAGCCGGTCCACGCTGAGCTCGGTGAACGCGAAACCGTCGGCCATCAGCCGCTCGGTGGCCGCCAGCAGCTGTTGCTCGATCTCGGCGCGCCGGCGGGCACGCGTCGACTCCGTCCTGCGGGTCACCGACGGCACGGTTCCCTCCTCTCATCGCAGGTACCTGACCGGGCAGACGAATAGTCTAAACCTGGCTAGACGAATAGTTTAGACATAGTGTCTTGACAGTGTGTGACCACCGTCATAGTGTGCTGCCATGACGGCGATGGCCCCGATGAAGTACCCCTACGACGAGATCGACGTGTCCTCCCGGGCATTTTGGTCGGCGACGGCCACGGAGCGCGAGCGACGGTTCGCGATCCTGCGCGCCCGGCGACCGGTGTCGTGGCACCCGCCCGCCGAGGGCGTGATGGTGCAAGACCCCGACGACCCGGGGTTCTGGGCGGTCGTGCGGCACGCCGACATCGTGCACGTCAGCCGGCACAACGATGTGTTCGTCTCCGGGCAGGGCGTGATGTTTCAGAACGTACCGCCGGAGCTGCTGGAGGCCTCGCAGTCGTTTTTGGCGATGGATCCGCCCCGGCACGACAAGATCCGCAAGTTGGTCAGTGCCGCGTTCACGCCCAGGCAGATCCGCCGGATCGAAGACCAGATCAGCGCCGACGCCGGGGCCATCGTGTCCGAACTCGCGAACGCCGGCAGCGGGGTGGACTTCGTCGCGCACTGCGCCAGCCAGCTGCCGCTGCGCACGCTCTCGCACATGATGGGCATCCCCGACGAGGATGCGGTGCCGGTGATGCAGAACGCTGAGGCGCTGGTGTCGGCCGATGATCCGATCTACCTGAACGGTCGGGAGACGATGGCGGTCTTGTTCGAGTCCGCCGCGAACCTGCACGCGATCGCCTCGGAGCTGGCGGCCCGGCGGCGCAGCGCTCCGCGGGATGACCTGATGACGAACCTGGTGCAGGCGGAGATCGACGGTGAGCGGCTCACCGACGCCGAGATCGCGGCGTTCTTTGTGCTGTTGGCCGTCGCCGGAAATGACACCACCCGGCAAACCACCAGCCACGCGCTGGCGGGGCTCACCGAGTTTCCCGCGCAACGACAGTGGCTGCTCGCCGACTTCGACAACCGGATCGGCAGCGCGGTCGAGGAATTCGTGCGCTGGGCGACGCCGGTGATGACCTTCCGGCGCACGGCCGTGGCCGACACCGAGCTGGCCGGACAGCCGATTGCCGCCGGCGAGAAGGTCGTGATGTTCTATTCGTCGGGCAACCGGGACGCCGACGTGTTCGCGGAGCCGGGCTCGTTCGACCTAAGCCGCCACCCGAATCCGCACGTCGGCTTCGGCGGCGGCGGAGTGCACTACTGCCTGGGCGCGGGAGTGGCACGAACTCAGCTGCGCGCGATCTTCCGCGAGCTGCTGCACCGGCTCCCCGACATCGAGGCCGGCGATCCGGACCTGTTGGCAGGCAACTTCATTCACGCCGTGCGCGCCATGCCATGCACGTTCACCAGGTAGCCGATCACGGGGGTGGTGGCGCGGCCAGCAAACCGGCGATGGCGTCGCGCGGCACGTGGGCGATGTTGGAGCCCGCCGACGACGGCAGCAGTTCGCCGTCGCTGAAGAAGAAAATCAACTCGGTGTCGGTGACGGCGAAGTTCTGGTAGTGCGATGGGTCCAGCCCGTCGCCGGGCGAGATCGCCGCTGCGCCGCCCGCCGGGCGCTCCAGCTCGCGCCGGACGATCGGGTAGATGACGTCCAGCGGCTTGGTGCCAGGCTTGAACAGGGTGTCGAACGTGATCGGGTGGCGCGCGCCAAGGTCGTAGTTGAACGCCTTGTACCAGGTCACCGGGCGCGGGCCACCGACCTGCTGGAAGATCTTCAACACGACCGATTGGGTGCCCTGCGGCGGGCGCCCGCTGTGGTACTCGTCGGACTCGATCGCCAACTGGTAGGGCAGGTTGCCCGAGCCGGGCATTTGGGAGACGTTGACGAACCCGTCGCGGGTCTTGGTCAAGTAGTCCGTCAAGGCCTGGGAGTCGGGGTAATCGACCGGATAGCGGATATCGAGGGTGTACATGTCGGTCGCGGCATGGATGCGGCAGGCACCGGCATCGACCGTGCCCCCCAGATCGGCGCACTGTGGTTGCGCCCACGCCGGGGCCACGTCGAGCCACAACGTCAGCCAACCGGCCGCCAATAGTACGGCCGTCTTAAAGAATCGCATCGACCGCGAGCCTACCCAGGGCGTCCCCGCGACGGTCGGCAAATGAACGCGGTTGCCCGCGACGCGCCACCGGCGCCGATGCGGGTGATCACCACCGACATTTGCTGTGAGCCGCCCAACCGCAGCCGGGGCCGCAACTGGGCCGGATCCACGTTGACGCCGCGTACCAGGATTTCGACCGCCCCACAATCCAGAGCGGCCAATGCCTGACGCAATCGCCGCTCACCGAACGGCATTCGCTCGATCACCTCGAAGCCCCGGACACCGGCGGGCAGCCCGTCCCCGGACAGATAGGCGATGTTCGGGTCGAGTTGCCAGAGCCCGTGGCGCGCCGCGTAGTGGCGAACAAGGCCCGCGCGCACAACCGCGCCATCCGGGTCGACGATCCACCGGCCCGCGTCGCGCACCCGGCAGTCGGCGGACTCGAGGTCGGTGATCTGTTCGACGGCGCCGTCACCGCGCAGCACCGTGGCACGCCGCGCCACGCCGCGCTCGGCCAGCCCCGCCGACCACAGGCATGCCTCACGCACGTCACCGGCCAGCGACGTGAGCTCGATCTCCCCGATGAACCCGAGTCGGCGCAGCTGGTCGAAATCGATTCCCGGAGAGCATTTCACGACGAGATCGCGGTCGCGATAGATGGCCAACAGCTGGTCCAGCGGCGGGTCATAATCCCTGGGGTCGAAACGGCGCCGGCCTGCCCTTCGGCGCGACGGGTCGGCCAGCACCACCGCGTCACGGGTGATCGGGCGCAGCGCGTCGGCACGACACAGCGCAACATCGGGCACGTTGTGCCGAGCCATCGCGAGCCGGACCTGATCCAGGTCGCTGCCCAACAGGCCGGCGGTGGTCAGCCGCAGCGCGGCCAGCTCCGCGCCGATCGAACAGGTGACATCGTGCACGACGAGACCGGAGAGTCGGCGCGCGCGGTGCCGAGCCACCTCGGTGGCCGTCGCCTGTTGCAGCGCGTCGGCGGTGAACAGCCAGTCGTCGGCATCCGCGAGCTTGGCTCGCGCCTTGCGCCGCAGTAACACCGTTTCCACCAGCGCGGCCGCTCGATCACCGAAACACCTTCGCGCCAAGGCGATGTCACCGACGACGGTGGCGTCGGACAACGCGTACCCGTCGACCTCACGCAGCTGCTCGGCCGCCGCCGTCGACCGCAGATACTCGACGTCGTCGCCGCCGAACGTTACGACGGTTTGACCCCGGTCACCATGACGTTGTAGTACCAGGACTTCGGCACCAGGTGCCGCAGCACGTTGTCGTCGACCCAGCCCAGCGTGGTCCAGCTGGTGAACGCGAATTTGGCCCAGTTCCAGCCAAGCCGGTCCGGCGGCACCGCCGCCTCGAAGGTGCGCAGCGGCCAGCCCAGCATCGCCGCGCTGAATTCCGTTGTGGCGGACCGTATCTCGACCGCACCGGCATTAGCCGCCTTCCGTTCCAGGTCGGCGGGGTCGAACGTGTGCAGGTCGACGATGGCCTCAAGTGCCGCCGCCCGCGACGACTCGTCGAGCTCGGCCTGGGGCCGGCGCCAACCGGTCAGCCCGGGCAGCCGCGTCGCGTTGGTCACGATCCGCCAGGTCAGCGTCGACAGCGCACGGGCATAACGGTTGCCCACCGTGGTCGGCTCCCCGGCGAACACCAATCGCCCGCCGGGTTTCAGCACCCGCACCACCTCGCGCAGGGAAAGCTCGACGTCGGGAATGTGGTGCAGCACCGCGTGGCCCACTACCAGGTCGAAGGTGGCGTCGTCATACGGGATGCCCTCGGCGTCGGCGACCCTGCCGTCGATCTGCAGGCCCAACGATTCGCCGTTGCGGGTGGCGACCTTGACCATGCCCGGTGACAGGTCGGTCACCGAGCCGCGGCGCGCCACGCCGGCCTGAACCAGGTTCAGCAGGAAGAAGCCGCTGCCGCAGCCGAGCTCCAGTGCGTGGTCATACGGCAGGTCCGCATCGGGCACGATGGCGTCGAACAGATCGCGGGCGTAGTCCACACACCGCTTGTCGTAGGAGATCGACCACTTGTCGTCGTAGTTCTCGGCCTCCCAGTCGTGGTAGAGCACCTGCGCCAGCTTGCTGTCGTGGCGGGCGGCCTCGACCTGTTCGGCAGTCGCGTGCGGCGTCGGAGGCGGGTCGCCGGCAACATCAGAGCCCCGAGCCGGGTCGCCGGCGGCATCAGGATTCAGGGTGGGACCCTCCTTGGTTCCGGTCATAATCGGGCAGCCTAGTGGCCGGCCTGCTCGGCACCGTCATTCGGGACGCACTGCCGGTGCGCGCGGGAAGACCTCGACGTAGAGCCGGCGCTCGTGCTCCACCGCGTCGGCCAGTGGCCGCTCGGCTCCGCCGTCGATTGCGGCCTTTGCCGCCGCCAGCGCGTCCGAGGGTCCGCCGACGAACCGAGCGGCCCAGTCCGCCGCGGCGTCGTAGACGTTGTCGGGTGCCACCATCTCGTCGAGTAGCCCGATGGCCAGCGCCTCCTCGGCGTCGACGAATCGCCCGCTGAACACGAGATCCTTGGTCCTGCTCGGGCCGATCGCCCGCAGCAGCCGCTGGGTGCCGCCGCCGCTGGGAATCATGCCGGCCAGGATGTCGGTGCTGCCCAGCTTCGCATTGTCGCCGCTGACCCGCCGGTCGGCGGCCAAGGCCAGGCTCAGTCCGCTGCCCAGCGCGTAACCGGTGACGGCGGCGACTGTCGGTTTCGGAATCGCGGCCAGCGCATCGATCGCGGCCTGGCGCAGCTGCGCGGCCAGGTCGGCCTGAGCCGCGGTCAACGTGCGCAGCTCGTCGAGCTCGTCGCCGGCGGAAAAGATCTCATGACTGCCGAACAGGATCACCGCCCCGATGTCGTCGCGCGCACCGACCTCGGCGGCCGCGGCGATGATCTCGCGATAGGCCTGCCGGGTCAGCGCGTTGGCGGGCGGCCGGGACAGCACAATCGTGCCGATGCCGGGCCGATTGTCGTCGACGTGGACGCTGACGAACTCGTTCATGACCACGGCCGCCCACGCCGGGCCCGCTCGTAACGTTCAGAGTCGAAGAAGTCGATACTCCAATTGCCTTCGGTGCCAATGACTTCGGTGTGCATGGCAACGATTTCGCGCTCGACGGCCAGGATCTCGTCGACGGTGCCGCCGAATTGAGTCAGCGTGTCCAGCTGCGTCCAGGTGGGCGGCAGCAGGAAGCTGCGGCCGGCGGTGAAGTCCTCGATCGCCGCCGCCGGTGTCGCCCAACCGGCCGCCGCGGCTTCGCTTGTTTGGCCGTCGGCGTGCTGGCCGTGCGGCAGGGCGGCGACGAAGAAGTAGGTGTCGTAGCGGCGGCGGTGACCCTTGGCCGGGGTGACCCAGTTCGCCCACGGCCGCAGCAGATCGGCGCGTAACACCAGTCGCTCGCGCCGCAGAAAGTCGCTGAACGACAGTGCCCTGCTGGCCAATTCGGCGCGCGCGCCGTGATAGACGCTTGCGTCGCCGACGATCGCTGTGCCGCCATCGGCCGGTCCGGCCAGCAGCACCCCGCACTCCTCAAAGGTCTCGCGAGCGGCGGTGCACACCAACGCCAACGCCAGATCCTCGTCGACGCCCATCCGGTGGCCCCACCATGCCGGTTCCGGGCCGGTCCAGTCGAGGTCGGCGTTGCGATCACGGTCGTCGACGCCGCCGCCCGGGAAAACCGTCGTGCCGGGCGCGAACTCCATGCCCGAATGGCGTTGCAGCAGGAAGACTTTCAAGCCGACTGAGGTGTCCCGCAGCAGCATCACGGTGGCGGCAGGCCGCGGCGTCATCGGTGTCTCGGTCATGGGTGTCTCGGTCATGCGCGGGCCCGATGTGCGGCACGGACGCGCATGCGCCGGGCGAAGTAGCGTCCGTCGATGTAATCCAGGGCGATCGACTGGCCGAACGCCTTGGACAGGTTCTCGGCGGTCAGCACCTCCGGCAGCAGCCCGGCGGCCACCGTGGTGCCCTCGGACAAGATCAGGCAGTGGCTGAATCCCTCCGGGATCTCCTCGACGTGGTGAGTGACCAGCACGAGCGCGGGGGCATCGGGATCGGCCGCCAGGTCGGCCAGCCGCGCGACCAGCTCCTCGCGGCCGCCCAGGTCCAGCCCGGCGGCCGGCTCGTCGAGCAGCAGCAGCTCGGGGTCGGTCATCAGCGACCGGGCGATCAGCACGCGTTTGCGTTCACCCTCCGACAGGGTCTCATAGGTGCGATCGGCAAGGTGTTCGGCGCCAACGCTTTCCAGCATGTCGATGGCCTGGGCGATGTCGACGTCGTCGTAGTGCTCGCGCCAGCGGCCCAGCACCGCGTACCCGGCCGACAGTACGAGGTCGCGAACCACCTCGCCGTCGGGCACCCGTTGCGACAACGCGGAGGAACTCAGGCCGACCCGCGAGCGCAGCTCGGACATGTCCACCCGGCCGAGCCGCTCCCCCAGCACATAGGCCGTGCCGGTCGACGGATACTCCATCGCGGCGGCGATGCGCAGCAGCGACGTCTTGCCTGCGCCGTTGGGGCCGATCACCACCCAGCGCTCGTCGAGCTCGACCTGCCAGGTCACGGGTCCGACCAGCAGCTGCCCGCTGCGCCGCAGCGAAACCGTGGAAAAGTCGATCAGCAGGTCCGGGTCGGTGACGTCCTGTCGCTGCTCGGCCACTCGACCATCGTGCCGTATTCGGGAGCCGACGGGGCTTGCGGGTCGGGGGCGGGCGTGGCCGCGTCGGTGATGGCGGTGAAGGCCCAGCCGCTGCGGGCGACGATTCGGCCTGGCGTCATCCGCAGGATGAGCTGCACGAGCGGGCCGATGCCGAATGCGTAGACGACCGTGCCGATTCCGACGGTGCCGCCGAGCAGCCAACCCGCCGCCAACACGGTGGCCTCGATCGCGGTGCGGACAAGCCGAACCGACCGGCCGGTGCGCGCGACCAGGCCGGTCATCAGGCCATCGCGCGGGCCCGGCCCGAGTCCGGCCCCGACGTAGAGCACCGTGCTGCACGCGTTGAGGAGCACGCCGCCGAGCATCAGCGCGACCCGCAGCGGCGCAGACACCGGCGCGGGCAACACCTGCAGCCCGGCGTCCACGGTGATCGCAATCACGACGATGTTGGCGCCCGTGCCGATGCCCGGTCGGTTGCGCAGCGGAATCCACGCCAGCAACACCGCGACACCGACCACCCCGGACGCGAGCCCGAAAGTGATCCCGGTGTGCCGGGCCAGACCCTGATGTAACACGTCCCACGGATCCAGACCCAGCCCGCCGCGCACCATCATCGCCATCGAGAAGCCGTAGCCGCTCAGCCCCAGCAACAGTGCGGCGCCGCGGACCGCCGCGCGGCCCATCCGGTGCACGACCACTACGCGCGGTCGGGAAAGTGCACCCGGATCGCGTCCAGCTCGCTGCGGATCCGTCGCAGGTCGGCGTCGCGGTCGGGATCCTCGGCCGGGTACTTGGCGGGGTACTTGGCGGGGTACTTGGCGGCGTACTTGGCGGGGCCCGACGCGGTGAACAGGGTGACATACCCCCGCATCAGTCGGGAGGTCCAATCCGTCCTCATATTCCGATCGTCGGCCCTGAGTGGCTTGTCTATCAATAGCCAGTTGACCCATACTGGCATGCAATGTCGATCGATATGACCGCACGCGCGCTCGACGTGGATCTCCTGGCTCGCGAGCTCGGCAACTGGCGCACGTCCAGCCGCAGCGGGCCGGTCTACCAGGGGCTGGCCGACGGCATCCGGATGCTGATCATCGACGGGCGTCTGCCGGTCGGCGCGCGGCTGCCCAGCGAGCGGGCGCTGGCCGACACGTTGCGGGTGTCGCGCACCACGGTGACCGCCGCCTACGCGCAACTACGCGACGACGGCTATCTGAACGCGCGCCGCGGCGCGCGGAGCACCACCGCCCTGCCGGTCGCGCCCAGCGGCACCGCCGAGGCGCCGGCACCGGCGACGGTCAATCTTGCCGCCGCGGCAATGTCGGCCCCAGCGGCGGCGGTGCGCGCGGCGTTCACCGAGGCGGCCGGTCAGCTGACGGGCTACCTGCACCAGACCGGAATCGAACTCACCGGGATCGGTCCGCTGCGGGCGGCCATCGCCGAAAGGTACTGCGCGCGAGGCCTTCCCACCGACGCAGACGAAGTCATGGTGACCAGCGGCGCGCTGCACGCGATCGGCTTGATCCTGGCGACCTACACCCAACCCGGCGACCGGGTGCTCGTCGAGCAGCCCAGCTACCACGGCGCGCTCGCGGCCATCGCCACCGCCGGCGCGCGACCGGTGCCGGCGGCGATGACGGAGTACGGCTGGGAACTCGACGCGGTGCACGCCGCGGTGCGTCAACTGGCGCCGAGCCTGGCCTACCTCATCCCCGACAATCACAACCCGACCGGGCTGACCATGCCCGCTTCCGCGCGCAAGCAGATGGCGCGCATCATCGCCGAGACACGGACACGCACCATCGTTGACGAGACGATGACCGACGTGTGGCTGGACGAGCCGGTGCCGCCACCGGTGGCCGCGGCGATGACGGCGCGCCGAGACCTGATGCTGACGGTCGGCTCGATGTCCAAGTCGTTCTGGGGCGGCCTGCGGATCGGCTGGATCCGCGCCGAGCGCAGCACACTCGCGACGATCGCGGCGCTGCGCCCGTCGGTCGACATGGGCACCGCGATCGTCGAACAACTTGCCGCGGCAACGCTTCTCGGCGTCGCCGACGAGGTGCTGGCGGAACGTCGCGACATCTTGCGGGCCCGCCGCACACTGCTGGTGTCACTGCTGCGCGAACAGCTTCCGGATTGGCACCCGGGCCCCGGCTACGGCGGCATGTCGTTGTGGGTGGCGCTGCCCGCGCCGATGAGCTCGGCGCTGTCGGCTTCGGCTTCTCGGCTCGGGCTCGACGTGCCGGCCGGTCCGAGGTTCGGCGTCGACGGCACGCTGGAGCGCTTTCTGCGAATTCCGTACACGCTGCCCGAGGAGCAGCTCCGGGAGGCGGTGGACTTGCTGGCCCGCGCCTGGCGTGCGGTCACCGGTGCGGTGGCGCCGCCGGAGCCGAGTGCCGTGGTGGTCTAGCCACTGGGCCCGCCAACTCCGCGAGCTCGTCGAGTTAGCGACAATCGATTCGGCTTTGCCGTCAGTCGGGCGGGATCTCCACGCGGCGCAGCACGCCGTCGAGCGCGTCGGCGTGTTCGATCTCGCCGCGGGTGATGCCGAGTATGAACAACACGGTGTCCAGGTACGGGTAGGTCAGCGACGCGTCGGCCACCTCACGCAGCGCGGGCTTGGCATTGAATGCGACGCCCAGACCGGCCGCAGCGAGCATGTCGATGTCATTGGCGCCGTCGCCGACGGCCACGGTCTGCTCCAGCGGAACCCCGGCCTGGTTCGCAAAGTCGCGCAGCGCCTTGGCCTTTCCGGCACGGTCGATGATCGGCCCGACGAGGCGGCCGGTGAGCCGGCCATCGACGATCTCCAGCTGGTTGGCCGCGACGAAGTCGAGCATCAGCTCGTGGGCGAGCGGCTCGATGATCTGGCGGAAGCCGCCGGAGACGACGCCGCAGTGAAAACCCAACCGGCGCAACGTCCGCAACGTGGTGCGTGCCCCTGGCGTCAGCTCGAGTTGGTCGGCCACCTCGTCGAGCACGCTGGCCGGCATGCCCTTGAGGGTGGCGACCCGCTGCCGCAGCGCCTCGGCGAAATCGATCTCGCCGCGCATCGCCGCTTCGGTGATCGCCGCGACGGCGTCGTGCGACCCGACCCGGGCCGCCAGCATCTCGATCGCCTCACCCTGGATCAGCGTGGAGTCGACGTCAAAGACGATGAGCCGCTTGGCCCGTCGCTCCAGGCTGAAGTCCTCCAGCGCGACGTCGACACGCTCGGCCATCGCCACCCGGGCCAGCGCGGTCTGCAGCTGCTCGGTCACGTCCGCGGGCACCGAGACCCGCAGCTCCAGGCCGGTGACGGGGTAGTCGGAGACGCCGCGGATGAAGTCGATGTTGACGCCGAGCGTGGCGATGTCGCGGGCCAGCGCGCTGAAGGCCCGTGCGGTAACCGGCCGGCCCAGCACCACGATGGTGTGGCTGGACGGTGGCCGGATGACCGACAGGTCGCCGCTGCGCTCGATCGACACCTCGAGGCCCTCGGCGTGGATCGCGTCGCGCACCTGGTCGTCCAGCGAGGTGGTGCCTGCCACGTCGGGCGAGCAGGCCACCAGCACGCCGAGCGTCAACCGGCCGCGGATCACCACCTGTTCGACGTTGAGCAGCTCCACGTCGTGGCGCGACAACACCTCGAACAGCGCCGATGTCACACCGGGCCGGTCGACACCGGTCACCGTGATCAGGATCGACACTTTGCGCCCGGCTCCCCCGCCGGTGTTCGGCGTGCTCACCCCAGATTGCCGCCGCGCGGGCCCATCAGCCTGTTCCCGTTCCGACCTCGGCGTGACGGCCGATGTGGGATTCGCGGCGCATGCGTTCGATCATGTGCGGGTAGTGCAGCTCGAACGCGGGGCGCTCGGAGCGGATGCGCGGCAGCTCGGTGAAGTTGTGCCGCGGCGGCGGACAGCTGGTCGCCCACTCCAGGGAATTGCCGTAACCCCATGGATCGTCCACCACAACCGGCTCGCCGTAGCGCCAGCTCTTAAACACATTCCAGGTGAACGGCAGGATGGAAACGCCGAGGATGAACGCCCCGATCGTGGACACGACGTTGAGCGCGGTGAAGCCGTCGGTGGGCAGATAGTCCGCGTACCGGCGCGGCATGCCCTTGTCGCCGAGCCAGTGCTGGACCAGGAACGTGGTGTGGAAGCCGATGAACGTCAGCCAGAAGTGCAGCTTGCCGAGGCGCTCATCCAGCAGCCGGCCGGTCATCTTCGGGAACCAGAAGTACACCCCGGCGTAGGTCGCGAACACGATGGTGCCGAACAACACGTAATGGAAGTGCGCCACAACGAAATACGAGTCGGTGACGTGGAAGTCGATGGGCGGGCTGGCCAGCAGCACACCGGACAGACCACCGAGCAGGAAGGTGATCAGGAAGCCCACCGAGAACAGCATCGGTGTCTCAAAGGTCAACTGGCCCTTCCACATCGTGCCGATCCAGTTGAAGAACTTGATGCCCGTGGGCACCGCGATCAGGAACGTCATGAACGAGAAGAACGGCAGCAGAACGGCTCCGGTGGCGTACATGTGGTGAGCCCACACCGCGACCGACAAAGCGGCGATCGACAGCGTCGCGTAGATCAGCGTCGTGTAGCCGAAGATCGGCTTGCGGGAGAACACCGGGAAGATCTCGGTGACGATGCCGAAGAACGGCAACGCGATGATGTACACCTCGGGGTGGCCGAAGAACCAGAACAGGTGCTGCCACAACAACACACCGCCGTTGGCCGGGTCGTAGATGTGCGCGCCGAGGTGGCGGTCGGCGGCCAGGCCGAACAATGCGGCGGTCAGCAGCGGGAAGGCGAGCAGCACCAGGATCGAGGTCACCAGGATGTTCCAGGTGAA
>NZ_DASQVQ010000093.1:0-30917 GCF_035640695.1 Mycobacterium sp.
GACCACGATGCGGTCATCGGGAAGGCCGTGGCCGCGGCCGACAAACGCGGTCGACTCGCCGCCGACGAGCTGGGCGCCGGTGCGTTCGGCGACCGCCGCGGAGTCAAGCGCGTGGTCGTAGTGCGTGTGTACCGGCATGACGGCTTCCAGTCGCCGCACGCCAACCCGGGCAAGGGCGGCATCGATGCGGGACGCCGCGGGCGCGATGCGGCGCAGTGCGACGGTCGACAGGCTCGGCCGGGAGAAGAAGCCGTCGGTCATCAGCGCCGACCTGCCGTCGTCGACCAGCAGGGTCGCGACGCCCAGCCATGTCACAGTCGGCGTCGATTCGGGGCCGGCCGCGGGCACGTCGAACCGGTCAGCGTAGTCGCGCAGGTCGGGACGGCCGAGCTTCAGGCGCATGCGTCCACACTACGAGCGGCCTATATCAGCGCCTATATCAACGGCGGACATGGTCAGGTATGGAATAGATTTGCCGAAGATCGACATGCTGGAAGGGGTTCCGATGATGCTGCACGGGGTATTGGCCAAGGCGGCGACGACTGTGGCCACCGGTGTCGTCGGGGTCGCCGCCTACGACGCATTACGCAGGGCCGTGAAGAAGCTTCCGGCGCACGAAGCCTCGGTGACCGCGGCCACCTGGGCGCTGCGCGGTGCCCGAAGGGCCGAGGAGGGTGCCGAGACCGCGCGGCTGAAGATCGCCGATGTAATGGCCGAGGCGCGTGAGCGCATCGGCGAGGAGGTTCCGCCGCCGGCGGTCGGTGAACCCGAACATTCCCACGATCTCTGACCGCCTGTGGCCGAGCCCACCGTGCTGTCCGACGCCGCCGGGCGAATGCGGTTACGCGTACCGTGGTGTCGCTCCGACGCCGTCCGAGCGGTCGCGATCGAAGACGCCGTCGACAAGGTTCCCGGTGTGCGCACCGTGCACGCTTACCCGCGCACCGCATCTGTGGTGGTGTGGTATTCGCCGCGACGATGCGACACCGCCGCGGTGCTTTCGGCAATCTCCATCGCGATGGAGACCTCGACCGCGTTGGTGCCGGCCCGAACGCCGCGGTCGGCCGATGTTCGCAACGCCGACGTGATTCGGATGGCGATCGGGGCGATAGCCTTGGCGTTGCTGGGAATACGACGCTATGGGTTCGCGCGGCCTCCGCTGCTCGGACCGACCAGCCGGCTCTTCGCCACCGGGGCGACAATCGTAACGGGCTATCCGTTCCTGCGCGGCGCGCTGCGGTCGCTGCGGGGCGGGAAACCCGCGGGCACCGACTTTCTGGTGTCGGCCGCGACCGTGGCAAGCCTGGTGCTGCGCGAGAACGTGGTCGCGCTCACGGTGCTCTGGCTGCTCAACATCGGTGAATACCTCCAGGATCTGACATTGCGCCGGACGCGGCGGGCCATTACCAACTTGCTGCAAGGTCAGCAGCACACCGCGTGGATTCGGCTGCCCGACGGCGCCGAGGTGCAGGTGGCGGCCAATTCATTGGGCATCGGTGACGATGTCGTGGTGCACGAGCAGGTCGCAATTCCCGTGGACGGCGACGTTGTCGACGGTGAGGCGATCATCGACCAATCCGCGATCACGGGCGAGACCTTGCCGGTGAGTGTCACTCCCGGCACGTCCGTGCATGCGGGATCCGTGGTCATCCGCGGACACGTTGTGGTGCACGCCCGCGCCGTGGGCCGCGAGACCACCATCGGGCGCATTGTCGCGAGGGTCGAGGAAGCGCAACAGCATCGTGCACCGATCCAGACCGTCGGGGAGAACTTCTCCCGGCGGTTCGTGCCCGCTTCGTTTCTGTTGTCCGCCGTGACGCTTGTGCTCACTGGCGACGTGCGCCGCGCGATGACGATGCTGCTGGTCGCCTGCCCCTGCGCGGTCGGCCTGGCCACACCGACGGCGATCAGCGCGGCGATCGGCAACGGCGCGCGCCGTGGCATCCTCATCAAGGGCGGATCCCACCTCGAAGAGGCCGGGCGCGTGGACGCCGTGGTGTTCGACAAGACCGGCACGCTCACCGTTGGCAGGCCCGTGGTTACGAATATCGTATCCTTCCAACAGGATTGGCAGCCCGAGCGGGTGTTGGCCTACGCGGCCAGTTCGGAGATCCACTCACGGCACCCGCTCGCCGAGGCGGTTATCCGGTCCACCGAGGAACGTCACATCGCGATTCCGCCGCACGAGGAATGCGAGGTCCTCGTCGGGCTTGGCATGCGGACCTGGGCTGACGGGCGCACGTTGCTGCTGGGCCGCCCGTCACTGCTGCTCCAGGAGAACGTCCAGGTCACGACTAAGGCGGCCGAATGGGTGCACCGGCTTCAGCAGCAAGCCGAGACGCCGCTGCTGCTGGCCGTGGACGGCACGCTCGTCGGACTGATCAGCCTGCGCGACGAGCTGAGGCCCGAATCGGTGGCGGTGCTCAAGGAGTTGCGGGCCAACGGGGTGCGGCGCGTGGTGATGCTGACCGGCGACCATCCGGACACGGCGCGCGCGGTCGCCGACGAACTCGGCATCACCGAATGGCGGGCCGAGGTGCTACCCGAGGAGAAGCTGGACGTGGTGCACGCGTTGCAACAGGAGGGGCATACCGTCGCGATGGTCGGCGACGGAGTAAACGACGCGCCCGCGCTCGCGGCCGCCGACATCGGCATCGCAATGGGACTCGGTGGCACCGATGTTGCCGTGGAGACCGCGGATGTCGCGCTGGCCAGCGACGACCTGCGTCGCCTGCTTGACGTGCGCGCCCTTGGCGGGCGCGCCGTGGACGTGATCCAGCAGAACTACGCGATGTCGATCGCGGTCAACGCGTTCGGGCTGCTGTTCGCGGCGGGCGGCGGGCTGTCGCCCGTGCTGGCCGCCGTCCTGCACAATGCTTCTTCGGTGGCGGTTGTCGCGAACAGTTCGAGGTTGATCGGCTATCAGCTCGCGACTGGAGCGCGCCGGTAACCGCATCCGCCGACGCCCGGCCGCTGGGCAACGCTACACAAACGGCGCCAGCTTCACGCCGTCGGCCACCAGGCGCTCACGTACCGCGGTGGCGATCTGCACCGCGCCGGGCGAATCACCATGAACGCACACCGATTCCACGCTGATCGGTATCGTCGATCCGTCGACGGCCACGACGCGCCCCGCGTTGACCATCGATGACACCCGATCGGCGATCTCGGCGATATCGTGCAGCACCGCGTTGCGCTCGCGCCGCGACACCAACTGCCCATCCGGGCGATACGCGCGATCGGCGAACGCTTCGGGAACGGTGCGCAAACCCAGTGCGGCGGCCTCTTCGAAGAACACCGAGCCCGCCAGTCCCAGCACGGGCAACCCGGCGTCCACCGCGTGCACCGCCTCGGCCACGGCGCTAGCCTGTCCGCGGTCGTTGACAATTGTGTTATACAGCGCGCCATGGGGTTTCACGTAGCACACGGCCGAGCCGGCGACGTGCGCGAGCGCCTGCAGGGCGCCGATCTGATACATCACGTCGGCGGTCAGGTCCTCGGGGGTGACGTCGATGTAGCGGCGGCCGAACCCGGCTAGGTCGCGGTAGCTCACCTGGGCGCCGATCCGAACCTCGCGCTCGGCGGCCGCCCGGCAGGTGCGCAGAAGGGTGGCCGGATCGCCGGCATGAAAACCGCAGGCGACATTCGCGCTGGTGACGATCTGCAGCATCGCCTCGTCGTCGCCGAGGCGCCACACCGCGAAGCTTTCCCCAAGATCGGCGTTCAGGTCGACGGCCGCCACGACCGCAAGCCTAAGCCGTCACAATCGATGTATGGTCACACGCGGCGATGTGCTCGTCACTGCAACGGAGCTGGCGCGGCGGCTAGACGCCGGCGAGCCGGTCACGATTCTCGACGTGCGCTGGCAGCTGACCGAGCCCGACGGGCGGGCCGCCTACCGGGAGCGCCACATACCGGGCGCGGTGTACGTCTCGCTCGAGGATGAGCTCGCCGATCACACCGTCGACGGGCGCGGGCGCCATCCATTGCCGTCCGGACGAAGTGTCGATGCGGCCGCTCGACGGTGGGGCGTCCGCCGGGGTGTGCCGGTGGTGGTCTACGACGACTGGAACCGAGCCGGTTCGGCGCGCGCCTGGTGGGTGCTGACCGCTGCGGGACTGCCCGACGTGCGCATTCTCGACGGAGGGCTGGGTGCATGGCTTGCTGCCGGTGGTGCCGTCGAGGCGGGGACGGTCACGCCCGCGCCCGGTGACGTGACGATCGGGAATGCTGATCTGTATGGCGGAGCCCGCGCCACTTTGACGGCCGCTGAAGCGGCCGCCGTGGGCACGTTGCTCGATGCGCGCGCACCCGAACGCTTCCGTGGCGACGTCGAAACCGTCGACCCGGTCGCCGGTCACATCCCGGGAGCCCGGAATGTCCCGAGCACCAGTGTGCTGGCCGACGATGGCACGTTCCTGAACGAGCGCGACCTAACGCGCATGCTCGATGAGCGAGGGGTGAAGGGCGCCGGGGATATCGGCGTCTATTGCGGATCAGGGATCACGGCGACCGTGACGCTCGCGGCGCTTGCCGCCGTCGGCGTTGACGCCGCGCTGTATCCCGGCTCGTGGTCGGAGTGGAGCTCTGACTCGTCGCGTCCGGTGGCCCGTGGGCCGGACCAACCGATGCGCTAACGTCACGAAACATGGCCAGGAGTCCGTCGCCGCGGCGACGGGCAACCCTGGCCTCATTGGCGGCCGAGCTCAAGGTGTCGCGCACCACCGTCTCGAATGCGTACAACCGGCCCGACCAGTTATCGGCGGATTTGCGCGAACGGGTGCTGGCCACCGCACAGCGGCTCGGGTATGCCGGCCCCGACCCGGTGGCGCGATCGCTGCGCACCCGCAAGGCCGGCGCGGTCGGGCTGGTGCTGACCGAGCCGCTGACGTATTCGATCAGCGACCCCGCCGCGCTGGATTTCGTTGCCGGCCTTGCCGAATCGTGCGAGGAGGCAGGCCAGGGCCTGCTGCTGGTGGCGGTCGGACCGGGTCGCACACTCGCCGAGGGATCCAACGCGGTGCTGTCGGCGGGCGTGGACGGCTTCGTGGTGTACTCGGTCGCCGACGACGACCCGTACCTGCAAGTGGTGCGGCAGCGCCGACTGCCGATCGTCGTGGTCGACCAACCCAAGGAAGTGCCGAACGCGTCCGGGGTCTACATCGAGGACCGCGCCGCCATGCGCGAACTCGCCGAGTACGTCATCGGGCTGGGCCACCGCGACATCGGCTTGCTGACAATGCGGCTGGGCCGTGAGCGCGTCGCCGATACGCCCGTCCTCGTCAGCCCCGAACGGTTGCGGTCCCCGCATTATCACGTGCAGCGCGAGCGCATCAACGGCGTCCACGAAGCTATGACGGCGGCCGGCATCGACCCCGTGTCGCTGACCGTCGTCGAAAGCTACGAGCACCTGCCGACCTCCGGCGGCGCGGCGGCCGCGGTGGCGCTGGCGGCCGACCCGCGGATCACCGCGCTGATGTGCACGGCCGACGTGCTGGCCCTTTCGGCGATGGACTATTTGCGGGCGCGCGGCATTTATGTACCGGGGCAGATGACGGTGACCGGCTTCGACGGCGTGCCCGAGGCGCTGCGCCGCGGATTGTCAACGGTCAGGCAGCCCAGTACGGAGAAGGGCAGGCGTGCCGGGCAGTTGCTGCACACTCCGCCCCGGACCGGCCTACCGGTCAACGACGTACTGGACACCGAACTCGTCCGCGGGCGCACCGCCGGCCCGCCCGGCTAGGAGCTACCGAGCAGTTGGCCGCAGCGCAGCAGGCCCAGATGGCTGTAGGCCTGCGGGTGGTTGCCAAGCGCGCGCTCGGCGACCGGATCGAATTCCTCGGAGAGCAGCCCCGTCGGACCGGCCGCGGTGACAAGCCGGTCGAACAGCGCCTCGGCCTGCGACCGCTGACCCGTCAGCAGGTACGCCTCCACCAACCAGGCCGCGCACAGATGGAAACCACCCTCGGTGCCTGGCAGCCCATCGTCGCGGTGGTAGCGGTATACGGTTGCCCCGCTGCGTAATTCGGCTTCAGTGGCGACGACGGTGGCGGCGAAGCGATCGTCGGAGGGGTCGATCAGGCCCGACAGCCCGATGTGCAGCGTCGCCGCGTCGAGGTCGATGCCGTCGTATGCCGCCGTGTAGGAGCGCACTTCATCGCTCCAGCCCTTGTCGCGTACCTGCGCCGAGATCACGTCACGCAGCGTCGCCCAACCCGGCGGTGCGGCCCGGCCGAACTCCGCGGCCAGCTTCACCGCGCGGTCCACCGTCACCCAGCACATCACCTTCGAGTAGACGTGGTGGCGCGGATTGCCGCGGATCTCCCAGATGCCGTGATCGGGCTCGACCCACCGGCTGGCCACCGCGAAAACCATGTCGCTGATCAGGTTCCAATCGGCGTCGGTCAACGGGTCGGCTGCCCCGTGCTGTTTGCGGCGATGTGTCAAGTCCCAAATCAGCTGCACCACAGGACCGAACACGTCCAGCTGCACCTGCGCACTGGCGGCGTTGCCGACGCGCACCGGACGCGAGCCGGCGTAGCCCGGCAGCGAATCGATGACGGCCTCGGGCGGCAGCTGCAAGCCCTTCAACGTATACAGCGGTTGCAGGCGCTCCGGCCCGTGCATCCTTTCGATCACCGCGTGTAACCAGCCCAGGTAGCCCTCGGCCTCGGCCGTCGACCCGAGCGATACCAGCGCCGACGCGGTCAGCGCGGCGTCGCGGATCCAGCAGAACCGGTAATCCCAATTGCGCACGCCGCCGATCTCCTCGGGCAGCGAGGTGGTACCCGCGGCCATGATGGCCCCGGTGTCCGCGTGCACCAAACCCCGCAGCGTCAGCGCCGACCGCTTCATCAAGCCCGGTTTGCGCGACGGCAGGTTGAGTCGGTCCACCCAGGACCGCCAATGACTCTCGGCCCGTCTGCGGCGCGAGTCCTCGTCCACCGGACTCTCACTCAAATCCTCGGTGCCACAGCGTAATTCGAGTGTCACGGGACCGGATGACGGGTCGATCACCGCATATGCGGTCTCATGGATACCATCGGTGACGACATCCCAGTGCACGCCCGGTGCCCGCAACACCATCGGCTCGTTGGTCGCAAAGACCTGGATCCCTTCATCGGTGACCTCCAGACGCACTGGCGCCTGCGCGAATTCGGGTCGGGGCGCGAATGTCACGACGGCCTTCGCTTCGCCGCTGATCACCCGGATCAGGTCGGTGCGGCCCGGGCCGACATCGTGGGACAGATAGTCGGTAACCATCAGGCTGGCCCAGCTGGTTTCGACGGTCATCGTGCCGTCGACGTAGCGCTGGCTCAGCGGCAACGCATCACGCTGCGGGCCCACCGCGAAGTGACCGGCCTCCTCGCCGGCGAGCAGCCGGGAGAACACCGCCGCCGAATCGCCGTACGGGTGGCACATCCACACCAGGTCGGCCTCCGGAGTGAGCAACGCGACCGTGCGGGAGTTCGACAACATCGTCAACCGCTCGATCGGGGTGGCGAACCCGCCCAGCAGCCAGGTACGGCGCTCCTCGAGGATGTACGCCAACGCCTCGGCCACCTGCGCGGGCGACTCCACGCGGTAGTCCGCCAGCGTCTCGCCCGGACCGACCTTGATGCCGATGTCCGGGCCGTGCAACCGGCGGAACGCCTTCTCGTCGGTGACGTCATCGCCGATGAACACCGCCGCCGACGCGCCCTCCCGGTGCCGCAGGATGTCAAGCGCCTGCCCCTTGTCGGTCGAGATCACCGCAAACTCCAGCACCGCCTTGCCCTCGGTGATCTGGGCGTCCCACGACTGCGCGGCGCTGTGTGCCTTCTCCAGCGCGGTCTGTGCGTCGTCGGGTGTGGCGTTGCGAACGTGCAGCGCGACGCTGGCAGGCTTGAGTTCGATCGTCACGCCCGGGTACTCGGCGGCGATCGCCGACAACGCGTCCTTGATCGTGCGCAACAGCGCCTTCGCTGCGTCGTCGACGGCATGCACGAAACCGGCGTCGAACTCCGAGCCGTGGCTGCCGACCAGGTGCACCTCGGCGGGCATCCGCGACAGCGTGGCCAGGTCACGCAGTGCCCGGCCGGAGATCAGGGCGGACGTCGTCGACGGCAGCCCGGCCAGCGCGCGCAACGCCGTCGCCGACTCAGGCAGCGGGCGGGCATCGTCGGGGCGATCAACTATCGGTGCGATGGTGCCGTCGAAATCGGCGGCAACGAGCAGCCGGGGCACCCGCGCGACACTGGTCAGTGCGCGCCGCAGCTCGCGCGGTAAGTCTTGCGCACTCACCAAGACCTCGGGACGAACGGGAAGAGGGACGACCCTTAGATCTTAGGGTGCTCCTCGTCGCCAATCAGAAGCCGCACGGCAAGGTCGAGTCGCTTGCTTACGTCGGTCGCCGAGGCGCGCCGGGTCAGCCACGCGAGCAGGTTGGACAGCCAAACATCCGAGATCACGCGGGCAATATGGTATTGGTCCTCGGTGGGCTCGCCGTCGCTCATCGCGCGCGCGAACATGGTGTCCATCAGCTTGCCGACGTGATCAACCTCACCGGCCGCGGACGCGTCGGCGAACACGAAAGCCCGCGTCATCGCCTCGGTGAGCAACGGGTTGCGCTGCATCGCGCGGTTCAGCCGGCTGATCATCTGATGCAGCCGCTCGTATGGCGTACCGGCCGACAGCGCCGTCCGGTCCGTCTTGGCCTCGATCCGCTCGAACTCGCGCCCCAGCGCCGATACCAGCAAATGCACCTTGGACGGGAAGTAGCGGTACAGCGTGCCTACCGCGACGTCGGCCCGTTCGGCCACCGCGCGCATCTGGACGGCCTCGTAGCCACCCTTAGAGGCAATAGCAAGTGTGGCGTCAAGGATCCGTTTGCGACGCTCCCGTTGGGCCTCTGAACCCAATTCCGATTCAGCTAAAGCGGCCACCGTGAGCACCCGTGGCTGGCTGGATTCGGCTGCCGAACCTTGATTGGCGTGCGCTGGCGTTGACATGCGGCGAGCGACCCCCTCTGTTGGTGTTGCTGCCCAAAACGATACGCATGCCGGCCGGCAATTTGTCACCTCCGCGCGGTCCGGGACTGGACGTGTGCTGCTGTAATGGGCGCCGATTAGACTATCGGTACGAATTCTATTAGAACACGTTCTAGTGAGTGGTACGTAGTGTTCCGCTAACCCGAGGAGGGATGGTGTCGTCGACCATCACCGAAGAGCAGTCGGCCGCGCGGGACCTGGTGCGGGCATGGATTTCGGGTTCCGGGCCCGGGACAGGCTCCGGTGCGATCGCCGCGACCCGCGCGGTCGAGCAGGGTGACCTCGACGCGTGGCGCAAGCCGTACCACGGGCTGGCGGAGCTGGGCCTGTTCGGAGTCGCGGTGCCGGAGTCGCGCGGCGGCGCCGGCGGCCGCGTCGACGATCTGTGCGCGATGCTCGAGGAGGCCGCGCGTGGCCTGGTGCCCGGCCCGGTGATGACCACCGCGCTCGCGACCGTGCTGTTGAGTTCTTCGGGCGAGGAAGCCGACGGTGCACTGGAGGCGCTGATGTCGGGGTCGCGCACCGCCGGTGTCGCGTTGGCCGCCGACCTGCGGTACGACGCCGGCTCGGGTCGGGTCTCCGGCACCGCGCCGCTGGTGCTCGGCGGCGGGTCCGACGAGTACGTGGTCGCGGCGGCGGACGGGACGTGGCTGCTGCTCGACGGCGCACACCCGGGTGTGACGGTCGAACCGCTGCTGGCCACCGATTTCTCCCGCCCGCTGGCGCGGGTGAGCGTGACCGGGGCCCCCGCGGTGGCGTTGTCGGTGCCCGGCGATCGGGTGCGAGACCTGGCCGCAACGTTGGCCGCCGCGGAGGCCGCGGGTGTCGCGCGCTGGGCGCTGGACACCGCGACCGAGTACGCGAAGGTGCGCGAGCAGTTCGGCCGGCCGATCGGCAGCTTTCAGGCGGTCAAACACATCTGCGCGAACATGCTGTGCCGGTCCGAGGAGGCCGACGCCGCCGCGGCCGATGCCGCCCACGCCGTGGCCGACGACGATCAACTGTCGATCGCCGCGGCGGTCGCCGCGGCGATCGGCATCGACGCCGCGGTGGCCAACACCAAGGACTGCATCCAGGTCCTCGGCGGCATCGGCTACACCTGGGAACACGACGCGCATCTGTACATGCGACGCGCGTACGCGATCAAGAAATGGCTGGGCGGCGCGCCCCGCTGGCGGCGCCGCGCGCTGGGGCTGACCCGGCGGGGAGTGCGCCGCACGTTGCGTGTCGACGTCGGAGCCGAGGCCGACAAGCGGGCGGAGATCGCGGCGACGGTGGCCGAGATCGCGAAGTTGCCCGAGTCGGGGCGCCAGGCGGCGCTGGCCGACGCCGGGCTGCAGGCGCCGCACTGGCCGCCGCCGTATGGACGCGACGCGTCGCCGGCGCTGCAGCTGATCATCGACGAGGAGCTGGCCGCCGCGGGGGTGCGGCGCCCCGATCTGTCGATCGGGTGGTGGGCGACGCCGCCGATTCTCGAGCGCGGAACACCCGAGCAGATCGAACGCTTCGTTCCACCGACCCTGCGCGGGGAGATCCACTGGTGCCAGTTGTTCAGCGAACCCGGCGCCGGATCCGACCTCGCCGCACTGCGCACCAAAGCCGTTCGCGGAGAGGGCGGTTGGGTGCTCAACGGGCAGAAGGTGTGGACTTCGGCCGCCCGCAAGGCGGATTGGGGAATCTGCCTGGCCCGCACCGATCCGCGGGCGCCCAAGCATGAGGGCATCACCTACTTTCTGGTCGACATGAAATCGCCAGGAGTGGAAATCCGTCCGCTGCGCGACATCACCGGCAACGCGTTGTTCAACGAGGTCTTCCTCGACGATGTATTCGTGCCCGACGAGTTGGTGGTCGGCGAGCCCGGCGAGGGTTGGCGGTTGGCCCGCACCACGCTGGCCAACGAACGCGTCGCGATGGCGCACGGTAACGCGCTCGGCGCCGAGATGGAGACCCTGCTGAAGCTGATCGACGGGGTCGAACTCGATGTGGCGGAACAGGATCGGATCGGTTGGCTGATCGCCGAGGCACAGACCGGCGCGGTGCTTGATCAGAAGATCGCGCAACTCGCCGTCGGCGGGCAGGACCCGGGTCCGCAGTCCAGCGTGCGCAAGCTGATCGGTGTGCGCTACCGCCAGGCGGCCGCCGAGGCGGTGATGGACTTCAGCGCCGACGGCGGCATCGTCGCAAACCACGAGGTGAGCACATTCCTGAACTACCGGTGCCTTTCGATCGCCGGCGGCACCGAGCAGATCCTGTTGACGCTGGCGGCCGAGCGGCTGCTGGGGTTACCCCGCGCATAGCGACGCTCGGCGCTCGAGCTGTGCCGAGCGTGACGCCAGCGTCGCGTTCGGGATCTGGTGGGACGCCAGCGTCACGTTCGGCGCGAAGCTAGGTGAACGTGGTCTGCGAGCAGGTGCTCGGCGACGTGATGTTCACGCCGCTGTAGACGACTTGAATCTCGGCGCAGGCGATGACGTCGGCGTCGAGCATCGGCTGACCGGTCTGCAAGTTGGTCGGCTGGATCTGGCCGCTGATGAAGTACTTCTCCGGCGGGCCACCGCCGAAATAGATCGTGGTGATCTCACGCTTGCCGCCCGCCTTGAAGACGCGGGTGTTCTGGGCGACCACCTGGGTCTCCAAGTAGTTCAGGCGATTTGACGATCGCAGCGTGGTGGTCTGGCGGGCCCATAGGTCGCCGGGGAAGCCTTCGATGTCGTCGCCCGCGCGCCGCTGGGCCTGAACCGTGTAGTAGCACTGTTTGTCGGCCAGGGGGCAGTTGAGCGTGACGTGCACTTCCAAATTGGTGCCGTCCGGCAGCGGGAACGACGAGTCGCCGTTGTTCGCGGCGGCCGACGACACCGCCGGTGCGCCGAGTGCGGCGCCGACCAGCACCGCCGCGCAGACCTTGGCCAACCGCGTCATGTCAGCTCCCCTCGGTGCGCGAAATGGTAGCCCGGGCGTTATTCGTCGTAGGTGACTTCGACGGAATCCGATCGGGGGCGGGACTGGCAGCCCAGGATCAAGCCCTCGTCCAGGTCGGACTGTTCGAGGACATCGTTATTCTCCATCTCGATCTCACCGCTCTTCTTGAGCACCGCGCACGCCCCGCAGTGACCCTCTCGGCACGAGAACGGCGCATCGAGACCCTTGTCGAGCAGCAGGTCGAGAAGCTTGGCGTTGCGGGGCCAGCGCAACTCGTGGCGTTGTCCGTCGAGTGTGACGATCGCGGTGGCCGGGGGTTCGTCGGATTCGTCCGCTTCGACAACGACGGCGGCGAACGGGTCGGTCTCCAGCGATTTGAACACCTCGATGTGCACCCGCTCCTTCGGCACACCGGCGTTGTCCAGCGCGGTCTCGGCGGCGTCCATGAACGGCCCCGGCCCGCAGATGTAGGCGTCGTGGCTGGTGTAGGGCGCGACTAGACCGGTCAATGCGGCAACGCTCGGCAGGCCCTGGACCGACTCAAGCCAGTGGATGATCGTCAGCCGATCCGGGTACTTCGCGGCCAGGTCACGGAGCAGACCGCCGAAGATTACGGAGTTCTCGTCGCGGTTGGCATAGACCAACACGATCTTGCCGCCGCCCTCGGATAAGGCTGACTTGCAGATCGACATCATCGGCGTGATGCCGCTGCCGCCGGCCAACAGCAGGAAGTCGGCGTCCAGCGTCGGGGGAACGAACACTCCCGACGGGGCCAACACGTGCAGCTTCATGCCGGGATGGGCGTGGTCGCACAGCCAGTTGGACGCGTAGCCGCCGTCGGTCCGCTTGACGGTGACGGCCATCGCGTCGTCGGTGAACGGGGAGCTGCACAGCGAATAGCACCGCGCGACCGAGCCGGTGCGGTCGCTCGGGATTCGCAGGGTCAGGAATTGCCCGGGCGCATACCGCAGCTTTTCGGGCGGGCCGCCGGGCACCTTGAACACGAGCGAGCGCGCGTCGTCGGTCTCGGCGACGACGTCGGCGACCTGTAGCTCGAGCACATGGGTGCCGAGCGGCTCGTCGGTCACGACTCTCCTTCCGGCTACAACTAGAACAGGTTACAGAAATCTACTTCCGCGGGTCTACCTGCTGCAGGAATGGGCGGCTCGACTTAAATCGTAACGTGTTCTAATCTTGCGACTGAGCCACACTTCGAAGGGGATGCCGTGACGTCCATTCAACAACGTGACGCCCAATCCGTCTTAGCCGCCATCGACGATCTGCTGCCCAAGTTTCGGCAGCGGGCCCAGGAGACCGAGGACCTGCGGCGGCTACCCGACGCGACCGTGAGCGAACTGCAGGAGATCGGCTTCTTCCGGTTGCTGCAGCCCGAGCAGTGGGGCGGCCTGCAGTGTGACCCGACGCTGTTCTACGAGGCCGCCCGTCGGCTGGCCAGCGCCTGCGGGTCCACCGGCTGGGTGGGCTCGATCGTCGGAGTGCACAACTGGCATCTGGCGCTGTTCGACCAGAAGGCCCAGGAGGAGGTCTGGGGCGAAGACACCGACGTGCGGATCTCGTCGTCGTACGCCCCGATGGGTGCGGGTGAGGTCGTCGACGGCGGCTACCGGGTCAACGGATCGTGGAACTGGTCGTCGGGATGCGACCACGCCACGTGGACGTTCGTCGGCGGACCGGTGATCAAGGACGGCCGGCCGGTGGACTTCGGCAGCTTCCTGATCCCGCGCACCCAGTACGAGATCGACGACGTGTGGCACGTCGTCGGGCTGCGTGGCACCGGCAGCAACACCCTGGTGGTCAAGGACGTCTTCGTGCCGCGGCACCGGTTCCTGTCGTACAAGTCGATGAACGACCACACCGCCGGTGGGCTGAAGACCAACACCGCGCCGGTCTACAAGATGCCGTGGGGGACCGTGCACCCCACCACAATCTCGGCGCCGATCGTCGGGATGGCCTTCGGCGCCTACGACGCGCACGTCGAGCATCAGGGCAAGCGAGTGCGTGCCGCATTCGCCGGCGAGAAGGCCAAGGAGGACCCGTTCGCGAAGGTTCGCATTGCCGAGGCCGCCAGCGACATCGACGCGGCCTGGCGCCAGCTGATCGGCAACGTCGGCGACGAATACGCGCTGCTGTCGGCCGGCAAGGAGATCCCGTTCGAGCTCCGCGCCCGCGCCCGCCGCGACCAGGTGCGCGCCACCGGCCGCGCCATCGCGTCGATTGACCGGCTGTTCGAGGCGTCCGGTGCCACCGCGCTGGCCAATAGCGCTCCGATCCAACGGTTCTGGCGCGATGCGCACGCCGGCCGGGTGCACGCCGCGAACGACCCCGAACGGGCGTATCTGATCTTTGGAAACCACGAGTTCGGGCTGCCGCCCGGCGACACGATGGTGTGATGATGACGGCCACCGAGGAGCTGACGTTCGAGTCAACCTCGCGCTTCGTCGAGGTGCCGGTCGGCGGGGAGCCGCTGAGGCTGCACTACCACGAGGCCGGGGTCGGGCACGACCAGACCATCGTGCTGCTGCACGGCGGCGGGCCGGGCGCATCAAGCTGGTCGAACTTCGCGCGCAATATCGCGGTGCTGGCTCAGCACTTCCACGTGCTGGCGGTCGACCAGCCCGGCTACGGCCTTTCCGACAAGCGCACCGAGCACGAGCAGTACAACGCCTACAGCGCAACGGCTTTGACGGGCCTCTTCGATCGGCTCGGCCTGGACCGGGCGGCGCTGATAGGCAACTCGCTGGGCGGCGGCACCGCGGTGCGGTTCGCGCTCGACAACCCCGCCCGGGCGGGGCGGCTGGTGCTGATGGGTCCCGGCGGGCTCAGCGTGAACCTGTTTTCGCCGGACCCAACCGAGGGCGTCAAGCTGCTGACGAAGTTCTCGTTCCAGCCCACGCGGGAGAACCTCGAGTCGTTCCTGCGGATCATGGTGTTCGACCAGAAGCTGATCACACCCGAACTCGTCGACGAGCGCTTCGCGCTGGCGAGCACGCCGGAGTCGCTGGCCGCGACCCGGGCGATGGGGAAGTCGTTCTCCGGCGCCGACTTCGAGCTCGGCATGATGTGGCGCGAGGCGTACCAGCTGCGGCAGCGGGTACTGCTGATCTGGGGCCGCGAGGACCGGGTCAATCCGCTCGACGGCGCGCTGGTGGCGCTCAAGACGATCCCGCGGGCGCAGCTGCACGTATTCGGTCAGTGCGGCCACTGGGCGCAGCTGGAGAAGTTCGACGAATTCAACAAGCTCACCATCGATTTCCTGGGAGGTGCGTGATGGGTATTCGATCGCTGGGCTATCTGCGCATCGAGGCCACCGACATGCCCGCCTGGCGTGAGTACGGGCTCAAGGTGCTCGGCATGGTCGAGGGTCACGGCAGCGGCCCGGCCAGCCCAGAAGGTGCGTTGTACCTGCGGATGGACGACTTTCCGGCCCGGTTGGTTATCGTGCCGGGCCAACATGACCGGCTGCGTGAAACCGGCTGGGAATGCGCGAACGCCGAAGGGCTGCAGGAGATCAGGGACCGCCTCGAGGTCGAGGGCGTGCCGTACAAGGACGCTACCCAGGCCGAGCTGGCGGACCGGCGCGTGGACGAGATGATCCGATTCTCCGACCCGTCGGGCAACTGCCTGGAGGTGTTCCACGGCGCGGCGCTCGAACACCGTCGCGTGGTCAGCCCGTACGGGCACAGGTTCGTCACCGGCGAGCAGGGCCTGGGCCATGTCGTGCTGTCGACCCGCGACGATGCCGAGGCGCTGCACTTCTACCGTGACGTGCTCGGGTTCAAGCTGCGCGACTCGATGCGGATGCCGCCGCAGCTGGTCGGCCGGCCCGCCGACGGCCCGCCCGCGTGGCTGCGGTTCTTCGGTTGCAACCCGCGCCATCACAGCCTGGCGTTCCTGCCGATGCCCACGCCGAGCGGCATCGTGCACCTGATGGTCGAGGTGGAGAAGTCCGACGACGTCGGGCTGTGCCTGGACCGGGCGCTGCGCCGCAAGGTGCCGATGTCCGCAACGCTGGGCCGGCACGTCAACGACTTGATGCTGTCGTTCTACATGAAGACGCCCGGCGGCTTTGACGTCGAATTCGGGTGTGAGGGCCGCCAGGTCGACGACCACGACTGGATCGCTCGGGAGAGCACCGCGGTAAGCCTTTGGGGTCACGACTTTTCGGTCGGCACTCGTCATCAGCAATGACCTCGCCGCCGATCGACCCGCGCACGTTCCGCAGCGTGCTTGGCCAGTTCTGCACCGGCATCACGGTCATTACGACGGTGCACGAGGACGCTCCGGTGGGGTTCGCGTGCCAGTCGTTCGCCGCCTTGTCATTGGAACCGCCACTGGTGCTGTTCTGCCCGACGAAGGTGTCGAGGTCATGGCAGGCGATCGCGGCCAGCGGAAAGTTCTGCGTCAACGTGCTGACCGAGAAGCAGCGGGACGTTTCGGCACGGTTCGGGTCGAAAGAAGCCGACAAGTTCGGCGGAATCGATTGGGAGCTTTCGCCGTTGGGCTCGCCGGTCATCCTCGGCTCGCTGGCGCACATCGACTGCACGGTCACCGCGGTGCACGACGGCGGCGACCACTACGTGGTGTTTGGCGCGGTGGAGTCACTTTCGGAGGTGCCGAAGGTCAAGCCGAGGCCGCTGCTGTTCTACCGCGGCCAGTACACCGGCATCGAGCCGGACAAGACCACGCCGGCGCAGTGGCGCGACGACCTAGAGGCGTTTTTGACCGCCACCACGCCCGACACCTGGCTGTAGTCGCATTCAGGACCTTCGCGTCCGAAGCCATTACTTGCGCAGCCAGCGTCCGATGCGGCGCAGCGCCTCCTCGATATCCGACCTCGGGCCGGCGAACGACAGCCGTACGTAGGAACCACCGCGCAGGGTATCGAAGTCGATGCCGGGCGCGATCGCAACGCCGGTGTCGGCCAACAGCTTTGAGCAGAATGACAGTGAGTCCGTGGTGAAGTCGGACACGTCGGCATACACGTAGAACGCGCCGTCAGTGGGCGCCAGCCGGCCGATCCCGATCTCGGGTAGGCCGGTGAGCAGCAACTCCCGGTTCCCGGCGTAATAGTGGAGGTGGCCGTCGGCCTCGGCGATCGACTCGGGCGTGAACGCCGCGACGGCGGCGAACTGAGACAGGGCGGGCGGGCAGATCGTGAAGTTTCCGGTCAGGCAGTCGACCGCGCGGCGCAGCACCGGCGGCACCAGCAGCCAACCCAGCCGCCACCCGGTCATGGCGAAGTACTTCGAGAAGCTGTTGACAACCACCGCTTCCCGCGACGTTTCCCACGCACAACTGGTGGCCGGTGCGCCCGGATAGACCAGCCCGTGGTACACCTCATCGCTGATCAACTGGACCCCGGTGTCGGCGCACCAGGACGCGATCGCGGTGAGCTCGGCGGGCGGGATCACGGTTCCGGTCGGGTTCGCCGGGCTCGCGACGACGACTCCCCGTGGCGGCGGGTCGAGCGCGGCGAGCATCTGGGCGGTCGGCTGGAAGCGTGTCTCGGGACCGCAGGGTACGTCGACGACCTGGCAGCCCAGTGCGGTAAGGATATTGCGGTAGCAGGGATATCCGGGACTGGTGACCACGACACGGTCGCCGACGTCAAAGCAGGCGAGGAACGCGAGCAGAAATCCACCCGACGAGCCGGTGGTGATGACCACGTCGTCCGGCTCGACGGCCACGCCGTGGCGGCTCATGTAGGTTGTTGCGATTGCCGAGCGCAGCTCGGGAATGCCGAGCGCAACGGTGTAGCCCAACGAGGTGCTGTCGAGGGCCGTCTTGGCGGCCGCGCGCACCGGTGCGGGCGCTCCGGCGCCCGGTTGGCCGGCCGACAGGTTCACCAGATCGCCGTGGCTGCGCTGACGCTCCGCGGCCGCGAGCCAGACGTCCATCACGTAAAAGGGCGGGACTCCCGCGCGCAGCGCTACCCGATCGCTCACGCGTTGTTATTCAACACTTCGTCTTCCAGCCGGCGAAGGTGATCGCGCGGCGGGCCCAGCAGCTGTGCGCTGCCGTGCGCGCGTTTGAAGTACAGCTGCATGTCGTGTTCCCAGGTGATCGCGATGCCGCCGTGGATCTGGATGCCCTCGGCGGCCACCGCGGAGAACGCCTCGGTGGCGGCGACCCGCGCCAGCGCGGCCGTTGTCGGGTTCGGGTCGGCGATCGCGTCCCATACCAGCGCCCGGGCGGACTGGACCGCGACATACAGGTCCGCCATCCGGTGCTTGAGTGCTTGGAAGCTGCCGATCGGCCTGCCGAACTGCACCCGGCTCTTGGCGTAGTCGACCGTCAGTTCCAGGCATCGACCGGCCGCACCCACCTGTTCGGCGGCCAGCAGGAGCGCCGCGCGGTCGGCGAGGCCGGGATCGGCCGCCAGTGGCTCGGTCCGCTGCGCCGCGACGCGGGCGAGCCGACGGGTGGGATCCATGGTGCCGACGCGCTCCGCGGTGACCTTCGTCCAGTGCACCAGCCGATCGCCCTCGACCGCGACGACGACATCCGCGATGTCTCCGTTGACCACGTAGCCGGGATCGAACACCACCGCACCGATGGACGTGCCCTCCGCGAGCCGACCCAAGGCGTCGGCGTCGGGTTCGTCCGCGGCCAGCAACGCCAGCTCCGCCAGCGTGGTACCCAGCAGCGGCGTCGGCACCAGGCCTCGGCCGAGCTCCTCCAGAACGGTTGCGGCGTCGGCGAATTCACCGCCCGCGCCGCCGAGTTGCTCGGGCACCACCAGCGCGGCCGCGCCGACTTGGTCGCAGAGTAGCTTCCACAGCGACTCGTCGTATCCGGCGGCCGACTCCATCGCCTCGCGCACCGCGGCGGGGCCGGCATGCTTGGCGACTAGCGCCCGCACCGTCTCGGCCAGCAGTTTTCGTTCGTCACTCATGGTGCTACTCACAGTGCCGCTAAGACTCGGCGCCGGTGCGCGACCGGATCGCCCCACGCCGAATACAGCGCCTGCACGCGCAGCAACCACAGCGACAGATCGTATTCGGCGGTGAAACCGATTGCGCCGTGGGTTTGCAACCCCGACCGGGCCGCCAGCAGCGCGGCCTCGCTCGCGGCGGCCTTCGCCGCGCTGACGTCTCGGGCGATGTCGGGCGAGTCGTCCGCCAGCGACAACGCCGCCCCGTAGACCAGCGGGCGGGCCAGGTCCACCGCGATGTGCACGTCGGCGAGTTTGTGCTTGATCGCCTGATATGACCCGATCGGACGACCAAACTGGTTGCGCTGCTTGGCATATTCCACCGATGCATCGAGCAGCGCCTGACCCGCGCCGACCAGTTGCGCGGCGGTGGCCAGCGCACCGAACTGGTAGGCGCGCTGCGCATCAGCGGCCCAGCTTTCACCGGTCGCCGTCACGTCGAACAGCGTCCGGCTCGGATCCACCGACGCGTGCGGCTGTCCGGCCGTCGCTTCGCTGACGGACCCTTCGCGGGCCAGCAGCACCAGCCCGGCGGCATCGGCGTCGACGGCACGCGGCATGTCCGGCGGCATCGCCGCGGTGGCGACCAGCCCCCCGCCGGCCAGCGCCTCGGAGCGTTCATCGTCTTTCAGCAGCACCGGAGCCACCGCGATGGACTCGGCGACGGGTCCCGGCACGCACCATCTCCCGAGTCGCTCCAGCGCGACGACCAGGTCCACCGGGTGGGCGTCAAGCCCGCCGAATCGCTCCGCTACCGCGAGCGCGGTGACGCCGAGGTCGGCCAGCGTCGCCCACACCTTACGGCCGGGCGCGCTGTCGCCGGCTGCCCATGCCCGCACCGCCGATGGCACGTCGGCGGCACCGAGCGCCGCGTCGATGCTGGCGGCGAAATCGCGCTGCTGCGCGTCCAGCGCGAACCTCATTTCGCCTTGTCCCGGGGCAGGCCGAGTAGCCGCTCGGCGATGATGTTGCGTTGGATCTCGTTGGTTCCCGCGTATATTGGGCCGCCCAATGCGAACAGCAGCCCGTCGGTCCAGTGGTTGGCGAGTTCGGCATCTGCGCGGCCAATGTCCAGCGCCGTCTGATGGATGGCCACATCGAGGTCCGACCAGAACACCTTGGTCACCGACGACTCCGCGCCCAGCTCACCGCCCTCGGCGAGCCGGGTTACCGTGCCGAAGGTGTGCAGCCGGTAGGCCTGCGCCCTGATCCACGCGTCGGCCACCCGGTCGGCGATGGCGGCGTCCCGGTTGGTTTTCCATGCCTGGACCAGGCGTTCGGCCGGTGCGAGGAAGCGCGCCGGGCTGCGCAACGACATGCCCCGCTCGTTGCTCGACGTGCTCATCGCTGCCCGCCAGCCGTCGTGCACGCCGCCGATCACGTCGTTGTCGGGCACGAACACGTTGTCGAGGAAGATCTCGCCGAAGCCGGTGTCACCGCCGAGCTGCCCGATCGGACGAACAGTGACGCCTTCGGCCCTGAGGTCGAACATGAAGTAGGTCAGGCCCCGGTGGCGTTCGGCCTGTGGATCGGAGCGGAACAACCCAAAGGCTTTGTCGCCGAACGGTGCTCGTGAGCTCCAGATCTTTTGACCGGCGAGCAGCCAGCCGCCGTCGGTCTGCGTCGCGGTGGACCTCAGTGCAGCCAAGTCGCTACCGGCCTCGGGCTCCGACCACGCCTGCGCCCAGATCTCCGCCCCGCTGGCCATCTTGGGCAGGACGCGGTCAAGCTGCTCCTCGGTACCGTGCGCGAACAGTGTCGGCGCCAGCATGGAAGTGCCGTTGGCGCTGGCCCTGCCGGGAGCGCCGGCGCGGAAGTACTCCTCCTCGAACACCACCCACTGCAGCAGCGTGGCGTCGCGGCCGCCGTAGCGTTGCGGCCAGGTGATCACCGACAGCCCGGCGTCGTACAGGATGCGATCCCATCGCCGGTGTTGCGCAAAGCCTTCGGCCGTGTCATAGGACTTCGTCGGGAAGGAGTGGGTGTTGGCCGCGAGGAACTCGCGAACCTCGGCCTGCAGCGCCAAGGTAGCGTCGTCGAGCGTCAGGTCCATTCAGGTGCTTTCTCGTAAGAGTGGTTTGACCACTTTGCCGCCTGGATTGCGCGGCAGCACGTCGACGAACTCCACCGAGCGCGGCGTCTTGAAGTTCGCTAAATGCTTTCGCGCATAACTAATCACCGTCTGCTCGTCGAGGCCCGACTCCGGCCGTCGCACCACGAAGGCCTTACCGACCTCGCCGAGCCGCCCGTCGGGCACGCCGATCACCGCGACGTCGGCGACACCGTCCAGGCGACTCAGCGCCTGCTCGATCTCGGCCGGATAGACGTTGAACCCGCCGCAGATGTACATGTCCTTGAGCCGGTCGGTGATGCGCAGATTGCCGGCCTCGTCGAGGGTGCCGATGTCGCCGGTGTGCAGCCAGCCGTCGGCGTCGATCGCTTCGGCGGTCGCCGTCGGGTCGTCAAGGTAGCCGAGCATCACGCATGGCCCGCGAAGCAGCACCTCCCCGGCTCCGTCGTCGTCCGGGTTGTCGATGCGCAGTTCAAAGTCGGCGATCGGTCGTCCGCACGTGGTGGCCACGGTCACCGCGTCGTCTTCCGGCCGGCACATCGTGCCGAACCCGCCGCCCTCGGTCAGGCCATAGGCGGTGAGCACGATGTCGATGTCGAGCTCGGATTGCATGCGCTCGATGAGCACCACCGGCACGATCGCCGCGCCCGTGACGGCGAACCGCAGTGAACTCAGGTCGTAGGCGCCGCGGTTGGGATGGTCGAGCAGGGTTTGATAAATCGTCGGCGGCCCTGGCAGCACGGTAATGCGGTGCTCCTGCACCGCCCGCAGCGCCTGCTCGGGGTCGAACGTCAACTGCGGGATCAGCGTCGCACCGGTCTGCAGGCAGGCCAGGATCCCGGCCTTGTAGCCGAAGTTGTGGAAGAACGGATTGATGCACAGATACCGGTCGTCGCTGGTGATCTTGCCGCAGGCCGCCCACGCGGCGGGGCCATGAAGCGACTGCCGATGCGTACACAGCACGCCTTTGCTGCGCCCGGTGGTGCCCGACGTGAACAAGATGTCGCTGACATCGTCCGGCTGGACCGCCGCCGCCCGCGCGTCGGCCGCGTCGGTGTCGCTGCCGCGCGCAACGAAGTCGTCCCATGGCAGGTCGGCCGTTTCGTTCCTTTCGAGAGGCACCCGGACGATGTGCCGGAGCGCCGGCAGGGCGGCGCGATCGAGGTCGGCCACCTTGTCGGCGCCGAGAAACTCTCCCATCGCCACCAGCAGCGGTGCGCCGGTGCGGGCCAGGATGTCGGTGGCCTCGCCGGCGGTATATCGAGTGTTCAGCGGAACCACCGCGGCGCCGGCGCAGTGGGTGGCCAGGCAGGCCACCATCCAGTGCCAGCTGTTCGGCGACCAGAGCGCGACCCGATCGCCACGGCGAACGCCGAGGTCAATCATCGCGGCGGCGGCCCGACGCACCTCGTCGCGCAGCTGACTGAAGGTCAGGCGCTTGTCGTCGGTGACCAGCGCATCGTGGTGGGGAAGTTGACGGGAAATCCGGTCCAGCACCGCGGGCACGGTGCGGGGATCGCTCGTCATCGATGCTCCTCTAACAAAGCAAGTGCTTGGTAGGTTAGCCTACAGGGGTGAAAGAGGTCCAGGCGTTCCGGGCCGAGGTCCGCGAGTGGCTGGCCGGGAACCTGGTCGGCGAATTCGCGAAGCTCAAGGGGCTTGGCGGGCCCGGCCGCGAGCACGAGGCGTTCGAGGAACGGCGGGATTGGAACCGACATCTGGCGGCAGCCGGCCTGACATGCCTCGGGTGGCCGGTCGAGCACGGCGGCCGCGGACTGTCGGTCGCGCACCGGGTCGCGTTCTATGAGGAGTACGCACGCGCCGACGCGCCCGACAAGGTCAACCACTTCGGCGAGGAGCTGCTCGGTCCGACCCTGATTGCGTTCGGCACGCCCGAGCAGCAGAAGCGTTTCTTGCCGAGGATTCTCGACGTCACCGAGCTGTGGTGTCAGGGCTACTCCGAGCCCGGCGCCGGCAGCGACCTGGCCAATGTGTCGACCACCGCGGTGCTGGACGGCGACCAGTGGGTGATCAACGGGCAGAAGGTCTGGACGTCGCTGGCGCACCTGTCGCAGTGGTGCTTCGTCGTGGCCCGCACCGAGCAGGGGTCCAAGCGGCACGCCGGCCTGTCTTATCTGCTGGTCCCGCTCGACCAGCCCGGCGTCGAGATCCGGCCGATCAATCAACTCACCGGCACCTCCGAATTCAACGAGGTGTTCTTCGACGACGCCCGCACCGACGCCGACCTGGTGGTGGGCCAGCGCGGTGACGGCTGGCGCGTCGCGATGGGCACGCTGACGTTCGAGCGCGGCGTCTCCACCCTCGGTCAGCAGATCCGTTACGCGCGTGAGCTTTCCGGCATCGCCGAGTTGGCCAAGCGCAACGGCGCGGCCGACGATCCGCTGATCCGTGAGCGGCTGGCTCGGGCGTGGGTCGGTCTTCAGGCGATGCGGTCGTATGCGCTGGCGACCATGGACGTCGAGCAGCACCGGTCCCGCTCGGCCGACGGGACCGGCGGGGCCGGCTGGGCAGGCGGGGCCGGCTGGGCAGGCGGCATCGGGCCGGGTCAGGACAACGTCTCGAAGTTGTTGTGGGCCAACTGGCATCGCGACCTGGGTCAGCTGGCGATGGACGTCGAAGGCATCGCCGGCCTGGTCGCTGAGGATGGCCAGTTCGACGAGTGGCAGCGGCTGTATTTATTCTCGCGTGCCGACACCATCTACGGTGGGTCGAACGAAATCCAGCGCAACATAATCGCCGAGCGTGTGCTCGGCCTACCCCGGGAGGTCAAGGGCTCGTGACCCTGTCGATCGCGCCCAAAGAGGTTGACGGACACGGCCTTCTGAACGGCAAGGTCGTCGTGGTCACGGCGGCCGCCGGGACCGGCATCGGGTCGGCGACCGCGCGCCGCGCGTTGGTGGAGGGCGCTGATGTGGTGGTATCGGATTACCACGAACGACGGCTGGGTGAGACGCGTGACGAGCTGTCCGGCCTCGGGCTGGGCCGGGTGGAAAGCGTTCTCTGCGATGTCACTTCCACCCCGCAGGTGGACGCGCTGATCGCGTCGACCACCGCTCGGATGGGTCGCCTGGACGTGTTGGTCAACAACGCGGGCCTTGGCGGTGAGACGGCGGTCGCGGACATGACCGACGAGCAGTGGGACCGAGTGCTCGACGTGACGCTGAACTCGGCCTTCCGCGCCACGCGTGCGGCGTTGCGTTACTTCCGCGCCGCCGACCACGGCGGTGTCATTGTCAACAACGCCAGCGTGCTGGGATGGCGGGCGCAGCACGGCCAGTCGCATTACGCCGCGGCCAAGGCCGGCGTGATGGCCCTGACGCGGTGCTCGGCGATCGAGGCGGTGCAGTACGGCGTGCGGGTCAACGCGGTCGCGCCCAGCATCGCGCGGCACAAGTTTCTGGACAAGGTGACCTCACCGGGGCTGCTCGATCGGCTGTCCGCGGGAGAGGCATACGGCCGGGCCGCCGAGCCGTGGGAGGTGGCGGCCACGATTGCGTTTTTGGCCAGCGATTACTCCAGTTACCTGACGGGGGAAGTGATTTCGGTATCGAGCCAACACCCATGACGATAAACGCCAAGGCCCCCGAGCCGACCAGCCGCCGCGACGAGCTCCTGGAGCTGGCCGCGACGATGTTCGCCGAGCGGGGGCTGCGCGCAACAACGGTTCGAGACATCGCCGACGCCGCCGGCATCCTGTCGGGCAGCCTGTATCACCACTTCGCGTCCAAGGAGGAAATGGTCGACGAGGTGCTGCGCGGCTTCCTGGATTGGCTCTTCGCGCGGTATGCGGACATCGTCGACACCGAGCCGAATCCGCTGGAGCGGTTCAAGGGCTTGTTCATGGCGTCCTTCGATGCGATCGAGCATCGGCACGCGCAGGTTGTCATTTACCAGGACGAGGCGAAGCGGCTGTCGGCACACCCCCGCTTCTCGTACGTGGACGACCTGAACAAGCGGCAACGCAAGATGTGGGTCGACGTGCTGCATCAAGGCATCGAGGAGGGCTACTTCCGGCCCGATCTCGACGTCGATCTGGTGTACCGGTTCATCCGTGACACCACCTGGGTTTCGGTTCGCTGGTATCAACCCGGCGGCCCATTGACGGCCGAACAGGTCGGTCGCCAGTACCTCGCTATCGTGCTAGGCGGGATCACCGCCGACGAGTAAGGAGTCTGACATGCCCGAGGCGTACATCATTGACGCGGTCCGCACCGCGGTCGGCAAGCGCAATGGGGGGCTGGCCAAGGTGCATCCAATCGACCTGGGAGTGCACGCTTTTCGCGGCATTTTCAACCGCGTTGACGTGGATCCGGCGGCCGTCGACGACGTGATCGTCGGCTGCGTCGACGCGCTCGGCGGGCAGGCTGGCAACATCGGGCGTAACGCGTGGCTGGCCGCGGGCTACCCGGAGGAGGTGCCCGGCGTCACCGTCGACCGCCAGTGCGGCTCCAGCCAGCAGGCGATCTCCTTCGGCGCACAAGCGATCATGTCGGGTACGGCCGACGTGATCCTGGCCGGCGGCATCCAGAACATGAGCCAGATCCCGATCGCATCGGCGATGGTGGTCGGCAAGGAGTTCGGCTTTTCGTCACCGACGGCCGAGTCGGAGAATTGGCAGCACCGCTACGGCGACGAGGAGATTTCGCAGTTCCGCGGCGCCGAGCTGATCGCCGAGCGATGGAACATCTCCCGCGAGGAGATGGAGCGGTTCGCGCTGTCCAGCCACGAACGTGCGCTGTCGGCCATCCGGGCCGGCCATTTCGACAACGAGATCGTCGCGGTAGGCGACTTCCGGATGGACGAGGGCCCGCGCGACACATCGCTGGCGAAGATGGCCGCGCTGCCGACGCTCGCCGAGGGCGGCCGGCTGACGGCGGCGGTGGCCAGCCAGATCTCTGACGGCGCCAGTGCGGTGCTGCTGGCGTCCGAGCAGGCGGTCAAGGAGCACAAGCTGACGCCGCGGGCGCGCATACACCACGTCAGCGCGCGCGGCGCCGACCCGGTGTTCATGTTGACCGGCCCGATCCCGGCGACGCGTCATGCGCTGGAGAAGACCGGGCTTTCGATCGATGACATCGATGTGGTCGAGATCAACGAGGCGTTCGCGCCCGTCGTCATCGCGTGGCTGAAAGAGATCAAGGCCGACCCGGAGAAGGTCAACCCGAATGGCGGCGCGATCGCGCTCGGGCATCCGCTCGGGGCCACCGGGGCAAAGCTCTTCGCCACGATGCTCAACGAGCTGGAGCGCACCGGCGGTCGCTATGGCCTGCAGACGATGTGTGAGGGCGGCGGCACCGCGAACGTCACGATCATCGAGCGGTTGTAGGTCTTCGGTGCGCCGAGTGTGCACTCGGCGACGCTGCTATTGCGACAGCACCAGGGCCAGGCCGCCGAGCGCCACGATCCAACTCGCGAAGCTGCCGACGAGGAAGTACTCGGTGACGTCGTCGATGCCGATGTTGCCGTTCTCCCTTGCCTTTTGCGCGCTGATTTCGGGGAACCGGATGATGCTCTTGGCGGCGATGACCGCCGTCGCCGCGGCGAGCTGACTGCCCAGTCCGAGGCCGAGTATCAGCAGCCGCTCCATCGGCCCGAGCAGCCGGCCGCCCTTCAGCCGGTCAGACGGCTGCGGTACGCCGTCGGGGCGCACCGCGCCGACCAAACCCAGCACCAGCCGCACCAAATGATTGCCGGTCATCAGCTGCAGCAGGACCACGGCGATCGCCATCAGCAGCCGGTCCGAGCTCAGCGCGTCGAGCCCGGGCAGCTTCACCCAATCCGCCCACCGCGCCACCAGGCCCGCGGCGTGGGATGCCCAGCCCGACAACGCCATCAGCACTCCAACCGCTACGACGAACAACACCAGCGGCGCGGCCTGATGCTCGCCGGAACGCTCCGCCCGACTGCACAACGCCACCCAGCCGACGCTTGCCGCCGCCGCCAATACGAGCAGCGGGACATCGCCGATGTGCCACAGCCCGGCGATCGCCGCCGTGGCGACGACCACAACCGGCGCGGCCGCCAGCGACAGCCAGAGTGGGCGGGTCAGTCGGCATGCGTCGGCTACGCCCATCGCGATGAACAAGACCGCAACCGTGCTCACCGCAGCCGCCGAAGATATTCGGACGTCAACACGATCAGATCCAAGCCGTCTCGGCCAGCGCGCTGAGACACCGCCGATGCGCTGATGCCTTCCGCGGCGGCCAGCGCCTTTTTGGTCCGCCCTTCCATAAGCCCCTTCAAGATTCGCAGCGACCGTTCATCCAGTGATCCAAGCAGGTGGTCCCGACAAAGAAGGGCAGCGTTGATCGCGTCGGCGTCCGGCCCGGATTCGCCGCTGACCCGAAACGACGTGCGCACGAGCGCCAATCCGGATTGCCGCTGCGCCCAGGCGGTCCATTCGATTGCCTCGCGCGCCGCCCACCAGCCGGGGCCGTCCTGGATACCCGCGACCTCGTCGAGCACGGTCACCGCGCCCCAGCCGATGCCGAAGCGGACGTCCACGCCGGGCCATACCGCCAACCGCAGCGTCAGCGCGGCCGCTATCGCCTGGCCGACGGTCGCATAGGCGCCCTGAAATTCGTCGCCGACCGTGAACGCCGGCGGATCGATCGCATCGGCCGCGGCCTCGGCAAGGGCGTCATTGACGAGCCGGTGCAGCGCCGTTCGGTCCACCACGCGTCGCGAGCCGACGACGTCACCGATCAGAGTTGCCCGCGCGGATGAAGGGGCGAATGAAGGCGTGGATGAAGGGGCGAATGAAGGCGTGGATGAAGGCGCGGATGAAGGCGCCGATGAAGGGGATCCCTTCATGTGGGTCATATGAACAATATAGCTTAAGTAAGGGCGAGTTAAGCAATAGCCTTTACTCGACGAGGGCGGCGGCCGCCTGCAGGTGTTTGACGGCATCGCGCACGATCGATTCGATCAGCTCCGAGCAGGACGGCAGGTCGTCGAGTATGCCCGCGACCTGCCCGGAGGCCATCACGCCGGCGTCGGTGTTGCCCTCGACCATCGAGGCCCGCAACAGCATCGGCGTATTCGCGGCCATTAGCACCTGCGACCAGGTCAGGTCCTTGCCGTGCCGCATCGCCAGCCCATCGCGGATCATGGTCCGCCACGTCATCCCCGACATCTTTTTGAATTTCGCGGCGTTGCGCACTGCGGCCGAGAAACCCTTCAGCCGTGAGCCGCTTTCGAGGTGCTCGACAAGGGGAGTGCGCAGTACCCGGTGGGGCATGCCGTCAACCCGCCGGGTGACCACGGTGCCGTCGAGCGCGGCGTCCAGGTACCGCTGCTTGACCGCGTCTGGCACGGTCGAATCGGAGGTCAGCAGGAAGCGGGTCCCCATCGCGACTCCGGCGGCACCGTACGAGAGCGCCGCGGCCAGCCCACGCCCGTCGAAGAACCCGCCGGCCGCGACGACCGGGATGTCGACCGCGTCAAGCACCGACGGCAGCAGCAGCGTGGTCGCCACCGGCCCGGTGTGCCCGCCGCCCTCGCCACCCTGCACGATGACCGCGTCGGCGCCCCAGCCCGCCACCTTTCGCGCGTGCTTGGCCGCGCCGATCGACGGAATCACCACCACGCCGGCGTCTTTCAGCCGCGCGATGAGTTCAGGCTTGGGCGCCAACGCGAACGACGCGACTCTGACCCGCTCGCGGATTATCAGCTCGACGCGGTCGTCGGCGTCGGTTGCGTCGGCGCGGATGTTGACCCCGAACGGCCGATCCGTCGCCGATTTCACCTTGCCGATCGCGACGGCCAATTCATCCAGCGTCATCGTGGCCGAAGCCAGAATGCCCAGGCCGCCGGCGTTGGCGGTCGCCGACACCAGGCGCGCGCCGGCCACCCAGCCCATCCCGGTCTGCACCACCGGATGTTCGACGCCGACCAGCTCGGTCAGTGGCGTGCGCAATCGGTGTTGATTCCCGGGCCGCTCCGCTGCTGCCGTCCGATTCATACCCGGACTTCTTTGTCTCGCAGTGCCTTCGGATCGATCACCTCGCGGATCAACTGCAGCTCGTCCGGCGTCGCCAGCCGCGTCTGCTGCACATCCGAAAGGCCGTGCACCTCAAACGAGGTGGCGACGCGCACCTCGTCGGGTGTCACGCCGGGGTGCAGCGACACCGCCCGCATCTGATGATCCGGGCCGCCGAAGTCGAACACGCCCAGATTCGTCACGACCCGACGCACGTCGACGAACCGGAATGCCGGGTTGCCGGCGTCCAGCTTGTCGTATCCGATGCCCGACACTACGTCGACCGCATCGCAGAACACCCGCGGCGAGTGATTCCCCACCCAGTAACTGGTCGCGTGGTTGATCGTATTGCCCGGCGCGCCCCGAACGCCGAACATCTGCCGCGTCGGGTGTTGCAGCGGTCCGAATGCGGACAGGTTCTGATTCCCGTACCGGTCAATCTGATTGGCGCCCATCACCACGTGCCGCCGGCCCCAGGCCAGGGTCTCGAAGACGCGGCCGAACGGCATCCAGCCCTCGGTCGCGCCGGACGCCCCCAATCCCGGCGTGTCGGCCAGCAGCAGCGCCTCACCGTCGGTGAGCAACAGATCGGGGGCAAACGTCAAGCGGGCCAGCCGCGCACCAATCGAGGCCACGGTTGTCATCGCGCTGACCATGATCTCGCCAGCGTCGCGGAACAGCTCCGCGCACGCGACCACGCAGACCTCGGCGCGGCTAACCATGGTCACGACGCCTCCGAACCGAATTCGCGGACCGCGGCCTGATAGTCGTCCTCCGATCCGGAGAGATACGTCTGCACGAACGTCTCCCAAGCTTCCGGTGACTTCGCCGACTCGGCGTAGTGCCGCTGGAACTTCTCGTCGCGGCCGTAATCGGCTGCGCCGGTGGTGAAGTGGGCACCGCCCGGCGCTGCCACGACCACGTCGACCATCATCCGGTTCACTAGCAGCGCCTGCTGTGGCACCGACTTCACCAGCTCCTCCGTCGACACCACCTTCTCCACCGACAAGAAACGCCGATCGGCGGCCATCAGGAACAGGTCGTCGAAGTACGGGTCCACGCCGGTGTAGGCGGCGTTGCCGGCAGCGTCACCGCGGTTCAGGTGGACGAACGCCGCATCGAGTCGCAACGCGGGCATGGCGATCAGCGTCTCGTGGCCGCCGGCAACCGGATACGGCGATGTGACGGTTTTCAGCTCGCCCGCCCAGAAGTCGGGCACGGAACTGCCCAGGCCGGCGCGAATTGGCAGGAACGGCAACCGGTTAGCCGCCGCCTGCAGCCCGGCGCGCAGCATGCCCTCGTCCATCTCTCGCGCCTCGATCGAGCCGGACGTGCGCGCCGACGCGAACCACGGGTCGTAAAAGGGCGGCGAGTCCAGCGACACGAAGCCGTAGTACACGCGCCTCACCTTGCCGGCCGAGCACAGCAGCCCAAGGTCGGGGCCACCGTACGTTACGACGGTGAGGTTCTTGACGTCCGTGCGCAGGATCGCACGGACAAACGCCATTGGTTTGCGCCGCGACCCCCAGCCACCGATACCGATGGTCATCCCGTCGCGCAACTCGGCGACGGCGGCATCAAGTGTGGTGCGTTTTTCCCTCATGACTGCTTGACAAACGCGTCGCGGTGCTCGTCGGAAACCCCGGCGAGGTTGAGCTCGAAGGTAAAGCCTTGTTCCATGCGATAACTGGAGTTGACCCGCTGCACGTCGATGAGGTTCAGCGCTTCCTTGGCCGCCCGGATCACGCGCGTGTCCTTGGCGGCGATGTCGCGGGCAACCCGCAAAGCCGCCTCGTCCAGCTCTTCGGGCGGCACCACCTCGTGCACCGACCCGAAGTGGTGCAGCGTCGCCGCGTCGACGGTCGCCGCGGTGAAGAACATCCGCCGCATCATGTGCTGCGGCACCAGCCGTGACAGGTGCGTCGCCGCGCCCAAGGCGCC
>NZ_DASQVQ010000094.1:0-7709 GCF_035640695.1 Mycobacterium sp.
GGGAATAGGCCAATAAAGGAACGCGAAATTCAGACATTTCCGATCGTCGCACGAAATTCGTCGTCGTCTGGTTCCCCGACCAAAGACGTAGTCAGTGAAAATTAACCGACACGTAGAATTACGATAACAAGACCGCGTGGCCCGTCACTCTTGCCATGATCAACAAGTCGTAAGCAACGATTCACTTGTTTGTAACGCAAAAATCGTCTGTACGTCCCATGGGCTGATTCGGGGCCACGCCGGCGGAAATGTCAACGACCCAATCTCCTTGGCCGCGTGTTCTTTTCAATGCGACAGCATACCGGCTGCTGAGAAGCGCCGCCGCTCAGACGGTTCGTCTGCCCGTCGCGATCGGCGACTCGTGGCAAGTGTTTACCTACTGCTTGCGGGGAGCGACTTCCCAGGAGATCGACATCGAACATATAGCTCATTCACAGCCGTGATAGCTAATTCGCGCAGCGTGTGATCGGGCCGGATCTTCCGATAAAGATTCGAGTAGTGGACTACTCTAGGCGCGCTTGAATCCACAGACGATGATCGAATGCGCACGAAACAGGCCGATCTGCAAAGGAGACAATTATGGCTGAAGCGCCGGTTATCCACGTTGGTTCAGATACACGGGCCAAGCCACAACCCGAGGCGTTCAGAGACGCGGAATTTGCAATCAAGGAAACGGGCTTACAGGTGACGTTTACATCCGATCCCCACATCGGAGGCGCTGGGACACTCAATGGGGCAGGTGTTGCGGTGTTGGTTACCTGTTTGTCACTGGGCTCGAGAACTTTCATCGAGGTGGTAGGCACGAGCCTGGACAGCAGTGCTGCCGAAGAAACCCGTAACAGGATTCGCACAATCACGATGGGTCCGCCTAGCTGAAAATACTGCGCAGCGCACTCACGCACGCAGGACGCTACACCCAGTGGCGTCCTGCGACAGCTAGACTGCCGGCCCCGCATCCCGCGGTGGGAGCCGCGCAATCGAACCTGCCGTTTCGGTCGGAAGCCTGAGGCCGGATTGGGCCGCTTAACTGCACACTCATCGGAGAAACCATGCCAGTAGTCACGAAATCATATGTCTCCCCAACGCTTGTCCTGCTCGCCTTCGACTGGCCGGCGGGGAAAGACCGGAACGACTTCCTTGGGTTCGCGATCGAGCGGACCCCGGGCTTCGGCGCGTCGGCGACGAGCTGGTTGCCCAACCGGATAGGTTTTGATGGTCCCGCACCGCATCAGGGAGATATCCCGACTAACGAGGCACCGATACAGAAATTTTTCTGGTGGGATGCCCGCATCGATGACAAAGACCGGGGCGCAATATTCACCTATCGTATTGTGCCCGTTGCGGGTACACCGACATCGTTCACGTTGCTCGACGATGAAAGCGCCACCATTGAAGTCACTGTCCCCCACGTCGAGGAGAACGGGATCGGTAGTTACTTCAACCGTGCCGTCGTCAGCTCACAGGCGTTCACAAAGGAGTTTCCGGACATCAACACCGACGCGAAGCGACGCGCGGCAGAAGCCTGGCTCGGCAACGGACTGGAACAGGCGGTTCCGCGGTTCCTGGACGGCTCCGCCGGCAAGGACATCGAGGGCGCAATCTACCACCTCACCGACGAGAACTGGATCTTGCCGGCATTCAAATCCTTCGCCGGACAAGTCTCGTTGGTGTACAACCAGACGACCAAAGACCACGTCTCGGACACGGCGATCCAAGAACTCGTCTCCGCCGGAAGACCCGAAAAAGACTTCGCGCCACGCACGCACGCGAACATCATGCACAACAAGTTCCTGGTGCGCATGGGTGATGGCGGTGCAGCGGAGGCCGTGCTGGCCGGTTCTGCGAACTTCACACCTGAAGGCCTATCGGTGCAGGCGAATCTCCTGCACTCGTTCGAGTCGGCCGGTCTCGCCGAGCTCTATGCCGCGCGGGCCCGGGAATTGGCGAACGATCCCAGTCTTACAGCCACGCAGCAATCCCAGACAGGCTGGTCTGACCCGCTGCAAGTCGGAGACGCCACCATCCGCGTCTACTTCCCCCCCGAGCCAAGCGATAGCCGCGAATCCCTCGATGCGATCGTCAAGGCAGTCAACGCGGCACAACATTCCGTACTGCTATGCGCGTTCGACCCGACTGACTTGGCCCTGCTCGACGCGGTTTTCGGCGCCGCAGATGCCGGCAAGATGATGCTGGCGCTGGTCAACCGTGTACCGGCGACGCAGCCGCATGGCGATCCACACCGGGCCGACGTGGCCGCCGAGATCGCAATCGTCAACCGAGCCGAAAAAGACCACGACATCGTCGGTTTCAACGGTTTTAAGGCAGGCGACACCCCGACGGGCTTCGCACCGGAACGCATACTGTGGCCCGGCGAGGACCCGAAGATCATGGTCCGCGTTCATCACAAGTTCGTCGTGATCGACGCCGAAGGCGATCATCCGGTGGTGTTCACCGGCTCGGCTAACTTCAGCGGAAACTCTCTGCACAAGAACGACGAGAACCTGCTGGAGATTACCGAATGCCCCCGACTGGCCGGGATCTATCTGGCGGAGTTTCTGCGGCTATTCGAACACTACAGAGCCCGCTTGGCCTTCGAACGCCGGCAGGCCGGCGATCACACGGCGTTCACGCTGACTCGTGACAGCACTTGGACGACAAAGTACTACACGCCCGGCAGCGCCGAATCCAAGGCTAGACAGGCCATGGCGGGCACCGGCTGATACGGCGCAGCCAGACACCTATGAGTTCGGGCTGCCGGCGGCTTTACTGGTGAAGTAGTTGTTGGACGCGACCGCTATATCGAGCACCGAGTCTTCGCCGCTGACTTGGTGTCGGGCGGCCAGCGCACAAATATCGGGATGGCCTACGTGCACCGCGCCCCCATCGTCCTGCCACGCCAGGAAGCGCGGCGGCAGGTCGATGCCCATTGTTTGTTGTGCGCCGACCAGAGCGACCGATACCGTCGCGTCGTCGGTCAGCGTCAACTCTGTCGCCGGTATCGGAGAGCCCGCGCTGGCCGCATCCGCGCCGTGATCCACAGTCACCACGGTCGGTTGGTTGTTCATGGCAAAGCAGCTTGATAACAGGCAATGGCGTCGGGAACCGTCGTGTTGCTGACTTTTTGGGCCAAGGATCCGGCACATGACGGCGAGCCACCGTCACCGGCCGATGCGCTGCTTCCCGTTGCGGCGGCGGCGATCGACGCCGACCCGCTACGCAATCCGTCCACGACACCGCTTGCAGGGTCGATGCCCGCGCACGCCGCCACATACTCCGCCGAGTTGTACGCGACAAATACCGTGCCGCCCGCCGCCTGCCACACCAGATACTTCTGGGGCAGGTCGATCCCGGCGCGTTGGTTCGCCGCGATGATCTGGGCACCGGCCTTCGGATTGCCGCCGATGACCAGTGTGGTGGGCCGAAGCTGCTTACCGATCCACCCGGCGATTTTGGCGAAATCGACTGTGGTGGCTACCTTTCCGACCGAACGGAGTTGATCTTGCGTGCGGCTCAGCGTCTGCGAGAATGGATATGTACTCTTGTAAACCACCATTCCGGCCACGGTCGGGACGCCATCACCCGCGGTGGTTCCCGCCGCATCCGCGGGATCGGCGAAAGCAGCGGCCGATTCGGACCAGACCAGCACCAACGATGCTGCCAAAGCGGCGATAAGCAACCAAAGGCGTGATTGTCGCCCCACCATGCCACTCCGATCCCCGGGACACATTCGGCTTACGCTCCCATTCGGGACCGGCACGGCATACCGTGTTCAGCGGCGTTTCATCCGTTCTTCACACGCCATGGATCGCGACCGCGTCGTCGTCCACCTCGCGCTGTTGACCCCTGACCGGCGGCACGCCGGCACGACGTAGCGCAAAGACCCAGCGCCGGCGACTGCGATGTCGCCGCCGCTGGGTGCGTTGGATGCGAAGCCCTTCCGCGCAAGGCCGCCTAGCGACCGGCGACTAGTCGTTTGGGCACGCCACGTCGACAGTGACCAATGTATGCTGCTTTTCCTGCCGGCTGGCCGAGTCGTCCAGGGTGGGGTGGACGCCCGCGACACTGCATCGCGACAGCGGGGCGGAGGTGATAACACCGTTGACCTGCACGTTGTAGCCCTCGGACTGCAGGCTTTTGATGGTATCGGCGGCCGATGCGGCGCCGGGGAAAGCCGCGGCCGTACCGGACAGGCCCAGCGCCGCCGACGCAAGGGCACCCGCGGCCAGCGATGTGACAACAAACTTCGTCATGATGAACCTCTCTGTGGGCGAGCGGGAGATTTGCTCGCATCTGCTTGGTGACGCAGTAAATGGTGCAGGTGCAGAGGTGCACGAAGCTTGGAGATTGTGTGGAGATCTGCCGGAGATCACCAGCATGTTTTCCGCAGCGGTGGGCGTGACCGTGTCCCGGGCAGGGGGTCTGCCGCGCCATCGCGACGGCCGGGCGATGCTAGGGCTCGACGTCGGCGTCCGACAGGTGCCGCTCCACCGAAGCGACCTTGGCCGTCATCGCGTCCCTCGCGCCCAGCCGCCAGTCCGCTTTGATCACCGTGCTGACGCGCGGCGCCCGTGCCGCCACCACTTCCACCGCGCGCTGAACAACAGCCATCACCTCATCCCAGCTATCGCCCTCGATCACGGTGAACATGGCATCGGTTTTGTTGGGCAACCCGGATTCTCGGACCACCTTCACCGCTTCGGCGACGATTTCCCCGACGCTCTCGCCGGCGCCGAGCGGCGTTACCGAGAACGCGACGAGCAGAGACACTTACTTCACCTTTCACAGCGCAACGGCACGAGCGTAGCCGCGGATACCCCGTCATTCACACTGACCGACTGAGCGCTCGCCTGATGCAAACGCAGTCGGCTGACGCCTGCCGCGTTGGCGGTTTCCTCGGCGGTGAGCTCGGCTCGGCGCCGGGCAGCGTAGAGCCGCTGGCCGAGCGTCGCTGTGGGCGCTTTGGCGGCCCGCAGCGTGAGTTCGTCGTACCGCTTGCCCACGGTGCTCAACGCCATGACGACGTCGGGGCTGCCTTTGGCAGCCCGCGCGGCATTCGCCGCCACGGTTTCCAGCTTGCGTAGCTGCGACAACACCGAACTGAAGTCCGGATCAGATGGTGACCGAGCAACCGCCGGATGGGCGCAGGGCTGCCATTCCTTCCGGCGGTGCGACAGGATTGGTGACATGGGAGACGTGGATTTTTCGCTGTTGGATGTTCCCCGCACGGAACGAATCGCCGATCCACAGGGCTACTTGCGTGCCGCGATCGCTTGGCACTTCGGTGAGAAGACCGGATCTCGCTACTGGCTGCAGACCGCACAGAGGCTGAAATTCAACCCGCTCACCGATATCGACACCTTCACGGACCTGCGCCGATTTCCCAATCTCGGAAACGAGCTGCGCGATGTTCCTATCGAGGATGTGATTCCGCGCGGCTACGGCTCGCCGGCCCCGATCCCACGCATCTTCGAGTCCGGTGGCACCACCGGCGCTCCGAAACGAACGGTTCAGATGCCCGACTGGATCGAGCAGGTGCTCCAGTGGCAGACCGAGGACTTCAGGAGCGGCGGCTTCGTCGCCGGTCGCGGGCTGCTGGGACTGGTGCCCAGCGGCCCGCACGGTGTCGGCTTTTTTTCTCGGCTGGTCTGCGAGCGCCTCGGTTCGGTGTTCTTTTCGATTGACCTTGACCCCCGATGGGTGAAGAAGATGGCCGCCCGCAAAGCGTCCACCGATGTGTCGGCATACGTTGACCACCTCATCGAGCAAGCGGAATTCATTCTGCAGACGCAAAACGTCGCGAATCTGCATACGACTCCGCCTTTGTTTGAGGCCCTTGCTCGCCACGATCACATCGTGGAGTTGATCAACACGAAGATCGACTACGCCGTGCTCAGCGGTGCTCATTGCGATGCCGATACGCTCGGACTGCTCCGCGAGATCTTCCCGAATACCGCGATCACGATGTTCTTCGGCAGCACCATGATCCTGTCGCAGGCGGTGACTCGGGACGCGGAGGCTGAATCGTTTGTTTTCGACCCCCGGACGCCGTACGTGGTGTTTTGGGTGATCGACCCGGATACCGGCGATCCGGTGGCCTATGGTGAGCGCGGCCAGGTGGTGATGAGCCACATCAGCAAGGGCATGTTCATTCCTAACAACCTCGAGCGCGACAGTGCCATCCGCGTGCCCGGACCCCCGGGCCAAGTTGGCGATTCGATCGCCGAGGTGCGGCCCGTCCCGATGTTCGAGGGCGACGCCGTGATTGAAGGCGTGTACTGACCGTGACCGACGAGTATTCCCAATACTCCAGCGGCACACCGACTCTGGTAGCCATCGATGCGCTCGGTGCGCAAAGCCCCTACCGGAGCCGTAATCGCGAGGTCGTCAGCGACACCGCCGGTGTGCCCGTCGCCGAGATGAGCATCGTGCCGCCGCTGTATGCCGCTCGCACCGTGAGCGCGCAACGCAAGCTGCGACCGCTGCCGCTGCATCAACGTGCTGCGGCGCTGGCCAGCACCGCGGGGGTCTTCACCGAGTCGGTGATCGCCGGACTCGATTTCGATGCCTATGTCGAGCTGGTCAGCCGAGTGTCGGGTCTGCCCATCACGGTGACCCGTGCCCAAGCCCGCGAGGTCGCCGAGTGCACAGCGTCGGCATTCGATACGGCGAGCGCGGCTCGGCCGGTCGGAACGGCCCTCGACTGGCGCGAGGAGCACACGCGCACCGGTACCGCGGTATGGGCACGGCGCGGCGATGTGTTCGCGGTCCATGCCTCCGGAAATGCGCCGGGCATTCACGGTCTGTGGCCGCAAGCGCTGGCGCTGGGGTACCGGGTGGCGGTACGACCGTCCCGGCGGGAGCCATTCACAGGCCAGCGACTTGTTCTGGCGTTGCGGCAGGCGGGTTTTCGCCCGGGCGATGCGGTGTACCTGCCGATGGACTATTCCGGCGCCGACGAGATCATCCGCGCCGCCGACCTGGCCATGGTCTACGGGGGTCAGGACGTCGTGGACAAGTACGTCAACCAGCCGACGGTTTTTGTCAACGGTCCGGGGCGCGCCAAGATCGTGATAACCGCCGAGTGCGACTGGCGCGACTACCTCGACACGATCGTCGACTCGATCGCCAACCTGGGCGGGATGGCGTGCGTGAACACGACTGCCGTGCTCTATGAAGGCGATGCCGCTGCGCTTGCCGGGGCGATTGCCGGGCGACTCGCGATGATTGAGCCGCTGCGTGCCTGCGACGAGCGGGCGACCCTGCCGACTCAGCCCATAGGCAGGGCGCGCGAGCTGGCGAATTACCTTGCCGCCAAAGCCGTCGGCGCCACCCCGCTGCTAGGCGCCGGTCAGGTGGTCGCCGACCTGGGCGATGGCTGCGCCGCGCTGCGCCCGGCCGTGCACCTGCTGGCCAATCCGGACGTGGACAAGCTCAACATCGAGCTGCCGTTTCCGTGCGTATGGGTGGCGCCGTGGTCGCGCGCCGACGGTACTGAGCCGCTGCGGCATTCGCTGGTCATCAACGCGATCACCACCGATGAAGCGCTGATCGACGAGCTGCTCAGCGAACCGAGCGTGACCAACGTCGTCACCGGCCACCACCGCACCTACCACACGACGCCGGGCATGCCGCACGACGGATTCCTTGCCGACTTCCTGATGCGCAACAAGGGTTTCATCCGGGACTGACGTCCCCAACGACCAACCATC
>NZ_DASQVQ010000095.1:0-4041 GCF_035640695.1 Mycobacterium sp.
CGCGATTTCGCACGTCAGCATCCGTTCCTGTAACCTGGGCCGGTTGCCGACGCAGGCGACCCTCCTGCCACGGACCGACCGTGGCCGCACATGACCATAGGAGGTGATGAGGTTCCCATGCGTCCCTACGAAATCATGGTCATCCTCGACCCCACCCTCGATGAGCGCACCGTCGCACCGTCGCTGGAGGCGTTTCTCAACGTCGTGCGCAACGACGGCGGAAAGGTCGACAAGGTCGATATCTGGGGTCGGCGCCGGCTGGCCTACGAGATCGCCAAGCACGCCGAGGGCATCTACGCGGTGGTCGACGTCACAGCGAAGCCGGCCACCGTGTCGGAGCTTGATCGCCAATTGAGCCTGAACGAGTCCGTCCTCCGTACCAAGGTGCTGCGCACAGACAAGCACTAGTCGTCGAACGTCTGCGGGCTGTCGTATGCCTTGCGTAGGCTCGCGGCCAATATGCCGCTCACCCCAGGAGGATCTCGTGGCCGGTGACACCACCATCACCGTGGTCGGAAACCTGACCGCCGACCCAGAACTGCGCTTCACCCCGTCCGGCGCAGCCGTCGCCAACTTCACCGTGGCGTCCACGCCGCGCATCTACGACCGCCAAAGCGGGGAATGGAAGGACGGCGAAGCGCTGTTCTTGAGATGCAACATTTGGCGGGAGGCCGCCGAGAACGTGGCCGAAAGCCTCACCCGCGGTTCACGGGTGATCGTGCAGGGCCGGCTGAAGCAGCGCTCGTTCGAGACCCGCGAGGGTGAGAAGCGCACCGTCGTTGAGGTCGAGGTCGACGAGATCGGCCCGTCGCTGCGGTATGCCACCGCGAAGGTCAACAAGGCCAGCCGCGGCGGCGGTGGCGGTGGCTTCGGCGGTGGCGGTGGCGGTGGCGGAGCACGCCAGCCCGCCCCGGCGGCGACCTCCGATGATCCTTGGGGCAGCGCCCCGGCGACCGGCTCCTTTGCGGGCAGCGACGACGAACCGCCCTTCTGACCAAAGCCGTCAGCAATTCGAGAAAGAGACACGATCAAATGGCGAAGTCCAACAAGAGGCGCCCCGCGCCGGAGAAGCCGGTCAAGACACGCAAGTGCGTGTTCTGCGCCAAGAAGGGGCAAGTGATCGACTACAAGGACACCGCGCTGCTGCGCACCTACATCAGTGAGCGCGGCAAGATCCGGGCCCGCCGCGTCACCGGAAATTGCGTGCAGCATCAGCGCGACATCGCGACCGCGGTGAAGAACGCACGCGAGGTGGCGTTGCTGCCGTTCACCTCGTCCACCCGGTAGCCGAGACGAAGACGGAAGAGCGACAGATGAAATTGATTCTTACCGCCGAGGTGGACAAGCTGGGTTCGCCCGGCGACACCGTTGAAGTCAAGGACGGCTACGGCCGTAACTTCCTATTGCCGCGGGGGCTTGCGATAGTCGCGACGCGCGGCGCTCAGCGGCAGGCCGACGAGATCAATCGCGCGCGCGAGACCAAGACCGTACGCGGCCTCGAGCACGCGAACGAACTCAAGAGCGCCCTTGACGAGCTAGGCTCCGTGTCGCTGCCGATGCGGACCGCGCCCGATTCGGGCAAGCTGTTCGGTTCCGTGACGGCGGCCGATGTAGCGGCGGCGATAAAGAAGGCCGGCGGCCCCAGTCTGGATAAGCGCAGTGTGGTGCTGCCCAAGAACCACATCAAGTCGATCGGCAGCTATCAGATCGTGGTACGGCTGCATCCCGAGGTTGATGCCGCAGTGCCGCTAGAGGTTGTCGCCGAAAACTGACGCGGTAGAAAAAAATACCCTGAATGCTGGCCACTCCAGGCCGCCAGCCGGCGGTTGCTGCATACCCTGGCGAACTTCTGACGGAGACCTTTCGGCAGCGAATCTAACAACCCGTTAACCTTTCGCACAACTCGAGGCAACACAACACGCCCGGGAAGGCAACCCGCCGAGACACGCCGAAACGATTCTCATCCACAGACATTGGGGTGATCTATGGTCCCCTTATCTGCAGGAACGCATGTTACGTCTACAACTCTCCACAGGTTTTCCCCAACCGCTCAACACGACTGAAGCCGGATATGCACATCCGATGCACAACTTCATACACACCGGCGTTTTACGACGGCGCCAGCAACGTTTAACGTCAAGCTGTCTACGGGGTGGACTTGGTTTTCCCGGTGGCGCGGCGTCGGTCCCTGGGGTTACAGTCGGGGCAGCCGGAGCGAACGTATGTTCGACCGCGAGGGGAGGTGAGCGCAGCCGTGGCCGTCATCGACGATCTCGGACATTCCGGTATGGACGCGCCGCCGCCCAACGAAGAGTTCGGCCGTCAACCGCCGCAGGATCTCGTCGCCGAGCAATCCGTGCTGGGCGGGATGCTGCTCAGCAAGGACGCGATCGCCGATGTGCTCGAGCGGCTGCGCCCCGGTGATTTCTATCGGCCCGCCCACCAGAACATCTACGACGCGATTCTCGATCTCTACGGCCGCGGCGAGCCTGCCGACCCGGTGACGGTGGCGGCCGAGCTCGACCGGCGGAACCTGCTGCGGCGGATCGGCGGTGCGTTGTATCTGCACACACTGATCTCGACGGTGCCGACGGCGGCCAACGCGGGCTACTACGCCGGCATCGTGGCGGAGAAGGCGCTGTTGCGCCGGCTGGTCGAGGCCGGAACCCGAGTGGTGCAGTACGGCTACGCCGGGGCGGAGGGCTCCGACGTGGCCGAGGTGGTGGATCGGGCGCAGGCCGAGATCTATGACGTCACAGATCGACGGATGTCGGAAGATTTCGTGGCGCTGGAGGAACTCCTGCAGCCGACGATGGACGAGATCGACGCGATCGCATCGCACGGCGGCATCGCCAAAGGGGTACCGACGGGTTTCGTGGAACTCGACGAGGTGACCAACGGCCTGCATCCGGGCCAGATGGTCATCATCGCGGCACGCCCCGGCGTGGGGAAGGCGCTGGCGCTGGACACGCCGCTGCCGACGCCGGACGGGTGGACGACGATGGGCGACGTCGCGGTGGGCGACCAGCTGATCGGCGCCGACGGAGAGCCGACGCGGGTGGTGGCGGCGACCGACGTCATGCTCGGCCGGCCGTGCTACGACGTCGAGTTCTCCGACGGAAGCGCTGTCGTGGCCGACGCGCAACACCAGTGGCCAACGGGCTACGGGATGCGTACGACCGTCGAATTACGTTGCGGATTCGATAGCATCGCCGCGGCCGGGTCCATCTCGCGCTATCGGAATCGTGGAGCTACCGCGACCCTGATGGCTCCGGTGCTCCAGATCGATGCGGTGCGTCGCGTGCGCAGCGTTCCGGTGCGCTGCGTCCAGGTCGACAACACTGCGCACTTGTACCTGGCGGGTCCGGGGATGGTGCCGACGCATAATTCCACTCTCGGCTTGGACTTCCTGCGCTCCTGCTCAATCAAGCACCGGATGGCGAGCGTCATCTTCTCGCTCGAGATGAGCAAGTCCGAGATCGTGATGCGGCTGCTGTCTGCCGAGGCGAAAATCAAGCTGTCCGATATGCGTTCGGGCCGGATGAGTGACGACGACTGGACGCGTCTGGCACGGCGGATGAGCGAAATCAGTGAAGCGCCACTGTATATCGACGACTCGCCGAACCTGACGATGATGGAGATCCGCGCCAAGGCCCGGCGACTGCGACAGCGCGCCGATCTCAAGCTGATTGTCGTCGACTACCTGCAGCTGATGACGTCCGGGAAGAAGTTCGAGTCGCGACAACAGGAAGTCTCCGAATTCTCCCGCAATCTAAAGCTTTTGGCGAAGGAATTGGCACTCCCCGTCGTAGCCATCAGCCAGCTGAACCGCGGGCCGGAGCAGCGCACCGACAAGCGGCCGATGTTAGCTGATCTACGCGAATCTGGTGCAATTGAACAAGATAGCGATGTAGTGATTTTGCTGCACAGGCCAGACGCGTTTGAGCGCGACGACCCCCGCGGCGGCGAAGCGGACCTCATTATTGCCAAGCACCGCAACGGCCCGACCAAGACCGTCACGGTTGCTCACCAGCTTCACCT